>NZ_JARAMK010000001.1:0-849580 GCF_028807495.1 Roseovarius sp. SK2
GCTCTGGGCTATCGCCCGCCTGCGCCAGAAGCCATAGTCCAGATGGACCAAAGGCCGATCATGCACTAACAATCAAATTGGACCACTTAGATGGGGCCGATCAGTGTTCAGCTTCGACCTCACGTCTGCCGACGGGCTATTTTCTGCGCGGCAGTTTTACATGCAGCCCGACGACACGCTTTACGCGACTGAGTCGCCGATCAATTCGGCCAGAACCATCATGGGTCTCATCGGCACGGTCATCGGTGTCTCCACTTCGGTCAACCGCGTCACCGACTGACACAACACCCCCGATTAGTGGCCAACCGCTCAAATGATCGCCAACCGTTCGGCGCGTTCAGGCTCCGGAAACGGGCGGTCCAGTGCGACATCCGCGCTTTCGATCATTTCATGCATCCGAGCGTAGAGCGTCTCGGCCTAGGCGCTTTGTTGTCCGACCCACCTGAATGCCCGGTCAAGTTGCGCCAAGTCTGACAGCTCGATTTGCAACAGGAAGTCGCGATGGGCACCCGAAGCCAGGTTCAGCTTGCGGCGCAACAGCGAGCAGTTTCCGACCATCTCCGCCCGCCTGAAGGTGGGACTTCCAGTCTTCCAGTGCCGCGGCGAATGGCAACGACTTGGCGTCTTTCTTGAGGTCGATCTGGCACGTATAGACGTTCATGACACGCGGTTTCCCAGTGGGTTTGCGCGTATCGTTGCACGAAAACCTTGCCAATTGGTTACCGCCACACGCGACGGGTCAGGATCACATCGCGACGAAGATGTTGTCGACATCGATATCCGGATCCACCGATTGCCGCCCCGGGGCAGCAGAAATCCGGGGCTTCCTTAATCTTGTTTGCCGACGAGCTGAGGCGAAAGTCGTTCAAAACGGCGCGCTTTGCGCGGCGCGTTCAGAAAATCAGGTTGCCTCCTGGTCCTCCGCCTTGTCCGTCGTCGCCTCGCCATCCAGCAGTTCCTCTTCTCCGGTCTCGGCGATCCAAGCGACGCTGACGACTTTCTCGCCTTTGCCCGTGTTGAACACCTTAACACCGCCCGCGCTGCGCGACCGGAACGAAATGCCTTCGACCGGCACCCGGATCGACTGCCCGCGCGAAGTGGCCAGCATGATCTGGTCCTCGAGATCCACCGGGAAGGACGCGACCAACGCGCCGCCGCGCATCGCCTTGTCCATCGCCTGCACGCCCATGCCGCCACGTCCGCGCACCGGGTAGTCGTGGCTCGAACTCAGCTTGCCAGCGCCCTGCTCGGTGATCGTCAGGATCAGGTTCTCCGCCGCTTTCATCTCCTCGAACCGTTCAGGGGGCAGGGGAGCGTCGGCATTGCCTTCGTCCTCGCCCGTGCCCTCGTCATCCGCGCCGGCCATCTGGCGGCGCATCTTCAGATAGGCGGCCCGCTCGTCCGGGCTGGCCTCGAAATGGCGAATGATCGACATCGAGACGAGGGTGTCTCCATTCTGAAGCCTGATCCCCCGCACACCGGTGGAGTCGCGCCCCTTGAAGACCCGCACATCGGTTGTCCGGAAACGGATCGCCCGGCCCGAGTCGGTGACCAGCATCACGTCATCATCCTCGGAACAGATGCGCACGTTGACCAGACGCGTGTTTTCGTCGGGCAGCTTCATCGCGATCTTGCCGTTCGACTTGACGTTGGTGAAGTCGCTCAGCGCGTTGCGCCGTACGTCCCCGGCCGAGGTGGCAAAGAATATCTGAAGGTTTTCCCATTCTTCTTCCGGCACATCCACCGGCATGATCGCCGCGATGCTGACGCCGCTGGGAATGGGAAGGATGTTGACGATCGCCTTTCCCTTCGACGTGCGTCCGCCCAGCGGCAGGCGCCACGTCTTCAGCTTGTAGACCATCCCGTCGGTGGTGAAGAACAAAAGCTGCGTGTGCGTGTTGGCCACGAAGAGCGTGGTCACCACGTCCTCTTCCTTGGTCTGCATCCCCGACAGCCCCTTGCCGCCGCGTTTCTGCGCGCGGAAATCGGCCAGCGCGGTGCGCTTTATATAGCCGCCTGACGTGACCGTCACGACCATGTCCTCGCGCTCGATCAGATCCTCGTCTTCCATGTCGCCCGACCAGTCGACGATCTCGGTGCGGCGGGGGACGGCGAACTGCTCTCTCACCTCGGTCAGTTCGTCCGAGATGATCTGCATGATTCTCTCGCGGCTGGCGAGGATGGCGAGGTATTCCTTGATCTTGCCGGCCAGGTCCTGCAGCTCGTCCGTGACTTCCTTGACGCCCAGTTGCGTCAGCCTTTGCAGGCGCAGCTCCAGAATGGCGCGGGCCTGCGTTTCGGAAAGGTTATAGGTGCCGTCCTCGTTGGCCTTGTGGGTGGGGTCGTCGATCAGCGCGATATATTCGAGGATATCGCCAGCCGGCCAGCGCCGGGTCATCAGCTTTTCACGCGCCTCGGCGGCGTCGGCGGAGGCACGGATGGTCGCCACGACCTCGTCGACATTGCTGACCGCGACGGCCAGGCCGCAAAGCACGTGACTGCGTTCTCGGGCCTTGCGCAGGTCATAGGCGGTCCGCCGCGCCACAACGTCCTCGCGGAAGGAAATGAAGGCGCTCAGGAAGCCGTAAAGCGTCAGTTGCTCGGGACGTCCGCCATTCAGCGCCAGCATGTTGCAGCCGAAATGGGTCTGCATCGGGGTAAAGCGGAACAGCTGGTTCAGCACCACCTCGGCGGTGGCGTCGCGCTTGAGTTCGACCACCACGCGCACGCCGTGCCGGTCGGATTCGTCCTGCACGTGGGTGATGCCCTCGATGCGTTTTTCGCGCACGGTTTCAGCGATCTTCTCGATCATCGCCGACTTGTTCACCTGATAGGGAATCTCTTCTATAATAATAGCATAGCGGTCTTTCCTGACCTCCTCGATCCGGGTCTTTGCCCGCACGATGACGCTGCCGCGTCCCTCGATGTAAGCCTTCCGCGCGCCCGAGCGGCCCAGCATGATGCCGCCCGTCGGAAAGTCCGGGCCGGGGATATACTCGATCAGTTGCTCGGAGCTCAGGTCGGGGTTGTCGATCAGGGCCAGCGTGGCGTCGATGACCTCGCCCAGGTTGTGGGGCGGGATGTTGGTGGCCATGCCCACCGCGATGCCGCCGGCCCCGTTGACGAGCATGTTGGGGAACCGCGCCGGCAGGACCGTGGGCTCGCGGTCCTTGCCGTCGTAGTTGTCCTGGAAGTCGACGGTTTCCTTCTCGATATCCGCCAGCAACGCGCTGGCGGGCTTGTCCATGCGGACCTCGGTGTAGCGCATGGCGGCGGGGTTGTCGCCGTCCATCGAGCCGAAGTTGCCTTGACCGTCAAGTAGCGGTAAAGACATGGAAAAATCCTGCGCCATGCGCACCAGAGCGTCGTAAATAGCGCTGTCGCCGTGGGGGTGGTATTTACCCATGACGTCGCCCACCGGGCGGGCGGATTTGCGGTAGGCCTTGTCGTGGGTGTTGCCGGTTTCGTGCATGGCGTAAAGGATGCGCCGGTGCACGGGTTTCAGACCGTCGCGCAGGTCGGGAATGGCGCGACTGACGATCACCGACATGGCATAGTCCAGGTAGGACGCCTTCATCTCGTCGATGATCGACACCGTCGGGCCGTCATACGCGGGGCGCTCTGGCGGCATTTCGTCTTCGTTTTCAGGGGTTTCCGGCGTGTCGTTCACGTGCTGTCCCGTCCTGTGGCAACTGTTCTATATCTTGTTGCGGAAACTATACCAGAGGCAGGATATGGGGTGCAATGGCCCGTGTCCCGCGCCATTGGCAGCCAGCCGGGCAGGGTGATAACATACTGTTTTTATTGAAAACTAATAATTTCGTGGCACACTGAAAGACATAACAATCAAGAGTGGTGCCAACATGGGAACGGAAATGGAGCTTTCGGAAACCGAACTGATGCTGAAAGGCTATGGCCTGACGACAGCGGAATTCTATTACCACATGCCGGATTATGCGCATGTTATCAATACCTTCGTCTGGCAGGACTATGACCTCGCGCCGGATCATCCCAAGCTTTTCAAGTTCATCGAGTTCTGGCAGGACGAGATCGAGGGGCCGCTGCATTCGGTGCAGTTCATCCATCGCAAGATGATCAGCCCCGGGGAATGGCGGCAGGTCACCGGCGAGTTCTACATGAACTGAGCGCGGTCGGTTAACCGATCGGCGCAACGGGCCGAAATCACGGGGGTGACAGGCGTGCACCCCGCGTACACCGCCCGTGCACCGGGCGGTGCAGCCAAGCGGCGTTAACTTCTCGGCGGCAGCATGACGGGCATTACCCGCGTCATCCCGCTGAAAGGAGCCCCTGATGCGCCGTACACCGCCCCCGCAGAAGACCCGCGCCGCGTTGATGGACGAATTGCGGCAGTTGCAGGAATCGCTGACCGAACACTGGCTGGACCGATCCCTGCCCGAGGAGTGGGAGGGGCTGGAAAGCCGCGAGCCGATCGCCCGCCCGAAAACGCGGGTCACCATCCGGCTGGACAGCGACATGTTGAAATGGTTCCGCCGCCTTGGCCCCGGCTATGGCGCGCGCATCAACCGGGTGCTGCGGTTGTACTGGCTGGCCCTGATCGAGGGGCGGGTCTATGCGCATTGGGACGAGAACGGCGCGGGGCCGCAATTTGCCGAGTACCTGGACCGGCAGATGGAGATCCTGCACGACCAGCGCGCCCGCCGCCTGAACGAGACCGCGACAGACGACGACAACCCGTTCGAGGGGATCAAGATCGACTTCGGCGACGACAAGGAGTGAAGCGGGCCAGCTGCGCCCGGATCAATAGGGCGGACAGCTGGACGGTGGCGGGGGCAAGTCGGGCAGGGCACAGCCGCAATGGGATTTCAGCAGGGTGAACCGCTTACTGCGCAGCCCCATCCGCTGAAGCTGGCGATGCACGTGGCCCAGCCGCGGGCGTGCGCCGGTCGAGAGTTCACGATCCATCACCATGCGGCCATCGAAGTGGACCTGGCTTGCCGTGTCATCGGCATCTTCCGGCAGGTGTCCCAGGGCCACCGCCTGCCGCTTGCTGCAATCGACCAGCACGTAGGTGGGCCGGTATCCCGCGGCGTCGGGATCAAGCTGCGAAAAAAGCACGGTGCTGCCGTTGGCGTGTTCGAGCATCGCTCGCTGACCGTTCGAGACCTCGCAGACCGGCGGAGGCAGGGCGCAGGCGGCGGCCTGCGCGGCAGAGCAGAGGGTGACAAGGGCGGCAAGGGCTGCGGTGCGGGACATGGGGTGACCTCACTGAAAAAGGGCGCGTGAGATGTTCACGCGCCCCTGTATGTCGTCTGATCCCTGTCCGGGGTTCAAACCCCGGGGCAGATCAGGGGATGATGCGCGTATACTTGGTGCCTTCGAGCGACGCGCCTACCAGTGCCCCCGCCTGGCCGAAGATCACCGCGAGCACCGGCGTGCTGGCCGTGGTGGTGTCGGCCCGCAGGTTTTCGCCCTTGTCCGAGAAGACGTATTCGATATCCGCGCCCGCGACCCAGCCGGAAGCGCGGCGGAAGCCGGCCAGCGCGTCTTCGGTCATGAAGAACAACACGTGGGCGAATTGCTGCGCCCCGATCTGAAGCCCGACGCTGCCCTTGGCGGCAGAATAATAATCGACCGTCGCACCGCCCACGCGCAGGGCGCCGCGGCCATAGCCGCCGCCGACGATGAAACCGCCCTCGGTGATCAGGGGCATGACAAGCTGGCCCACGGACTTGGCCGCTATGTCGCGAGTCTGGGGGTAGCGTTGGTAAAGGTAATTGAGCGTCGAGTCGACGCGGGCGTCAATCTTCTGCGAGCCGACGCTGCCGACCCCGTTGCCGCAAGCGGCCAGAAGGGGGGATGCGGCCAATGCACCGAGCGTGAAGCTTCGCCGGGAAAGGTTTTTCATGATACTGCCTGTTCGTTGCCTGATCCGTGGCCGGTCTTTTGTAAAATGCCGGCCTGTCCCTACACTATAGAGGGGAAGACAGGCGGTGTCACCACAGTTTGTGGTGTCCGGGCAGATAAGCAAGAACCCGCGTGGGTATCAGCCGTTCAGCATCCGCGCCACGGCGGGGGCGAAATAGGTCAGGATGCCGTCGCAACCGGCCCGTTTGAAGGCCATCAGGCTTTCGACCATGGCGCGGTCGTGGTCGATCCAGCCGTTCTGCGCGGCGGCCTGGATCATCGCGTATTCGCCCGACACCTGGTAGGCATAGGTGGGCGCGCCGAATTCGTCCTTCACCCGGCGGCAGATGTCCAGGTAGGGCATCCCGGGCTTGATCATCACCATGTCGGCGCCCTCGGAAAGATCGCGGGCGACACAGCGCAGCGCCTCGTCGGAATTGGCCGGATCCATCTGGTAGGTCTTCTTGTCGCCTTTCAGCGCGCCGGAGGCGCCGACCGCGTCGCGGAACGGGCCGTAGAAGGCGGAGGCGTACTTGGCGGCATAGCTGAGCAGGAGCGTGTTCTTGTGGCCTTCGGATTCCAGCGCGGCGCGCAGGGCGCCGATGCGGCCGTCCATCATGTCCGAGGGGCCGATGATGTCGACCCCCGCCGCGGCCTGGCTGAGGGCCTGTTTCACCAGCGCCTCGATGGTCTCGTCGTTGAGGATCTCGCCCTCCTCGACAAAGCCGTCATGGCCGGTGTCGGAATAGGGGTCGAGCGCCACGTCGGTCATGATGGCAATTTCGGGCACCGCGTCCTTGATGGCGCGGGTGGCGCGGTTCGATAGGTTGTCGGGGTTCCACGCCTCGGCGCAATCCGAGGTGCGGTTCTCGGCCGAGGTATAGGGAAAGAGGCAGATTGCGGGGATGCCGAGGGATTGCGCCTCGCGGGCGGCCTCGACCACGCGGTCGACGCTGCGGCGCAGGACGCCGGGCATGGAGGGCACGGGGTCTTCCTGGCCTTCACCGTCGCGCACGAAGACCGGCCAGATGAGGTCTGCCGGGGTCAGCGTGTTCTGGGCCACCAGCGACCGGATTGCCGGCGTGGCGCGGGTGCGGCGCAGGCGCGTGACGGGGAAGGGCCCTTGGGTGGGACGCATTGTAGCCATCCTTTTTCTTAGTCGCCTTCTGAGTGGCATGGAAATTCCGCCATCTCAAGGGTAGGAATTGGCGCAGAGCGGCGCTAAGAGGTGCCCGGATAGAACGCGGCACAGCGCAAAGACGCAACGAGGCACCGGCATTGGACCTGATCGAGACCATTTTCGAGCTGATCGACATGCGCAGCTTCAGCAACCTTTGGTTCTGGATCGTGCTGGCGGTGCTGTGGTCGTCGACCAGCCACTGGGTGCTGGGCGTGCCGTGGGACATGGTGCAGCGCGCCAGGAGCGGCGATGAGCAGGGGGTCATCGACCTGCACGACATGGTGCGCATCAACAGCAACCGCCTGCTTTACATCGCGCGCGAAACCGGGATGCTGCTGGCCGGGTTCGCCTGTTTCGTGCTGACCACGCTGGGGCTTCTAGGGTTCGTCTATCGCAACGAGTTCAGCCAGGCGGTGTTCCTGCTGGCCTTTCCGATGACGCTGGTGGCGCTTTTGTCGATCTATACCTCCCACCGCATCAACCGTGACGGGCTGGTGGGCGAGGCGCTTTACAAGCGAATGCATTACCACCGCGTCACGACGCAGTTCCTCGGCATCCTGTCGATCCTTGCGACCGCGATGTGGGGCATGCTGGTCAACATGTCGACCGGCGCGCTTGGCTGAGGGGCTGCAAATGGCCGAAAACAAACGTATCGCCGTTGGCGGCGCGCCCGAAGGCTTCGACGCAAGGCTGATCCTGGACGAGGCCGCCCGCGCGGAGGGCCCCGTGATCCATGTCGCCCGCGACGACAAGCGGATGGCGGCGATGGAGGAGGCGCTGCGCTTTTTCGCGCCGGACATGCCGGTGATCCGCTTTCCCGGCTGGGATTGTCTGCCCTATGACCGGGTCTCGCCTAACGCCGACATTTCCGCCACGCGGATGGCAACGCTGGCCGGGCTGGTGCATGGCGGACCGTCGCGGTTCATCCTGCTGACCACGCTGAATGCGGCGACACAGCGGGTGCCCGCGCGGGACGTGCTGCGCGAGGCGGCGTTTTCGGCGCAGGTCGATTACCAGATCGACGAGGAGGCGCTGAAATCCTTCCTCGTACGCATGGGCTTTACCCAGGCGCCCACGGTGATGGAGCCGGGCGATTATGCCGTGCGCGGCGGGATCATCGACATCTACCCGCCGGGCGAGAGCGGCCCGGTGCGGCTGGACCTGTTCGGTGACGTGCTGGACGGCGTGCGGCGGTTCGACCCGGCCACGCAGCGCACCACGGAAAAGCTGGACCGGATCGAGCTGGCCCCGGTCAGCGAGGTCATTCTGGACGAGGCCGCGATCACCCGGTTCCGGCAGAATTACCGCATCGAGTTCGGCGCCGCCGGCAGCGACGACCCGCTTTACGAGGCCGTCAGCGCGGGGCGCAAGCAGGCGGGGATGGAGCATTGGCTGCCGCTGTTTCACGAGCGGCTGGAGACGCTGTTCGACTATATCCCCGGCGCGCCGGTCAGCCTGGATGATCAGGTCGAGGCGGCGCGGGAGGCGCGGTGGGTGTCCATCGCCGATCAATACGATGCCCGCAAGCACGCCATGACCCAGAAGGGCCGCGAGGACAGCGTTTACAAGCCCATCGCGCCCGATCTTCTGTATCTCGATAACGATGCCTGGGGGGCCGCCCTGGGGGACCGTCGCGTGCTGGCCCTGTCGCCCTTGCCGCAGGCGCCGGGGCCGGGGGTGATCGACGCGGGCGGGCGGATAGGCCGCAATTTCGCGCCCGAACGTCAGCAGGAAAAGATCAACCTTTTCAGCGTCCTGAAAGACCATATTGATGCGCGCATGGCCGAGGGCCCGGTGCTGGTCGCGTCCTATTCGGACGGTGCGCGCGAGCGGCTGGAAGGGCTGTTGGAAGACGAGGGTTTGCTGGGTGCGGTGACGGTCAAGAATGCCGGGGCCATTGGCAAGCGCGGCTTGCACCTGGCGGTCTGGGGGCTGGAGCATGGGTTTACCGCGCCCGGTCTGACGGTGATCGCCGAGCAGGATATCCTGGGCGACCGTTTGATCCGGTCCCCGAAGAAGCGGCGGCGGGCCGAGAACTTTCTGACCGAGGCGCAGAGCCTGTCGCCCGGCGACCTGGTGGTGCATGTCGACCACGGGATCGGGCGTTACACGGGGCTGGAAGTGGTCACGGCGGCGGGCGCGGCACATGAATGCCTGCTGCTGGAATATGCAGAACAATCAAAGCTTTACCTGCCGGTCGAGAATATCGAACTGCTGAGTCGATACGGCCACGAGGAGGGTCTGCTGGACCGTCTGGGCGGCGGCGCGTGGCAGGCCAAGAAGGCCAAGCTGAAGGAACGCATCCGCGAGATGGCCGACCGCCTGATCCGGATCGCTGCAGAACGCGCGCTACGTAAGGCGCCGGTGCTGGAGCCCGAGCACCACGCGTGGGAGGCGTTCTCGGCCCGGTTCCCGTACCAGGAGACGGACGACCAGTTGCGCGCCATCGAGGACGTGGTGGCCGACCTCGACAGCGGCACGCCGATGGACCGGCTGATCTGCGGTGACGTCGGTTTCGGCAAGACCGAGGTGGCGATGCGCGCGGCCTTTATCGCCGCCATGTCGGGGATGCAGGTGGCGGTGATCGCGCCGACGACCCTGCTGGCACGGCAGCATTACCAGAGCTTTGCCGAGCGGTTCCGGGGCTTTCCGGTGACGGTGGCGCCTTTGTCGCGCTTCGTGTCGTCAAGCCAGGCCACCAAGACCCGCGCGGGGCTGGCGGACGGCACGGTGGATATCGTGGTGGGCACGCATGCTCTGCTGGCCAAGAACATCCGGTTCAAGAACCTTGGCCTGCTGGTGATCGACGAGGAACAGCGGTTCGGCGTGACCCACAAGGAGCGGCTGAAATCGCTGCGCTCCGAGGTGCATGTGCTGACCCTGACCGCGACGCCGATTCCACGGACGCTGCAACTGAGCCTCAGCGGCGTGCGGGACCTGAGTATCATCGGCACGCCGCCCATCGACCGGCTGTCGATCCGCACTTATGTCAGCGAGTTCGACACGGTGACGATCCGCGAGGCGCTGCTGCGCGAGCATTACCGGGGCGGGCAGAGTTTCTACGTGGTGCCGCGCATCAGCGATATCGCCGAGATCGAGGACTTCCTGCGCACCCATGTGCCCGAGGTCAGTTTCGTGTTGGCGCATGGCCAGATGGCGGCGAAGGAACTGGATGAACGCATGAACGCGTTCTACGACGGCAAGTACGATGTGCTGCTGGCCACGACGATCGTGGAATCAGGGCTGGATATCCCGACGGCGAACACGATGGTGGTGCACCGCGCCGACATGTTCGGCCTGTCGCAGCTTTACCAGATCCGGGGCCGTGTGGGGCGGGCCAAGACGCGGGCCTATGCGTATTTGACGACCAAGCCACGGATGCGCCTTACGCCGTCCGCCGAGAAGCGATTGCGGGTGCTGGGCAGTCTGGATCAGCTGGGCGCGGGGTTCACGCTGGCGTCTCAGGACCTCGATATTCGCGGGGCGGGCAACCTGCTGGGCGAGGAACAGTCCGGGCAGATGCGCGACGTGGGGTACGAGCTTTACCAGTCGATGCTGGAAGAGGCGATCGCCAAGATCAAGTCGGGGCAGCTGGAGGGGCTCAGCGAGGCGGACGAGCAATGGGCGCCGCAGATCAACCTGGGCGTGCCGGTTCTGATCCCCGAGGACTACGTCCCCGACCTGGATGTCAGATTGGGATTGTACCGCCGTCTCAGTGGCTTGGCGACCAAAGTTGAACTGGAAGGCTTCGCCGCCGAGCTGATCGACCGGTTCGGCAAGCTGCCGCGCGAAGTGAACACGCTGATGCTGGTCGTGCGGATCAAGGCGATGTGCAAACGCGCCGGGATCGCCAAGCTGGACGGCGGGCCGCGGGGGGCGACGATCCAGTTCCACAACGACAAGTTTTCCAACCCTCAGGGGCTGGTGGAATTCATCAAGGATCAGAAGGGGCTGGCCAAGGTCAAGGACAACAAGATCGTGGTCAAACGCAGCTGGAAATCCGACGCCGACAAGATCAAGGGCGCGTTCGCCATCGCGCGGGACTTGGCGGAGAAGGTGAAGGAAGGCAAGAAGGGGTGAGAGCTTCGGCCGCGTGATTGCCAGACCGCGGGGTGGCGATCCGACGTCATTTCAGGGCACTTTATCGCCGCAAATTCCGCGAGACTTCCAATCGAAGCGCTGACTTCACCCAATCGCCAGCCCGGGGGGCGGCCCCCCTTTCGGCGGTTGCTTGCAACCGCCTTTCGGTCAGCGGGCGATCGCGCGGCGGCGCGCAGGGCGCGCCTTGATTCCGCGCGGCGCTTAGGCCGACCGTTTCAACTCCGCCACCAGCTTGTCGTAGTGCGCCTTGGTCAGTTCGTCAGTGTCGGTATAGGGTTTCGAGGCCAGGAAACTGCGCTCGAACAGGGTGTCGTAGGTCAGGCGCGGGCCGAGCGCATGTTTGCCGGCGCCGTCCTCGCCCAGGCCCTCACCATGATGCCGCGCGACCGACAGGGCGTTCTGCATCCAGTTGAGGCAGTTGATCGCGGTGAAAGGATCGTTGACGCCGGGGGAGAGTGCGCGGGCCAGCACCTCGACCAGTTCATCGACGAGAAAGAGCACGTTCTGATGCTCGGTCTTGCTGGTGCCTAGCGCGTAGCAGTCGCGCAGCTCCGCGATATCCTCGTCCGACAGCGCGTCGCGTGACCAGACAGACATCACGGGCGTAAAGGAACTGACGAAGTCGCCAGGCTGCTGTTCGATCCGCAGGGTCCAGTCGTCGCGGTCGGTCAGCTGCTCGACCTTTCCGTAGTTCAGCGTGCGGATGTAACCGGCGGAGTTCATGGTGATCCGGTGATCGGGGTCACGGTCGGGATAGGTCACCTCGCGGCGCTTGTCGCGGGCGTCCTCGGCGTCGATGATGGCCTTGATCTCGGTTTCCAGCCGCTGGCCCAGGCCGGCGGTGATGTTGCCGACGTTGATCGTTTCGGGGACGTGGTGCACGAAATAGATCATGGTGAAGACCGCGATGATGCAGCCCAGCATCGCCAGCAACATGGAATATTGCGGCACGAAGGCTTCGATTTCGGCGGTTTCGGACGGGTCCTGCACCGCGCGCAGGATCAGAAGGGCATAGACGAAGGTGGAAATCAGGATGCCGAGGCTGATCTGGTTGCCCCGGTTGCGCATGAAATTCCCGATCAGGCGCGGGCCGTAATTGCCGGCGGCAAAGGACACCGCGACCATGGTCATGGAAAACATAACGCCGGTGACGCCGATCACCGACGTGGCAATGGTCGACAGCGTGCTGCGCGCGCCGTCGACCTGGGTATCTATCAGGGTTTCGGGAAGCTGGTGAGGCAGGATCTCGGCGTTGTGGTCGAGCCATTCCGACCCGTAGGCCAGAAGGATCGCGAACAACACCATGTTGGCCGGAATGAACCAGTAGCTGGCGCGTACGTCCTGCGCCAGTTTGAGCAAGAGCGCCCGTTTGTTCATTCAGTTCTTCCCTGGAGGTCGGACCCCGGGACCTGCTTCAGCCGATACCGATAAACGAAAGAATGGCAACGACGATGACAACAAGGCCGACGATATAGATGATATTGTTCATGGGTCTTCTACTCCGGTTTGCCGGGCGGGCACAATTGGCGTGCCCGCTCGTGGCGTGCAGGAAGGTAACTGCACCCGGAGCGGGAAAGTTCCCGAAGACGTGATCAAAGCGTGAGGATGGTCGAGCCGGTGGTTTCCCGCGCCTCGAGCGCGCGATGCGCCTCGGCGATATCCTCGAGCTTCCATGTCTGGCCGATATTCACCTTCACGTCGCCCGACTGCACCTTGGAAAAGAGGTGCTTTGCCATGTCCTGGCAGCGTTCGTGATCGGCCAGGAAGGTGAAGAGCGTGGTACGCGTCAGCTTGAGCGAGCCTTTCTGTGCGAGGGTCAGCAGGCTGACCGGCTCGACCGGGCCCGAGGCGTTGCCGAAGGACATCATCATGCCCAAGGGCTTCAGGCAGTCGAGCGAACGGTCGAACGTGTCCTTGCCGACGCCGTCCATCACCACGTCCACGCCCTTGTCATCGGTCAGTTTCTTGACTTCGGCCACGAAATCCTCGGTGCGGTAGTTGATGCAGGCCGACGCGCCGTTATCGACCGCCAGCTTGCATTTCTCGTCCGTCCCGGCGGTGCCGATCAGGGTGATCCCCTCGGAGCGGGCCCATTGGCAGGCCAGCAGGCCCACACCGCCGGCGGCGGCGTGAAACAGCACCGTGTCGCCCTTTTTCAGCGGCGAGACCCGGTGAAAGAGGTATTCCACCGTCATGCCCTGCAGCATGATCGAGGCGGCGTCCTCGAACGGGATGTCGTCGGGCAGGGGGCAGACCTGTGCGGCGGGCATGACGCGGGCCTCGGAATAGGCACCGGGGGGCGTGGCGGCATAGGCGGCGTGCTGGCCCACTTGCAGATGCGTGACACCTTCGCCCACGGCCTCGATGATGCCCGCGGCCTCCATCCCGAGGGCATGGGGCAGCTCCAGCGGGTAAAGCCCGGTGCGCTGGTACACGTCGATGAAGTTCAGCCCGCAAGCCACATGGGCGATGCGCACTTCGCCGGGGCCGGGATCGCCCACCTCGCGGTCAACGAGCTTGAGATTGTCCGGACCGCCGAACTCTTCGATGATGATGGTGCGTGCCATTGTGGTCTCTCCTTGCTTGTCATGCGCGGCCGTCATGGAATGCGCCGCACACGTCTTGTCGGGCACCTAGCCCGCTTGACGGGGATCGCCCATGCGAATTGCAATCGCGGTCAGGTTTCGGGCGCGTCATTGGCCGCGTCGCCACCGTCCGCCTGCTTTTCCTGGAATTTCTTGACCCGGTTCAGCAGGTGCGCGCGCGCCGCCATGTTGGCGCGGCGCACCCGCATCGAGGTCAGGAACGCCTCTTCGGCGGATTGGGACGTGGCGCCGAGGATGCCGACGATCTCGGAAATGACGCCATCGTCGCCGGAGGCATCCACGTACTTGATGACCTTGAGCGCCAGTTCGTCTGCCAGATCCTCGGTCACGCCCATGGGCTTATCTCGTGGTCTCGGTCAGGCGGCGTTTGACGTAATCGCTGACGGTGTCGATCATCGTCTCCATGTGCGGCTCTTCGAAGAAGTGCCCCGAGCCCTCGACCTGTTCGTGGGTGATGGTGATGCCCTGCTGTTCATGCAGTTTGCCCACCAGCGACTGGGTGTCGGCCGGCGGCGCCACGCGGTCGGCGCTGCCGTTGATGATCAGGCCGGAGGACGGGCAGGGGGCGAGGAACGAGAAGTCGTACATGTTGGCCGGTGGCGACACGGACACGAAGCCGGTGATCTCGGGGCGGCGCATCAAGAGCTGCATCCCGATCCACGCGCCGAAGGAAAAGCCCGCGACCCAGCAATGTTTCGAGTTGGCGTTCATCGACTGAAGGTAGTCGAGCGCCGAGGCGGCATCGGAAAGCTCGCCCACGCCCTGGTCATATTCGCCCTGGCTGCGTCCCACGCCGCGAAAGTTGAAGCGCAGGACGGTGAAGCCTAGCTTGTGGAACGCGTAATGCAGGTTGTAGACCACCTTATTGTTCATCGTGCCCCCGAATTGCGGGTGCGGGTGCAGGATGATGGCAATCGGCGCGTCGCGCTCGCGTTGCGGGTGGTAGCGGCCTTCCAGGCGGCCCTCGGGGCCGGGAAAGATGACCTCGGGCATGCGTGTCCCCTTGCATTTCGGCGCCGCTCAATTCTTGACGGAATTGATCAAGCACCTTAGAACAATTCTAAACAACCGTATGGATTCTGCGGCTTCAAGCGAGATAGGGGGTTGATTGACCAAGGTCAATCACTTCCCCGCCTGTCAAGCCCCTGAAGCGCCGGTATTTTGGGGGGAAACGATGAAACTGAGCACCAAGGGGCGTTACGCGATGGTGGCGCTGGTCGATATCGCGCTGCAGGAAAAGGACGGGCTGGTGACGCTGAGCGACATCTCGGGGCGGCAGAGCATTTCCTTGCCCTACCTGGAACAGCTGTTCGTCAAGCTACGCCGCGCCGAGCTGGTGACGTCCGTGCGGGGCCCGGGCGGCGGCTACAAGCTGGCGCGGCCCGCCTCCGAGATCCGGGCGGTGGATATCCTGGCCGCGGTGGACGAGACGATCGACGCGATGCACAAGGGCGCGGGCGCGTCGGGAGCGACTAGCGGCTCGCGGGCGCAGAGCATGACCAACCGGCTGTGGGAGGGGTTGAGTGCGCAGGTCTACGTGTTCCTGCACCAGACCCGGCTGAGCGACGTGGTGGGCAACTCGCTGGCGCCGTGTCCCGCGGTGCCGTCTCTGTTTGCCGTCGTGGACGAGGAATGAGGGCGCCTTCGGCGACAGGTTTTGCGCCGCGTTCCGCGTCGCGGTGGGCGGGGGCCCTGGCCCCAACGTCGAAACGGTGTTTCGACGACCCCCGGGATATTCATGGCCAACAGAAGAGGGGAACGGTTTGAGCCGGGTGTACCTCGATTACAATGCGACGGCGCCTTTGCGGGCCGAGGCGCGGGAGGCGATGATCGCGGCGATGGATATCGTCGGCAATCCGTCGTCGGTGCATGGCGAGGGGCGGACGGCCAAGGCGCTGGTGGAGCGGGCGCGGGGCCAGGTGGCCGCTGCCGTGGGATGCAAGCCGCAGGAGGTGGTGTTCACATCGGGCGCGACCGAGGCCGCGCGGGTGCTGGCGGTCTTCGATACCGTGGAGGTTCAGGCGACCGCCCATGACGCGCTGTGGGCGTATCACGCGCCGGGCGATGGAGCACCAATCGTGCGCGCGATGGGGCTGGCCAATTCCGAGACCGGAATCGTGACGCAGCCCGAGACCGGCGGAGATCTGCTGCTTCTGGATATCACGCAAGCCGTGGGCCGCCTGCCATTTTCCTTTGCCTGGTCCGGGGCGGACATGGCGGTTATGTCAGCGCACAAGCTGGGCGGGCCCAAGGGCGTCGGTGCGCTGATCGTGCGGCAGGGGCTGGATATCCCAACGCTGAGCCTTGGCGGCGGGCAGGAGATGGGCCGCCGGTCGGGGACCGAGAACATCATCGGCATCGCCGGGTTCGGCGCTGCGGCGGAAGCGGCGCAGCGCGATCTGGAGGCGGGCGCATGGGCGCGGGTGAAAAAACTTAGAAGGATTCTAGAAAACGCTATTGAGGAATCCGCCCCAGCGACTATTTTTGTCGGGAAATCCGATGACCGGCTGCCGAACACGTCCTGCTTCATCACACCCGGCTGGAAGGGTGAGACGCAGGTGATGGCGATGGACCTTGCGGGGTTCGCGATATCGGCCGGTTCGGCCTGTTCCAGCGGCAAGGTCAAGGCCAGCCGCGTGCTGGCGGCGATGGGGTTCGACGAGCGAGAGGCGGCCAGCGCCGTCCGGGTCTCGCTGGGCCCCGACACGAGCGAAGACGACGTTGTGGCCTTTGCGCAAGCCTGGGCCAGGCAACATGAAAAATTCCGCGCCCGTGCGGCGTGAGATAACCGAGGAGGTGGCCCAATGGCGGCACTGGACGAAACCCAAGTCAAGGAAGGCGTCGACAAGGAAACCGTCGATGCGGTGCGCGACATCAGCACGTATAAATACGGCTGGGAAACCGACATCGAGATGGAATACGCGCCCAAGGGCCTGACGCCGGAGATCGTCAAGCTGATCTCGGAAAAGAACGGCGAGCCCGAGTGGATGACCGAGTGGCGTCTGCAGGCCTACGAACGCTGGCTGCAGAAGGAAGAGCCCGACTGGGCCATGGTCGACTACCCGCAGATCGACTTTCAGAACCAGTATTACTATGCCCGGCCCAAGAGCATGGAGCAAAAGCCCAAGTCGCTGGACGAGGTCGATCCCAAGCTGCTGGAAACATATGAAAAGCTAGGCATCCCGCTGAAGGAACAGATGATCCTGGCCGGGGTCGAAGGGGCCGAGGAGGCGCCTGCGGAGGGCCGCAAGGTGGCCGTGGACGCGGTCTTTGACTCCGTGTCCGTCGGCACGACCTTTCAGAAGGAATTGGAAAAGGCCGGCGTGATCTTCTGCTCGATCTCCGAGGCCATCCGCGAGCATCCCGAACTGGTGAAGAAGTACCTCGGTTCGGTCGTGCCCGTCAGCGACAACTTCTATGCGACGCTCAATTCGGCAGTCTTCTCGGACGGGTCGTTCGTCTACGTCCCGCCGGGTGTGCGCTGCCCGATGGAGCTGAGTACGTATTTCCGCATCAATGCCGAGAATACCGGCCAGTTCGAGCGTACGCTGATCATCGCCGACAAGGGCTCTTACGTCAGCTACCTCGAAGGTTGCACCGCGCCGCAGCGGGACACCAGCCAGCTGCACGCCGCCGTCGTCGAGATCATTGTCGAGGAAGACGCCGAGGTGAAGTATTCCACGGTGCAGAACTGGTTCCCCGGCGACGAGGAAGGCAAGGGCGGCATCTACAACTTCGTCACCAAGCGCGCCGATTGCCGGGGCGACCGGGCGAAGGTGATGTGGACGCAGGTGGAAACCGGCTCTGCCGTGACGTGGAAGTACCCGTCCTGCATCCTGCGCGGCGACGACAGCCAGGGCGAGTTCTATTCCATCGCCATCACCAACAACTGGCAGCAGGCCGATACCGGCACGAAGATGATCCATCTGGGCAAGAACACCAAGTCCCGGATCGTGTCGAAAGGCATCAGCGCGGGGCATGCGCAGAACACCTATCGCGGGCTTGTCTCGATGCATCCCAAGGCCAAGGACAGCCGCAACTACACGCAATGCGACAGCTTGCTGATTGGCTCGGAATGCGGGGCGCACACGGTGCCGTATATCGAGGTCAAGAACAACTCGTCCCGGGTGGAGCACGAGGCGACCACGTCGAAGGTGGATGACGATCAGTTGTTCTATTGCCGCCAGCGCGGCATGGACGAGGAAGAGGCCGTGGCGCTGGTGGTGAACGGGTTCTGCAAGGACGTGCTTCAGGCGCTGCCGATGGAGTTCGCCATGGAAGCGCAGCAGCTGGTGGCGATCTCGCTGGAAGGCAGCGTTGGATGACCAACGGGTGCCGGACACCTGAGGCGACCCGGGCCAGGCTGCCGAGGCTTGGCCATTCGGGGCGCCTGCGGTCCGGCACCCGGACATTTACCATGCTGCTGCTTGGCCATTTCCTGGTGTTCGTCCTTGCGATGAGCCATGACGAAATCGCCCTGCAGGCCGTCGAGACTGGCTGGATCCGACCGGGTCGGGGAGAACTCGCCGAACTGGGAATAGGGCTGGTTCTGTTCGTGATCTGGGGGTGGCTGAGCGTGCACCTCGTCGGAATCCTTAATGGAGCGCGGGCGGCTTCGCACGACGAAACGGAGTGATAAAATGATCATCACGACGACGAATAACATCGAAGGGCGCAAGATCATCGACTACCGCGGCATCGTGGTGGGCGAGGCGATCATGGGGGCGAATGTCTTCCGCGATTTCTTTGCCCAGGTGACGGATATCGTCGGTGGTCGCTCGGGCGCTTACGAGACCAAGCTGCAGGATGCCCGCGACACCGCCATGCGCGAGCTGAAAGAGCGCGCCAAGGCCGCGGGTGCAAATGCCGTGGTGGGCGTCGATCTGGACTACGAGGTGGTCGCGGATTCCATGCTTATGGTGTCGGCCAGCGGGACGGCGGTGGTGCTGGACTGATGCGCTTTGGGCAACATATTACGGTGCGGATCGCGCGTCTGAAGGACGGGCTTTTCGCACAGCTGGAAATGATATCCTTGTTCGTCGGCTTGGTGATCCTCGCGTCGTGGGTCAGGGATGCTGCGGTCTGGATGGGAGCGACGCAGCGTGGGGCCGACATTACCGCGTTCTGCATATGGGTGTTTGTCTTCTGGATGGGAGCGATCTGGTGGATGTACATCGGATACGCGGCTGACATGAAACGTGCTGCGGCGGGGTCCGGCAAACAGTCATGAGCCCGACCGCCAACATATCGCGGCCCGAACTGACCCTGCCGGAGGCCGAAGCGGAGGTGCTGCGCGCGGCCTATGCAGGCGCGGACGTGATCCTGGAATACGGGTCGGGCGGGTCGACCGTGATGGCGGGCGAGATGCCGGCCAAGCGGGTCTTCTCGGTGGAAAGCGACAAGGACTGGGCGCTGATGATGCGCGCCTGGTTCGAGGAAAATGCGCCCGCGAAAGGCACCGAGGTGGACGTGATCTGGTCCGACATCGGGCCGACGAAGGAGTGGGGCTATCCGACCGATGCGGGGCACTACATGCGCTATCCGCGCTACCCGCTGGAGGTCTGGGACCTGCCCGAATTCCGCCAGCCCGACGTGGTGCTGGTGGATGGGCGGTTCCGCACGGGCTGCGTCATGGCCACGGCGCTGCGCACCGAGCGACCGGTGCAGGTGTTCGTCGACGACTACAAACGGCGCAAGCAGTACCATGTGGTCGAAGAATTCATTGGCGCCCCAAGGATGACGGGGCGCTTGGCGGGGTTCGAGGTGGAACCGCTGACCCTGCCGCAAAACGAGCTGTTGAACGTGATCGAGATGATGCTGCGCCCGTGAGGCGCCAGCGACAGGAAAAAGGAGAGAAAGATGTTGGAGATCAAAGGCCTGAAGGTCGATCTTGAAGACGAGGACAAGACCATCCTGAAAGGCGTGGACCTGACCGTCGAGGCGGGCAAGGTGCACGCGATCATGGGGCCCAACGGCTCGGGCAAGTCGACGCTGAGCTATGTTCTGTCGGGCCGGGACGGCTATGAGGTGACCGGCGGGACGGCCACGCTGGAAGGCGAGGACATCCTGGGCATGGAGCCCGAAGAGCGCGCCGCGGCGGGGCTTTTCCTGGCGTTCCAATATCCGGTCGAGATTCCCGGCGTGGGCAACATGACCTTCATGCGCACCGCGCTGAACGCGCAGCGCAAGGCGCGCGGGCAGGACGAGATCAGCGCCGCCGATTTCCTGAAGCTGGTGCGCGAAAAGGCCGCCACGCTGGAGATGAGCAACGACATGCTGAAGCGCCCGGTGAACGTGGGCTTCTCGGGCGGTGAGAAGAAGCGCAACGAGATCCTGCAAATGGCGGTTCTGGAACCGAAAATGTGCATCCTGGACGAGACCGACTCGGGCCTGGACGTGGACGCGATGAAGCTGGTGTCGCAGGGCGTGAACGCGCTGCGGGACGCGGGCCGTGGCTTCCTGGTGATCACGCACTACCAGCGCCTGCTGGATCACATCAAACCCGACGTGGTGCACATCATGTCCGATGGCCGCATCGTGAAGACCGGCGGGCCGGAACTGGCCCTCGAGGTCGAGAAGAACGGGTATGCCGACATCAAGGCGGAGGTGGCGTAATGGCGTTACCCCAAGCGAAACAGGACGCCACCGAGGCGCGCCTTGCCGCGCTGAGCCTGCCCGACGCGTCGGGCTGGACGAAAGCGCCGCGCGAGGATGCGCTGGCGCGGCTGCGGGCCGCGGGCCTGCCGCATCGGCGTGACGAGTACTGGAAATTCACCCGCCCCGACACGCTGGTCGACGCGGAGGTGCCCAAGGCCGCCGTGTTCGAGAGCGACGAGACGCAGGTGTTCGACGATGTCGATCGCCTGAGCATCGTATTCCGGGACGGCGTGTTCGACGCCGAGGCCAGCGACGACCTGAGCCTTGAAGGCGTGAAGATCGACCGCCTGGCCGAGGCCGGGAAGGCCGATATTCATTGGGCCAAGGATCTGTACGGGACGCTGGAAACCAATGGCCAGACGCCCGTGGCGCGGCCCCTGGCGACGCTCAACACCGCCGCCGCGACAGATGGCGTGCTGATCCACGTGACCGGCAAGGCCAGCAAGCCGATCAACCTGATTTATCACCACGAATCCGAGACGTCTGACGCGATCCTGCACCATGTCATCAAGCTGGATGCGGGGGCCGAGCTGACCGTGCTGGAAAACGGCCCCGCCGCCGCGCGGTTCAACAAGGTGATGGAGGTCGACGTGGCCGACACCGCCGCGTTCAACCACGTGCGCACACAAGGGCGCGACCACGAGCGCCGCGCCGTCACGCATATTTTCGCGCGGCTGGGACGGGAAAGCGCGTTCAAGTCCTTTACCATGACCGCCAATGGCGTGCTGACGCGCAACGAATGCGTGATCGAGCTGACCGGCGACGACGCCATCGCGCATGTCGCGGGCGCCTGCGTGGGAGACGGGGATTTTCACCACGACGATACCGTCTTCATCACCCATGACGCCGAGAATTGCGAAAGCCGGCAGGTGTTCAAGAAGGTCCTGCGCAACGGCGCCACGGGCGTCTTCCAGGGCAAGATCCTGGTGAAGGAAGGCGCGCAGAAGACCGACGGCTACCAGATCAGCCAGTCGCTGCTGCTGGATGGAGACAGCGAGTTCCTGGCCAAGCCGGAGCTTGAGATCTATGCCGACGACGTGGCCTGTTCGCACGGCTCGACCTCGGGCGCGATCGACGAAGAGGCGCTGTTTTACCTGCGCGCGCGGGGCGTGCCCAAGTCCATCGCGACCGACCTTCTGACGCTGGCCTTCCTGGCCGAGGCCGTGGAAGAGATCGAGGACGAGGGCCTGCGCGACGGGATCGTCGAGCGCCTTGAAGGCTGGCTGGTGCGGCGGCGCGGCTGATGCCGGTCACCACCGATATCGTGGCTGCCTATCGCGGCCCGAGAACGGTGTTCCGTCGCCTGCTGGCGATGGGCGCGAACGAAGGGCGTGCGCTGGCCATCGTGATGGCCGGCTGCGCGGTCTTCTTCATTTCCGAGTGGCCTCGGCTGGCGCGCGAGGCGCATCTGACCGGGCAGGAACTGAACCCGCTTCTGGGCGGGTCGCTGATGGCCTGGATCTTCATCGCGCCGCTGGTGTTCTATGCCTTCGGCACGCTCAGCCGGTTTGTCTTGCGGATCTTTGGCGGCACCGCCTCGGGCTATGCCGCGCGTCTGGCGCTGTTCTGGGCGTGGCTGGTGGCCAGCCCGATCAAGCTGTTGCACGGTCTGGTAGCCGGTTTCATCGGGCCCGGGCCGGGCTTGACGGCGGTGGGTGCGATATGGCTGCTGGCGTTTCTTTGGGTGTGGGCGTCGGACCTGCGCGAAGCCGGATGGGGGCAGACATGAACACGACCGTGCTGAAACCCCTGTTCGTGACGACCATCCGGAACCCGCGCGGTGCCGCCGAACGGGCGATTGCCCTGAATTGGCCCGCCCAGGCGCTGTGGACCGCGCTGACGTTGATCTCTGTCGTGACCTCTGCCGTGGTCGCGGCGCTGGTCCAGGCCGCGCCGTTGCCCGAAGGTGATCTGGGCAGGCTGCTGGAGGCGTCGCCGGTCTATAGCTCGCCGTTGATCTTTGCCGCCACGCAATGGGCGCGGGCGGTTTTCTCGGTCTTCATGCTGTTCTGGATCGGCCGTGCGCTTGGTGGACGGGGCACGGTGCCCGACATCCTGGCGGTGATCACGCTGTTGCAGGCGGTCAGCTTCGTGATGGTGGCCGGCTTTACCATCGTTGGGCTGTTCATCCCGTTTCTGTCGTCGCTGGGCCTCTTGGTCTTCATCGTCTGGTGGATGTGGGCGGTGTCCAACATGATGGACGTGGCGCATGGCTTCGACAGCCCGCTCAAGGCGTTCGGCGTGATGGTGATTGCGATCTTCGGCGTCGTGGTGGGGCTGTCCATCATCATGGGCGTTATCGGCGGCCTCTTCGCCGCAACGACAGGAGCAGTTTGAGATGTACGATATCGACGCGATCCGCCGGGACTTTCCGATCTTGTCGCGCGAGGTGAACGGCAAGCCGTTGGTCTACCTGGACAATGGGGCCAGCGCGCAGAAACCGCAGGTCGTAATCGACGCGATCACCACGGCCTATGCCGAGGAATATGCCAACGTGCATCGCGGGCTGCATTACCTGAGCAACCTGGCGACCGAGAAATACGAGGGCGTGCGCGGCATCATCGCACGGTTCCTGGGCGTGGCGGATGAAGACCAGATCGTGCTGAATTCCGGCACCACCGAGGGAATCAACATGGTCGCCTATGGCTGGGCCATGCCGCGGATGGAGGCGGGCGACGAGATCGTCCTGTCGGTGATGGAGCACCACGCCAACATCGTGCCCTGGCATTTCCTGCGCGAACGGCAGGGCGTGGCGCTGAAATGGGTCGATACGGACAGCACCGGCGCGCTGGACCCGCAAAAGGTGATCGACGCCATCGGGCCGAAAACGAAACTGGTGGCGCTCACGCACCTGTCGAACGTTCTGGGCACCAAGGTGGATATCAAGGCGATCACCGATGCCGCCCATGAAAAGGGCGTGCCGGTGCTTGTCGATGGCAGCCAGGCGGCGGTGCATATGCCGGTCAACCTCGACGAGCTGGGCGTGGATTTCTACGCCATCACCGGGCACAAGCTTTATGGCCCCTCCGGATCGGGCGCGATTTTCGTCAAGAAAGAGCGCCTTGCCGAGATGCGCCCCTTCATGGGCGGCGGCGACATGATCCGCGAGGTTTCCAAGGACGAAGTGACCTATGCCGACCCGCCGATGAAGTTCGAGGCCGGCACGCCCGGCATCGTGCAGACCATCGGGCTGGGTGTGGCGCTGGAGTACATGCTGGGGTTGGGGATGGAGAACATCGCCGCCCACGAGGACCGGCTGCGCGACTATGCCGTGGGCCGCTTGGGCGGTCTGAACTGGTTGCAGGTGCAGGGGCAGACGCCGGACAAGGCGGCGATCTTTTCCTTCACGCTGGACGGCGCGGCGCATGCCCATGACATCTCGACCATCCTGGACAAGAAGGGCGTCGCGGTGCGCGCCGGCCACCACTGTGCCGGGCCGCTGATGGATCATATCGGACTGACGGCGACCTGCCGGGCGTCCTTTGGGCTCTATAATACAGAGGCCGAGGTCGATGCGTTGGTCGATGCGCTGGAACTGGCGCACGAGTTGTTCGCCTGACGATCCGGTTCATTTGAACCAATGACCTTGGTGGGCCGACCCATGGCCGGAACACCAAGGAGATCATCATGTTCAATTTTCGCACCACCATTCTCGTCGCCCTTGCGGGCGCAACCCTGTCGGCCTGCACCGAGGCGCCCACGGCTCAGAGTCGGGCCGCGATCACGCCGGACCCGATCCTGACCAAGTATGACAGCGATGGGGGCGGTGGCGGCTGTCCCGGCGGCAGCCAGCAAGGCACCGCCGGCGGCTCTGATGAGTGCCTGCCGGACACCTATCCGCAAACCCCGCCCAGAACCCCGGGCCAGCCCCAAACGGGCGGCGGAGGCAACCCCGGTGGCGGGAATCAGGGCGGCGCGCGTCCCTGAACCGTCCGGCCCGGGCGCATCCGCCCGGGCCTAGACACCAGCGGCGGCCTGCGCCATATCGCGGAGTTTTTCACCGTTGCGGCACTGGACCGAGGCGGTTGTTGTTCGCGCAGGCCCCTGTAGCCCAGCTGGACGGAGCGCTGCCCTCCGAAGGCAAGCACCTATCGGCAACTCCTTGTTCTTCATGGATAAAAAAACACATGAAAACAGACTTGCCCTGAAATGGTCCTGAAACTCTCCTGTTGCGCCCGGTTTTTGGACACGGTAGTAAACGCTCGTCGGTCTCATAGCTCAGCTGGATAGAGCGCTACCCTCCGAAGGTAGAGGTCCCAGGTTCGAATCCTGGTGAGATCGCCAAGTTCCCAACGCTTGAAAATTGATTATGTAGCGCCAGCAATCTTTGATTTAGAGCGCAGGGTTGAGCTTTGCTGCGTGAGCGATGAAGTGGTCCGTTCCAGACTGGTTGGAGCGGAACGCGATTAGTGAGAATCGTTGACTTTGCGGCGTGGTGTGGTGATCGTTAATTGTTCACAAAGATGAAAAGCGTTGTTTCCAGCGCTCAAATAACAATCTCAGTTGACATGTCGCGCGTAAGATAGGGATGTTTGGTAATATCTTGTTGATTGAAGCGACATGAAGCGAGAATCATAAGTAATCTTAACCATTGATGTTAGCAAAATTGGGTGAAAAATGATGTTCAACTATGATCCGGGAACGCAAGCGGGTGAGATCGCCTCGAAGGGCTACGCTCATTTGAAAGGCGTCTTGACTGACGACTTTCGGAATTATCTCCAAACCTTTCTGGACGCTGCGATGACAGAAGCGTCGAATGAAAGCGATGACTGGAAGATCAAAGGCAAGAAAAGACAGTTTGTATTCGAGTTTCCTTCGGACGAAGCGGCGGAGGAATTTCGCAAGGGAATGGCCAAGCTTACCGGCATCGCAGAGAAAGACTTTACGATATCCGAGCGGCATCTGAAGGTCTATGACGATGCTGCAAATCCCTATCCGGCGCCGCACAAGGATCGTTCGGCCTCTCACTTTTCGATCGGTCTGCCGGTCCGGATGTCGGAGGGATCGACTGTTTGTGTCTTCCCGAGCCTTAAGGCTGGGCCAAACACCGAACCGAAAGCGGTGTTTCTCGAAGAAGGCGACCCCGAGAAGATCCGAGCGCTTTATGACGGCCCGGAGGCCCGGATGCTGAACGAAAGTTTGGGCGATGTTGTCGCTTTTCTTGGTTCCAGCCTTTACCATGAAAGAGTTAAGGCTGCTGGCACGGCGGTGCTGTACATCAAGGTTAACGACGATGGCTCTGATCCCTTGGGGGAAAACATATACGCGAGTTTGGCAGTGGCCGATTAAGGTACCTGCATCCGCCTAGGTCGACTGGAAGGTTTTGCTTAACCCGCGTGTTCTGCGGGTTAAGCCGTTTCTCGGGCAATTACTGGTCGGCTCGGATATGGTTGGTCGTGGCTTGTGCAGTCACGGCATCACGTCGGTCTTTAACAGGACCGGTCGAGAGCAACAGAGCGGCGACCACATTCGGCGTCCTCGTTGCATGAGAATACAGCACCTCTTTCGCGCGTCTTGAGCATGGTTTTGACACGCATGTGGCTGACACGGATGATCGCTTTGTGTCGCGCGGGCAGGGCTGAGTATGTTATTGTGATCCCGTTTATAGCTAACTCCATTGCGGGTAATCCTGCCCTTGTCAGGGACCTTTTTCAAATTGGTGAGTCCTATGCACATTCTGCGCCCATTGCTTCTCACTTCCATGATGCTTGCAGGACCCGAAGCCAGCGCGGAGCAAGGTCTACCGACGTTCCGGCTCGGGGTACAAACTCATTTCGAGCAAGGTTGGCCGACACACCTTATTGATCGCGCAGCAGACCTCGGCGCGGTCTCGGTGCGCGACGAAATCAACTGGCGCAAGACCGAGACGACGAAGGGCATTTACGATTTTTCGGTCGCCGACCAGTACATAGAGCCTTTGATCGAAGCCGGCATCAAGCCTTTCATCGTATTTACGGGCCGAAACCCTTTATACGATGGCGGGCAAACGCCCTATTCCGATGAAGGTATTGCAGGATTGGCAAACTTCATCAGTGCGATTTACACCCATTACGGTGCAGAAAACCTGACGGTCGAGATCGGAAACGAGGTGAATTCCGATGATTTCGTAACGGGTCCTTTCGCGGAAGATAAGCCAGGGAACCTTGCTGCGGTCGTTCGGGCCGTGGACGAAAAACTGGCACAGGATAATCCAGGCGCGGAGATTGTCTGCACGGGATTGAATACGATCGCGATGGAGTTCTACCGCGATTTTTTTCGGGCAGGGGGATTGCTGGCCTGCGACGGCATTTCGTTCCATCCCTATCGCGATTTCCCTGAAACGCTGCGCGTCGAAATTGATCGACTGAAGGACCTGATGCAGCTTTTCGGGGGGGAAAAACCGCTTTACGCGACGGAATTCGGTATCTGGCTGGACGATCCGGAAGACGCGCCGGACTACATGAGCAAGATGGTGATCGAACTTGCATCCGCCGGCGTGCGTGAAGCGCACTGGTATGCGCTGACCGACGAACCTTGGTGGCCGAATATGGGATTGCTGGAAGAGGACGGTTCAACAGAAAAGCCTGCGGCGGACGCGTTTCGCTTTCTCCAGGAGACCCTGTTGCCGTTGGGGCGGCCGGTCTTGCGCAGTGATCTGCCGTCCGTCCGGGTTTTCGAATTCGGTTCAGACAGCAAAGCCTACGCAGTCTGGGGCGTGGGCGGTCGGTTGAAGGTGGACGGAGCGGCCGAGTTCTTTGACACGCGGGGTCGGCCTATCGACCGGGTAGAAGTGTTGACCGAAACTCCGATTTACGTGATCGGAGACAACATAGAGGTAACGGTAGCCTCCGCAGGGGTGGTGGCCGACAGTCTGTATCAGTTCAATCAATCGCCTTGGAGTTACCTGGTCCTTCGGGCCGGCAAGAGCCTGAGGCCTCTGGAAATCATTGACTGGGAGTGGACCAGCTATCGTGGTTCGCCTGACCTGGCTCCACTGGCCGTGCGGGACACCAGCATCACGATGGCGCGGTTTCACGGCAAGCCTTACCACGTTATAGAGCGATTCACCGCAAATGAGCCCGGCATGTATGCCGTCGAAGGGTGGTGGAAGACGACAGACGATTCCGAACCGTCCCGCCTGATCATCCGACACAACCGGAACATCGTTGCGGAGGCGCCAAAGCTGTCTTCGGATCCGTATGATCTCGATCATTTCGAACTTATCCTGGAAGCAGGTGACGTCATCGATTTCGAGCTGGTTCCAACGGGGCCTTCGGGGGATAGCTCGGTGCGGCGACGTATCCAGGTGCTTCGGCTGTCAGCAGAAGAATGACGCAGCGTGTGGTCCCGTTTCAAGGCGACTCCTCAGTCGATCGCCGGGCTTTTCTGCAATCTGGCAGCCAAGGAGGTTGGCTCGGAAAGCTTAATTTCTTCCCGTACGTGGTGATTCGTTTTCGGTTGAGCAGGCCCGAATGCCCGCTCGCTCTTCTTGTTGTGTCACTAAGGGACCACGTCGGCGGATGACTCGCTTACACAAGTCAAAAAGAAGCTTGTTTCTCAACAGGAAACAGAGGGCTAATGTCGGAAGAATTGTTTCGTTAATGTGAACAAATATTTTTATTCAAGGGCTTAGAGGGCAAACGCTAAGATTATCAAAACCCAAGTCATGGCACATCCGGCAACGACCGAAATTCTGAGCGTGCGTTTGCCAAACGGAACACACTGTCGACTGGACCGGTACGTAGCCTGTTGCTTCGAAGGCCAGTTTTCAAGCTTGGTGTGATCTTGTATGTCCATGCCGCGTTGTAACTCTCATGTGCAACAAAATAACTATTTTTTACGTTACCCGCGATTTACCGCAAGATTTGGCCGATGGCGCATGTCACGCGCGTGATGTCCGACCGCTTATTTTCTGGTCACTTCCAGCACCAGGATAGTCCAAACGGTGTATGCGTCTCATCGCGTAGACGCTTGCCGAGTGTAGGGCAAACAATTTTAGGTTGCAATGGTGTTTAGACCTTCGTGCTTGTGCTGCGGTCCTTTCTGAATTGGCTGGTCAGCATTCGCCGGATAGTGCCGTCAAGAACAAGGATCACGGGTGTGTAGAGGGCGACCATCGCAGAACCCAGGATCAAAACCCGCAGCAGGGCGGGAAGCTCTTGTGCAATCTCCATCCGCACCGCGAACAAGTGGCCGGCAACCGCCAGACCCAAAGCCGGCAGGATTCGCCAGCATCCTTTCAGAATCCGGGTCCAGTGGATGTTCGCAAAACGTTTCAGAATATACGCGTTGATGGCGAAAACGATTAGTGCAGCGGCAAGTTCGGACAGCGCGATCGCCACGATGCCGTAGCTTGCCGCGATCAGGATGCAGGACACGGTGATCATCGAGAATAGCAGGATTATACGGGGGAGGAGGTCGGCTCTTCCGGCCAGTGAAAGGACCGGGATCGACGCGTGGTTGGGAAGTCGGACGAGGCCGGCCAAAGCCAATATCTGAACCACGGGTCCCGCGGCGGCCCATTCGTCGCCCACCAGTCCGACGATCAGATCCTGTCCGAGGATTGCTATGACCACAAACACCGGCGTGGCACAGTAAAGCTGAACGCGGAAGAAGGTCTGCGACAATTCATCGAACTTCCCGATCCGGTTGCCTTCTTCGCTCTCGCGAGCCTTTCGGAAAAGCGACCACGAGAGGACTCGGACAGGCTCGCTGAATATCTCTTCAAAGCCGCTGATAACGCGCTGTGCAGCTCGGAACAGGCCGACGGCCGTCGGCCCCACAAAGCCGCCGATGATGAATGTCGAGGCGTGGAGGCGCAGATTAAAAAGGACCTTGGTCAGGATGATGTGCCTGGAAAAGCCCACCATGTCCTTGATCAGGGATACGTCTTTCGGAAGCTGCGGGCGTATCCCTGCACTTATGCCTGCCGATAGCGCCCACGTGACACCGTGGGCAACACGTCCAAAAGCGAGGGCCAGGATGCCATACCCTGCCAAGAGTCCCCAGATCGACACGACCAGGCTTGTGACCTCGCCCAGGACGGCGCAGACCGCGGCCGACTCCAGCCTGTCTTGCCAGTTCAGCACTCCGGCATAGGCGGCTGCCGTGGCGGAAAACACAACGCGGATCGACATGAACGCGGCAAGCAGGACCAAGTCGGGGGTATCGAAGAGCGGCCCCGCCAGTATCGCAATCGCTACACCCAATACCGACGCAGCGCATCCGCTGACGACGGCTATGGAGACCGCGCTTCCCATTTTTTCTTCGGCGGTTTCGCTCTGCATGATGTATTCAGCCCAGCCCGCCATGGACAGTTGCTCAAGTATCACCACGCAGGCCGCGACAAGCGCAAATACCCCGAATGCCGCCGGATCAACCCATCGCGCGACAACGATAAATACAACGAGCTGAATTGCCTGGATGATGACGCGCGACACTAGCGTCCAGGATCCGCCTCTTAATGCCGAAGCTGATTTGGCGCTAGTCCGGTGGGACTTGCTCATGAGAAAGTGTCTTTCATTATCACCTGAAGCTGAATTATTGTTTTATCTTAATAGCGTGCGGTCGTTAACACTGTTAGTATAAAGAGGCTGTCAGGTAGCGACAGTGCAGCTTGCAGAAGACAAATTTGGCAGATGCAAGCCGCTGGCATATGAAGATTTAATTGCTATCATGTTTTTTTTCGCTGTGGATTTAATGATTCGAAATGTTCTTTGACGCCGGTCACTCCGTTTTTTCCAGATCTTGGGGATCCCGTGTGCATTGCCTTGCGTGGCTTTTTTCACTTGTAATGCTTGTTCTGACCACAATGGTATCGGCAGCAACACCCGAAGACTACCTGATAAATGTGGGCGACGAACTTGAGCTGGACATTCTTGATGATGCCGCCCCGCCGGAGCGCTTCATCGTAGGCCGGAACGGGGCCGTGCAACTTCCCTTCATCGGCAGTTTTGTCGTCTCATCGAAAACCGTCGGGGACGCACGGTTGCAGATCAGGAAAGAGTACATCAAGCATCAGATCTTCGTGGATCCCTCGATCGAGTTGTCCATCGCAGCGTTTCGGCCGATTTCCGTGCTGGGCGATGTGCGTGAACCTGGCAACTACGAGTACCAGCCATTCATGACCGCGGAACAGGCGGTTGGCCTGGCCGGCGGGCCGACGATCGCCGCCAACAACGAGGAGGCGCGGGTGCTTGAACGCCGTAACCTCAAAGGGGCGCTGAACAATCACGAATTCGACCTGGCGCTGGCGGCGGCGCAATACGCACGTGTACAGGCGCAATTGCAGGGGCAGGACAGCGCCACGTGGTCGAACCTGCCGGAAGACGCCAGGGCCGACATCAACCGCGAATTGTTCGACGAGCACAAGATCAAGGAAGACCAGATCATCGCCCTGTCCGCCGAGGACGTCTCGAAAAGGCGGAAACTGCTTACGGATGCGGCGGAGGAGGCTCGCAATCGTATTGAATTGCTGGAACAGCGCGAAGGCATTCAACTGCAGATACTGAAGGTCACGGAAGAGGAATTGGCCCGGGTCACGGACATGGCCGAACGCGGACTGGTAAAGACTTCGAGCGTCAACACAAGCGAACTGGGATTTGCGCAGGCGCAAAGCGATTTGCTGAGGCTGAAGGAGCAGAAGTCGGATGCCCGCGGACAGCTTGCGGATATCCAATCCGAACTGTCGCAATTCGACTCCGATTGGAAAAAGCAGCTGTTGAACGAGTCGCAGATGTTCTGGAGCGATATCAAGAAGCTGAAGGCAAGCAGGGCGTCTATCGAAGACCGGATTCGTCTGTTGGACCAATGGATGAACGCGGCATCGGGGCTGGATACCGAATACCTGCTGGAGTACCAGGTGCGCCGCCGCGAGAATGGCCAGTTCGTGAACGAGGTCCTGCAGCCTTATGACGAATTGTTGCCGGGCGACCTGCTCGTGGTCGTCGTCAAGTCACCAGACACGCTCGAGACCGAGGGATGAAAGCGACACCCCATACGCGCGGCTGGCGGAATTCTGCGTTCGAGGCAGGGACGAGCAGGCTTCAGCAGCCCTTTCAGTCGATCGATTTGATGGGAATGTACTCGGTTCTTGAGCGGAACCTGCGGCTGATCCTGGCGATCACCGTCACGTTCATTATCCTCGGCTACGTTTACCTGCAATCGCTACCACCTGAATACTCCGCGCATGCGTCGGTCATCCTCGACACCCGAGAGGAGCAGATAACCCCTGCGCAGGAGGTCATTTCGAACCTGAACGTGACGAGTGCGGTGCTGGCGGGTGAAATCATAACGATACGCTCGAACGTCCTGATCGGCCGGGTCGTTGACAGGTTGGACCTGACGAACAACCCCGAATTCGATCCCCGCGTGCCGCGATGGCCGGGTCTCTGGCCGTTCTTCAAGCGTTTCCTCACGGGACGCGAGCCCAGTCACGAGGTTGCCAAGAGGCTTCCTGACAGCGTCCTTCGGTCATGGGTCGTGGATGCGCTGCGCCAACGGATCGCCGTCGAGCAAGTCGGCGTGTCCTACGTGATCGCGATCAGGGTGGACAGCGAGAACCCGGAGCTTGCGGCCGAAATCGCGAACGCAGTCACGGAAGAGTATATCGATAGCCTGCTCGATACCAAGGCCGTGGCCACACAACGCGTCAACGCCTGGCTTGCCGAAAGATTGAACGAATTGAGCGTTCAGGTGGAGGAAGCCGACGACGCGGTCGTGGATTTCAAGGCCAAAATGATAGACGACGCCGGCGGCAGCGAAGAGACCATCAATCAACTGCTTGCAGAGCTGAACACCAGGTTGGTCGCGAGCACCACAGATCGGGCAGACTCGGAAATTCGGCTGCAACAGGTCGAAAGTTTGCTGGCGGACGGTGGCTTGGACGCTGTGGGAGACGTCCTGACCTCACCGTTACTTGAAACTCTTCAGCAGGAACTGGCCGTGATCACGGCCAACAGGGCGCAATTGGAGAGCTCCCTTGGCCCGCGGCATCCGGACATGGTCCGGATCTCGGCGCAGATATCGGACATCAATAACAGCATCGATGGCGAGCTGAGTCGTCGGGTGGAAGAACTGCGTAGCAATGTGCGTGTTACCGGAAACCGGGAAATCGCACTGAGAGATCAAATCCTGGTCGTGTCGGAGCAGGCCGATAAGCTGTCGAAGGACTCGGTCCGGCTTGGACAACTGGAGAGGACCGCGGAAGCAACGAGGCTTGTTTACGAGAACTTCCTCACGCGCTTCAAGGAAACCAGGGCTCAGGCCGATTTTCAGACACCAGAGGCCCGCGTGATTGCTACGGCGGTTACGCCCGTCGTCCCGTCCGGGCCGAAGAAAACGCTCTTTCTGCTTTCCACGATGATTATGGGGCTGGCCGCTGCGATAGGGTTCGTGTTCCTTCGCAACCTGGTTCGCTCGCCCGTTTCGAACCCCTCGGAACTCAGGGAACTGACGAACTTGCCGAACCTGGCGGTTCTGCCCTTTGTCGGCAGTGCGTTCAAAGACAAAAACGCGTGGCTCAAAACTGAGCTCGCGGCAGAGCAGGGCTCACCGTACCTCGAGCGGGTCAAGGCAATTCGCACGGAACTCTTCAATGTCGGTCAAGGACAGCAACCCAAGGTCATCATGATCACGTCGTCGGTACCGGACGAAGGCAAGACATCGCTGAGCTGCACCTTGGCGAAAGTTCTCATCCAGCCGAAGAAATCCGTTCTCATCATCGATGCTGACCTGCGCCGTCCGGATATTCGGCAAGCTCTGGACATGCCGAAACACGGCGGGTGTCTGGTTGATTTCCTTGAAGGCAAGATCAAGCAGCAAAACCTGATCCAGAGGTCTGAGTCGCTTGGACTGGATGTCATTGCCCCGTGCCGAAGCGCGGACAATGCCTCCGATCTGCTGGCCTCTCCGGTCTTGTTGGGACTGATTACGCGCGTGTCGCAAAAGTACGACATGATCGTCATCAACGCGACGCCGGTACTCCATCTTTCCGATACGCTGCTTCTGGCCGGAATGTCCGATGCCACTCTGTTGGCGGTGAAGTGCGACAGCACGTCTTCCAAGGTCGTCACCGAGTCGCTGCATCGCCTGCAGAAGGCGAAGGATGCGAATGTGGTCGGAACGGTTTTGACGATGGTGCGTCGTTCCCATTCAAAATCTACGGAACTCGACATGTTCAATTACGAGTACTAAGGCGCACTAAGGGTGAAGGTTGCGATCGTCCATTACTGGCTGGTTGGCATGCGCGGAGGGGAGCGGGTTCTCGAGGAACTTGTCCGGCTTTATCCGCAAGCCGACCTGTTCACGCATGTGGCGGACCGCGAGAAGTTGTCAGATCTCTTGGCGAACCAGAGAATTGTGGAAACCTTCGTCTCGCGACTGCCGGGGGCCAAGCGCCACTACCAGAAGTATCTCGGCTTCATGCCGCGGGCCCTGGAAGAACTGGACCTGTCGGGGTACGACTTGGTCATTTCGTCGGAAAGTGGACCCGCCAAGGGCGTGATCGTCCCCCCGGGAACACCGCATATCTGTTACATTCACTCGCCGATGCGGTACATCTGGGATCATTACCAGCTGCACAAGTGGCAGCTGGGGCGCCTGGGCCGCATGTACTATTCCCGGCTTTGCCATAGGCTGCGCATCTGGGACGTGACGACAGCGGCGCGGGTCGATCAATTCGTTGCCAATTCGACGTTCGTCGGTGCGCGGGTCAAGCGCTACTATCGCCGAGACGCCAGCGTGGTGCACCCGCCTGTCGACCTTGAACAATACGGACTTCCCGACGCGGGCGTGGAGCGTGGGACCTACCTGTTCGTTTCGCAACTGGTGCCCTACAAGCGTGCGGAGCTTGTGATCGAGGCGTTCCGGGGGCTGGACCGACAGCTGATTGTTGTCGGCGACGGAAGCCAACGCGCGCAGCTTGAACAGAACCTGCCCGCGAACGTGACGTTGCTCGGAAGCGTGCCGGCCTCGGAACTGCGCAAGCTCTATCAGACGTCCCGTGCACTCGTTTTCCCGGCGGAAGAGGATTTCGGCATAGTTCCAGTGGAGGCCATGGCCTGCGGAACGCCGGTTCTGGCCTACGGACGCGGCGGAGCGCTGGATAGCGTCGTGGAGGACCAAACGGGCCTGTTCTTTTATTCTCAAACCCCCGATGCCATTCGCGAAGTGGTCCAAAGGTTCGAGGACCAAGCCGCGCTGTTTGATGCTTCGGCGATCCGTGCGCATGCTGAAACTTTCGCGGCAGACCGTTTCCGGCGCGAATTTTCTGAAATTGTTGATCGGGTGCTTGCAGACAGGGCAATGTGATCTGGCAGTTCTGTTCGGCCCACGGCAGGCTTCACCCACGTCAGCGACGCCGTCCGCGACCAACACCTAGTGACTTATCCGGAACACCGACATGTCTTTCGCCCCATTCGCCGCCATATTCATAATCGCTTGGTTGTGGGTGGCTCTGCGCAAGCTGGAGAATGGGATCACCTTTGTGATCGCAGTCCTGCCTTTTGGCATGTTTGCGGCGATCAGCGTCGCCGGTTTGTCTCTTCTCCTGGCACATTTTCTCGCGATGCTGACCATGGTTGCATTGGTCGTGCGTTGGATCACGACGCGGACCTCGGGGACATCGGTGTTGTTACCCATAGATGGTAGATATCTAGTATTTTTTGCCGCTTACGCGCTGTTTTCGGCGCTTGTTCTCGTCCGACTGTTCGCGGGAGATTTTCTCGTATTCCCTATGAACCTCAATGCGGGAACAACTCAGGTCAGCATCTTCTTTCCATCATCGGTGTGGCTGCTGCGTCCGAGTAACGCCAATATTTCCCAAGCCTTCTACATCCTGCTGTCCTGCGGTTTTTTCATCGCGGCGATCAGTGCTTCGAAACGCTTTGGCCGCCAGATCATCGAACTTGGGCTCGTCATCGCGGCGTCAATCAACATCTTTCTGGGCATCCTTGATTTCCTGGCTCTGGACAACTTGCTGGCGATAATCAGGACAGCTGACTATTCTCTTGCAAATCAGCAGCAAATGGCGGGAATTGCGCGTGTCATAGGTGGGTTCTCGGAGCCCGCGAGCTTTGCTACGACATCAGCGGCCCTGACGGCTTATTTCGCCATGTCCGCTCTGATTGGTCGAAAGACGCGTGATGTCGTCCTGGCTGTAGGCAATCTGATATGTACGGTGTTCGCCTTTTCGTCGACCGGTACAGTGGCGCTGGTTTGTGCCTTTGTGCTGATCCTTCTGCATGGGCGCGGGTTTCTTACAAATACGTTGTCCCGAACCTTTGCGCATATGCTGGTCATCCTGGCAGCTACCGTTGTCTTTGCAGTGTGCATGATCCTGCTTTTGACACCTGCGCCGGACCTGATTGCCGACATGGTCGAACACCAGATTCTTGAAAAGCGCAATTCAATGTCGGGTATCGAGCGCCGTGCCTGGGCCTATTCCGCCTTCGCCGCCTTCTGGGAAACGTGGGGGCTGGGGGCGGGGGTAGGTTCGCTGAGGGGGAGCGGGCTGTTGTCCGTTCTTATGGGAAGTGTTGGACTGCCGGGGCTGATCGCCTTTGGAGGCTTTCTGTATTATGCCCTTATCAGGCCGATCGGGCATCACGATGCCGACATCCAGCGCACGTTCTATGCGAGCCGGATCGGCAGCCTGACGTTGCTCTGCTCGATGCTCCTGTCGGCAACTTCGGCCGATCCGACGCTGTTGCTCATGTCCTTGGCTGCGCTCGCGACCGTCTCTCGAGACGAGGCGGTTCAAACGTTCAATTCCGCAAGTCGCGAAGACACGACGCTCGAGGCGGGCGCCGCGCTTTAGTGCGCGGATCTGCACAACCAGCGCAAATGTGCAGGATTGGTTTAAATCAACGGAAAATCGAAGGCCCTAAAGTGGTTACATTTTGGACAAATTCGACGATCTTTTTGGAAAAAACTCTTTTGAAATCGGCCTGTTACGCCTTTTTCTTGCCTCAATTCGTTAATTTTCTGTAAAGATTTGAGTCAAAAAGGGCAGTTTGTTCTATGCTTGTCTTTGAACTCACAAACCATTGGTTCCGATTCGTTTTGTCATTTGTGCGGTACCCGTCATGCAAATCTTAAATATTTCAGTGAATAAGTTATGAGCTCTAGAGATCAACTTCATGGGGAAACAGATCTAAGGGCATTCCATCCAGGATATGTCAGTTCCCAGTTTCCAACCCCGCGTAAGCACAGGAGTGCCCGTATCTTAGGGTCGCTCTTCGATAAATCCTTTGCATTTTTGGCGCTTCTACTCTTTGCGCCGTTTATCTTATCAATTTCGCTGGTCATCCTTCTGAAAGAGGGCAGACCGATCTTCTTCGCGCACAAGCGCGTGGGTCAGAACGGCGAACCATTCAAATGCATCAAGTTCAGAACCATGGTTGTGGACGCTGATGAGCAATTGAAGAAACTGCTCGATAGCGATCCTGACGCACGTGCCCAATGGGCTGCCAATCAGAAGCTGGACGATGACCCACGTGTGAGCTGCATCGGAGAATTCTTCCGCATAACCAGCTTGGATGAATTGCCTCAGTTCTGGAACGTTCTGCGCGGGGAAATGGCCATCGTCGGTCCGCGCCCGATCGTCAAGGACGAGTTGGAACACTACGGTCGCCATGCCAACGTCTATCTTTCGGTCCGCCCGGGCATAACTGGGCTTTGGCAAGTAAGTGGTCGCAGCAATACCACCTACGAGGAACGGGTCGCGTTGGATGTTGAATACGTTCGCAACCGCACGTTCTGGGGGGACGTCCGGATCATACTGAAGACCGTGAAGGTCATGCTTACGGTGGATGGCGCGAAATAGACGTTCACAAAGCTTGGAAAGCTATGCCGCAACAGCCCCGATAACTGCGATCCAGAAAGTTGCACAACCAAGTAACACGGCGGTTCTGTGTGTGCTGGCTGGAATTGATTTCACAATACCCATACAAAGGGTAGGCTTCGCAAGTACAGCGGATTTCATTTTTGACTGCTCGTTTGTTTTTGTTTTGTATCAAATGTTGAAGGGTCGCTTGAAGCAAGTCAATAAATGCTTCGGATCGTTGATGTTTTTGTAATTAGGTGTGATGAGAAAGCTTCTTCAGATATGCGTATTATAGTGGCAATCCCGTCGACGAACCGGTGTTCGATCCTGATGTCGACGGTTAAAGATCTGGAACGTCAAACCCGTAAACCCGATTTGACCCTGCTTGTCGTCGCCGACGAAAGCGATGTCGATACAGGCTCGGTTTCGGAAGTCTCGTTTCCGGTCTCCGTAATTCAGACGGAGAGGGGGCTCACGATCCAGCGGAATGCGGCTCTGGGCATCTTGCGCGAAGACGATATCATGCTTTTTCTGGATGATGACTTCCTTCTTGCGCCTGACTATCTCGCCAACCTGGAACGGCTGTTCCAAAAGCATCCTGACGTGGCCATGTGCACCGGTCACGTTTTGGCGGACGGAATTCATGGGCCGGGGCTGAGCCACGACTTTGGCCGTAGGCTTATATCGGAACCTGTTGCGTCTGAAGATTTTGCGCTGGCTGGTGTATATAACTGCTACGGTTGCAACATGGCGCTCAAGGCCAATCCAGTCATGCAGAACAAGCTGCGGTTCGATCAACGGCTTAAAGCCTATTGCTGGCTCGAGGATGTCGACTTTTCCCGCCAGGTGGCGCGCTATGGAAAAATCGTTTCGTCCCCTTTGCTGAGGGGGGTTCATCTCGGCACGAAGACTGGTCGAGGCAGCGGCCTGAGGTTCGGCTATTCTCAGATCGCAAACCCTATATATCTCGCCAAGAAAGGGACCATGTCCAAGCCTCGCGCCTTGAACATCATGTCCCGAAACCTGGTGAGCAATGTCGTGAAATCTTTGAAACCGGAGCCAGAGGTTGATCGCAGGGGGCGGCTCGTAGGTAATTTTTGCGCCTTCAGGGACTTGGCCCGCGGGCGCCTGGCTCCTGAACAGATCCTTTCTTTCGAGTGATTTCGTTGCAACTCGACCGCGTTGTCATCCTGAGCGATTTCTCCACTGTCCAGGGAGGGGCGTCAAAACTGGCGCTGCTGCACGCCCGGTCTTTGGCAGACCGAGCGGTGCCCGTGACCTTCTTTTCGGGAGATTCCAATGACCTGTCCGTGACGGGCGTGCACGCGGTTTCGGCAGGTGGCAACAGGTTGCTGGAGCAGGGCAAGGTCAAAGCTGCTCTTGGCGGACTCTGGAACGCCAATACACTTCGGCTGCTGAGAAACTGGGTAGATGCAAACGACAGCCCAGGTACGATCTACCATGTCCACGGCTATCATCAAACGCTCTCACCATCGGTGCTTGCCGCCCTTGAAGGCGTCGCATCGCGAACGGTCATGCATGCACATGATTATTTCCTGGCCTGTCCGAACGGGGCGTTCTTCGATTTCAGATCGGGAGAAACCTGTGATCGGCGGGCAATGTCTTCGAGATGTGTGCTGAGGAATTGCGACAAGCGCAGCTATGCGCAGAAGCTTTGGCGTGTCGCACGCCAGTCGCTGCAGAACCGCGCTCGGGCGCGGCTGTCGCCCGAAGTCACCACGATCCTGATCCACGAAGGAATGGAGACTCGCCTGTTTCCGGATGGGGCGGCAGGACACGTTCGTACAATTCCCAATCCGGTCGATCCGCTCTTGGAAACACCGGTCGCAGCGGAACGAAACCGGGGCATTCTCTACATAGGAGACATCCATGCCTACAAGGGCGTGTTCCTGTTGGCGGAGGCAGGCCGGCAAGCTGGTGTGTCTGTTACCTTCGTCGGCGAAGGAAGGGATAGGGAAAGGCTTCTCGATGAATATCCCGAGCATGTTTACAGCGGTTGGCAGGATCGGGCAGGGCTGCAAGACGCAATGAAGAACGCACGGTTGCTGATCGCTCCCACTCTTGGCCCCGAGCCATTCGGCCTGGCACCGGTCGAGGCGCTTTTGTCCGGAGTTCCCGTAATCATCTCGGACAGTATGCTGCTTGGACAGGATATAGACAGGCTTGGCATGGGACGAACTTTCAAGGCTGGCAACCATGAGGCGCTGGCGGCAATCTTGCGGGAGTTGAGTGGTGATGATCGCACAGTGGCTGACATGTCCCAGGCAGCGAAGACCAACGGCCGGCAGCTGTCGTTGAGTGCGAAAGAGTGGTGCGATGCGCTGTGCGACCTCTACGGGGACCTGCTCGAAGATACCGTGGAAGGCCAGACAAGAGCGCGCCTGACGCCAATTGAGAGGGCAAATGGCGGGCGAACCTAGCCGGGAACGACTGGTTTCCGAGAAATCGCATATTTGGCCCGAAATCGCTTCTGTTTTCGACAGGCTTGGGTTTGACTGGCGATGGTATGCGATTTTTACGACAGATTGATTCAACAGTTTTCTACAGGTGATACTCCAATGTTTCTCCAGCACGTCGCGGTGGTGATTTCTGTCCCGTTTGCCGTTGATGCAAACATCTCCGGGCGCGCGCTTGATCATGCGTGATACTTGCACGAAACCGTCGACGCCCCTGAGGTTGGCGCTGGCTTACACACCCGGGGAGACGCTGACCGATGCGCAAGCCATGCTGATTGACCGACTAAGCGCGTCGGGAGAGTTTCAGCTTGTCGGAAAGCTTGCAGGTCAACGGCTGACTGTAATGCAACGCCCGCCTTTCCTTGTTCGTTGGGTGCTGGCGGCGGAGCGATATCTCATGAGCCGCCGTATTGCCAAATACGACACAGCGGCGGCGACCGCTCGGCTGGCAGAGCTGTCCGAGATCCGTGACGAGGCCGCACGGCCTGTCTTTGACGTCGCTCTTGTGTTGGGCGCAAGTACGCTTGCGCAAAAGCACTTGCAATTGGCGCGCGTCGGTGAGGTTTCCGTCACCTACGAGGGGTCCTCGACACCCGATTGGATCGGGACCTGTCGCACCGTATTCACAGCGCCCAACATCAAGGTGGACATCGTACTCCGAAAGCTTGGGGAAACGATTGGGCGAACCCTGCGGCGTGCGGCTTACAATCCAAAGCCGGGGGCCGTCCTGACCGGGGCGTTCGTAGCGGAGAAGACCGTCCTTTTGGTTTTACGGACATTGAAGGACCTGCAATCCAACCCGGACTTCGGCCACGACTTGGCGGAACCACTGCCACCACGCGCGCCCTCGGGCCATGCTGACCTTCTGCCCTATGTCGGCAGTTTCCTTTCGACGGCCTGCGAAAGGCTGGCGCGGCGCCTTCCTGGAAAGCTGTCGAGCCCAAATCTTACCTGGAGGGTCATGAGCGGCACGTCCGACCGGATGGATATCAACCTGCGTGACGCCTGGGATCTTCCGGCAAACGCATATTTCATGGCGGATCCCTTTCTGTTCGAACACGATGGCGAGACCTGGATCTTCTACGAGGCCATGGGCCAGAACGACAGCAATGGTTGGATCGAAGCGGCGCGGCTGGGCGAGGGATTTTTATCGCCTTCGGTGGTGGCGCTGAAACGTCCATACCACCTTTCCTATCCATACCTGTTTCGAGAAGGGAACGACATTTTCATGGTTCCTGAAACACAGCAGAAAATGCGGTTGGAAGTCTGGAAAGCCAAGACGTTTCCCACGGAATGGGAACTGCACGCGACAGCGTTCGAGGGCGAGTACCTTGCCGATAGCAGCCTGTTTCGGACGGAGGATGGACAGTGCTGGCTCTTGACCAATCTTTCAGACCATTATGCCTTCCAGGATCATTCCAGCGAACTTTACCTGTTTGCGGTGGACGGCCCTGATCTCGCGACCATCGTTCCGCATCCGCAAAATCCTGTGGTGATCGGCTCTGATGTTGCGCGTAACGCGGGGTCCGTGATCCGGAGGGAGGCGAGCATTTATCGGCCATCTCAGAACAACAGCTTCGGTGTGTACGGGTACGGGCTGAACATCATGGAGATCACGCGCCTCGATCACAAGGCATACGAAGAAAGGCTGGTGCACAGGTTCACGCCGGAGGACAAGCCGGGCAGCATTGGTCTGCATCACCTCAACATGCTGCGGGACCGATATGTGATCGATTGGTGCACGACGTCGCCGGATAGATAGACGTTTCATGCGTCGAAGCGGGCTGACCGCCTTACCACGTTAACTCGACCGCATCTTCTTGCGACCGAGCAGCCGGAGAGTCGTGTTACGCCCCACACGAAGAAGGGGATACAAAAGCCCGGCGCGGGTCTTTGAACGAAACACCCACGCGTTGAACCGATTGAATGCGCCTTCCGGCGAACTCAGCAGAGACAAAGCGTGAATGCAGTCCTGCCCGTGATACAGCTTGCCTGACATCTTCAGCACCATGCCTTCGTCAAGGTCCAGATCGCGGGCTTTGACTTCGTCGACTTCGGGTCCGCCGTCCCGTGCGTTGATAAGGCGCAAGGGTCCGACGGCGTCACGGATGCGAACAAGCTCTACATAGCGGCTGCAAAACGGACACTCACCGTCATAAAGCAACCAGTTATCCGCTTTGCCCGGCGGTGTGCTGGTTCCGGAATTCGCGTCTAGTGCAGACAATAGGATAAATCTCCTTTAAACACCGGCCGGAAATACAGAGCTTTTTGCATCCATATGGACGGAGCGATATCGAGGTCGGAATCGGCTTCGTTGCTTTCGCCGCGTTTGAACGTCTTCTGCTTACCGTCACGAATATAGGTAATCTCCAGATCCCGATCTTCCAGACCCGCGACGCTGCGGCGAAGTTCGAAGTAATTCACGTAAACGTCGAAGTCTTGTCCGCCAAAACCATACCGGGCCGGATGTGTCTTCAGCTCTTCGATAGTTGCGTTGTTCGAGGCAACGATTTCCACGAGGTCGTCCTGAATGTCGAACAACGGAAACCTTGGCATAAACATGTGATTGTTCACCCCGCCCTCGGTTCGCATGTTGCTGTACATGGCGACGTTGGTCTGGGTCTTGAGGCCAACATAGGGTGACAAGGAATTCAACACGACCAGTACGAAGAAGACCCACAGCAAGCCCGGTTTCGAGGTCCACATAGGGGAAACGCCGGTCCCGGCGAACAAGCCGTTTTTGATATGTTCACGCACGGTCGCACAAAGCAGGGCCGTCGCGACGCCGAGCGTCCAGATAAGCCAGGCCCAACTGGGTTTGATGACCCAGACACTGGCCAGGAACAATCCGCTCACGATCGCAAATCCCAAAGTGGACGACACCGCCGGCACGAATTTATTGCGCAACCTGTCTGCCCAATCCGTCACCTTGCCGAGCACATCCACAAGGGCCGGCGCAGCGACCAGAACGTAAAGGGCGATCATGAAGGACGAAAACGGCCAGTGACCCATCAAGCCAAGCAGGACGTGGAATGGGACGCCGAAGTAGAATGCAAGAAGCCGCGTCTTGCGGATGGCCAGCATCAGCGGAAGAAGAGCTTCGGCGACTATGAAGAACCAGAAGTAAAATTCGACACTCGCTATCGAAAGGAGGGGCGACAGCAACGGGCGCCTGTCATGCGCCTCCTCGATCATTCCCGCGAGACAGCTTATATCGAGGTTGAAGAAGTCGGTGTTCAACTTTGAAACGATGATGGAGAAGTACATGAATGCGAAAGCGGCGCCACACACCGGGGCGAATTTGTCGAACCAGGCGTCAGCCAAGTCACGATCGAACGGAATTTGCCGACGCTTGAAATGCACGACCATCCAGATCAGGGCCGCCAGCATGCTTGCCGACATAAACGTGTCGATGAAAATGTGGTTCACGACAAACGGCCACTGCGAAACGAAATAGACGATACTCGCGAAGATCATGGCGCCGAAGAGCCAGACCCGGCCGGGAAACATGAAAACAAGTATCGCGAGCGCGGCGAAAATGTAGCCCAGGATCACGCCTTGCTCGAACCAAACACTATGGAAAAACACCAGTTGAACCAGGCTTTGTGCGGCCCAGGCATGTGAGAAAACGGTTAAGCTTTTCAGTTCGGAATAGGACTTGCGGTAATTCATATCTGTGACTTTGCAGAAATAAAGCAAATTGATGTTCACGAAGATTGCAAAGAGTCGCCATCCTCTCAAGGCTTTTTAAGCGCAATCCGGAAAAAACCTACCTAAATAATAAGATTTAGCGACGCGTGTCGGTCGGCGGATGAAAAATTGGACACATCAGCCCGCAAAAGCCGCCCGGATTCAGGCTTTGCGCACGGCATTTCGACTCATTCGATGATCCACAGAGTATCTTCTTCAGCCCGACCCAGTGCGGTCAGGATCGAGAAAACCAAGCCGCGTAATGCATTGGCAGGCCATTTTATGCCTTCACCCATCAGGTTGTCCCAGTCCACCGGCTCGGTTTCCCCGTCGGCCGAGACCATCACGAGGTCCGACATCCCCGCCCAGCGAAAGCTGGTCCAGGCGCGCGGGATATGAAAGCGGTCAGTGACCACGGCAATCTGGCCACTTGCCTCATCCCCAAGTAACTGGAGGGAGAACAAGGCGTTCTGAAGCGTGGAGCCAGAGCGGCCTTCGACGATGATTTTGTCGGGCGGCACGCCCAGATCGACGGCCAGGTCCCTCATGTCCTCGGCCATGCTGGGATGGTCAGAATAAACCTTGCCGCCGGATAGGACGAGTTTCGGGTCGTCGCCCGCCTTACGCAGCCTGAAGTACAGATCCACCCCGGACCGTGTGCGCATACCGGTTCGCCCCTCCCGGTCGTCTCTCATCGGGCCTGATGACAGGACCACGATGGCGCTGACCGGGCCCTGCACCAAATCTTGACTATACGTTTCCACATACACCCGCATAGCGCCTACCAATAGGACGTAGGCGACGAGCAGGAACAAAAGCAGCTTTCCGAAATGACGCATCGGATTACCCTGTGCAATCTCGAAGCCGGCCGACCCTTGCAGCCATCCGGGTTAATGCTGGCGTCACCATGGTGTCTGCATCCCCAGATTTGCGGCCAGTTCTTCCAGGTGTCGGGCCGTCTCAGGCTCGATCTCTATCCCCTCGCGGGAATTCCGATCCAACGCGTCCCAGCGGGCTTCGCCAGGCAGGCGAACTGAACCGTCCGGGCTGGAGGACGCAATCATCGAAGCCATCGCGTCGAATCGATCGTAATACGCTTCCAACGGCATCCAGTGCTTGATGTCGAAAGCCAGGACGAAATGCCCGTTGTTTCCCGGTTGCGAGGAGTTTGCATATAGCGAGCCGATTTGTTTGGACATCGCAGAGCCGCTCAGGACGCCGGCAAGAATCTCTACGCAAAGCGACAAGCCGAAACCTTTTGCACCGGCAGCCGGCAGCAACGTGCCGTTCAATGCGAGCTCCGGGTCGGTCAACTGATTGCCTGCCTTGTCGATCACGAGCCCTGTGGGCAGGTCCAGGCCTTGCCTGCGGTGCGCGCGCAGGGTCGACCCGGCAAGCCCGGCCGTCGACATGTCCACGAGAAGGGCGCGGCCATCGCGTCGGGGCGCTCCGAAGGCGATCGGGTTTGTGCCCAAGACAGGCGCCACCCCGCCATGCGCGGCCACCTTGGCGAAAGAGTTGCTCATGATCAGTGCGATCATGTCGGCCTTGGTCGCTTCGACAAGAAAGGCCGCCCCGGTGCCGAAAAAGTTGCTTCCGGACACGCTGACGCCGCCCATGCCGGCGGTTCCGGCAAGATCGATTGCATGCGCCATCGCGCGCTGCCCGGCTATCTGCCCGAACCCGTCGTCAGCATCCAGCGATCCGGCGCCTGACCCCAATTTCGTGAACCGCATGCGGGACGGTGACCGGATCGCGCCCGACCGCACTTTGGTGCAAAGGATCGACAGCCTCTCGCAGCCATGGTTTCGACGGTCGACGAGATCGTTCCAGATCAGGTTTTCCGCGACACAACCGGCCTCCTTAGCGTCTGCGCCGGATCGCACCAGTGCGTCTCGCATGAACTCCGACAGCATCTCGGGGAGGATTCTGCAGGGGGTGACCGTCATGTCCGGATCACGCCTTTCTTCTGGCTGAACATGATTTCGAGGATCCGGCTCGCAACGGGCACGCCTTCGTCACGGTTGGCGATAAGGTAATGATGATGCAATCCCGGTCCGATGTTCACCTCGTGGAAATAGGCGCCGCTTTCCTGCATCGGGGCCGTGTGATCGCGCACGATGACGTCCAGCCCGGCAAGGCGGACGTTCAGATTTGCGACGAGCTGCCCGCCCGCTTCGATGATTTCCGAATTGACAGCGTCACGAACCGAGCGGTTGTCGCGCGCGGCGTTTTCGTTCACGACATTCTTGACTGCTATACGCTGCCCTGCACTCGGACGGCTGCTTAGCGCGAGTTTCTGTCGCGTCAGGAAGCTGCGGCAGTCCACATCAATGTTCAGAGGGTTCAGCGCGACGATTGGTTTTCGTATCAGCCGATTTCGCGTCTCGTTCCTGATAAGTTGCCGCAAGGTGGCGCGTCCGTCTCCGATGACGGTGGGGCGGTCGCGTAGCACTGCATCCAGATACACGCCATCCAGGTAAAGCAAGCGGAGACTTGACCCTTCGAGGATAGGTTCGGCCAGAAGTTTCGCATTGAAACTGGCCGCGTGTCTGGCCGCCTGGCTTAACATCTCGTTGGAACGGATGCCCACGCTGACGCCGTTGCCGCCGCCGGTTCCACGCGCCGGTTTGACGACGATCCCGCCGGGATGACGCGCGAGGAAAGAACGCGCCTTCGCCAAATCGTCAATGGAGAAGACACAGTGATCCGGTACCGGATGCCCGAGCTTTGAAAGCAGTCCATAGGTCACGGCCTTGTCCGCCATGACCCGTGTCGTAATCGTATCGTCCAGCATAAGGTCCGAATGATGCACGAAGGTACATAGCGAACCGGCCTTGATTTGCGTCAGCCCATCGGTCTTTTCGACCTTGGCACTCACATCCCGGGCGGCCTCGGCCCAAAGACGATCATAAAATTCGTCGCGCAGCCCTCGAAACCGTCGCCGCTTGAGGACCGCGTCCAGATCCCGCAACTTTAGTAGGCGGCGCCTAAGCCTCTCGAAATGGTACTGCACGATCTTTGTAGCCTTGTTCGATTGCTACGGTGGCGTCATTCGTTGAATTGGCAACCCTCGGCGTTCAATTGATCATCAACCCAGGCATTCGAGAACCTGCCGCGCTTGACGTCCGCAACGTATTGACTCATCCGGTCACGGTTTTCCCTCAGCCGTTCGAGCGTGTCCTTGGCGGCCCAACTGGGCACGACGACAACGCCACTGCGGTCAGCACTCACGATGTCGCCGGCTTGGACGACAACGCCTCCCAGGCTGATGGGGTAGTTTATCTCGCCCGGGCCGCGGTGAAGCGGGCCGAAAGGCGTGACCCCGATAGCATAGATCGGCAAGCCGCATTCCACGATCCCGGGCAGGTCGCGAACGAAACCATCTATGACAAAACCCGCAATCCCGCGGGATTTTGCCTTGTTGGCGATCAGGTCGCCCACAACCGCGGCTGTTTTGCTTTGGCTGGCATCGACGGCGATGACATCTCCGGGCTTGGCAAGATCGAGTGCCTTGTGGACCATCAGGTTGTCGCCGGGAAAGACCTTCACGGTGACGACCGTGCCGACAAGGCTCTTGTGATTGGCCAGGTTCTGAATGTCACTGCCCGTCGTGTACATCCGGTTCAAGGCGTCGGAGACATCCGTCGTCTCGAATTCACGGAAGCCATCTATGACGTCCTCGTCAACACGCGCGAATGATTTCCTGACCATGAAACCGGGACCCGGATTCATCTCGGACGACTTCGGCTTTGCAACGGCACCGTCGCTGGTTTCGAAACAATCTTTTTTCAATTTTCACCAAACTCTCAATAACATATTGTATGTAGTCTACTATCGTGCCGATCTGTGACACAGTCACTACGGTTCAATACTATTGCGAATAAAGCAATCAAAATGACAAAAATAAATTGTTTACGATTTAGCGAGGAGACCTTGATTGACCTTACCCAAAGCTGGTGTGCTTTTACTTGGTGGTGGCGAGAACGGCGTTTCTGTCGCGCGGAACCTATCGGCCCTCGGTATTCACGTTTCCGCGTCCGGCGAGCACGGTGCATGGGTGTTGAATTCGCGTTATTGCGACAAGCGCTATCCGGTGCCCAAGGGTATTGACGCGTCGAGCTTCTGGAATGACCTCCTACGATCCGATAGCGAATTGGAAGGCTCTGTCATCTTTCCGCTTTGCGACGATTCAATCACGTTTGTCTGCCAGAACAAGGACTGGTTGGAGGAGCGATACATCTTGGAGGATTTCGATCCAGAGCTTCGCTTGGCCATGCTGGACAAGAAGGAAACGCTGGAAATAGCCAGGGCTGCTGGGGTGCCGACACCGAATTTCTGGACCGTCAACGGTGTCGAAGACCTTGATGCAATTCGGGACGAGATCACTTTCCCGGTTATGGTGAAGCCGATCCATTCGCATCTGTTCACCAAAGTGTTCGGGTGCAAATTGTTCATCATCAAGAGCGATTTCGAAGAAGCGCGGCACAAGATTGCGCTGGCTCAGTCGCACGGACTGAACGTCATGCTGGTCGAGATGATACCGGGTCCCGACTCGTTGCTGAGCAGTTACTACACCTATATCGACCAGCACGGCGAAAGGTTGTTCGATTACACGAAATGCGTCATCCGGCGCTATCCGATCAACCGCGGAGGCACCTGCCACCATAAGTCCGTGATACTGCCGGAAACCGCAGAGATGGGGCGGAAATTTTTCGGATACATGCCATGGCGGGGCACCGCCAACATAGAATTCAAAAGGGACGAGCGGGACGGTCAGCTCAAGGTCATCGAATGCAATCCACGTTTCACTGGCGGCCATGCCCTGGTGACGGCATCGGGCATGAAGATTGATGAATTCATCTATGCGCACCTGACCGGCCAGGAAAAGTTTGAGATGTCCCAGTCCAGTGAAGACATCAGGCTGTGGAACCCGTTGCGCGATATGTTTGCCTCGATCGAGCTCTACCGGCGTGGTGAACTCAGCGTGCGGGAGTGGCTTGCGAGCGTCAGGTCCGGCCGGAAGATCTATCCAATGTGGAGTGTGAAGGACCCGCGGCCCGAACTGGCACGCCTGAGATACGTTTCAGGTCGGGTGATGGCCAGAAAGCTCTCGCGTTCGGACGGATGACCGCTCGCAGTCGACAGTATGGGATGCTGCTCTCAACCTGACAATCTGAGCCTGGCTCGAAACGGTCAATACGCTCCGCGCGACGCCATGAAAAGTCGTACGAATTTTCTGGGCCCAAGATTCTTCGTACGAAGAATCTTGGGCGGTCCCGCGCGGGATCACGGGCGATAGCGGCCGCTTTTGGGATCGACCGCCATCCAGTCGGGCAGCCCGACGAAATACTCGATCCCGAAGATCAGCAAACAGATCCCGATGATCGCGAAGACGAACTTGACCCGCCCCGCGCTTGGCGGGTTCTGCGCCCAGCGGGACATGCGAAACAGCCATCTGGGATTCATTGACGGGCCGGTCCCGTTCCGAAACCCATGACTTTTTCGCGCGGCATACCCGGCCCCCCTTGCATTTCGCGGGCCAGTTTACGACACAGTCCCATACCGCCACAACCCTACGGACCGATCTGCCCGCATGCCTTCCCACGCCGAAACCCGGACGCTGCCGTATACCGCGCAGCAGATGTACGATCTTGTCGCCGATGTCGGCTCTTACCCGGAATTCCTGCCCTGGACCGCCGCCGCGCGCGTGAACAGCATCACGCCGCAGGACGACGGCAGCAAGGTGATGGAGGCCGACCTGGTCATCAGCTTTCGCGTCTTCCGCGAACGGTTCAGCAGCCGGGTCGTCCTGTGGCCGGAACAGAAGCGGATCGAGACGGAATACCTCGATGGCCCGTTCCACCACATGCGCTCCAACTGGGAGTTCCGTGATATTGGCGAGGGCCAGTGCGAAGTCGGGTTCGACGTGGATTTCAAGTTCAAGAACAGGTTGTTGCAGGGCGCGGCGGAGCTGTTTTTCTACGAGGCGATGAAACGCATCGTGCGCGCCTTCGAGGCACGGGCGGAAAAGCTTTATGGACGGGGTTGAGATCGGCGAACGGCTGGCCGGCTTCGCGCTCGGCGCAGTCACGGCGCAGAACGCGATGGAGATCCTGCGCCTGTCGCTGCTCGACTGGGCCGCCGTGAGCGTGGCCGGGCGGGACGAACCCGTGGCTACGGTCCTGCGCGAACAGGCTGCGGACGAAGGCGGCACCCCCCAGGCCACCCTCATCGGCAGCGAGTTGCGCATACCGGCCCGCATGGCGGCGCTGGTCAACGGGACGATCTCGCACGCGCTCGACTATGACGACACGCATTTTGCCCATATCGGTCACCCGTCCGTCGCCGTGATCCCCGCCGCCCTGGCCGTGGGCGAGGCGGTGGGCGCCTCCGGCCCCGCGATGCAGGAGGCCGCGCTGATCGGCGTCGAGGCCTCGATCCGCGTGGGTGTCTGGCTGGGCCGGGCGCATTACCAGGTGGGCTATCACCAGACCGCCACCGCCGGGGCCTTCGGGGCCACGCTGGCAGCAGGGCGGCTCATGGGGCTGACCGCGGGACAGATGCAGCACGCCATCGGCCTCGTCACCACCCGCGCCTCGGGCATCAAGGCGCAGTTCGGCACCATGGGCAAACCGATGAACGCGGGCCTTGCCGCCTCCAACGGTGTCGAGGCCGCGCAGCTGGCCGCGCGCGGATTTGTCAGCGCGCCGGGCGCGATGGACGGGCAGAACGGTTTCGGACCGACGCATCATGGCGAAGGGCAGGGCGCGGCGTTCGATACGCTGGGCCAAGAGTGGCTGTTCGAGAGCGTGCAGCACAAGTTCCACGCCTGCTGCCATGGCCTGCACGCCACGCTCGAGGCGTTGCGCGACCTCGACGCAGGCGCCGACGCGGTCGAGAGCGTGGAAATCACCACCCATCCCCGCTGGCTGAGCGTCTGCAACATCGCCACGCCCGAAAGCGGGCTTCAGTCGAAATTCAGCTACCGGATGGTCACCGCCATGGCGCTGACCGGGTACGACACCGCGCGGCTGGACACCTTCGACGACGCGCTGTGCGCCGACGCCGGCCTTGCCGCGCTGCGCGAACGGGTCAGCGTGCAGAGCGACGACAGCCTGACCGAGATGCAGGCCCGTCTGCGCGTGATGCTGAAGGACGGCAGCGTGCAGGAGCTCTTTCACGACCTCGACGCCGATCCGGGACTGGCCGCGCGCCAGAACCGCGTGCGTACCAAGGCGGCCACGCTGCTGGGCGAAGGCCGGGCCGACGCAATCTGGCAGGCGATCGAGGCCGACGCCCCGCCGGAGGAATTCGCGGCGCTGCTGGTCCGTTAGACCTCGCCGGTCAGTCCTTGGGGAAAATGACCGCGTCCTTCGGCTGGTCGACCACGCTGCCGTCATACTTGGGCAGGTCGTCGTCGATCGTCAGCCACGGCAGGCGGCTACTGTAATGCACGTGAAAGGCGGGCTGCACAGCGCCCGGATCCTCCAGCGACGCGGCATAGACATGCATGTGGCCCGGGTAGTGATCCGCCTCGAACGCCATGGGCGTGCCGCAGGCGGCGCAGAAATGCCGGTAAGCGCCGAACGAGCTCTCGCGGGTCGCGGGCGCCGTGCCGGTCCAGCGGAACGCCGCCACGGGCACGCCCAGCCACGCCACCACCGGAGCCCCGCAATTGCGCCGGCAGTCGTCGCAATGGCAATAGCAGGCCCAGTTGGGCGCGCCCTCGAATGCCCAGCGCGTTGCACCGCAATGGCAATGGCCGCGTGTCGTCATGTCGTGTCGTCCTTCGCTGACGGCGCCGTACCATCCATGTCCGCAGGGCAGGGCGTCTAGCCGATCCCCTGCAAGAGCAGGTCCAGCGCATGATCGCGCGCCTGTGCCCGCACCTCGGCGCGGCCCAGGGCACCGAACTCCACCGTTTCCACCTGTGTCACCCGGCCCACGCGCGCCAGCCCGAAACAGACCCGTCCCTCGGGCTTGTGCTCGGACCCGCCGGGGCCGGCGATGCCGGTGATCGACACCGCCACATCCGCCTCGGAATGGTCCAGCGCGCCTTCGGCCATCTCCCGCGCGATCTCCTCCGAGACCGCGCCATGCGCCTCCAGCGTGTCGGCCCGAACGCCCAGCATCTGCTCCTTGGCGGTGTTGGAATAGGTCACGAACCCCCGCTCGACCACCGCCGAGGAGCCCGCGATATCGGTCAGCGCGGCGGCCACCATGCCGCCGGTGCAGGATTCTGCCGTGGCGACCATCAGCCCCGCCGCCTTGGCGGCGTTCAGCACGGCCTCGGCGCTCACAGCCCCAGCACCCCGTGCGATAGCCACGCGAAGAGCATGACCCCCAGCGCGGCGAAAAGCCCCGCGATCACGTCATCCAGCATCACGCCCAATGGCCCGCCCTGCCGGTCAGCCCAGCCCACCGGGCCGGGTTTCCATATGTCGAAGAGGCGGAACAGCAGGAAGGCCGTCACGAAACCCGGCCACAATGCGGTCAGCGCCGCGCCTGCATGGGTGGCCCCGATCGACACGGGCAGGAAGGCCAGCCATTGCCCGGCGACCTCATCAATAACGATCTCGCTCGGGTCGTGATCGTCTTTTCCCTTTGTTTCCAGTGCAGTCGCCCACCACCCTAAGGCAAATGAGGCGACCACGCCCAAGCCCAACAGCACCGGCCCGCCAAGCACATGCAACAGAGCCGCCACAGGCAGGGCTGCCAGCGAGCCCCAGGTCCCCGGTGCCGGGCGCAGGTAGCCCACGCCGCCGAAAGTCGCGATCAGCTGCGCCGCCCTCATGGCCGCACCAGCGTCGCCACGGCCTGCGCCGCGATGCCTTCGCCGCGACCGGTAAAGCCCAGCCGCTCGGATGTTGTGGCCTTGACCGACACGCGCTCCACCTCCAGTCCCATGATCTCGGACACCCGCGCCTGCATCGCCGCGGCATGCGGCCCGATCTTGGGCGTCTCGCAGATGAGGGTCAAATCCACATTGGTGATGCGAAACCCCTTTTCGGCGGCCAGACCCGCCGCGTGGGACAGAAAGACATGGCTTTCCGCCCCTTTCCACTGCGGATCGCTGGGCGGGAAGTGCCGGCCTATGTCGCCCTCGGCCATCGCGCCATAGATCGCGTCGGCCAGCGTGTGCAGCCCCACATCGGCGTCAGAATGCCCCTGCAGCCCCCTGTCATGCGGGACCGCCACGCCGCACAGCATCACGTGGTCGCCGGGGCCGAAACGGTGCACGTCAAAGCCGGTTCCGGTGCGTATGTCCATGGGGCCTCTCAGGATGGTCTCGGCCCGGGCGAAATCCTCGGGCGTGGTGATCTTCAGGTTGCTTTCGCGCCCGGGCAGGATGCGAACGGGGATGCCCGCGGCGCGGGCCACCGCGACATCGTCGGCGGCGTCCTCGGGCGCGGTGGCGTGGGCGGCGGCGATCACGTCGCGGTCAAAGCCCTGCGGTGTCTGCGCCCGGTAGAGCCCGGCGCGGTCCTGCGTGCCGCTCACCAGCCCGTCCAGGCCAAGCCATAGCGCATCGCTGACCGGAAGGGCCGGGGCCGCCGCCGGGCAATCGGGGCCAAGCGCGGCGATGACATCGGCGATCTGGTCCGGGGACACGCAGCACCGCGCCGCGTCGTGGATCAGCACATGGGCCACATCCGTCCCCTCCAGCGCCGCCAGACCATTGCAGACCGAGCCCGCCCGCGTGGCCGCGCCTTCGGTCAACGTGACCCCTGTCTCGCCCGTCAGTTCGGCCATGTCGTCGGGATGCACCACCACCACGATCCGCTCGATCGCCGGCACCGCGCGGAACGCCGCCAGCGTCCAGTCGATCACCCGTTTGCCGGCCACGCGCTGCCATTGCTTGGGCCGTTCGCCCCCGGCGCGGGTGCCACGCCCTGCGGCGACGATGATGGCTGCGGTGCTCATACGCTTTGCTTACGCAAGCAGGCTGGGGCATGCAATGGGGGCGTCATTGCGGGCATCTGCCTAATTTTTAATCACTCGCACTTTTTTGATTTCAAATTGGGCATGCATAAATTGTACTTGGCGCCGCACGGAAATAAAAGCTCCACATGCTCATTCGTTAGGCACCCATGCTCAACATCGGCCCCCGAAACCTACATCCCCCGGTCCTTCTTGCCCCGCTCGCGGGCATTACGGACCTGCCATTCCGCACCCTCGTCAGCCGGTTCGGTGCGGGGCTCGTGGTCAGCGAGATGGTCGCCAGCCAGGAAATGGTGCAGTCCAAGCCCGGCGTGCGCGAGAAGGCGGAATTGGGTTTCGAAGCGGCGGACACCTCCGTGCAACTGGCGGGTCGCGAGGCGCATTGGATGGCCGAGGCCGCCCGCCAGGTCGAGGGCAATGGCGCCAAGGTGATCGACATCAACATGGGCTGCCCCGCCAAGAAAGTGACCAGCGCCAGCGGCTCTGGCGCCAGCGGGTCGGCGCTGATGAAGGATCTCGACCACGCGCTGTCGCTGATCGAAGCGGTGGTCGGCGCGGTCTCGGTCCCCGTGACGCTGAAAACCCGGCTGGGCTGGGACGATACCAACCTGAACGCGCCCGAGCTGGCGCGACGCGCCGAAGGGGCAGGGGTGCGCATGATCACCATCCACGGGCGCACCCGGTGCCAGTTCTACAAGGGCTATGCCGACTGGGCCGCGATCCGCGCCGTAAAAGATGCGGTCAGCATCCCCGTCATCGCCAATGGCGACATCACCGGCACACCCACAGCCCGCGACGCGCTGATGAAGTCCGGCGCGGACGGCGTGATGATAGGCCGCGGCGCACAGGGCCGCCCGTGGCTGCTGGCACAGGTGGCGCACGAGCTGCACGGCACGCCCGCGCCGCAGATCCCCGAGGGCGGGGACCTGACGCGACTGGTGCAGGATCATTACGACGCCATGCTTTCCTTCTATGGCAGCGATCTGGGCATCCGCGTCGCCCGCAAGCACCTGGGCTGGTACATGGACGGGCGCGACACGCCCCAGGCCTTGCGCAAGCGCATCCTGACCGAACGCGACCCCGCCAATGTCAACCGCCTGCTCGAAGACGCCATGAGCGCCCCCGAAAGGACCGCCGCATGACCGGATTGGACGAAATGGTCTGGACCTCGCTGCCGGTGCCCGGGCTGATCCTCGACGGGCAGGACCGCATCGCGCAGATCAACCCCGCCGCCGAGGGCTTCCTGATGACCTCGGCCCGCTCGATCGTCGGCCAGCCCGTATGGGACAAGCTGGCCGTCGACGCGCCCATCGAAGAGGCGCTGGAACGCGCCCGAGAGAAATCCGCGCCGCTTTTCGTCAATGACGTGGACGTGGGCACCGGCGACCGCGCACCGATGCAGTGCAACCTGCAAATCGCGCCGGTCTCGGGCTGGGACGATCACATGATCCTGCTGATCTCGCCCCGCGAACTGGCGGGCCGCGTGACGCAAAGCCAATCGGTCAAATCCGCCGCCAAGTCCGCCATCGGCATGGCGGAAATGCTGGCGCATGAAATCAAGAACCCGCTCGCCGGCATCACCGGCGCGGCGCAGCTTCTGTCGATGAACCTCGACCAGGACGACCTTGAACTCACCGACCTCATCGTGTCGGAAAGCCGCCGCATCGTCGGCCTGCTGGAACAGGTCGAGCAGTTCGGCAACGTGAGCCTGCCCAAGCTGCGTGCGGTCAACCTGCATGACGTGCTCGATCGCGCCCGCCGCTCGGCGCTGGTGGGTTTTGCCGCGCACATGACCATTGTCGAGGATTACGACCCGTCGCTGCCGCTGGCGCTGGCCGATTCCGACCAGCTCTTGCAAGTGATCCAGAACCTGCTGAAGAACGCGGCCCAGGCCGCGGGCGACAAGGGCGGCACGATCACCCTGCACAGCTATTACGAGCAATCCCTGCGCGTCCGCCGCGACGGCGGGGGGCCGGGCAAGTCGCTGCCTCTGCAGATCGAGGTGATCGACGACGGCCCCGGCCTGCCGCCCGAAATCGCCGGCAACGTGTTCGAACCCTTTGTCTCGGGCCGCGAGAACGGCACCGGCCTCGGCCTCGCGCTCGCAGCCAAAATTGTCTCGGACCTCGATGGCTGGCTTTCGGTCAACTCGGTGCCGGGACGCACAGTATTCAGGATATCGCTGCCGCGCGCCGGCAAGGACATGGAGGAAAGCTAGATGGATGGCACGGTACTGGTCGCCGATGACGACCGCACGATCCGCACGGTTCTGACGCAGGCCCTGACGCGGGCGGGGTGCCGGGTGCACGCCACCTCGTCGCTGACCACGCTGATGCGTTGGGTGGGCGAGGGCAAGGGCGACGCGGTGATCACCGACGTCATGATGCCCGACGGCAACGGGCTGGAAATGCTGCCCAAGATCAACCAGGACCGCCCCGGCATGCCTGTGATCGTGATCTCGGCCCAGAACACCATCATGACCGCCATCCAGGCCGAAGAGGCCGCGGCCTTCGACTATCTGCCCAAGCCGTTCGACCTGCCCGACCTGATGAAGCGCACCGCCCGCGCGCTCGACGCCCGGACCACACGCACCCCGGCCGAGGCGAAATCCGAGGACCGCCCGGACGAGTTGCCGCTGGTCGGGCGCACCGCGGCGATGCAGGGGCTTTACCGCGTCGTCGCGCGGCTGATGAATACCGACCTGCCGGTGCTGATCACCGGCGAATCCGGGACCGGCAAGACGCTCATCGCCCGCGCCATCCACGATTTTTCCGACCGGCGCACGCTGCCCTTCGTCACCGTCACGCCCAGCGACCTGGCCGATCTGGAAGGGCCCGCGCGGGTCATGGCCCGCGCCAAGGGCGGCACCATCGTGCTGGACGGGGTGGGGGACCTCAGCACCGATGCGCAGGCCCGCGTCGTGCGGATGATGGACGCGCCCGGCGATCACGTGCCGCGCTTCATGGCCACGTCCCTTGGGCGTCTGGCCGACCGACTGGAAGAGGGAAAGCTGCGCGAGGATCTCTATTACCGCCTGTCGGGTGCCGTGGTCGAGGTGCCGTCCCTGCGCGCCCGCGTCGACGACATCCCGCTTCTGGCCCAGCACTTCCTGCTGAAGGCCGAGCGCGAGGGTCAGCCGCCCCGCACCTTGTCCGAGGATGCGATGGAGCTGATGCGCGCCTATAGCTGGCCGGGCAACGTGAGGCAGCTTGAAAACGCGGTGCAACGTCTTGGCCTGACCGCGCGGTCGGCCGAGATCACCCGCTCCGAGGTCGAGGCGGTGCTGGGCAACCAGCCCGAGGCCGCGCCCGTGGTCGGTGGCGGCGGCGGTGAGACCCTCTCGACCTCGATCTCGCGCCACCTGCGCCGCTACTTCGACCTGCACGGCAACACCCTGCCGCCACCGGGCCTCTACGGGCGAATCCTCAAGGAAATGGAGATGCCCCTGATCGAGATCGCGCTCGATGCGACGGGCGGGAACCAGGCCAAATGTGCCGACCTTCTGGGCATTAACCGCAATACATTGCGCAAGAAAATCACCGACCTTGATATTCGCGTGACACGGCGCCGCAAGTTGATGTAAAACTGCAACATCACTGTGGCCCTTCGGAAGCTCTGCCAGGTTCCAAGCCACATCTGGAGGTCTGGCGCATCCCGCGCCACAACCTGATGGGGGGATTGCGTGGCTGTAAAAGCACGCAGACTGACGTGGGAAAAGCTCGGGCGCCTTCGGCGCATGAAACGCGTGCGCAATGCCGCCGCCTTCAGCCTTGTCGTGCTTGGCCCCGTTCTGGCGCTTCTGACCTATCTGGTGATGGGCCCGCTCGATCAGGGCAGTTCGTCCAACGTTCTGCGCATCATCCTGCTGGCCGACATGGTCTACATTATCATGGTCGCCGCGCTGGTGCTACAGCGCGTCGCCCAGATGGTCGCCGCCCGCCGCCGCAAATCAGCGGGCTCGCGCCTGCACCTGCGCCTGACGGGGGTCTTCGCCCTGATGGCGCTTTTGCCCACGATCACCGTCGCCGTCTTCGCCACGCTGTCGGTGAACATGGGGCTCGAGGCATGGTTCTCCGACAGGGTGGGGCGCGTCGTCGACAACTCCGTTGCCGCGGCGCAGGCCTACGAGGATGAACACCGCCGCGATCTGCTGGTCGATGCCCGCGCCCTGGCGTCGCTGATCAACGCCACCAAGCGCGCCGCCGTTTTCCTGGATGATGGCGACATCCGCCAGATACTGTCGCGCGGCCAGCGCGAAATCCAGCGCGGCCTGCGCGAGGCGTTCGTCATCGACGGCACCGGCGACATCCGCTCGCGCGGGGAACGCTCCTACCTTTTCGACTACGAGGAACCCTCGCGCGAGATGTTCGACGAGGCCAACGAAGAGGGCGTCGTCATCATCCGCGACTGGGACAACAACGAATTCCGCGCGCTTCTTCCGCTGGAGGAGATCCCCGACCGCTATCTTTACGTCAGCCGCAATGTCGACGGCGACATCCTCAGCCTGCTGGATGACACGCAGGAAACCGCGCGCTTCTACCAGCAGCGCGAGGACGAGCGCGACCGCGTGCTCTTCGAGTTCGGCGTGCTCTATCTCGGTTTCGCGCTGATCCTGATCCTTGCCGCCGTCTGGCTGGGCATGTGGTTTGCCGAACGTCTCAGCCGTCCCGTGGGCCGCCTGACCAGCGCGGCGCAGCGCGTGGGCGAGGGCGATCTGGACACCCAGGTGCGCGAAGAGGATGCCGATGACGAGATCGGCATGCTCTCGACCTACTTCAACCAGATGACACGGCAATTGAAGCAACAGCGCGACACGCTGCTGACCAACACCGAGCAGATCGAACGCCGCCGGCGGCTGTTCGATTCCGTGCTGGGCTCGGTGTCGTCCGGCGTGGTGGGGCTGGATGCCAAGGGCCGGGTCACTTTCGTCAACCGTGCCGCCGAACGCCTGCTCGACTGGCAGGAGGACCAGCAATCGCTGGCGCTTTCCGTGGCGATCCCGGAATTCGGCGCGCTCTTTGACCGGCTGAAGGAGTCCAACACCGGCTTCGCGCAGGAGGAGATCAAGGTCAGCCGCACGGGCCGGATGGAAAACCTGCTGGTGCGCATGTCGACCCGTAGCAATGACGGCGGCCGACGCGAAGGCTACGTGGTGGCCTTCGACGACGTGACCGACCTCGTGACCGCCCAGCGCATGGCCGCCTGGGGCGACGTCGCCCGCCGCATCGCGCACGAGATCAAGAACCCTCTGACCCCGATCCAGCTGTCGGCGGAACGCATCAAGCGCAAGTTTACCCGCGTGCTGGATGACGAACAGGCCGCCAGCCTGGAACAGCTGACAGACGTGGTCGTGCGCCAAACCAACGATTTGCGCCGCATCGTCGACGAGTTTTCCAAGTTCGCCCGCATGCCCGAACCGCAGACCAAGGTCGAAAGCCTGACGCACCTGCTGCGCGAGGCGGTCCTGCTGCAGGAAGCCGGGCAGCCCGATGTCACGTTTGAGGCCACGCTGACCGATGACGCGCTGATGGCCGAAGTTGACGGCACCATGTTGCACCAGGCGCTGACCAACCTGATCAAGAACGCCGGCGAAGCCATTGAAAGCCTTTATGAAAAAGAAGGCTCCGACGGGCACCAGCCGCAGATCCGCGTCACCAGCACGCGCGAGGACGACGCGGCCGTGATCTGCATCTCCGACAACGGCATCGGCCTGCCCGAGGATCGCTCGCGCCTGTTCGAGCCTTACGTGACCACCCGCGAAAAGGGCACCGGCCTTGGCCTGCCCATCGTGAAGAAAATCATCGAGGAACATGGCGGCAGCCTTGGCCTGGAAGACGCCGAGCCCTTCGCCGAGGGCGCGCGCCCCGGCGCCATGGCCGTGATCCGCCTTCCCCTGACCCGGGCCGAGGCCGCGCCGGATACCGACCCCGATACCGACCCCGATTTGAACGAATATGACCAACGACAGGCCGTATGAGGTAGACCCATGAGTGACATCCTGATTGTCGACGACGAACGCGATATCCGCGAACTGATTTCAGACATCCTGCAGGACGAAGGCTTCACGACCCGCCTCGCGGGCAATTCCGACGAGGCCATGGCCGAGATCCGGAACCAGCCGCCGGGCCTGCTGATCCTCGACATCTGGCTGAAAGACAGCAACATGGACGGGATCGACATCCTCAAGGCGGTCAAGCGCGACTTCCCCGAGGTGCCGGTGGTGATCATCTCGGGCCACGGCAATATCGAGATCGCGGTGGCGGCCATCAAGCAGGGCGCCTACGACTTCATCGAGAAACCCTTCAACATCGACCAGCTGATGGTGGTGATCCGCCGCGGCATGGAAACCAGCCGCCTGCGCCGCGAGAACCTCGCGCTCAAGCGGCAGGGCAGCGGCCCCGCCGACATGCTGGGCGAAAGCCCCGTCTTCCGCACGCTGGTGGGCCAGCTGGACAAGGTCACGCGGTCGAATGGCCGGGTGATGCTGTCTGGCCCTGCCGGCTCGGGCAAGGAGCTGGCGGCGCGCTACATCCACGCCAATTCCGACCGTGCCAATGGCCCCTTCGTCTGCGCCGGCTGCGCCTCGATCGAGCCCGACCGGATGGAAGAGGTCCTCTTCGGGCGCGAGGCCGAGGACGGCACCGTCACCGCCGGCCTGCTGGAAGAGGCCAATACCGGCGTCATCTATTTCGACGAGGTCGCCGACATGCCCCTGGTCACGCAGGGCAAGATCCTGCGCGTGCTGGTCGATCAGACCTTCCTGCGGGTGGGCGGCAGCGACAAGGTGCAGGTCGACCTGCGCGTCATCTCCTCGACCAGCCGCGATCTCGAGGCCGAGATCCAGGCCGACAGGTTCCGCCGCGAGCTTTACCACCGCCTGAACGTGGTGCCGATCGCCGTACCCAGCCTCGAGGACCGGCGCGAGGACATACCGGTGCTGGCGGCCTATTTCATCGAAAAGCTCAACAGCGAACAGGGCCTGCCCATCCGCGCCCTGGCCGACGAGGCGGCGGCGCTCCTGCAGACCATGCGCTGGCCCGGCAACGTCCGTCAGCTGCGCAACGTGATCGAGCGCGTGCTGATCCTGGGCGAGTCCAACGGTGACATCACCGCGCGCGAAATCCCCGGCGACAGCGCCACGCCCAGCGACGGGGATCGCGTTGTCCTGTCGGGCACGGTGGCCACCATGCCCCTGCGCGAGGCCCGCGAGGCGTTCGAGCGTGAATACCTGATGACCCAGATCAACCGCTTTGGCGGCAATATCAGCCGCACGGCGGAATTCGTCGGCATGGAACGCAGCGCCCTGCACCGCAAGCTGAAATCGCTGGGGGTCGTCACCGGGACCAAGGGCGCACGCGTGTCCGACGACGAAGAGGACAGCCAGCAGGCCGCGACGGGCTGACAGGGCAGGGTATCGCGTACACGCCTCGCTTCCCCTGGTCAAAAACATCCCCGCCTGAGGCAAACCCGAGACGACCCGGCCGCCGAGATATCAAGCGCGCCGCAGGCGCTCCTTTAGGCGACGCAGACCTACTCGGGGTTCACGATCTGGTATTTCCCGCCCTTGATGCGGATCGCGCAGGAGTTTTCCGTCAGTGGCGGCTGCACCCGCGTCGCGGTGATCACCGTGGCCTCCACCACCTCGGGCGGGCAGGGCTTCAGGCTGACCTTCTGGTACCCCTGGTCGGCCATGCATTGCTTGGCCACCCGTGCGCGCAGCCCCTCGTTGGCGTCATAGCTTTCCCACCGCCCGGGCGACAGCAGCACCCGGACCGTCTTGCACGCGCCCGCCGCGTTGCAGACCGGGCGATAGCTGTAGGTCGGCGGGATATAGCGCGTCAGCGTGCGCACCGGCACTTCGCGCAGCGCCGCCACGTCACATTGCGTGCGGTCCCGCGCGACCCCGCTCACCGGGGCGCCTTCCTTGTAATAGACAGTGGTCGGCAGGCAGCCCGCCAACAGCGGCGCGACACAGGCGAAAATCGGGACAAGGTACCATCTCATAACCGCCAGCTTATCCGCAAATCCGCGCAGGACAAAGCAATTGACCGTGACTGCCCCATCTGTCATGCAAAGCCCTCGATTGGGTCAATAAGGGCACAGCCCATGAAGGTCATCATCTGCGGGGCAGGGCAGGTCGGCTGGCAGATCGCGCGCCACCTGTCGGGCGAACGCAACGACGTCACCGTCGTCGACAACAACCCCGACCTGGTTCGCCGCGCGACCGAGACGCTGGACGTGCAGGGCATCAACGGCTTTGCCAGCTATCCCAACGTGCTGGACCAGGCCGGGGCGCGCGATGCCGACATGATCATCGCCGCCACCTACTCGGACGAGGTCAACATGGTCACCTGCCAGGTGGCGCATTCGGTCTTTTCCATCAACCGAAAGATCGCCCGCCTGCGCAGCCAATCCTACCTGGACGCGATCTACTCCGACCTCTACCGCCGCGACCACATGCCCATCGACGTGGTGATCTCGCCCGAGCGCGAGGTGGCCGAGGCCGCGCTGCAACGCCTTGCCGCCCCCGCCGCCTTCGACACCGAAACCTTCATGGAAGGAAAGGCGCAGCTTCTGGGCCTGCGGATCGAGGATGACTGCCCGATCGTCAACACGCCCCTGCGACAGTTGACGGATCTCTTTTCGACCCTCGAAGTGGTGGTCGTGGCCATCCGCCGCGACGGCAAGCTGTTCGCGCCCGAGGCCGAGGACCAGCTTTTCGTCGGCGACGACGCCTATGTTTTCGCGCCCTCCGAGGACGTGCCGCGCACGATGGAGGTTTTCGGCAAGACCTCGCAGTCACAGGAACGGCTGGTCATCATCGGCGGCGGAAATATCGGCCTCAGCGTCGCCAAGCGGATTGAGAAGCGCGGCAAGCGCACCCGGGTCAAGGTGATCGAGCGCGACCGCAAGGTGGCCGAACGCGCCGCCGACGCGCTGGAACGCACCATCGTGCTCAACGGCGACGGGCTGGACGCGCAATTGCTGGCCGAGGCGAATATCTCGCGCACCGATGCGGTGCTGGCGGTGACAGACGACGACAAGACCAACATGCTGGCCGCCGTGCGCGCCAAGTCCGAAGGCTGCCCTTTCTCCATCGCGCTGATCAACGACCCCACGCTCTTGCCGATGATGGAGCCGTTGGGCATCGACGCCTATATCAACCCGCGCTCCACCACCGTCAGCTCGATCCTGCGCCATGTCCGCCATGGCCGCGTGCGCTCGGTCTATTCCATCGGCGATGCCGAGGCCGAGGTGATCGAGGCCGAGGTCATGTCCACGTCCAACATCGCCGGCGCCGCGATCCGCGCGATCGACTTTCCCGAAGGGGTGCTTGTGGGAGGCGTGCTGCGGGACGGCAAGGTGCTAAAACCCTCCGGGTCCATGCGGATCGAGGCGGGCGACGTGGTGGTGATCTTCGCGCTGGCTTCGGATGTGGGCCGGGTGGAACAGCTCCTGCAGGTCTCGATTGATTTCTTCTGAGACATCCTCGCCGGGCCTCACGGCCCGTCTGCTGCGGTTCCCACTCATCCTCGTACTGACCGGGATCGCCAGCATCGCCATGCTCGGCCCCGCGCTGCACGCCTTCGTGCAGGACGATCATTCCGTCGCCCGCGCGTTTCTCTATTCCAGCGTGCTGGGGGTCACCTTCATCCTGCTCGTCGGCCTGGCCATCGCGGGCCGCCGGCAACAGGACAATTCGGACATCCAGAACCTCGCTTCGCTGGCGCTGGCCTATACCGCGCTGCCGGTGTTCCTGGCGCTGCCCTTCTACGAGGGGCTGGAGACGACGCGCTTTCTGAACGCCTATGTCGAGATGGTGTCGTGCCTGACGACGACCGGCGCCACTCTCTTCGACAATCCCGCGCGGCTGGTCGACAGCTTGCATCTGTGGCGCGGTGTGGTCGGCTGGTTCGGCGGGCTTCTGATCTGGATTGCCGCCTCGGCCGTGCTGGCGCCCATGAACCTTGGCGGGTTCGAGATCACCGTCTCGGCTGAACCGGGGCAGGGGGAGGATGCGCTCAGCCGGTTCCGCCGCGCCAGCTCTGCCCGTCGCATCGCGCAAAGCACGCAGGCGCTGGCGCCCGTCTATGTGGGCCTCACCGGGGTCGTGTGGTTCCTGCTTGTGATCGGCGGTGACCGTCCGCTGGTGGCGGCGGTGCATGCCATGTCCACGATGGCCACCAGCGGCATCTCCGCCGTCGGCGGGGTCGAGAATGCCGGCAGCGGCTTTGGCGGCGAGATCGTGATCTTCCTGTTCATGTTCTTCGCCCTGTCGCGGCTGACCTTTTCGTCGGACACGCTGACCAGCAAGTCCACCAGCGTGCTGGGCGACCCCGAGTTCCGCATCGGCTGTGCATTGGTGCTGGGCGTGCCGCTGGTCCTGTTCTCGCGCCACTGGCTGGGCGCCTTCGACGTCGACCAGGTCGAGGATTTGGGCCAGGCACTGCAGGCGCTCTGGGGCGGCACGTTTACCGTCATGTCCTTCCTGTCCACCACCGGCTTTCAAAGTGCGGCGTGGGAGGCCGCGCAATCCTGGTCGGGTCTCGGCACGCCGGGGCTGTTGCTGATGGGGCTGGCGATGTTCGGCGGCGGCGTGGCCACCACGGCGGGCGGTGTGAAACTCCTGCGGATCTACGCGCTCTACCTCAACGGCCAGCGCGAGATGGAGCGGCTGATCCATCCCTCCTCGGTGGGCCGCGCGGGGGTCCACACCCGCCGCATGCGGCGCGAGGGCGCCTTCGTGGCGTGGATCTTCTTCATGCTTTTCGCGCTGTCGCTGGCATTGGTGACCGTCCTGATGGCGGCCTTCGGCGAGGACCTGCAGAACGCCATCGTACTCTCGACCGCCGCGCTGGCCACCGCCGGGCCGCTCACGCAAGTCGGCGCCGACGCGCCCATCGCCCTGCTTGAAATGCACCCGGCGGCCAAGCTGGTCTTTTCCGCCGCGATGGTGCTGGGCCGGATGGAGACGCTGGCCCTGATCGCGCTTTTCAACCCCAGCCTGTGGCGCCGCTGACCGTCGGGAATATCCGCCCCGCGCGGCAATGTTGTCACACTCCTGAAACACCACCCCGGCAAGACACCGCAACGATTTGATTTTTGGGCTGGAAACTCCGAAACGCGCACTCCATACTCCCTCCCGAGGGAGACCGGGGCCGCAAGTGGCCTCATGCAAGAACAAAGGCTATAAAAACAATGGCGACAGACCGACAAAATCTGCAAGACGCATTTCTGAATCAGGTACGCAAGACCAAGATCCCGGTCACTGTTTTCCTTATCAATGGCGTCAAACTGCAAGGTGTCATCACCTGGTTCGACAATTTCTGCATCCTGCTGCGCCGCGACGGGCAGTCACAGCTTGTCTACAAGCATGCCGTGTCCACGATCATGCCGTCCCAGCCGGTCAGCCTGTACGAGGGCGATGACGGGTCTTGACCCAGACCGACGTTTCGGACACCCGCGCCTGGGTCCTGCACCCGGATATCCCCAGTTCAGACCGCGAGCGTGACCCCGCGCTCGCGCTCGAAGAGGCCGTGTCGCTGGCCCACGCCCTGCCGGGGCTGGAGGTGCTGGGCGGCTCGGTCGTGCGCCTGCGCGACCCGCATCCCGGCATGCTCTTCGGCAAGGGCAAGATGGCCGAGCTGCAGCAGCTTGTCGAAGACAACGAGGTCGAGCTGGTCCTGATCGACGGGCCGGTCTCGCCCGTGCAGCAGCGCAATCTCGAAAAGAAGCTGGGCGTCAAGCTGCTCGACCGGACCGGGCTGATCCTCGAAATTTTCTCGGACCGCGCCGCCACCCGCGAGGGCGTGCTTCAGGTCGAGATGGCCGCGCTGTCCTACCAGCGTACCCGGCTGGTGCGGGCCTGGACCCACCTCGAACGTCAGCGTGGCGGATTGGGCTTTGTCGGTGGCCCCGGCGAGACCCAGATCGAGGCGGACCGCCGCGCCATCGACGAACAGCTCGTCCGCCTGCGCCGCCAGCTGGAAAAGGTCGTGAAGACCCGCACCCTGCACCGCGCGGCGCGCGCCAAGGTGCCGTTCCCCATCGTGGCGCTCGTGGGCTACACCAACGCCGGCAAGTCGACGCTCTTCAACCACCTCACCGGGGCCGAGGTCATGGCCAAGGACATGCTTTTCGCCACGCTCGACCCCACCATGCGCAAGATCGCGCTTCCCGGTGGTGGCCCCGAGGTGATCCTGTCGGACACCGTCGGGTTCATCTCCGATCTGCCCACCGAACTGGTGGCCGCCTTCCGCGCCACGCTCGAGGAAGTGCTGGCCGCCGACCTGATCGTCCATGTCCGCGACATCTCGCACCCCGAGACCGAGGACCAGGCCGGCGACGTGCACGACATCCTCACCAGCCTTGGCGTGCTGGACACCACGCCCCAGATCGAGGTCTGGAACAAGATCGACCGTCTGACGCCCCAGGACCGCACCCTGGTCGAAAACCGCGCCAGCCGGATGGAGAACGTGCAGCTTCTGTCGGCCATCACCGGCGAGGGCATGGACGCACTCAGCGACACCATCATCACTCGGCTGGCGGGCACCACCCATGTCGAGACGTTCACCTTGGGCTTTGACGCCGGTCGCAAACGCGCATGGCTCTTCGAAAAGGGGCTTGTCGAGGACGAGGTGCAGGACGAGGACGGCTACACCCTGACCGTGCGCTGGAACGAGACGCAGAAATCGCAGTTCGACGGGCTTTGAGCACACCATGCCTCGCGGCCTCGTGATTTGCGAAAACCGACGCGCATGCCGATCTAGCGGGCAGAAGTACCCGAAAGGACGCAAGACATGGCCAAGACCTTCCACGAACTCGCCTTCACCGACGCGGTCCGCGCCATGCAGGAAAAACAGGGCTCGGCGGCGATGTACGCCCGCAGCCTTGCCCCCGAGGCCCCCGCCGACGACCGTCTTGGCCCCAACGAGGCAAAGTTCATCGCCCTGCGCGACGGCTTCTACCAAGCCACGGTCAGCGCCACGGGCTGGCCCTATGTGCAGTTTCGCGGCGGCCCGCGCGGCTTTCTGAAGATGCTGGATGACCAGACACTGGGCTATGCGGATTATCGCGGCAACCGCCAGTATATCTCCACCGGCAACCTGGCGGACAACGACCGTATCTCGCTTATCCTGATGGACTACCCCAACAGCGCCCGGCTCAAGATCCTGGGCCGCGTGCGGATCAGCGACGACCCCGATCTGATATCCCGACTGATGGACGAGGGCTACAAGGCGCGCCCAGAACGGGCCGTTGTCATCACCGTCGAAGGCTTCGACTGGAACTGCCCGCAGCACATTCCCGTCCGCCTGACCATGGAGGAACTCGACCCCATCCTCGCGCCGTTCCAGCAGGAACTGGCCGATCTGCGGTCCGAAAACGCCGCTCTCAAGGCCCGGCTGGACGCGGCTCAGTCGCTGTGAACCAACCGCAGGTAGGGCCGCTCGCTGGGATGTGACAGGTCCGCGGGCTGCTCGTCGCGGGCCTTCGGGGCAGGGGCGGCCAGTGCCGCCTGCTCTTCACTGAATCCGGTGACCTTGGTGTCGGACAGGTCCAGCGGCGTCACCTTGCTCTCCACGATCTTGAACCGGCGCGGCGTGGTGCCGATCGGCCCCGAGGACACGAAACACCCTAGCGCACGCGAGATATCGCCCAAGTCGCTGCGCAGCGGCAGCACGATCAGCGTCGCGGCCATCGCCGCGCGGCGCAGGCCGCCGGGCGCTGTCAGGTCCATCCGCAGCGTCGCAGGCCGCTCGAACAGGTCGACCATCGCGTCGGCCAGCTGTCCGCGATCCTCGGGCGCGATCAGTGCCGACAGGGGCATGCCGCGCACTTCCATGCCCATCACGTCCGACAGGTGCGTGCCGGCGATCCGCAGCCGGGCGATGCCGGGGGCGACCTTCTCGGCGATGAAGGCGTTGCTCAGCAGGCTTTCGATGCCGCGCGGGTCGATCTCGGTGCGCAGCGGCACGTCGCCGCCTCGGCGCATCCCCGACCAGTAGCCGACGAACTTTTGCAGATCGGCCTCGACGCGGGCGCTGTGACCGCCGCTGCCCGAGGGCCGCAGATCGGCAAACTTGTCCAGAAACGAGCTTCCAGAATCATCCTTCATCGGTCTTTCCCCATCCGGCGCAGGGGCCGGTCTCGCCACTCAATTTTCAATCCCGTCACCAGGGACACCCGCCCCGGTCCTGCGGTTCCGCGACCGAGGCAAGCCGCCCCGGCGCGTCCCTGCGGCCCGATCCACCTGAAAGGCTCAACTTGAATCGGATGCAGTTCGACTTGAAACAAGCTTGCCACATTTCCGCCCGATTTTGTTCAACTTTCTTGCCGAGTGGTTAACGCCCGGCGTCGCGTGACGCTTGCGAACAGGCCGCCGACGCACTAGGAAACCATTGCAACAACGGGCCTTTCGCGGCCCGCCCCGCAAAGGATCAAATGACCGTGACCCAAGCCCCCGCGCAGCTGAACTCAATGACCGGCTATGCCTCGGGGCAGGGAATGCATGGCCGCTTCGGCTGGACATGGGACTTGCGCGCGGTCAACGGGCGCGGACTGGATCTGCGGCTGCGGGTGCCGGACTGGATCGACGGGCTTGAGCCCGCCTTGCGCGCACGCCTGACCAAGGCGCTCGGGCGTGGCAATGTCACCTTATCACTGAAGCTGCAGGCCCAGGATGGCGGCGCGGCCGCGCAACTGGACACGGCGCAGTTGGACCGCGTCCTGGCGGCAATGACCGAGATCGAATCCCGCGCCATGGCGCTTGGCCTGTCGCTCGCGCCCGCCAACGCCGCCGATGTGCTGGGCTTGCGCGGCGTGTTCGAGCCGGGCGCGCAGGACGAGGATACCGCCGCCCTGGGCAAGGCGCTGGTGGCCGATTTCGAAACCGTGCTCAGCAGTTTCCAGTCGATGCGCCGCCGCGAAGGCGTGGCGCTGGCCGAGGTTCTGACCGGCCAGCTGGACCGGATCGCCGCGCTGACGGACGCCGCCGCCACCGCCGCCGAGGCCCGCCGCCCCGAGACCGAGGCCAATTTCCGTGCCGCGCTTCAGCGCGTGTTGGACAACACCGACGGCATCGAGGAAGCCCGCATCGCCCAGGAACTGGCGGTGCTGGCGGTCAAGTCCGACGTCACCGAGGAGATCGACCGCCTGCGCAGCCACGTCGCTGCCGCCCGCGACCTTATCGCCGGGGGCAGCCCCGCGGGCCGCAAGCTCGATTTCCTCGCGCAGGAATTCAACCGCGAGGCCAACACGCTGTGCTCCAAGGCCCAAAGCAGCGACCTGACCAGCGTCGGGCTGGAGCTGAAAAGCGTGATCGAGCAGATGCGCGAACAGGTGCAGAATGTGGAGTGACCTGCAAAACAAAATTTTGCAGGTCATCCCGGACTTGATCCGGGATCTCCTGGCCTCTTTGCGCTACCACGTCCCGGGCTTGACCCTGCCTGTCCCGGGCATGACCCGGGACCTCCAGGCCAAAGGGTTTGCGCCGCCTTCGGCGTCGCCGCAGCGCGCCTTCGGCGCTTGCATGAGTATTTTGGGCAAGAAAAAGCCGGGCCATGCGCCCACACCGGAGGCCCCATGAAACACCGCCGCGGCCTTCTGATCATCCTGTCCTCGCCCTCGGGCGCGGGCAAATCCACGCTGTCGCGCCGCCTGCGCGACTGGGACGAGACGATCTCGTTTTCCGTCTCGGCCACCACGCGCCCCCCGCGTGCGGGCGAAGTGGACGGGCAGGATTATCACTTCCTTGACGACAGCACCTTTCGCAAACAGGTGGCGGCCGGCGAGATGCTGGAACACGCCCATGTCTTCGGCAATTTCTACGGCTCGCCCCGCGGCCCCGTGCAGGCCGCCATCGACGAAGGCCGCGACGTTTTGTTCGATATCGACTGGCAGGGTGCGCAGCAGATCCAGAATTCGGTCCTCGGCCCGCATACCCTGTCGATCTTCATCCTGCCGCCCAGCATCACCGAGCTGCACCGCCGGTTGGAAACCCGCGGCCAGGACAGCCCCGAGACCATCGCCAAGCGGATGCAGAAAAGCTGGGACGAGATCAGCCACTGGGGCGAATATGACTACGTGCTGGTCAATGACGACCTCGAGACAACGGACAAAGCCCTCAAGACCATCGTCTCGGCCGCCCGCCTGCGCCGCCTGCAACAGCCCGACCTGAATGCCCACGTGCAACGCCTTCAGGCCGAATTCGAGGAGAGATGAATGCCCATTTACGCGCTTGACGACGTGATACCGCAACTGGAGGAGGGCGCCTGGGTCGCGCCTGACGCCAACATCATCGGCAAGGTGGTGCTGGAGGAAAACGCCTCGGTCTGGTTCGGCTGCACGCTGCGCGGCGACAACGAGCCCATCGTCGTGGGGCAGGGCAGCAACGTGCAGGAAAACACCGTCATGCACACCGACCCGGGTTTTCCGCTGACCATCGGGCGCGGTTGTACCATCGGGCACAAGGCGATGCTGCATGGCTGCACCATCGGCGAGAACTCCCTGATCGGCATGGGGGCCACGGTGCTGAACGGCGCGAAGATCGGCAAGAACTGCCTGATCGGGGCCTGTGCGCTGATCACCGAGGGCAAGGAGATCCCCGATGGCAGCCTTGTGATGGGCGCGCCCGGGAAGATCGTGCGCGACCTGGACGACAAGGCCATCGCGGCGTTCAAGGCCACCGCGCTGCATTATCAGAAGAACGCCGCGCGCTACCGGGCGGGGATGCGCCGCGTCGAGATCGAATGAACCAGGGCAATATCGCCACGCTCTTGCAGGCGATTCCCCTGGCCTCGTTGCTGATCGGCCGGGGCGAGCGCATTCTCGGTGCCAACGACCGCGCCGCGGCCTTGTTGGGGCCGGGGCTGATCGGCCGCCATTTCATCACCGCCATTCGTCAGCCCACCGTGCTGGACGCGGTCGAGGCGTCCCTGCGCGACCGCGAGACGCGCCAGACACGTTACCTTTCCAGCGCGGGCACGCAGGACACCGCCTTTGCCGTCACCTGCAGCCCGGTCGAGACCGAGGCGGGCTCCGGCGTGCTCTTGTGTTTCGAGGATGTCACCCATCTTGAACAGGTGGGCCAGATGCGCCGCGATTTCGTCGCCAATGTCAGCCACGAATTGCGCACGCCCTTGACCGCACTTCTCGGTTTCATCGAAACCCTGCGCGGCCCGGCGCGCAATGATCCCGCCGCGACCGAGCGTTTCCTGGGCACCATGCAAGTCGAGGCCAGCCGGATGGAGCGTCTGGTGAAGGACTTGCTTTCGCTCAGCCGGGTCGAGGCGCAGGAACGCGTGCGTCCCACCGACCGGGTCGATCTGGTCCGGTTGATGCGCGCCGTAATCCACGCCACGCGCCCCATCGCGGACGAGGCCGGCGTCGAGATCGCGTTCGAGACGACTCTGTCCGACGTCACCGTGCCCGGCGACGCCGACCAGCTGCATCAGATCCTCACCAACCTGATCGAGAACGCCATCAAGTATGGCGGCCCCGGCAAGACCGTCACCCTGATGCTCGAGGCCCATGCCGATCACCCCGCGCTGCGCGGCCCCTCGGCGGTGATTTCCGTCATCGACCAGGGCCCCGGCATCGAGGAGGTGCACATCCCCCGCCTGACCGAACGATTCTACCGGATCGACAGCCACCGCTCGCGCGAGATGGGCGGCACCGGGCTGGGGCTGGCCATCGTCAAGCACATCGTCAACCGCCACCGCGGGCGACTGAAGGTGCATTCGGAACTGGGGCAGGGCACCCGATTCGACGTGATTCTGCCCTCGCGCCCGACCGCGCAGCAGACCTGATGCACCGCTCATTTTCGCGCCCCGACGTCAACCTCAATTAATTCGACCTTAACGCCCGGAAAATGCGGCCTGTCATGAAACCGTTACAAAACTGTAACAGAAGCGTCGTGCCCGAGGCGTAGCAGAGCGCCAAGGTCGCCCGCTGCAAGGTGACCGGGATACATGGATATCAGGAGCTATATATGTCCTTCATGAAAATGACCGCCTCCACCCTGGCGATCGCGGCCGTTTCGGCCACCGCTGCCGCTGCACGTGACAACGTCCAGGTTGCCGGTTCTTCCACCGTTCTGCCCTACGCGTCGATCGTGGCCGAGCTCTTCGGCGAAAACACCGACTTCCCGACCCCGGTCGTGGAATCGGGCGGCTCGTCGGCTGGCCTGAAACGCTTCTGCGAAGGCGTTGGCGAAAACACCATCGACGTGGCGAACGCCTCGCGCGCCATCCGCGAAAAAGAGATCCAGGCCTGCGCCGACAACGGCGTGACCGACATCATCGAAGTGCGCATCGGCTATGACGGCATCGTCTTCGCCAGCCAGCAGTCCGGTCCCGCGTTCACCGCGTTCGAGCCCACCGACATCTTCAACGCCATCGGCGCCACCGTCCTGAAAGACGGCGAGCTGGTCGAGAACACCCACGAAAGCTGGGCCGAGTTCAACTCCGACCTGCCCGATGCCGAAATCGCGATGTTCATCCCCGGCACCAAGCACGGCACCCGCGAAGTCTTCGAAGAGAAGGTTCTGCTGATCGGCTGCGAGGAAACCGGCGCGATGCAGGCCATGCTGGACAGCGGCATGAGCGAAGACGAAGCCGAGGACTCGTGCCTCGACGTCCGTCAGGACGGCAAGTCGGTCGATATCGACGGCGACTACACCGAAACCCTGGCGCGCATCGACGCCAACACCAACGGCATCGGCGTGTTCGGCCTGGCGTTCTACGAGAACAACACCGACAAGCTGAAGGTCGCCACCATGAGCGGCATCGAGCCCTCGACCGACACCATCGCCTCGGGTGAATACCCGGTGTCGCGCCCGCTGTTCTTCTACGTCAAGAAAGCGCATATCGGCGTGATCCCCGGCCTGAAAGAGTACGCCCAGTTCTTCGTCGCCGACGAGATCGCAGGCCCCGGTGGCCCGCTGTCGAACTACGGCCTGGTCGCGGACCCGGAACTGGCGGCCACGCAGTCGGCTGTCGAGGCCGAAGAAACCATGGGCAGCGGCTCCTGAGCCTCTGACCTTCCGGGGGCGGCATATTCCGCCGCCCCCAACCCCTTTTAGGTAATTTTTCCAGACAGACGGATGGGGGGCTCATGCCGACACTCTGGCTATTCCTGATCGTGCTTGGCATCGCGGCCGCGGGCTATGTGCTCGGGCGCGGGCGGGCGCTTCAAAGCGTGGAGGGCGACAACCGCAAGCTCCACTCCCTGCCGTCCTATTACGGATCGAACGTCCTGATCAAAGTGGTCGTGCCAGCCTTTCTGCTGATGATCGCCTGGCTGCTGATCCAGCCCATCGTGGTCGGCAACACGATCTCGGGCATGATCCCTGACCGTTCGGTCGACAACAAGGGCTCGCTGGGGCTGGTGATGGCCGAGGTTCGCCGCACCGCCGAAGGCCTCGACAATGCCGTGGCCCAGGGGCTGATGGACGAAGACTTCGTCAACAACGCCCGCGCCGACCTCGCCGATGTCACGCAGCGGCTCAAGGATGCGGGCCAGATCGTCACCTCCGAGGTGACCCAGCCCATCCTGAACGCTGCACAGCGCTACCGGGTCATGAACGCCACCGGCAACCTCATGATGACCATCGCGGTGCTCGTGCTGGCCGTGCTCGGCGCGCTCTGGGGCCTGCGCGAATCCCACGGCGATTTCCGTGCCCGCAACACGGTCGAGAAAAGCATCCGCGCGCTGCTGATCGGCGCGGCCTCCATCGCCATCCTGACCACGATCGGCATCATCCTGTCGCTCGTGTTCAACACGATCGAGTTCTTCCGGCTTTATCCCGCGTCCGATTTCTTCTTCGGCACCAACTGGGCGCCCAGCTTCTCGGGCCGGGGCGGCAGTTCCGACCTCGGCGTGCTGCCGCTTCTGTGGGGCACGTTCTACATCTCCATCGTGGCGCTGGCCGTGGCCGTGCCCATCGGGCTTTTCGCCGCCATCTACCTGTCGGAGTACGCCTCGCCCAAGGTTCGCTCTGTCGCCAAGCCGCTGCTCGAGGTGCTGGCGGGTATCCCCACCATCGTCTACGGTCTTTTCGCCCTGCTGACGGTCGGCCCGCTGTTGCTGAAGGTCTTCGGCGATGACGGGCTTGGCATCATGCAGGCCGGCACCGCCGTCATGACCGCCGGTCTGGTGATGGGCATCATGCTCATCCCCTTCGTCAGCTCACTTTCCGACGACATCATCAACGCCGTGCCCCAGTCCATGCGCGACGGCTCCTACGGCCTTGGCGCCACGCAATCGGAAACCATCCGCCAGGTGGTGCTGCCCGCCGCGCTGCCGGGCATCGTGGGCGCCATCCTGCTGGCCGCGTCCCGCGCCATCGGCGAGACGATGATCGTGGTTCTGGGGGCAGGGGCCGCCGCAAGGCTCAGCCTCAACCCGTTCGAGGCCATGACCACCGTCACCGCCAAGATCGTCAGCCAGCTGACGGGCGACGCCGACTTCGCCTCGCCCGAAGCGCTGGTCGCCTTCGCCTTGGGCATGACCCTCTTCGTCATCACGCTGGGGCTCAACGTCTTCGCCCTCTACATCGTGCGCAAATACCGGGAGCAGTACGAATGACCGACGCAACGCTCAACGGCGCCAGCGGCGGCGGCCACGGCCGCTCCTCGCTCAAGACCATCGACGCGAACACCAAACGGCGAAACGCGGCCGAGAAACGCTTCCGCGCCTACGGCATGGCGGCCATCGGCATCGGGCTCTTTTTCCTCGTGGTGCTGTTCTTCTCGATCATCCGCTCGGGCCTTCCGGCCTTCACCCAGACCGTGGTGGAGATGGAGTTCACCATCACGCAGGAACAGTACGAGGAGGCCGAGGGCCAGCTTTTCAAGACCAAGGCCTATTCCAACCTGTTCATCACCCAGCTTCAGCAGCAACTCGAAGAACGCGGGCTGGAGCTGGACTTCGACGAAGCCGCCATCGAACGCCTGCTGGGCAAGGTCGGCGGCAACCTGCGCGAATACTATGCCGGCAACCAGAACCGCATTGGCGAGCCGGTGGAGTTCTCGCTCTCGGCCTCGTCGCGCGTCGACGGCTATTTCAACGGTCGCGTCACCCGCGAAAGCATGCAGGACAGCCGGTTCCTCATGGCTTCCGACCTTGATCTGGTGGATGCCATGGCCGAGGCAGGCATCATCAAGTCCGAGTTCAACTGGAACTTCATCACCGGCGCGGATTCCGGCGTGGACAACCCTGGCGGCGCGGGCATCGGTGCGTCGGTCGTGGGCTCGTTCTTCATGATGCTGGTGGTGCTGGTCCTGTCGCTGCCCATCGGCGTCGCCGCCTCGATCTATCTCGAGGAATTCGCACCGCAGAACCGCTTCACCGACCTCATCGAGGTCAACATCTCGAATCTCGCCGCCGTGCCCTCCATCGTCTTCGGCATCCTTGGCCTTGCCGTCTTCATCCAGTTCATGCACCTGCCGCAATCGGCCCCGCTGGTGGGCGGGCTGGTGCTGACACTGATGACCCTGCCGACGATCATCATCTCGACCCGCGCCTCGCTCAAATCCGTGCCGCCGTCGATCCGTGACGCGGCGCTCGGGGTCGGGGCGTCCAAGATGCAGGCGGTCTTTCACCACGTCCTGCCGCTGGCCATGCCCGGCATCCTGACCGGCACCATCATCGGCCTCGCGCAGGCCCTGGGCGAAACCGCGCCGCTGCTGCTCATCGGCATGGTCGGCTTCGTCGCCCGCGGCTACCCCGACGGCTTCGTCGCCGGCTTCACCGAACCGAACTCGGCCATGCCCGCCCAGATCTACACCTGGGCCGCCCGCGCCGACGCCAGCTTCTATGAGAAAGCCTGGGGCGGGATCATCATCCTGCTGGCCTTCCTGCTTACCATGAACATCATCGCCATCATCCTGCGCCGCCGCTTCGAGCGCCGCTGGTAGAAAGGGACCTCCCCATGTACGATACGCCAAATACGGAGAGAGCCGTGGATCAGAAAGACATCAAATTCTCGGCCAAGGGCGTTCAGGTCTATTACGGCGACACCCACGCCATCAAGGACGTGGACGTGGCGCTGGAAGACAAGACCGTCACCGCCTTCATCGGGCCGTCCGGCTGTGGCAAGTCCACCTTCCTGCGCTGTCTCAACCGGATGAACGACACGATCGACATCTGCCGGGTCGAGGGCGATATCCTGCTCGATGGCGAGGATATTTACGACAAGAAAGTGGACCCGGTGCAACTGCGCGCCAAGGTCGGCATGGTGTTCCAGAAACCCAACCCGTTCCCCAAGTCGATCTACGACAACATCGCCTACGGCCCCCGCATCCACGGCATGGCCAAGAACAAGGCAGACCTGGACGAGATCGTCGAACGTGCCCTGCGCCGCGGCGCCATCTGGGACGAGGTCAAGGACCGCCTGCAAGCGCCCGGCACCGGGCTTTCGGGCGGCCAGCAGCAGCGTCTCTGCATCGCCCGCGCCGTCGCGACGGAGCCCGAAGTGCTCCTGATGGACGAGCCCTGTTCAGCGCTCGACCCCATCGCCACGGCCCAGGTCGAGGAACTGATCGACGAGCTGCGCACGCAATATTCCGTGGTCATCGTGACCCACTCGATGCAGCAGGCCGCGCGCGTCAGCCAGAAGACCGCCTTCTTCCACCTGGGCAACCTGGTGGAATTCGGCGAAACCGGCAAGATCTTCACCAACCCCGAAGATCCCCGCACCGAAAGCTACATCACCGGCCGGATCGGCTAAGGAGCGCACGCTATGAACGACGAACACATCTCATCGGCCTTCGACCGCGACCTCGAAACCGTCCAGGCGCTAATCATGAAGATGGGCGGCCTGGTCGAAGAGGCGATCATGAACGCCGCCATCTCGCTCGACACCCGCGACGAGGAACTGGCCGAAAAGGTCCGTGCCGGCGACCGCGTGATCGACGACCTCGAAGAGCAGATCGACCAGGAAACCGCGCGGACCATCGCCCTGCGCGCGCCCACCGCCATCGACCTGCGCGTCATCCTGACGGTGATGAAAATCGCCTCGAACCTGGAGCGCATCGGCGACTACGCCAAGAACATGGCCAAGCGCACCACGGTGCTGTCGCAGATGACCCCGATCACCGGCGCCACCGCCTCGCTGCGCCGCATGGCCCGCGAGACCGAACGCATGCTGCGCGACGTGCTGGACGCCTATATCCAGCGCGACGCCGAGCTGGCCCGCGAGGTGATCCAGCGCGACCACGACGTGGACCAGATGTACAACGCGCTCTTCCGCGAGTTCCTGACCTTCATGATGGAAGACCCGCGCAACATCACGCCCTGCATGCACCTGCATTTCATCGCCAAGAACACCGAGCGCATGGGCGACCACGTCACCAACATCGCCGAACAGGTGGTCTATCTCGTCACCGGCACCATGCCGGAGGACGGCCGCCCCAAGAGCGACAAGACATCGCTGGATCCCAAGGTCTCGCCCCAGGTCGGCGCATAACGAAGGACATCAATCGTCATGGCAAGCGAACAGCCCAGCGTTCTTCTGGTCGAGGATGAACCGGCACAGCGCGAAGTGCTGGCCTACAACCTCGAGGCCGACGGCTTTGCCGTAACCAAGGCGGAAAACGGCGAAGAGGCCCTGATGCTGGTCGAGGAAGGCGCGCCCGACCTCATCCTGCTGGACTGGATGTTGCCCAACGTGTCGGGCATCGAGGTCTGCCGCCAGCTCAAGACCCGCTCGGAAACGCGCAACGTGCCCATCATCATGCTCTCGGCCCGTTCCGAGGAGGTGGACCGCGTGCGGGGGCTCGAAACCGGCGCCGACGACTACGTGATCAAGCCATACTCGGTCATCGAACTCATGGCCCGCGTCCGCGCGCAACTGCGCCGTACGCGGCCCTCGACTGTCGGCGAACGGCTGGAATACGAGGATATCATCCTCGATTCCGAGACCCACCGCGTCACCCGCAAGGGCGAGGGCCTGAAACTGGGCCCGACCGAGTTCCGGCTGCTCTCGACCTTCATGGAAAAACCGGGCCGCGTCTGGAGCCGCGAACAACTGCTCGACCGCGTCTGGGGCCGCGACATCTATGTCGACACCCGCACCGTCGATGTCCATATCGGCCGGCTGCGCAAGGCGCTCTGTCAGCATGGCGGCGACGACCCGCTGCGCACGGTGCGCGGAGCCGGGTATTCCCTCGGCTGACCGCGCGCCCGTGGTCGGCGGCGAGACATGAGTATTTTCGGCAAGAAAAAGCAGCAGGATGCGCCCGGCTTTTTCTTGCTCCAAATACTCAAACCAAACAAATAAAGCGTGGCGCAGCCACACAATTGGGTCACGCCACATGTTACCGGGGCAGGGGGTCTTCGTCCTCCGCCTGCGGCGCCAGCCAGTCGCGGAACTTCACCACCGCGCTGTCCTGCGCCTTCTCCTCGGGCCAGACCAGGTGATAGGCGCCCGGGCTGTCCGTGCGCCCACCCCAAACGGTCACCAGCTTGCCCGTGGCCAGGTCCTGTTCGGCCAGGTAGTCCGGCAAGAGCGCCACGCCCAGCCCGTGCAAGGCGGCCTGCGTGATGGTCGAGAACTGGTCATAGATCGTGCCCGCCACCGTGCCCGTCTCGACACCGTGCGCGGCGAACCACGCGCGCCACGCCTCGGGCCGCGTCTCGATATGCATGAGAGGCAGGGACAGCACATCGCCCGGTCCCGATACCTGCATCCGTTCCAGCAGCGCTGGCGCGGCAACTGCCACCACCGCCTCGCTTTTCAGCCGCAGACTTTGCGTGCCGGGCCAGCCACCATCCCCGAAAAGTATAGCCGCATCAAACGGTTCCGCGGCAAAGTTGAACGGCTTCAACCGGGTCGACAGGTTCAGTGTCACTTCCGGATGCGCCGCGGCAAACTCCGGCAGCCGCGGCACCAGCCAGCGCATCCCGAAGGTCGGCAATATCGCCAGGTTCAGACTGCCGCCCCCGGGGTTCAGCGCCAGCTTAAGCGAGGCCTGGCTGATCCGGGTCAGCGCCGCGCGCGTCTCGCCGGCGTATTCCCGGGTCTCGGGTGTCAGCCGCACGCGCCGCCCTTCGCGCACGAACAACGGCACGCCCAGCTGGCTCTCCAGCGTCTGCAATTGCCGGCTCACCGCGCTCTGGCTCAGGTTCAGCTCCTCGGCCACCGCCGTCAGGCTGCCCAGCCGCTCCAGCGCCTCCAGCGCGCGCAAGGCGCCCAGCGATGGCAGAAAGCGACGGGGCAGGGACATCTATGCGGTTTCCTCATGAACATATGCCGAATTGCCGCTTTTTATTGCGCTTATCTCAGGATAAATTCAAGCCAAAGCACATTCGCCCTGTATAAGGAGACCGCCATGAGCCTCGACGCCCCCAAACTGCGCGACAAGGACAAGCCCGACCTCGCCGGGTTCGACTGGGCCGATCCCTTCCTGCTGAACGCCCAGCTGGAAGAGGACGAGCGCATGGTCGCCGACAGCGCCCGCACCTTCGCGCAGGAGACGCTGCAGACCAAGGTCAAGGACGCCTACGCGACCGAGGCCTCCGATCCGGGCATCTTCCGCGAGATGGGGCAGATGGGCCTTCTGGGCACCACCATCCCCGAGGAATACGGCGGGCTTGGCTCCAATTACACCACCTACGGCCTCGTCGCGCGCGAGATCGAGCGCGTCGACTCCGGCTATCGCTCGATGATGTCGGTGCAGTCCAGCCTCGTGATGTATCCCATCTACGCCTATGGCAGCGAGGAACAGCGCCGGAAATACCTGCCGGGCCTTGCCTCGGGCGAGCTGATCGGCTGTTTCGGCCTCACCGAGCCCGATGCGGGCTCCGATCCCGCCGCAATGAAAACCCGCGCCGAGAAGACCGATGGCGGCTACAAGATTTCCGGCTCCAAGATGTGGATTTCGAACGCGCCCATCGCTGATGTCTTTGTCGTCTGGGCCAAGTCCGACGCCCATGACGGCAAGATCCGCGGCTTCGTGCTCGACAAGGGCATGAAAGGCCTCAGCGCCCCCAAGATCGGGGGCAAGCAAAGCTTGCGCGCCTCGATCACCGGCGAGATCGTCATGGACGGCGTCGAGGTGGGAGAGGATGCACTTTTGCCGAATGTTCAAGGGCTTAAAGGCCCCTTTGGATGTCTCAACCGCGCCCGCTACGGCATCGCGTGGGGCGTCATGGGATCGGCCGAGTTCTGCTGGCACGCCGCGCGCCAATACGGCCTCGACCGCAAGCAGTTCAAGCGTCCCTTGGCCCAGACCCAGCTCTTTCAAAAGAAACTGGCCGACATGCAGACCGAAATCGCCCTTGGCCTTCAGGCCGCGCTGCGCGTCGGTCGCCTGATGGACGACGCCCAGGCCGCGCCCGAGATGATCAGCCTCATCAAGCGCAACAATTGCGGCAAGGCGCTCGATATCGCGCGACAGGCCCGCGACATGCATGGCGGCAACGGCATTTCCGAGGAATTCCACGTCATCCGCCACATGATGAACCTCGAAACCGTCAACACCTACGAAGGCACACACGACGTGCACGCGCTTATCCTCGGGCGCGCGCAAACCGGGCTTCAGGCGTTTTTCTGAAGCCGAAACAAGGCGTTGCGGGGCAGGGGACTGCCCTGCTCTACGGGCCGTTGCCGGTGAACCGCCGCGCGTAATCGCTCAGCACCAGCAGGCCGCCGGCAATTGCCCAGTTCTTGACGAAGATCGACATCTGCCAGCCATCCTCGGGCTGGAAGTGGAAAATGCTCGTCACCATGCAATAGACGCTCAGCGCCAGCGCCACCCAACGCGTGGCGTATCCCATCAACAATGCCAGACCGGCCACCGCGTTGAACACCAGCGCGGGCCAGATCAGCCAACCGGGCAAGCCCAGATTACCCAGCAGCGCCATGCCTTGCTCTGTTCCCAACGCTTTCTGCACCGCACCGGCCAGGAACAACACCGCGATCAACGTGCGTCCCACGCGCAGGGTCACTGGCGTTGCGGTCGGGGTGGGGTCTGTCGCGGCCATCAAGCGTCTCCCTGGCGTCGTGTCCCGGTCCATGCGCGGATACAGGTCATGTAAAGCCACGCAAACACGGGGCGAGAAGTTTCCAACCGGACACTTCCTGATACGTGGTAAGCGCATAATCAGTATTATGTTAAATATGTAGGCATCCCGGAAAACTCCCTCGGCCAGCTAAAACCCAGACACAGCAAAGGTTTGACCGGATCAGCTCACCCTCGTACCGAAGTCGTCAGCCACGATGCCACACTGCCGCACAGAGAGCCAGACCCCGCAACTCTCACTCGACACCACCGTATGTCACGGTCTATGACGTAGCGGAAAGGACGCGCGCCACATGACTTCCATCCTGATCCTCAACGGGCCCAACCTCAACCTCCTCGGCACCCGCCAGCCAGAGGTCTACGGGACCACGACGCTGGGTGACATCGAGGCCCAATGCACCAAGGCGGCCCGGTCGCTCGGCCTGACCCTCGCCTTTGCCCAATCCAATTCCGAGGGCGCGATGGTCGACATGATCCATGAGGCCCGCGGCACGCATGACGGCCTCATCCTCAACGCCGGCGCCTACACACACACCTCCATCGCTCTCATGGACGCGATCTCCAGCGTCGGGATCCCCACGATCGAGCTGCATCTCAGCAATATCCACGCACGCGAAGAGTTTCGTCACACCTCCTACATCGCAAAAGTCGCCCTCGGGGTGATCTGCGGTTTCGGCGCGCATGGCTACACGCTGGCGCTTCAGGCCATGGCCAACCACCTGGAGGCTACCACGTGATCTCAACCGCGCATCTCAACACGCTCCTGAACGCACCCAGCGTCGAAGAGCTCTGGGATATGCACGTCGCGCAAATGGCCGACTACGGCTTCGACCGGCTGATCTACGGCTTCACCCGGTACCGGACGTCGACGTCGCTGGGTGACCCGGACGATTTTGTCCTGCTCAGCAACCATTCGCCCGAATACATGGACACGTTCATCGGCGACGGTCTCTATCACCACGCGCCGATGGTCCGCTGGGCGCTGGACAACGAAGGCGCCTGTTCCTGGCGGGTCATGGCCGAGATGCTGGAAACCGATACGCTGACCCCGCAGGAACGCAAGGTGGTCGAATTCAACGCCTCGATGGGCGTGACCTGCGGCTACTCGATCAGTTTCAAATCCATGTCGCCGCGCACCAAGGGCGCCGTCGCGCTCACTGCGCATGCCGATCGTGACCAGGCGGCCTGCGACACGCTGTGGGAACAGCATGGCGACGACATCATCCTGCTCAACAACATCGTGCATCTGCGCATCCTCACCCTGCCCTACGAGGCCCCGGGCCGGTCCTTGACCAGGCGCCAGAAAGAGGTGTTGGGCTGGGTTGGCGACGGCAAAACAATCCAGGACATCGCGCTCCTGATGGAACTGACACCGGCCACGGTGGAAAAGCACCTGCGCCTCGCGCGCGAGGCCCTGAGCGTCGAGACCACCGCTCAGGCGGTGCTCAAGGCCGCGTTCCAGAATCAGATCTTCGTGCTCGAAACCTGACATCGGCGCAACCTATGCGCGAAATATAGTTTCAAATACTTCCATCCTGGCGACATGTTTTACCACTTGGTAAGGATTCCCTTACTTCCCCGAATTGACGTTACGTCGCATTATTGGGGCGTTCCGTGAGTGGTGGCTTTTAAGCCTGGGAACATGGGTCGGACCTCTCTGCGATACCAGGGAGAAACCGGCCTGCCGGTTTTGCCGGAGGCCGGTCGGTTTGCCTATTCATCGGCGGACCGGCCGGATTTGCCTGCACCGTCTCATCCCGTTTCAGGTGCAAGGAATGACGGTGTCGTCCGCCCGGGCGGCACCGTTTCTCTTGGCGCCCTACCCGTCCAATGCAGCTTGCCGCCAAAAGCAAAGGCGTCGCGCAGATACGACACGCAAATCGCGCGGCCGCCGATCTTCCGACGGCCCCGGCGTACAGGATGTGATGAAAGGACAACGCCACCCGGCCCGGCGACGTCATCGCCTCTGCCCGGCTCCGATCTAGCAACAACTCTTGCGTCGAACCAAGCAAAAAACGCGCCCCGATGACTCGGAACGCGCCCATTTTCCTCTGGCCGGAAATATCCCGAGGGGTGCGGGGGGGCTGCCCCCCGCTTTGAACCAGTAGCCCGAGGGGCTGGCCCCTCGGTCCCACGGTCAAGCCAAGCTCAGCCCTGAGCCGCCTTGGCGACTTCCTCGGCGAAGTTCTCTTCTTTCTTCTCGATCCCCTCGCCCACTTCCATGCGGATGAAGCCGGTGATCTCGGCGCCCGCTTCGGCAGCGGCGGCGCCGACGGTCACGTCGGGGTTGATGACGAAGGACTGGTTCACCAGCGTGATCTCGGACATGTATTTCTTCATGCGGCCCTCGATCATCTTCTCGATCACCTGCTCCGGCTTACCGGATTCGCGGGCGATGTCGATCTGCACCTGGCGTTCCTTGTCGACAACGGCCTGATCCAGCTCCGCCTCGTTCAGCGCGGCGGGATTGGTGGCGGCGATATGCATCGCGACCTGGCGGCCGAACGCCTCGTCACCACCTTTCATGGCGACCAGCACGCCGATCTTGCCCATGCCATCGGTGGCGGCGTTGTGGATGTAGCTCACCACGGTGTCGCCCTCGATCTTCTCCATGCGGCGCAGGCCCATGTTCTCGCCGATCGTGGCGATCTTGTCGGTGATGGTGTCGGCCACGCTCTTGCCACCGATCTCTGCCGATTGCAGCGCGTCGATATTGGCCACGCCCACGGCGGCGGCGGCAATGTCGCCCACCATCTTCTGGAAATCGGCGTTCTTGGCAACGAAGTCGGTCTCGGCATTCACCTCGACGGCAACGCCCGTGCCACCGGTCACGCTGACGGCCACCAGGCCCTCGGCGGCGGTGCGGCCGGATTTCTTGGCGGCTTTCGCCAGGCCCTTGGTGCGCAGCCAGTCAACGGCGGCGTCCATGTCGCCATCGGTTTCGGTCAGCGCTTTCTTCGCGTCCATCATGCCCGCGCCGGTCTTGTCGCGCAGCTCTTTCACACTTGCAGCTGTGATCGCCATCTTGGCTCTCCTCGAATATTGGGGCTGTCATGGGCGCAGGTCGACCCGCGCCCAGTTATATCAACAAGGTATAGGTTTCGTGACAGGCTCAGCTGTCAGCGGCCTCTTTCTTGACCTCTTCGGCGGACTCGATGTCCAGCGGCGCGTCCTTGGACATGGAGTCGTCGTGCATCGCCTCGTCGCTCGGTGCGGGCGCTTCGGCGGCCGGGGCCGGCGCTTCGCTCACGGCTTCCTCGGTCGGGGCCTCTTCCATCGCGCCCACGTCGATTCCGGCCGCACCCATCTGGGCCGACATGCCGTCCAGCGCGGCGCGGGACACCAGGTCACAGTAAAGCGAGATCGCGCGTGCCGCGTCGTCGTTGCCGGGGATGATGTAGTCGATGCCATCGGGCGAGCAGTTGGTGTCGACCACGGCGACCACGGGAATGCCCAGCTTGTTGGCTTCCGCCACGGCCAGCGATTCTTTCTTGACGTCGATCACGAACAGCAGGTCGGGCACGCCACCCATCTGGCGGATACCGCCCAGCGACGCGTTCAGCTTCTCCTGGTCGCGCTCAAGGCCCAGACGCTCTTTCTTGGTCAGACCCTCGGCGCCGCCTTCCATGATCTCGTCGATCTCGTTCAGGCGCTTGATCGACTGGCTCACGGTCTGCCAGTTGGTCAGCGTGCCGCCCAGCCAGCGGTGGTTCATGTAGTATTGCGCGCATTTTTCAGCGGCTTCGGCGATCGGCGCGCTGGCCTGCCGCTTGGTGCCCACGAACAGCACGCGGCCGTTCTTGGCCACGGTCTCGCGGATGACGTTCAGCGCCGCGTCGAGCATCGGCACGGTCTGCGTCAGGTCCATGATGTGGATGCCATTGCGCGCGCCATAGATGAACTCGCCCATACGGGGGTTCCAACGCTGCGTCTGGTGGCCGAAGTGAACGCCAGCTTCAAGCAGCTGACGCATGGAGAACTCTGGAAGAGCCATGGTCTTTTTCCTTTCCGGTTTGCGCCTCGGTACGGGATGAGAAGCGGATGCTTCAACCGGTGGACTTCCGGGGATGTCTCTCCCGAAAAGCCCGCCCATACCTGCGGGATTGAATGGCGCGGACCTAAACCAAAGCCGATCGCTTTGCAAGAGCGTTGTTGGAAAGGCCGTGCGCCGCGCAGCGTCGGCGCCCGCGCGGGTCTATTTCGCGCGGTCCAGTTTCTTTCGGGCGGCACGGCGCACAAAGGCTTCGGCATCGCTCTCGGCGATCTCCTTCAACCGGTCCATTGCCGCCTTGTCTCCGATCCGTGCCAGCGCCTGCGAAGCAACCTTGCGGATCTGAGCATCATCTGCTGCCGTCATCTTGACCAACTCACCCCGAGCCTTGGCTCCGCCCAGACGGCCAAGCGCATCCGCCGCCGCAAGCTTTCCGCCCGTGTCCAGCTTGGGCAGCGCTTTCAAAATCGGTTGCACCGCTTCCTTCTTGTTCATGCGCCCCAGCACGAACATCGCACGGATCTTCCGGGCATCGGGTGCGCTGTTCTCCTCGATCACCCGGACCAGCGCGGCAAGGTCCTCGGCCGTCGCCTTGCGGGCCAGTTCCTCCAGCGAATGGCCGCAATCGGTGGCCAGCATGCGCTCGGCAATGTTGTCTAGCTCTGCCATTGTTGCCTCCTCAGCATTCCTCGACATCGTCGTCGTCGTTGATGTTGTCGCATTGCGTGTTGTTCAGGTTGGGCAGCGCGACGTTGATGTTGTTGGTGCCGCACCCGGTCATCAGGTTCGTCAGGTCGCAACTGTCATCGCTGTCGATATGGGGATTGTCCCCGACAACGTGGGTCAATTCATGCACCCAAGTCCAGGGCGACGCCCCCGGCCCCACCCAGAATCCGCGCCGGTCGGACGGGTGCGCGGCACAGCCGAACGGGCTGGGGTTGTTGACGTAATACCCGACGATATTCGCACCCAGGTTCCGGCCCAGGTCGAACAGTTCGTCCTCGTCGTCGCTCACACTGTGCCCGCTGCCCCGGCAATCGTCCTGCTCGAACACCAGCAGCCCGGGGTTGTTCACGGTTATGCTGTCCGTGGGATAGATCCAGACATCGCACTCATTCTGGTAAACGTCATTGCCATTGTCCAGGTCGCGCTGAATCTGGGGCGTGGCCCCCTGGATCGTGACCAGCGCCACCTTGACGAAGGGCATGTTCTGGATGCGGTCCATCTGCGCCAGGACCGACCGGTTGCGGGGATTGTCATTGGCATAGACGCCAAGGATGTCCTCGCGCAGCGACAGGCGCCCGGTCTTGTCCAGGCACGTGTCCGCCACGTTTCTGATGCTTGCACTCATGTCCCGGCCTCCTATTGCAGGTTGACCAGGACCGGGATCAGGCCGGTGCCCTGCTCCAGCGGTGCCAGCGCCTTGCCCAGCACGGCGCCGAATGCGCGCTGGCGGTCGACCGCCTTCATCGCGTGGCCCGGCATGTCCGCCGAGGTCAGCAGGTCTCCGACCGAAATCGCGGCCATGCGCGCATCGACCTTGCAATAGACCTTGCCGACCAGAGCGATCGGCATCCGGTCCTCGACGTCGTGGCGCTTGTCCATGACGATCCCCGGCTTGAAGTCTCCGGCGCCCGAGATCACGCCCACGACCCTCGGATCATAGCCGCGCTCGCACGGTACCAGCGATCCGTCATCGGTGAGCGACATGACCGTGCCGGGGCTTGCTTCGGCCACGGCACAGGCGGCCACGTCGAAATCCTCGGCGAAGTCGGCGTTCTGCATGATGATGTCACCGGCGTCGCCATTGATATGGATCGTGGCCTGGCTCAGCGTCGTGTTATCCCCGTCCGAAGCGAACACCACGATGTCGCCGTCGGCGCCATTCCCACCGATCCACATGTTGCCGCCTCCCGCGTCCAGCCGGATGCGGTTGTCGCCGTTATCGGCCTGCAGCGTGATATCTCCGTCGGCACCATTACCGCCAGCGCGGTAGTTCCCGGAGTCGCCGCTCATGTGGATTGTCGCCGCGGCGGTCGATTGGGTGGTCGCACCACTTGGCAAAAGAACCAGGTCGCCGTCGGCGCCATTCGCCCCCAGCCACAGGTTGCCGCCGCCCGCATCGAGATGGATGCGCCGGTCGCCACTGTTCGAATTCAGCGTAATATCCCCGTCCGCGCCATTGCCCCCGGCGCGATAGTTGCCCGAGTCGCCGCTCATGTGGATTGTACCCGCCGAGGCCGATTGGCTGGTCGCCCCGGCGGGCATAAGCACCAGGTCCCCGTCGGCGCCGTTGCCACCCAGATACGCGTTGCCGCTGCCCGCATCCAGGTGAATGCGCCGCGTGCCGTCATTGGCGTTCAAAAGCAGGTCACCATCGGTGTTGTCACCGCCTGCCGAGATGTTTCCGGTGTTTGAATTGATCGAGATAGCCATGAAAAATTCTCCGTAATATCAAAGTTTTGACGCCAGTTCAGGCGGCTTTGGAAATAGATTTAAAAAACTATGCACACAGGGCCGGCGACCCGTGGATACAAAAACGCCCAGGGCCGGCACTCGCGCAATAAGTGTACCATTAACGCCTTCTTCGCGCAACTATCGTCAAACTTCCGCTGGTAATCTGCACCAGCCCGCTCCAAGACTTTGGGCTAAAGGCACACTTCGCTCAGTCGGATCTCCGCCAGTTCAGGCGCTGCCTCGGCCAGCATGTCTTCAAGGACCTCGGTCCCGACCGGCGCATAAAACCATTCCGCATCATCCCAAACCACCAGCCATCGTGCGCACCAATTCGTGACCGCGTCCTCTGGCGACAGACCTTCGGTCCCGCTGGCCGCCAGACCCCACTGCCAGTCGCCCTGCGACCCGTATCGGTCGAATGCGGGCGCGGTCACCTCGAATGCCGCTATATCGAACGGATGCGCATAGTCGGGGTCCAGCACCGCGTCCCGCAGCCAGTCGGCGGGCATGTCGATCCGGTCGGCATAGGCGTCCAGCAGCCCCGGCAACACATGCGCCCGCCGGTCCCGACGCACCCGCGCCTCCTGTCCCGACAGGTCCGCGACCGTGCCGAGAAAGGCAAAGGCCCCCTCCCCCGGCGCGGCGCTGAGGTTGGTAAAGGCGGAAAACACTTCCGCCCGCCGGTCCTTTGCCGTCTCTTCGGTGAACCACGAGGCCGGCAGGTTCGCGGCAACCGCCGCCAACACCAGAAGCGCCAGCACGGGTCTCAGCGGGATGCGAAAGCGACGAGCCTTTTCCATTGCGCCACCCTACGCCGCGTCACCGCGCCTCGCAAACCGCTTGCTCTCGCCGTTCCCGGCGGTGCAAATGATCGCATGACGCCTCCGCCCGACATCCTCTGCATCGGCTCGGTCCTGTGGGACATCATCGGCCGCTCCGCCAGCGCGATGCGCCAGGGATCGGACGTGCCCGGCCGCATCGCCCGCGGCCCCGGCGGCGTGGCGCTCAACATCGCGCTCACCCTGCTGCGCTTCGGCCTGCGCCCCGCCCTGCTCAGCGCCGTGGGCCGCGACGCCCCGGGCGAAGAGCTTCTGGCGCTCTGCACCGCGCGCGGCATCGACACGTCCCATGTCTGGCGCTCGTCCGAGCTGCCGACCGATCAATACATGGCCATTGAGGACGCGGCCGGGCTGGTAGCGGCCATCGCCGACGCCCATTCGCTCGAAGCCGCCGGAGACCGGATTCTCGCGCCGCTGCAAGACGGCACATTGGGCAGCGCCGCCAAGCCACATACCGGCCCCATCGCGCTGGACGGCAACCTGACGACCACGCTGCTGAGCCGGATCGCCCACGACCCCGCCTTTCCCGCCGCCGACCTTCGTGTCGCCCCTGCCTCGCCGGGCAAGGCCGAACGCCTGCTGCCGTTCCTGCAAACCGGGCGGGGCATCCTCTATGTCAACCTCGAAGAGGCAGGCATCCTCTGCGGCCGAACCTTTGCCTCCGCCTCCGGCGCAGCGCAGGCCTTGCGCGACCGGGGCGCCGCCCGCGCCGTCGTCACCAACGGCGCAGAGACCGCCGCCGACGCCCATCCGAGCGGCCTTCTGACCGGCCAGCCGGCGCCCGTGCTCGTCACCCGTGTCACCGGCGCGGGCGACACATTCATGGCCGCGCATATTGCCGCCGAAACTCGTGGCGAGGACCGCGCCACCGCCCTCGACCGCGCGCTTCAGGCCGCCGCCACCCACATTTCCGGAGAGATCCCGTCATGACCACCCTGCCCCTGCAGTTCTCGCCCGAGGTCGCCGCCGCCCGCGCCGAGGGGCGCCCCATCGTGGCGCTCGAAAGCACCATCATTACCCACGGCATGCCCTATCCGCGGAACCTGGAAACGGCGTGGCAGGTCGAGGATGCGGTGCGCGAGGCGGGCGCGACCCCGTCCACCATCGCCGTGCTGGAGGGGCAGTTGCATATCGGCCTCGATGAAGGCCAGCTCGAAGCGCTCGCCAAGGCGCAGAACGTCGCCAAGCTCAGCCGCGCCGACCTCGCGGTCTGCCTGGCCACCGGCGGCACCGGCGCCACCACCGTCGCCGCCACCATGATCGCCGCGCACATCGCCGGCATCGCCACCTTCGCCACGGGCGGCATCGGCGGTGTGCATCGCGGCGCCGAACACAGCTTCGACATCTCCGCCGACCTGCAGGAACTGGCGCAAACCCCCGTCACCGTGGTCTGCGCCGGGGCCAAGGCCATTCTCGACCTGCCCAAGACGCTGGAAGTGCTGGAAACCCTCGGCGTGCCGGTCATCGCCTATGGTCAGGACAGCCTGCCGGCCTTCTGGTCCGCCAGCTCGAACCTGCCCGCGCCCCTGCGCCTCGACGATGCGCACGCGATCGCCCGCGCGCATCTCACCCGCGCCGCGCTCGGCCTGCCCGGCGGACAGCTTGTCGCCAACCCCATCCCGGCCGCCGCCGAGATCCCCGCCGCCGAGATCACGCCCATCATAGCGCAAGCCACGCAAGAGGCCACCGACCGGGGCATCACCGCCAAGGAGGTCACGCCCTTCCTGCTCGACCGGATCTACACCCTTACCGAGGGCCGCTCGCTCGACGCCAATATCGCGCTGGTTGTCAACAATGCCAGGCTTGCCGCGAAAATCGCCACCTGCCTAATCAATGAGCCTCAAAGCGGCGCTCGGCGCTGAAATCCGTTGTAGCGTCCCCTTGAAGCGCCTAGATATCGCCAGACAGAACCCCCGAAGGCGCCAATGAACACCCCTTTCGACGAAGATCCCCCGCCCCCGCCCAAGAAACCCGGACGGTTCGCGGGGCTGCGCGCCAGCTTTCTGACCGGCATCGTGGTGATTGCGCCGGTTGTTCTGACCATCTGGTTGATCTGGACGCTGGTCGGCTGGGTCGACGGGTTCGTTCTGCCGTTTGTCCCGGACATCTATCAGCCGGAATACCTGATCAACCGCTTCGTTCTGGGCAACACGCGCCCCGACGATGCCGACTGGGTCCACTTCAACATTCGCGGCGTGGGCGTGATCGTCTTTCTCGTGTTCACGCTTTTCGTGGGCTGGGTCGCCAAGGGCCTGATCGGCCGCTCGCTCATCCGCTACGGCGAAAGCCTGGTGGACCGGATGCCGGTCGTCCGCTCGATCTATTCCGGGGTCAAGCAGATCGCCGAGACGGTCTTTGCCCAATCCGAACGCAGCTTCGAAAAGGCCTGCCTCATCCAGTACCCGCGCAAGGGCATCTGGGCCGTCGGCTTCATCTCGACCCAGGCCAAGGGCGAGGTCGCCGAAAAGGCGCAGATATCAGAGGACATGCTCAGCGTCTTCGTGCCCACGACACCGAACCCGACCTCGGGCTTCCTGCTGTTCTTTCCACGCTCCGACGTGATCGAGCTGGACATGTCGATCGAGGACGCGGCCAAGCTGGTGATCTCCGCCGGGCTGGTTTATCCGGGGCAGAATGGCAAGGTGGTCCCGCCCGACAGTGAGCACTGAAATGGTTACCGGCCGGTAAATGCGGCAACCGGTCTCTTGATCCGCGCCGAACGGGATTTTCGCACCGTCGCAATACCTCTGGAATACCGACGCGATACCGACGTCCGGTTTTGGCCTGTCCGGCGCCGTTAACCATGCGGCGGCGACTCAGCCGAACATCGCCTCCAGATCGACCGTATCGCGCGTTCCGACAGCCTCGAAATCCGTCTCCAGGAACCGCTCTGCCGCCGCCCGTCCGGCCCGTTTCAGCCGGTCCAGCACCAGCGGGCTCGGCACCAGTTTCGTGGCCACCGACAGCTCCCGCATCAGGTCGTCATCGGCGATCATGTGCACCCTGACCCGCTTCATCGCACCCTCCGCGATGGTGCCGGCATCGATCAGGCCCTGCACGAAATGAACCGCCCGCAACTCCCGCAGAAGCGCGGCGTTAAAGCTGATCTCGTTGATCCGGTTCTGGATCTCCTGCGGCGATTTCGGCACCTCTTCGCGCACCAGCGGGTTGATGTTGACGACCACGATGTCGTCCGGCAACTCCTTGCGGTATAACGGAAATAGTGCAGGATTCCCGCTGTACCCCCCATCCCAGTAATGCGCGCCGTCAATCTCGACCGCCTGGAACAGCGTCGGCAGACAGGCCGAGGCCAGCAGGCTGTCTGACGTGATCGCATCGCCCTCGAACACCCGAATCTTGCCGGTATGCACGTTGGTGGCGCCGACAAAGAATTGCGGCTCGCAGATCTTGCAGACCCTGTCATAGGCGAACCTGTCCACCACCCGCCGCAAAGGGTTCACGTAGAACGGACCATAGGCATAGGGCGAGATGGCCCGGCTTGCCGCGTCGGCCAGCGTATAGGCCGGCGACAGCTCCAGCACGTCGCTGAACGTGCCGATCCCGGGCAACCGGCCCGCCATCCACGCGGGCAGGCGAAAATCCTCCACCGCGCCCATCTGCGCCCAAAGCCAATCAAGGTTCTCGCGCGCCCCCTCCCGGCCTCCGGCCAACAGGCCGGCCTTCAGCGCCGCCCCGTTCAGCGCCCCGGCTGACGTGCCGGAAATGCCTGCGATCTCAATCGCTTCCTCCTCCAGAAGTCGGTCCAGAACACCCCAGGTAAACGCCCCGTGGGCGCCCCCGCCCTGCAATGCCAGATTGATCCGTTTGCCACCCAAGTCACACGCTCTTCTTCTGGCCATAAATATCCCGGGGAGCCCGAGGGGCTGGCCCCTCGGCCCGTCCTGTCACAGCGCCGTCCAGCCGCCATCGACACTGATCGTCGTGCCGGTGATCTGCTCTGCGGAAGAGGAACACAGGAAGACCGTCGTCCCGCCCATCTGCTCCACCGTCGCCATCTGCTTGGACGGCTGGCGTTCCAGGATCACCTCGCGGATCACCTCGTCGCGGCCCATGCCGTATTTTTCCATCGTGTCCGGGATCTGCTTTTCCACCAGCGGCGTCATCACGTAGCCGGGGCAGATCGCGTTGCAGGTGATCGGCTCTTCCGCCGTCTCCAGCGCCGTCACTTTGGTCAGCCCCACGATCCCGTGCTTGGCCGCCACATAGGCCGATTTGAACGGGCTCGCGGTCAGGCCATGGGCGCTGGCGATGTTGATTATTCGGCCCCAACCCCGTTCGCGCATCACCGGCAGCGCGGCGGCGGTGGTGTGAAAGGCCGAGCTCAGGTTCACCGCGATGATCTGGTCCCATTTCTCGACCGGGAAGTCCGGGATGCCCGCCACGTGCTGCACGCCCGCATTGTTCACCAAGATGTCACAACCTCCGGCCTCCTCGATCAGCCTGCGGCAGGCCTCGGGGTCGCTCATGTCCGCGGCGATGAATTCCACCTCCGCCCCGGTGTCTTTACGAATTCTTTCCGCGATTTCGTAATTCTCGTCCCGCGCGGCCCGCCCGTTCAGCACGACACGCGCTCCTGCCTCGGCCAGAGAAGTGGCGATTCCAAGACCGATTCCCGAGGTCGATCCGGTGACGATTGCGGTTTTTCCGGCGAGAGACATGAGACAGCACCCTTTTGTTAACTTGCTCGTCAGACCTAGCGCGTTTCGCGGGCCGTTGAAAACCTGCCATACACGGGTTTTGGCGCATATGGGCGCATGTTGGTCATGTTGAGAAAAAACTGCCGATCGCGTAAAAAAAACGCCGGCACAAGGCCGGCGTTAAGTTATTGAGGCAGGTTTCATACAGGCAAGAAACCTATCGAGCAGTGACACCTTTATACGCAATTCATCGTGATGATCCAAGCTAAAAGTTTGAAAAGACGTAAATCCGCCTTTAACCTCGTTGGTCAGACAAACAAGGCCCGAGCAGGATTGTTGCCCAAATGGGATTAGATTTTTTCCACCGCGCGCTGCGCGCAGTCGCGATTCTTGGCGCCGGTTTAGCGGCCGCGCCCGGCATGGCCGAGCCGTCGCATGGCATAGCTATGTACGGCGACCCCGCCCTGCCCCCAGATTTCGTGTCCCTACCCTACGCCAACCCCGATGCGCCCAAGGGCGGTCGGCTGGTCAGCGGCAATGTCGGCAGCTTCGACAGCCTCAATCCATTCGTCCAGAAAGGCGAACCACCCTGGCAGTTGCGCCACCTCACGCACGAGTCGCTGATGGGCCGCTCCTATGACGAGCCGTTCTCGCTTTACGGCCTTCTGGCCGAATCGGTCGAAACGGGTCCCGACCGTGAATGGGTCGAATTCACCCTGCGCGAAGAGGCCGAATTTTCCGACGGCACCCCCGTCACGGTCGACGACGTGATCTGGTCCTACCAGACCATTGGCACCGAAGGTCACGGTCGCTATCGCGGCTTCTGGCAGAAGGTCGAAAAGATCGAGGCCACAGGCCCGCGCAGCGTCCGGCTGACCTTCAACACAGAGGACCGCGAATTGGCCCTCATTGCCGGTCTGCGGCCGATCCTTAAAAAGGCCCAGTGGGAAGGCAAGGATTTCTCCGAGGCCGCGCTGGCCGACGTGCCCATCGGTTCGGCGCCTTACGTGGTCGCGGACTATGAAGTCGGGCGGCATGTGACGCTGAAGCGCAACCCGGAGTACTGGGGCAATGACTTGCCTTTTCGGCGTGGCACCAACAATTTCGACGAGATCCGCATCGAGTTCTACGGCGACGATGCCGTTCTGAAAGAAGCGTTCAAGGCGCAAGCGATCTCTTACGTTCGCGAACTGAACGCCGAGAAATGGGCGACGCAATACGACTTTCCGGCCGTGCAGTCCGGGGATGTCACCTTGTCGGAAATCCCGCACGGCAAGCCCTCGGGCATGACCGGCTTCGTGTTCAACACCCGCCGCGCGCCGCTCGACGATTGGCGCGTGCGCGAGGCGCTGATCCTCGCCTTCAATTTCGAATATATCAACGACACGCTGACCGGCGGACGGCAGCCGCGCATCACTTCCTACTTTTCGGGCTCCGAACTGGGTATGCGCGACGGCCCCGCAACGGGCCGCGTGCGCGCGTTGCTGGAACCTTACGCCGATACGCTTCTGCCCGGGGCTTTGGAGGGCTACACGGTGCCCCACGGCGACGGCACCAAGCGCAACCGCGGCAATATCCGCAAGGCGATGAACCTGCTGAACGAAGCCGGGTGGACCGTCGAAGAGGGCGAATTGCGCAATGCCGAGGGCGCGCAATTGGAGCTGACCGTACTTTTGCGTCAGGACGGGCTGCTGCAGCAGGCCGTGACCTACATGGAGATCTACGCCCAGGCGCTGGAGCGTCTCGGCATCGACCTGACCGTTGAGACCACCGATCCCGCGCAGTACAACGAGCGCGAGCAGAATTTCGATTTCGACCTCACCTTCTTTCGCCGCGCGTTCTCGCTCAGCCCCGGCAACGAGCAGATATATTACTGGGGCGCCGAGTACGCCGACTTCCCCGGCAGCCGCAACGTGATGGGCATGAAGTCCCCCGCCGCCGAGGCGATGATCGACACTATGCTGAACGCCACCAGCCGCGAAGACTTTGTCGCCGCTGTGCGCGCGCTGGACAGGGTGTTGATTTCAGGTCGCTATGTCATCCCGATCCACGAGTATGCCGTCGGCAGGATTGCGCATCTCAGCCACTTGAAATACCCTTCCGACCGACTGCCGGTCTACGGGGACGGGATCTGGTTCCTGCCCGAGGTCTGGTGGTCCGAGGCAAGTGAACAATAAAAAACGACAGTAACAATCGAGCAGGTATCATGAGGAAAATCGCTGTTTTCGCGCTGATCGCCGCAGCCCTGTCTGGCTGCGCCACGATCGAAGGTGTCGGCCGGGATATTTCCGGCGCGTCGCGCGGCGTTCAAAGCTGGTTCTGAGGCCGCGCTAAAGCTGCCAGGCAGAACCTTTTCACGTCTTCGGTCACGAAGGCGAATGCGTTTTTGCGCGCGCGTTCACGGTGCTCCGCGAAAAAAGGCCGACGCGAATGCGCCGGCCTTTTCCTTTTCTTTTCAATCGCTTCAGCTGACTTTCTGAGCCGCCCGGCTTTCGCGCAGGTCCGACAGTTCCTGCGCCACGAGGAAGGCCAGCTCAAGCGCCTGAGAGGCGTTCAGCCGCGGATCGCAGGCCGTGTGGTAACGGTCCGACAGGTCCTCTTCGGTCACCGCCCGCACGCCGCCGGTGCACTCGGTCACGTCCTGACCCGTCATCTCGAAATGCACGCCACCGGGGATGGTGCCCTCGGCCCGGTGCACGCCGAAAAATTCCTGCACTTCGCGCAGCACGCTGTCGAAGGGGCGCGTCTTGTAGCCCGAGGCCGACTTGATAGTATTGCCATGCATCGGGTCGCAGACCCAGGTCACGTTGGCCCCCTCTTCGCGAACAGTCTTGATAAGACGTGGCAGGTGTTCGCCCGCCTTGCCCGCACCGAAGCGTGCGATCAGCGTCAGACGCCCGGCCTCGTTTTCCGGGTTCAGCGTCGCCATCAGCTTTTTCAGGTCATCCGTTTCCATCGTCGGGCCGCATTTCAGGCCGATCGGGTTCAGCACGCCGCGCAGGAATTCAACATGTGCGCCGTCCGGCTGCCGCGTGCGGTCGCCGATCCACAGCATGTGCCCCGACCCCGCCAGCCAGTTGCCCGAGGTCGAGTCCACGCGCGCCAGCGCCTCTTCGTATTCCAGCAGCAGGCTTTCGTGCGAGGTATAAAAATCGACCGAGTGCAGCGTCGGAGCGCTGGCGCTGTCGACGCCCGCCGCACGCATGAAGTCCAGCGTGTCGGAAATGCGCGACGCCATCTCGCGGTAGCGTTCCGCCTTTTCGCCGTCGGTAAAACCAAGCGTCCAAGCATGCACCTGGTTCACGTCGGCATAACCCCCGGTTGAAAAAGCCCGCAGGAGGTTCAGCGTGGCGGCCGCCTGCGTGTAGGCCTGCAGCATCTTGTTCGGATCGGGGATCCGTGCCTCCGGCGTGAAGGCCAGCTCGTTGATGATGTCGCCGCGGTAGCTGGGCAATTCCATGCCATCGACCACCTCGGTCGGTGCCGAGCGCGGCTTGGCGAACTGACCGGCCATGCGTCCGACCTTGATCACCGGCACCTTGGCACCGTAAGTCAGCACCATCGCCATCTGCAGCATCACCTTGAACGTGTCGCGGATCGCGTCGGCCGAGAATTGGTCGAACGCTTCTGCACAATCACCGCCCTGCAACAGGAACGCTTCGCCCCGCGATGCTGCGCCGAGCTCTTTCTTCAGGCGTCGTGCTTCGCCAGCAAACACCAGAGGCGGATACTTGGACAGCTTCGACTCCACCGCTTGCAGCGCCTCTGCATCGGTGTAATCGGGCATTTGGATCCGCGGCTTGCTGCGCCAGTCCGATTTCTGCCAATCGCTCATCGTTCTTCTCCGCTCATCGAATTACGAGACCCGTCTATACTAAAGCAGGCCGGACGACACCATACGAGTTCGACAGAATATGTCGGAAATTGACCGCCGGTGCTCTTGCCAACCTCGCGGTTTTCGTGGAACAGCTATCCGATAGGCCATTGCGCAGGGAGTAGAGAACATGCGCACGGAAGCGACCAAAACAAGCGCTGGCCCCACGTCCGGGCCAAAACGTTTCGTTTTCGTATTGCTGGAGAATTTCTCGCTGCTGAGCTTTGCCTCGGCGCTTGATTGTTTGCGTATCGCCAATCGCATGGCCGGCGAGACCCTGTACGAATGGGTTATGGCGGGTGACTCCGACGACGAGGAGACCGTATCCTGCTCGGCAGGAACGCGGTTCAAGGTCGATATCGGGCTTGAGGAGTTGCGCCGCGAGGACGTCGTCCTTTTGTGTGGCGGAGCCAACATCCAGACAGCGGCTACCAAGAAAATGCTGAACTGGCTGCGCCGCGAAGCGCGCCGGGGCCCGCGGATCGGCGGGCTTTGCACGGCGTCCTATATCATGGCCAAGGCCGGGCTGCTGGATGGCAAGCGCGCGACGATCCACTGGGAAAACCACGACAGCTTTACCGAGGAATTCGACGAGGTGGAACTGACGAAGTCCGTCTTCGTGGTCGACGGAAACCGCATGTCGACGGCCGGTGGCACCTCGTCCATCGACCTGATGCTGAAACTCATCGCCGACGACCATGGCGAGCAGTTGGCCAACGCAGTGGCCGACCAGATGATCTATTCCTCGATCCGCACCGACCAGGACACGCAGCGGCTGTCCGTGCCCACGCGCATCGGGGTCCGGCATCCCAAGCTCAGCCAGGTCATCCAGATGATGGAGAGCAATATCGAGGAGCCGATCAGCCCCGCGATATTGGCCAAGCAGGTGGCCATGTCCACGCGGCAGCTGGAGCGGCTGTTCCGGCGTTATCTGAACCGTTCGCCGAAGCGCTACTACATGGAACTGCGCCTGCAAAAAGCCCGCAACCTGCTGATGCAGACCGACATGACAGTGATCAACGTGGCCCTTGCCTGTGGCTTTGCCTCGCCGTCGCATTTCTCGAAATGCTACCGTTCGCATTACAACACCACGCCCTACCGCGAGCGTGGCAGCCAGGCGGCAAGGCTGTCTGTCTAGTTCACGCGCCTCGGGTGTAACCGCCCTGCCCCGGTGGCTCAGAATTCGCCCAGCAGAACAATGGGATCGGTGTTGAACTTGAAGTTGACGGCGACCACGGCGTCTGGCCGTGTATGAAACAGCACCAAGGCGTAGATGTAATTGATTCCGCTGTAGTAGACGTACATCTCGCGCGTCCAATGATCGCCCAGCTTTTCGGATTTCATGACTTCGACCGTATCCAGCGGCTTGGGAAAGAGCGCTTTCACCTGTGCCTCGAGGCTTTGCAATTCGTCGGCCGTCATCTCGTCGGACGCACCGAACGCGCGCATCAGCATGACGATGTTCTGGTTCATCATGCCGTCATCCATGATGCTGCGCATGTGGTCATAATCCCGAAAGACAGACTCGGGGTTCTCTTGTGCAGCAGAGGGAGCCGCCAAGTTGATCGTCACGATGGCAAGCAGGGCGGCGAAATATCTGGACATGCTTCTAATCCCAATATTCCCAAAACGATATCGCAGTCAGGTTGCCATGAACGGTCCTGATTGCCTAGAGGTCGCGGTCCTACACGGCTGACGCCCTGCGCTAAGGTCTTCTGTGGAGGCTGCCCGTCGAAACTGGGTCAAAATGAGGCGCGTGGGTTCAAATTTCTGCTCACTTTGGGCGCTTGCGTCGCGGTGCTTGTATCGTAGCTCGGCGCACCGGCCTTTTTTCAAAGGCGCTACGCTTGATCAGGCAGACTGAGCATATCCGCTGACAACGCAAAATTTGCTAAAATTGATTCGTGCAATGTGACAATCAGATGGCATTTGCGTTGTCCGACCCGGTTTGACTGTTTCGCTCTACTCAACGGTTTTCGACATGCGGCTCCATTGAAATCTCGGCATCACAGAAAGGGGCATAAATTTGGCCCTAGAAAAGGTTAACATCCCGCTTTTGCCCCATTTGCCACATTTCCGCCCCATTTCAGACCCACCTTCATCCTCGTCGATGCGTGCCGAAGCTGCTTTCGAAACGCGGCAACTTCGAAAGACCGAGACAATACCAATGGCCCGAAGCCGGATGCTGGACCACCTGAGAAACTTTCTGACCGACGACACCGGCGTGGTGAGCGTTGACTGGATCGTTCTTGGCTTCAGCGTGATCTGCCTTGGATGCCTGACAGTCGGCACGGCCCGGGACGGAACCTTTGGCCTTGCCGACTCGATCAAGACGTCGGTCGAAACGAAGACAGTCGAGGGTGTTGACCCCTGAACCTTAACTTTCGCCGGCAACGCCAAGGGCACCGGCTCCGCAACCAACTAGGAAAGACACTGCCATGTTTTCCGCACTCCAGAAATTCATCGCCGAAGAAGACGGCGCCGTGACCGTGGACTGGGTCGTGATGGCGGCGGCCGTCACCTGGCTTTGCCTGGGCGCACTGCAAACCGCACAAGGCGGGGTTAACAATCTGGCGTCGGCACTAGAGCAAGGCATCTCGGTCAAGTCCGTCGAAGATCAATGAGCCGGACGCGCCCGATGCTGCGGGCCATCCGTCGCGCCGATCCGGTGTAGCCCGCTCAGGCTCGTCTTCCCGCGATCTGGCCAACCCCAAGCACATCCAGCACCTTCGCCTCGATCTGCGCGGCATTGAGCCCGGCCACGGCGTACATGTCGGCCGGGCTCGCCTGATCAATGAAAATGTCCGGCAGCACCATCGAGCGGAACCGCAAGCCTTCGTCGAACACACCCTGCTCTGCCAGGTGGTGCGCCACGTGGCTGCCGAACCCGCCGATGGCGCCCTCCTCGATCGTGATCAGCGCATCGTGATCCGCGGCCAGTCGGTCGATCAGGTCGGTGTCCAGAGGCTTTGAGAACCGCGCATCGGCCACGGTCGGCGTGATACCCCGCGCGCCCAGCCCCTCGCAGGCCTTCATCACCTCGCCAAGACGGGTGCCGAAGGACAGGATCGCAACGCGCGAGCCTTCGCGGATCATGCGGCCCTTGCCGATCTCCAGCACCTCGCCGCGTTCGGGCATCGTGACGCCCTCACCCTCACCGCGGGGATAGCGGAACGCGATGGGCCCGCTGTCATGCGCCGCGGCGGTCGCGACCATGTGCACCAGCTCGGCCTCATCGGCGGCGGCCATGACGGTAAAGCCCGGCAGGTTTGAAAGAAAGGCCACGTCGAAGCTGCCCGCATGGGTGGCGCCGTCGGCCCCAACCAGCCCCGCGCGGTCGATCGCGAAGCGCACCGGAAGGCGTTGGATGGCGACATCGTGCACGACCTGGTCGAACCCGCGTTGCAGGAAGGTGGAGTAAATCGCACAGAACGGCCGCATTCCGCCCGCGGCCAGCCCGGCGGAGAAGGTGACGGCGTGCTGCTCGGCGATGCCGACGTCAAAACAGCGCGACGGGTAACGCTTCTCGAACAGGTCCAGCCCGGTGCCGTCCGGCATGGCGGCGGTGACGCCGCAGATCCGGTCATCCTCGGCGGCGTGTTTCAGCAGCGCCTCGGCAAAGACCTTGGTATAGCTGGGCGCGTTCGAGGGCGATTTCTTCTGCTCGCCCGTGACCACGTCGAATTTCGCGGTCGCGTGCCCCCCGTCGCGCCGGCCTTCGGCGGGGGCATAGCCCTTGCCTTTCTTGGTGATCATGTGGATCAGGATCGGACCCTGCGCGCGGGCCTTGACCGTGCGCAGTACCGGCAACAACTGGTCCATGTCATGCCCGTCGATCGGACCGAGATAGCTGAACCCCAGCTGTTCGAACAGCGTCCCGCCCACGGCCATGCCCTTGAGCACCTCCTTGGCCCGTTTCGCGCCCATCTGGAACGGCTCGGGCAGCAGTGACACCGCACCTTTGGCGGCGGCCTTGAACTCCTGGAACGGTTCACCCGCATAGAGGCGCGACAGGTAGGATGACAGCGCCCCCACGGGCGGGGCGATGGACATCTCGTTATCGTTAAGGATCACGATCAGGCGTTTGTTCAGGTGGCCCGCGTGGTTCATCGCCTCAAAGGCCATGCCAGCAGACATTGCCCCGTCGCCGATCACCGCGATGGCATCGCCATGGCCGGTGTCGCTGGCCCCGCCGAGGTCGCGCGCCGCGGCAAAACCCAGGGCGGCGGAGATCGACGTGGAGCTATGCGCGGCACCGAAAGGGTCGTAGGGGCTTTCAGAGCGCTTGGTAAAGCCGCTGAGGCCCCCCTCCTGCCGGATGGTGCGGATACGGTCACGGCGGCCGGTCAGGATCTTGTGCGGATAGCACTGGTGGCTCACGTCCCAGATGATCTTGTCCCGCGGCGCGTCGAAAACGTGGTGCAGCGCGACGGTCAGTTCGATCACGCCGAGGCCCGCGCCCAGATGCCCACCGGTCTCCGACACGGCCGAAATGGTTTCGGTGCGCAGTTCGTCGGCCAATTGACGCAGCTCCGCATCGGAGAAACGCTTGAGCTCGGCGGGGCTGGACACCGTGTCCAGCAAGGGGGTCTGGGGGCGTGTCACGCGTCGCCGCTCCTTGAATTTGGCTGCCGGCCTGGACCGGGCGGCTAGCTCTGCCGCGAGATAACGAAGCGGGCCAAGTCGCGCAAGCGGTCGGCCCCCTCTCCGTAAGCAGATAAGCTGTCACAGGCGGTGTCAACAAGGGCAGCGGCGCGCCGTCGCGCCCCTTCGAGACCGAGAAGCGACACGAACGTGGCCTTGCCGGCGGCGGCGTCCTTGCCCACCGCCTTGCCCACGGCGGCGGCATCCCCCGTCTCGTCAATGACGTCGTCCTGGATCTGGAACGCCAGGCCAAGCGCCTTGGCATAGGCGGCGAGCGGCGCAATGTCGGCGCGGGCCATGGCCGCGCCTGCGCAGGCAGCCCAGCCGAAAAGCGCGCCGGTCTTGCCATCCTGCAGCGCGATGATTTGGTCCAACGTCAATGGGTCCGGCGCTGTTTCCGCCGCGATATCAAGGGCCTGCCCCAAGACCATGCCGTCCTTTCCCGCTGCGCGCGCCAGCGTCAGCGCAAGCTCGGCGCGGGCCTCGGATGTGTCGGCGCCCTCGGGATGGGCCGCAAGTTCGAACGCCAGCGATTGCAGTGCGTCGCCCACAAGAACGGCTGTGCCTTTGTCCCATTTCACGTGCACCGTGGGCTGCCCACGACGCAGGTCGTCGTCATCCATGCAGGGCAGATCGTCATGCACCAGGCTGTAGGCGTGCATTGCCTCGATTCCTGCCGCGGGAAAGACTGCCCGCGAAGGATTAACATCGTGCAAACGGGCCGTTTCCATCACCAGAAAGCCGCGCAGAGCCTTGCCGCCGAAGAGCGCGTGGCGCATCGCTGCATGCAGGGGAAGATCGCCGGTGATTTGCGCCTCGAGGCAGCGTCGGATGGCCGTCGCGTCCGCCGCGAGCGCGGACTGAAGCATCAGAGCCCCTCGACCGGGGTGGTACCCTTGGGGGTGCCCTCGCCGTCGAGCGTGATGGCCGCGACTTTCTCTTCGGCTTCTTTCAGCTTGGTTTCGCAGCGCTTTTTCAGCTTGGCCCCCTGCTCGTACAGGGCGATGGATTCGTCCAGCGGCACGTCGCCGCGCTCCAGCCGGGTGACAACGTCCTCGAGCGCCTTCATCGCCTGTTCGAAAGACATGGTGTTGATCGCGTCGTCGTCCATTTCAGGGGCCTCTTGCATGGGTTTTCAACAGGCACCATAGCGGTGCGCGGCGCGGGCTTCAATTCGGTTGACGCCCCGCAGGGCATGGGGAAGGATACCGGCCATGAAGCCCTTTTCCACGTCCGATGCCGCGCCCGTGGCCGACCCCGACTTGTCCAGTCTAGTCGCCCGGCGGCTGGATTCTGCGACGGCGGAAGATGCCGCGTTTTCAACGGCTCAGGTGACGGAGCTCATCCGCGAGGTTGCGGGTAAGCGGGTCGTGCTGCGTGGCCGGATCGGGGGGCAGCGGGCGGTGTTCCGGCTCTATCTCGACCGGGTCGAGGACTGCACACGGGACTGGAACGAGCTGTGCCGTATCTGGCCAAAGATGCGTGAAGGCGAATTGCGGGTCTGCGCGCCGCTGGGATTTGCACCCGAAGCCGGCCTTCTGGCGGTGTCGGAGGTCGAGGGCACGCCCTTGCTGCAATGGATCTACCGCGCGCCGGAGGCCGAGCGGGCGCGGTACCTGGAGCCCGCGGCGCGGTGGTTGCGGGCTTATACGGAATGCACCGAAACCGAGGCCGCCGCCCAGCCCGCGGGATGGGCCAAGCGGGCCGAGCGGGCGTCGAAGACGCAGGCGTTCACCCGGTTGAAACAAGTGGAAAAGCCGATCCTGCAGGAAATCCAGCGCCTGGTGCCGCTGATGGACAAAAGCCAGTGGCGGTTTGCCGTGTCGCATGGGGACTTTCACCCCAACAATTTGATCGTGAACGAAAATATGGTGACCGGAATTGACTGTGGCGGGTCGCGTCCGGCGCCCATATACAAGGATATGGCGCGGTTCCTGATGCATATGGGCCGTCGCGCGATGATCCCGTCGGGCGAGGCCTGCCTTGGTGTGGACCGGCAAGGCTTCATCGCCTTTTGCGACGCGTTCCGGCTGTCGGCGGAAGAGCGGGAACTGACCCTCCCCTTCTTCATCGCGGTGGAGGCGCTGTTGCGGGCCGAGACCCGGAACCTCTCGCAAAGCCGGGTGCGGCGGGCCCGGCAAATGTCGGAGGCGCTGCTGGCCGACCTGGAACGGATCGGGCGCTAGGCGACTCGAAGGTTAACGGCAGCGGAGGTGCGAAAACCACGTCGGTAAAGCGTCGGTATTCCTACGGTGTCGCGACGGTGCCAGGTTCCGGCGACCGAATTTAACAAACCGTGCGCCTTAGCCGTTAAGAGCTGGTTAAAGCGGGCCGCTTCCCGGACCTGATCCGGGATCTCCTGCAGCCAAGGATCCGACTGCCGCGCCGTGTGAAGGACCGGGACGGCGATGGGGCTACCTGCCCTTGAAGAGCCCGCCCAGAATGCCGCGCACGATCCGGCGCCCGGTGGTGCCGCCCAGTTCCTTGACCACGGCGTTCATCACGGCACCGCCGATACTGTCGCTGTCCCTGCGGCTGCGCGAGGACGAGCGATCGACCCGGGACCCGGAGTAGCGGCGACCCGCGTTGAACTCGCGTTCGGCGGCGGATTTCTCCTCGGCGGCGGTCTCGGCCTTTTCGGCCTCTTGCGCGGCCGTCTCGGCGCGTTTTGCAAGGATCTCGTAGGCGGAGTCGCGGTCCAGGACGGTCTCGTACTTGCCCGCCACGGGCGAGGCGGCGATCACGCCTTGGCGGGCGGCCGTGTCGATGGGACCCAGGCGCGAGGATGGCGGGCGGATGAGCGTGCGTTCGACGATGCCGGGCACGCCCTTGTCTTGCAGCATCGAGGTCACCGCCTCGCCGGTGCCCACATCGCGGATGGCGTCGGCGGTATCGAAGCGGTCATTGGGGCGATAGGTCTCGGCGGCGCGTTCCAGCGCCTTGCGGTCGCGGGCGGTGAAGGCGCGCAGCGCGTGCTGCACCCGGTTGCCGAGCTGGCCCAGGATATCCTCGGGCACGTCATCGGGGTTCTGGGTGATGAAATAGACGCCGACCCCCTTGGAGCGGATCAGGCGGGCGACCTGCTCGACCTTGTCGATAAGCGCCTTGGGCGCGTCCTCGAACAGCAGGTGCGCCTCGTCGAAGAAGAAGACCAGCTTGGGCTTGTCGGGATCGCCGACCTCCGGGAGCGTCTCGAACAACTCGCTGAGAAGCCACAGAAGGAACGTGGCGTAGAGGCGCGGCGCGCCCATCAGCCTGTCGGCGGCGAGGATGTTGACCTGGCCCCGGCCATCGTGGGCGGTGGTCATCAGGTCGGACAGCTCCAGCGCGGGTTCGGCAAAGAACTGGGCACCGCCCTGGTTTTCCAGCACGAGCAGCGAGCGCTGGATCGCCCCGACGGATTGGCGCGAGACGTTACCGTAGCGCAGGGAAAGCTCGCTGCTGTTCTCGCCGACCCAGACCAGAAGGGCCTGTAGATCCTTGAGATCCAGCAGGGGCAGGCCCTGTTCGTCGGCGACGCGAAAGGCGATGTTCATCACCCCCTCCTGTGCCTCGGTCAGTTGCATCAGGCGGCTGAGCAGAAGCGGGCCCATTTCGGCCACGGTGGCGCGGACGGGGTGACCCTGTTCGCCGAAAAGGTCCCAGAAGGTCACCGGAAAGCTGTCATAGGCATAGTCGGTAAAGCCGATGGTCTCGGCGCGGCTCATGAAGGCCTCATGCAGCTTGAAATCCGCCGATCCTGCGGCGGCGAGGCCGGAAAGGTCGCCCTTGACGTCCGACAGGAAGACCGGGACACCGGCGGCGGAAAAGCCCTCGGCCAGGATCTGCAGCGTGACGGTCTTGCCGGTGCCCGTGGCCCCGGCGATAAGGCCGTGGCGGTTCGCGTATTTGAGGCTGAGCCCCTGTTTCTCGGCGTAATCGACGCCGCCACCGCCCAAGAAAACCTTGTTTTCCAAGCCCCTGCCCCCTCGTCCAAGTTTTTTCACGATGCGAACATACAAAATTAAGGATTGTCTGCCAGTGTTTATCTCGTCCCGGGCCTCGTGTCCTCTTGGTCCGGGGCGACTTCCTCCCTGTCAGACTGGCCGCGCCTTCGGGTGCGGCCCTTTTTCTGGGCTTGTTGCGGCAAGGTTCCCGGCGGTTGGCGCGGGCACAACCATAGCGGGCATGCTCTTGAAATGGCTCGATAAGTTTTTTTGATGATTGCCTGTTGACGGCTCGTCGGAACTGTCCTAGCGTCGGCTCAATAGATAAGTCGGCCAGTCCGGCAGGGAGAATTGGGAAAGAGACCTTTTGGGTCTCTTTTCCTTTTTCATGGGGAATGTTCTGCTGTTATTTCAAGAGGATAGCGCTGCACGGCCCCGGTTCAGAGGCAGCGAAAATCCGCCTTGCACTGGCACGGGCGTTACGGTTTTATCCTGACACTTGCGATCACCCATGTTAGAGCGCACGCAGCTTGATTTCAGACTAGATAACGGGGTCCACATGACCAGACTTTTGCACACCCTTCCCTTTCTCGTTCTGCTGGGCGTCGGCTCGGCGTTGAGCGCACAGGAAACGGAAGAGACCGAAGGCACTGCAGATGGTGCCACGGCGACCGAGACGGACGCCACTGGATCGGAGACTGAAACCGAAACGGAGACCGAAACCGAAGCGCAGGCGGAAACGGACGACGCTGCGGATACCGCCGGACAGACCGACCCGGCCAGCGGGCTGGACCTGGGCCGCGAGGAGCAGGAAGATCCATCCTATATCAAGGAGACCTTCGACGACTGGCAGCTTCAATGCTTCCGCAGTGAGGCAGGCGAAGACCCCTGCCAGATGTACCAGCTGTTGCGCGAGGAAGGCGGGAACCCCGTGGCCGAGTTCAGCCTGTTCAAGCTGCCCAGTGACGGCCAGGCCGTGGCGGGTGCCACGATCGCGGTGCCGCTGGGCACGCTGTTGCCGCAGGGGCTGAAGATCTCGGTCGATGGCGGCAAGGCCAAGAACTACAACTACTCGTTCTGCTCGATGGGTGGTTGTTTTGCCCGTATCGGGTTCACCCAGGCCGACATCGACGCGTTTCAGGCAGGTGCCGCTGCGCGCCTGACGCTGGTGCCGGCGCAGGCCCCCGACCAGGTGGTCGAAATCGAAGCCTCGCTGGCGGGCTTTACCGCGGCCTATAACGAGGTGTCGGTGCTGGACCAGTAAGCCGCATCACCACCTTGCGACTTGGAACGCCGTCCTTCGGGGCGGCGTTTTTCGTTTCTGTGGGGCGGACTGTCCGGTTTGAACCTTTGAAGAGGCTGGCAATCATCCATCGCGCGGACGTAAGGCCGCAGGCCAATCGTCAGGCGAAGCGCTTGAGCGCCAGCACCGCGTTGAGGCCGCCGAAGGCGAAGGCGTTCGAAAGCGCCACGTCGACCTTTGCCTCGCGCGCCTCGTTCGGAACCACGTCGAGCGCGCATTCGGGATCGGGCTCGTCATAGTTGATGGTGGGCGCGACAATGCCGTCGCGCAGGGCCATGATGCAGGCCAGCAGTTCGACCGCGCCGGTGCCGCCGATGAGGTGGCCGTGCATCGACTTGGTGGACGAGATCATCAGCCGGTCGGCATGGGCGCCGAAGACATCTGCCACCGCGGCGCTTTCGGTCTTGTCATTGGCGGCGGTGCCGGTGCCGTGGGCGTTGATATAGCCCACGTCGGTGGGGTTGATCTTGGCGTCCAGCATGGCGCCGGAAATGGCGCGCGAGGCGCCATTCTTGGACGGCATGACAATGTCGGCGGCGTCCGAGGACATGGCGAAGCCGGCGACCTCGGCGTGGATCTCGGCGCCGCGCGCCCTGGCGTGTTCCAGTTCCTCGAAGACGAAGATGCCCGCGCCCTCGCCCTGCACCATGCCATTGCGGTTGGCCGAGAACGGACGGCAGCCGTCCTTGGACATGACGCGCAGCCCTTCCCACGCCTTCACGCCGCCGAAGCAGAGCATGGATTCCGAACCGCCGGCGATCATCACCGGGGTGAGACCCCCGTGCACCATCTGGAACGCCTGCGCCATGGCGTGGTTCGAGGACGCGCAGGCGGTCGAGACGGTGAAGGACGGACCTTTGAGGTTGAATTCCATCGACACGTGGCTGGCCGCGGCGTTGTTCATCAGCTTGGGCACCACGAAGGGGTGAACGCGGTTCTTGCCCTCTTCGTAGACCGAGCGGTAATTTTCATCCAGCGTGGTCATGCCGCCGCCCGAATTGCCCAGCACCACGCCGGCCCGCGCGGCCAGTTCGCCCTCGAACTTAAGTCCGGCCTGCGCGATGGCTTCGCGGGCGGCGACGAGGGTGAATTGCGTGAACCTGTCGTAGAGCGCCAGTTGCTGACGGTTGAAGCGTTCCTCGGGCTCGTAGCCCTTGACCTGACCGCCGATCTTGATGGCCAGCCGGTCGACGTCGCGGATATCCAGTTCGGAGATGCCTGAGCGGCCCTCGCGCATCGCCTCGAGCGTTTCGGGCACGCTGGCCCCGAGCGCGTTGATCGTGCCCGCGCCTGTTATGACGACCCGCTTCACGCTTTCTGTTCCGCCACCAGCTTCTCGATTCCCGCCACGATGGAGGCGACGGACGAAATGTCGAAATCGCTTTCCTGGGGGGCGTTGGCGTTGAAGGGCACCGAGATGTCGAAGGCTTCCTCGATGGCGAAAATGCTTTCCACGAGGCCGAGGCTGTCGATGCCCAGTTCCTCCAGCGTGCTGTCCATCGTGACGTCGGATGGTTCAAGCACGGCCTGTTCGGCGATGATTTCGATGACCTTGTCCTTGGTATCCATGGTGCACCCCGTTCTTTCCGCGAACCGCTTTAGTCACTCTGATCCGGTTTTGAAACAGCTTTCTTGAGGTCAGCCACGTCGGCAAAGAGCCGCTTGATCCGGCGCAGGTACTTATAGACCTCCATCTGGGTGTCCATCTTCATCGCCGGGTAGCCCAGCATGACGCGGCCCGCGGGCACGTTGGCGAGGATCTTGGTGCCGCCCCCCGCGATGACGTTGTCGCCGATGAAGATATTGTCACCGACCCCCACCTGCCCCGCCAGAACGACGCTGTTGCCGACCTTGACCGAGCCGGCCAGCCCGACCTGTCCGCAAAGCAGGCAGTCGGTGCCGATGACGCAATTGTGGCCGATCTGCACGAGATTGTCGATCTTGGTGCGGTCGCCGATCACCGTGTCGCGGATGGTGCCCCGGTCAAGCGAGGCATGGGCGCCGACCTCGACATCGTCGCCGATGCGGACCGCGCCGAGGCTGTGGATGCGGACATAGGATTGCGCGGCAATGTCGCCCTGGTCGCCCAGGGTCTGGCGGGCGCGTTCGACACCCGAGACGTTAGGGGTGACATAGGAAAACCCGTCCGAGCCCACGACCGCGTTGGGCTGTGCGATGAAACGGTCGCCGATCACCACGCGCGCGCCGATGCGGGCACCTTCGCGCAGGAAGGCCTGTTCGCCCAGAACCGCGTCGGTGCCGACAAAGCTTTGCGGGCCGATCACGCTGTTCGCGCCGATCCGGGCGCCGGCACAGATCACCGCCAGCGGACCGACCGTGACATTGTCCCCCAAAGTGGCGCTGTCGTGAATGACGGCCGAGGGGTGAATCCCGTCGTCCCAGCCTTGCCCGGGATCGAAAAGCGTGCTCAGCCCGGACATGACGTAGCGCGGGCGCGGCGCGACGATCGCCGCCTCCAGCCCCAGCGCCTGCCAGTCGGCCCCCTCCCAGACAAGCGCGGCGCGCGCACGCCCCTGCGAGAGGGTTTCGGCATATTCCGGCTTCATGGCCAGCGCGAGGTGGTCCGGCCCGGCGTCGGCGGGTTCGGACACGCCATCAATGGCGATGTCGGTCGCGCCCATGGCGTTGGCCCCGAGCGCGCGCGCGATCTGGTCTATGGTATAGGACATGTGGCAACCCCTTCGTTCGGGGCCGGTTTATCCGCGAACGCCGGGCAGTGAAACCCCTGCGCGTTCCAGCGCGGACCAAATCCGCGCATCGCGGCCATAGACATCGGGGCGGTAGTTCACGTGCCCCTTGGGAGAGGTCACGGCGGTGCGGTAGATGATGTGCACCGGCACGTGATTTTCCAGATCGACCTTGGTTTCACGCCCCGTGTTCAGGATGCCGTGGAACTTGCCCTTCGGGTCGGCCTCCTGCACGGCCAGCAGGGCGTAGGCGAAATCGAAGGGCTGGTGCAGGCGGATGCAGCCGTGGCTGTAGGCGCGGGTTTCATGGTCGAACAAGTGCTTCTGCGGGGTGTCGTGCAGGTAGATGTTGTACTTGTTGGGGAACATGAACTTCACCAGGCCAAGCGCATTGCGGCTGGAGGGCGGCTGCTTGATGGCAAACGGGAAATTGCGGGCGTTGTAGGCGCCGAAATTGATGCGGGAGCGGCTGACCGTGCGGCCGCGGCTGTCCACGAGGCGCAGGTGACCGGCGGCGTTGCGGTTGCGCTTCATCTTGGGCAGGTATTCCTTGACCGCGATCGAGCGTGGCACGTGCCAGGTCGGATTGATGATCATGTGTTCCATCTCGTCCGAGAACTCGGGGCTTTGACGGTCGGCGGCCTTGGCGCCGATCACGGCCCGCGTGCGGAAGGTCTCGATATCGTCATCGATGATGCGGGCGGAAAAGTCGGTGAGGTTCACGAGGATGTGGCGCTTGCCCCGGCCCTCAGGCAGGTTCAGCCAGCGCTCGCGCTCCATCGCCACGGTCACCGACTGAAGGCGGTCCTCGGCGGTGGCGTTGACCTCGCGCAGGGTGCTTTCGCCGGCAACGCCGTCGGGTTCCAGCCCGTGGTCGCGCTGGAACTCCCGCACGGCTTTCTGGATGGTGGCGTCATAGCTTTGCGTGGCGGTGCGCCCGAGATAGCCCTTGGCCATAAGCCGGTTGCGCAGCGCCGTCACGGCCGCACCGGACGCGCCCGGTTCGAGCTTGCCGCCCGGAACGGTCGGCCCCCAGCCGCCCTCGGCGACGAGACCTTCGAGCCGCATCTTTTCCTTCATCAGGCGTTTGTATTCGTTGGTCGAGGGCGCCAGCTGGCGGATGAACTGGCGCGGCTCGTCGCTGGCGGCAAAGGCGGTCAGCGTGCGGGTGCGGTCATAATCGCGCAGCTCGCGCTTGATCGCGGGCACCACGCGGCGCGGGTCGAGCACGCCGGTGCGCATGTCATCGGCCAGGTTCAGAAACGCCTTGCTGAGCGCGACCTCGGCAAAGCCGATATCGCGGGGCGTGCGCGCGGCGCGCAGCGTCTGTTCCAGCGCGTCGATGTCGTAGCGCGATTGGGGCAGGCCGTGGGCCGACACCGTTTGCAGCGCGAGGAACAGTGCCTGTCGGCGGGCCCTGTGCGCGTCCTGGTCGGTCCAGATGCCCGTGAAACCGGTGCTGCGATAGAAGGCGGCGAGATCGCGGTCGTCCGAGGCGGCCTCGGCGACGGCCTGTTTGAAGGCGGTGACCTGCGCGGCGGCGGGTTGTGACGCGGACATCCAGAAAACAACGGCCATCAGGCCACTGACAATGGTGGTGAAAATGCTGGTGTGTCCAAAGGTGCGCAACGCGCTGCTCATGCCGTTCTCCAAATCAACGAATTCCCTGCCTGCGCAACAAGCGCACGCAATCATTTGTTCCTATCGCGAATGAGCTGTCCAATCACAATTGGTTTTAAAGGTAAAAACCGGAACATGTGGCCGCCAGGACGCAAAGCCAGCTGTGGTCTGGAAACACGGCTGCACGGAATTTGCGCAAATTCTTGCCGAAATCTCTTGTGCTATGGAACCTTCCGACTTTCACCCCTTGGTAACCGATTCCTGATATGCCATAACAATCACACATCTGGGGATGAGATGAACAGAGCCGCTACTTAACGCGGCAACAGGCAAGCGACGGGACAGGCGCTAACAACATGACCGATCAAAGCTCGACGAGCGTAACGCGGCGTGCGTTACTGGGTGCATTTGCAGCTACGACAGTGGTCGCAGCACCAACGTTTTCCAACGCAGCAGGGTTCCTTCGAGGCGCAGGCGACATTCGTCGGCTGACCATGGCCTCGCCCCGCACCGGTGAAAAGATCGACACGATCTACTGGATCGAAGGCGAATACATCAAGGACGCGGTCCGCGAGATCAACCTCTTCATGCGCGACTGGCGTACCAACGACGTCCACAACATCGACATGCGCACGATGGACATCATGGCAGCGGCCCACAACCTGATGGATGTGAACGAGCCCTACCTGCTGCTGTCCGGCTACCGCAGCCCGAAAACCAACGCGATGCTGCGCTCGCGCTCCAGCGGCGTGGCGAAGAATTCGCGCCACCTGCGCGGCCAGGCAGCCGACCTGCGGCTGAACTCGCGCTCGGTGAACCAGATCTACCGCGCGGCTTCGGCCTGTCGCGGCGGCGGCGTGGGCCGCTACTCCGGCTCCAACTTCGTGCACATGGATTGCGGCCCGGTCCGCAGCTGGGGGCGCTAAGGCTCCGCGCGACAAAACGCGACTATTTCTGTTAAGCACCGGCCCCGCGAGGTCGGTGTTTTTGTTTGCCGAGATGAGAATCCGGATCACGTCCGGAATGGTCGGACGCGGCTTGTGTCCGGTACGATCCTGACGCAGACGTCATCCCGGGCTTGACCCGGGATCGCTTGCTGTTCTCGACGGGCCGCGCCCCTATCCCAGCCTGGCCATCCGCGCATCGCGAAGCCGGGCAAAATCGTCACCCGCATGATAGGACGAGCGCGTCAGCGGCGTGGCCGAGACCATCAGGAAACCCTTGCCATAGGCGGCCTTTTCATAAGCCGCGAATTCGTCGGGATGCACAAAGCGATCCACGGCGTGGTGCTTGGGCGTGGGTTGCAGGTACTGGCCGATGGTCAGGAAATCGATATCGGCGGCGCGCATGTCGTCCATCACCTGGTGCACGGCTTGCCGATCTTCGCCCAGGCCCACCATGATGCCCGACTTGGTGAAGATGCCCGGATCCATTTCCTTGACCCGTTGAAGCAGGCGCAGGGAATGGAAATAGCGCGCACCGGGGCGCACCTCGGGGTAAATCCCCGGCACGGTTTCGAGATTGTGGTTGAAGACGTCCGGCTGCGCCGCGACCACGACCTCGAGCACCGCAGGGTCGCAATGCAGGAAATCCGGCGTCAGGATCTCGATCGTGGTGCCGGGCGAACGGTGGCGGATCGCGCGGATCGTCTGGGCGAAATGCTCGGCCCCGCCATCGGTGACGTCGTCGCGATCCACCGAGGTGATGACCACGTGGTTCAGCCCCAGTTTCTGCACCGCGTCCGCCACGCGCCCGGGCTCGAACGGGTCGAGCTCCTCGGGCGGCTTGCCGGTGGCGATGTTGCAGAAGGAGCAGGCGCGGGTGCAGACCTCGCCCATGATCATCATGGTGGCGTGGCCCTGGTTCCAGCACTCGCCCGCGTTCGGACAGCCCGCTTCCTCGCAGACCGTGACCAGCTTGTGCTCGCGCATGATCCGGCGGGTTTCCAGATAGCCCTTGCCGACGGGCGCCTTGACGCGGATCCAGTCCGGCTTTTTCGGTTGGGCATTGTTGGGCCGGTGCGCCTTTTCAGGGTGGCGCTGGTCCGGGATCTTGAGATCGCGCACGAATTTTTCCCCGCAAATCCTTTGGTAAGACATCTTATTTATAAGTCACTGCGGTGGGAAGTTCCAGTGATGCAATCCCGTCATGCATGTGACGGATACGCCCGGTAACGAGTGCCCCACCTCTTTTTGCAGGGCCGTGCTTGGTATGCGCCCGTGCAGTGCGAGCGCGGGCTGTTGCGCCAGGCGTGGGCGGCTCTATGCTGGCGCTCGGGGCAGAAACCGAGGGCGCTATGGATTGGCGACGGCACCGGCGCGAGGCGCATCGACTGAGCCAGACGCAGGAACACCTGAAACAGATCGTCTATGGCGGCAATGACGGGATCGTGACCACCTTTGCCATCGTGGCGGGGTTCGCCGGTGCGCAGGCCGAGGGCGTGGCGCAGATCGGCGGGGTTGCTGTTCTGGTCTTCGGGTTGGCAAACCTTTTCGCCGACGCGATCAGCATGGGGCTGGGCGAATTCCTGTCGCTGCGATCACAGCACGACCTGTATCGCGCGCGGCGGACAAGCGAGCTGCGCGAGATTGCAGCCGACCCCGAACACGAGCGGATGGAGCTGTTCGAGATCCTGCGCCAGCGCGGCCTGCCCGCGGGCGAGGCCGACACGGCCGCGACGATCATGTCGCGCCATCCCGAGATCATGGCCGACCTGATGATGACCTACGAGTTCGGCATGCAGGACCCCGACGAGGACAGCCCCGTGCTGAGCGGGCTGTTCACCTTCGTGTCCTTCATCGTTTTCGGGGCGATACCTCTCTTTCCCTATTTCATACTCGACGCCACGCAAACGACCTTCGTGCTCTCGGTCGCGGCGACGGCGGCGGCGCTTATCGCGCTCGGCCTGTTGCGTTGGAACGCGACTGGCGAACGGATGGGCCGCTGCGTCGGCGAGACGCTGCTGGTGGGCACGATCTGCGCCGTGGCGGCGTTCGGCGTGGGCTGGCTGGTGGGCGGCTGACGTGCGCCCCCTACCCCATCAGCCCGGCGCTGTCGCCCAATTCGGCGTAGTGCCGCTTGAGCCGTTGCAGCGCGATGCGCAGCACGATCTTGCCCGAGCGCGCTGACCATCCGAGCTTTTTCTCGGTGCTTTCCAACCCCTCGAGGAAGCAGCAGCAGCGCAGCGCCACGTCAGCAAGCCCCGGTCCCAGGTCGCGCAGGGCCCCGAGCACGCGGGCCTGGGCGGCCCGGGCGGTGACGTTCTGCCAGTCGGCGGGCGTCGGCCGGGCCGCGCCGGTCAGGATGTCGGTCCAGTCGTCGCGCGGCGTGTCGCCCAGACGCGCCATCTCGAAATCCTCACGCAGGCACTCCCCGGCGCGGACGAGATCGGGACCGAGAAAGCGGCTGCCGTCGCGGTCGCGGCGGCGCGAGAGCAGGATCAGGGGCGACTCGGCGATGCCATAGCGGATGCGGTATCGGGCCTGTCGCTCTTCGCCATCTTCTTGCTCCAGCGCGGCATCCTGGCCCAGGAACGCGGCTTGCGACTCGGCGAATCCCCGGGCGCTGTTTTCGGCCTGGGCCATCAGTTGTCCGAGCGCGGTACGCCCCGCCGACGTGATCGCATAGCGCGACACCCGGCCCGGCGCGTCGCAACTGATCCAGCATTTCAGCGCCATCGCCTCGGCGATGTCGCGATCGACGACCGCGGTGCGGTTCTGCCCGGCCTCGGTTTCGCGCACCACCACGGCCTTGTCCATCTCGGCGGCCACGGCCAGCACGGCCCCTTTTTCACACAGGCGGCGCAGCACGCGCAGGGCTTCGCGGTTGAGGCGGGTTTCGGTCAGTGTCGGTTGGACGTTCTGGTCTTCGGGCAGCGCGGTCATGCGTTTCTCCTTGATGCACGAACCGGCGTCCGGATGGGACATCACCCGCCGGCCAAGGCGGCGCAGCGCTTCGTCGACAAGGTGGTCGTCGCGCAAGGCTTCGAGCGCACGGACCTGTCGAGAAACGGTGGAGGCGTGACAACCGAGTCGCCGGGCCAGCGCCCGGATCGACGTGCCGCCCTCGGTATGGGCCAGATAGGTGATGGCTGCCATCGGCACCCAGGACAGATCTTTCGTGGCGGGTGCCCCCGCCAAGCCAGCTTTGCTCATCCGTTTCCCTCCTTGGCCTGATCTCTTGCAAGAGGATCAGTTGCCCCAATTTGCCCACAGATTTATCCACAAGCGGGATGCAACCTAGGGGCGACTTGGTTACCAGTTCGTTAATTTACAGCCAGTCTGGAAACAATGGTTTCGATTGTGTGAACAATTGGAAACGGTTCCGTTCGGTTGAACAGCGACTCACGCAACGCCCCGGCCGGGTGTGGCACTCATCGGGCTCCCGAATGAAGGAGACCTGACATGACCGATCTGCTTTGCGTTCTCGACACGCTCAAACGCCCGCGGCTTCTGATCCGCGCGGCCCGGCTGGGCGCCGCGCAGTACCGCCGCGAGTTGCATTTGCCGCGGCACCTGGACACGAGCGCCCTGCCCGACAGCGGCGCGGCACTGGCGGAATTGATTGCGGTCGAGGCGGAGCTTGACGCGGCCCGGCGCGGACGGCGCGCGGAGTACGCGGTGGCCCGGCACGTGGACGTGATGATTGCGATCATGGGAGAGGCGCGGCTGATCCGGGCCGCGTTGGCGCCCAAACCGGAGGCACCGGCGCAAGGCTTGCAGCCCGCGCCGGTGCCGTGAAGGATCAGGCGAAGGCGTCTGGCATCGAAGCCTTCTTCTCGGCAACATAGGCGTTGAGCGCTTCGAGCACGCCGGGGTCGAGCGCGGGCTGCTGGTAATTGGCCAGCTGCTTTTCGACCCGGGTGGCGGCCAACGCCATCGTGTCCTGCTCGCCCTCGTCGGCCCATTGCTCGAACGGTTTGTAGTCGAGCATTTCGGACCGCCAGAAGGCGGTCTTGAAATTGGCCTGGGTGTGGGCGCAACCAAGGTAGTGCCCGCCCGGGCCGACCTCGCGGATGGCATCCATCGCCTGGCCGTTCTCGTCGGTGTAGATGCCCTTGGCGAGGTGGTGGTAGACGCCCAGCTGGTCGGCATCCATCACGAACTTCTCGAACGAGGACACCAGCCCGCCTTCGAGCCAGCCGCAGGAGTGCAGCATGAAGTTGACGCCCGCCAGAAGCCCCATGTTGAGGCTGTTGGCGGTCTCGTAGGCGGCCTGCGCATCGGGCAGCTTGGAGCCGTTGAACGACCCGGCGGAGCGGTAGGGCAGCCCCAGGCGGCGGGCCAGCTGTCCCGCGCCATAGGTGATGTGCGCGGCCTCTGGCGTCCCGAAGGTGGGCGCGCCGGAGTTCATGTCGATCGAGGTCACGAAAGCCCCCATGATGACGGGCGCGCCGGGATTGCAGAGCTGGTTGAAGGCGACGCCGGCCAGCGCCTCGGCCATGACCTGCGTCAGGGTGCCGGCCACGGTCACCGGGGCCATGGCGCCGCCGACGATGAAGGGCGACACGATGCAGGCCTGGTTGTTCTTGGCGTAGACCTCCATCGCGCCCATCATCACCTCGTCGAAAGTCAGCGGCGAGTTGATGTTGATCAGCGAGGTCATCACGGTGTTCTGCTGCACGAACTCCTCACCGAAGAGGATGCCGCACATGTCGACGCTGTCCTGCGCGCGGCTGGGCTCGGTCACGGAGCCCATGAAGGGCTTGTCCGACAGCACCATGTGCGCGCGCAGCATGTCGAGGTGCCGCTTGTTCACGGGGATGTCGGTGGGTTCGCACACCGTGCCGCCCGAGTGGTGCAGCCACTTGGACATGTAGCCGAGTTTCACGAATTTCTCGAAGTCGGCCATCGTCGCGTAACGCCGTCCGCCCGCGTTGTCGCGCACGAAGGGCGGGCCATAGACCGGGGCGAAGACCAGGTTGTTGCCGCCCACGACGACGCTGCGCTCGGGGTTGCGGGCGTGCTGGGTGTATTGCGACGGCGCGGTCTTGATCAGCTCACGCGCGAGGCCGCGGGGGATGTGCACCCGTTCGCCCTGCACGTCGGCGCCGGCGTCTTTCCACATCTGGAGCGCCTTGGGGTTCTCGACGAAGTTGACGCCGATCTCTTCCAGAACGGTTTCGGCGTTGTGCTCGATCATCTCGAGCGCCTCTTCGTTGAGGATCTCGAAATTCGGGATGTTACGCTCGATATACTTGGCGGTTTCGACGCTAACGGCGGTACGTTCTGCGCGGCGGGCTGCGCCGCCTCCGCCCCGGGCCCGTCTGCGGGCTGCTGCTTCGGCCATATTCTGGTTCCCCAACGTGGACTTGCACCCTGATGAGAGTGCGACTGTCCCCTTAATTATCCGCTAATGCGAGCGAGTCGCGGGAGATTTGCGCCGTTTCACGGTCTATAACGACATTCGGGGGGATGATGAGGATGCGGCGGGCAAATGCGCGTGGGCTCTCGCCCGCCCTACGGGATGTGGTGGCACGTCATGTCCGTGCGCTGCTTGGTCAGGCACGCTCAAACCTGTTGCATCGCGCACGGGCTTTTCATATGGGCTTTGCATGACCCAGCATGACCGCCTTCTTATCATCGACTTTGGCAGCCAGGTGACGCAGCTGATCGCGCGCCGCCTGCGCGAGCTGAGCGTTTATTGCGAAATTCACCCGTTCCAGAACGTCACGGACGAATTCCTGAAGGACTTTGCGCCGAAGGCCGTGATCTTTTCGGGCGGCCCCGACACGGTGACCCGCGACGGCGCACCCCGCCCGCCGCAATCGGTTTATGACCTCGGGGTGCCGATCCTTGGCATCTGCTATGGCCAGCAGGTCATGATGCAGGACCTGGGTGGGCGCGTCGAAGGCGGCAAGATCTCGGGCGGCGGCGGCACGGCGGAGTTCGGCCGCGCCTGGGTGTCGCCCACGGAAGAGCGCATCGAACTTCTGGCGGGCTGGTTCCTTGGCGAGCGCGAGCAGGTGTGGATGAGCCATGGCGACCATGTGGCCGAACTGGCGCCCGGGTTCGCGGTCTACGGCACCTCGCCGCACGCGCCCTTTGCCATCACCGCCGATCTGGAGCGGGATTTCTACGCGGTGCAGTTCCATCCGGAAGTGCATCACACGCCCAATGGCCGCACGCTTTACGAGAATTTCGTCAAGCGCGCCGGGTTCAAGGGCGACTGGACCATGGCCGCCTACCGCGAGGAGATGGTCGAGGCGATCCGCGAGCAGGTGGGCGACTCGAAAGTCATCTGCGCGCTGTCGGGCGGGGTGGACAGTTCCGTGGCGGCGGCCCTCATTCACGAAGCGATTGGCGAGAACCTCACCTGCGTCTTTGTCGATCATGGCCTGTTGCGCCTGAACGAGGGCGAGGAAGTCGTAGGCATGTTCCGCGACCATATGAATCTGCGGGTCATTCACGCGCAGGAGCAGGATCTGTTCCTTGGCGAGTTGGACGGCGTCTCGGACCCCGAGACCAAGCGCAAGATCATCGGCAAGCTGTTCATCGACGTGTTCCAGAAATACGCCGACGAGATCGAGGGCGCGGCCTTCCTCGCGCAAGGCACGCTTTACCCGGATGTCATTGAATCCGTCAGCTTTTCCGGCGGACCCAGCGTGACGATCAAGAGCCACCACAATGTCGGCGGCCTGCCCGAGAAGATGGGGCTGAAGCTGGTCGAGCCGCTGCGCGAATTGTTCAAGGACGAGGTGCGGGCACTTGGCCGCGAATTGGGCCTGCCCGACAGCTTTATCGGGCGCCACCCCTTCCCCGGCCCCGGCCTTGCCATCCGCTGCCCCGGCGAGATCACCCGCGACAAGCTGGAGATCCTGCGAAAGGCGGATGCCGTCTATATCGACCAGATCCGCAAGCACGGCCTTTACGATGAGATCTGGCAGGCTTTCGTTGCGATCCTGCCGGTGCGCACCGTGGGCGTGATGGGCGACGGGCGGACCTATGATTATGCCTGCGCGCTGCGCGCGGTGACGAGTGTCGACGGGATGACCGCCGATTACTACCCGTTCAGCCATGATTTCCTGGGCGAGACCGCGACGCGGATCATCAACGAGGTCGAGGGTATCAACCGCGTGACCTATGACATCACCAGCAAGCCGCCGGGCACCATCGAGTGGGAGTAGGCGCTTGCCCTCGGGTCCCCCGCCCGCAATGACGCCACGTTGAAATTCATGACGCCCCCGCATCATACCGGCTATCGAAGAGAGATCGACGGTCTTCGGGCCTTCGCGGTCCTGTCCGTCGTCGCGCTTCATGCCTTCCCGGACGCGGTGCCGGGCGGGTTCGTCGGGGTCGACGTATTCTTCGTCATCAGCGGCTTTCTGATCACCAGCCATATCTTCGAGAAGCTGGGCGAAGGCGCGTTCAGCTTTGCCGACTTCTTTCAACGGCGTATCCGGCGGATTTTTCCCGCGCTGCTGGTGGTGATGTCGCTCAGCCTGCTGTTCGGCTGGCTGGTCCTTTTGTCGGACGAGTTCAACCAGCTTGGCCTGCACGTCGCCAGCGGGGCGGCGTTCATCAGCAACTTCGTCTTTGCCGCCGAGGCCGGCTATTTCGACGCCGCGGCCGAGGTGAAGCCGATGCTGCACCTGTAGAGCCTCGCGGTCGAGGAACAGTTCTATATCCTGTGGCCGCTGGCGCTTTGGGTGGCGTGGAAGCTGCGGGGCGGCCTGCTGATCCTGACCCTGATCGTTTTCGCGGCCTCCTTCTTCGTGAATGTCGTCTATGCCACCACGCATCCGGTCGAGACGTTCTTCTGGCCGTTCGGGCGCTTCTGGGAGTTGCTGAGCGGGAGCATTCTGGCGTGGATTACGGTGCACCGGGACGGGCCGCTGGCCGGTGCAACGGTTCGCAAACTGGCGGGAGGACTGGGGCTGCTGCTTCTGGTCGTGTCGGTGGCGGTGATCGACCGGACGGTCGCCTTTCCGTCCTGGTGGGCGATCCTGCCCGTTCTGGGAGCGGTGCTCGTGATCCTCGGCGGGGCGACGGCTTGGGGGGTGGCCCCCCTCTTCACCAATCGCGTCGCGGTCTGGTTCGGGCTTATAAGTTATCCGCTCTACCTTTGGCATTGGCCGGTCCTGTCATTCCTGCACATTTCAGAGGACGACGTGCCGCACCGGGATGCGCGGGTTGCGGGCGTGCTTCTGGCCATCCTGCTGGCATGGCTGACCTATCGCTTGATCGAGCGGCCGATCCGCTTTGGAAAATTCCGCGAACCGGCGCGTGCGCTGAGCCTCGCCGCGGTCATGGTGGCAGTCGGATTGGCAGGCTTCGCGATCAGCCGGACCGATTTCAGCGACAGCCACACCGCCCGGACGGTGTACCTGCGGGACGGTCTGGAACACAGGATCGGCCCTTCCAGCCGGTGGTTCGAGGGGCGTGACGACTGGTTGTTTCTCGGCAACAGCTATGACCGGACGGTGGCCAAGCTGCGATTTGCCAGCCCGCCCCCGCCCGACGAGGTTGAAGAGATGCGCACGCTCTTTGTGGAGATCGCCGAGACGGCGGCACAATCCGGCACGCGTGTTGCGCTGCTTGTCGGTCCCAACAAATCGTCGGTCTACCCCGAATTCCTGCCGCCCGAGCTGACGCCCGCGGACATCCGGTATTTCGACGCTTTCGCGCAGGCGCTGGACCCGATCCCGAACCTGACTTTCCACGACCCGACCGCCGGGTTCGTGCGGGACAAGGGGACGGAGGGCGAACTCTATTACCGCACGGACACCCATTGGAACAGCAAGGGCGCGTTTCTTGCCTGGGCGGGGCTGATGCAGGCGCTCGGATTGCCGGTGCCCGATGTGGCGTTTTCACCTGGGCCCGAATACGAGGGCGACATCATCAAGGGACTCGCCGGAATGGAAAGCTATCCGCTGCATTCCGGGGACAACTGGCTGTTCGAGTTCAGGCGGGAGTTCGAGCTGCAGCGGCGCGGCATTCCCGATGCGACCGTGTCTGATTCGTTCGGCACGCGCGAGGTGGTGACCAACTCGAACCCGCCGTCGGACATGACGGTGTGGGTTGTCGGCGATTCCTTCGCCCTTGCGGTGAAGCCGTTCATTGAAGCGTCGTTTCGCGAAGTTCACCACAAGGGGCACTGGCGTGAACGGCTGCCGCGTCTGGCGCAGGATCTGGAGGCCGCCGACGACAAACCGGATCTGATCGTCGTCATCCGGGTCGAAAGAACCTTCTGAACCGCGCGTGACCGAAGCTTGGACCATCGGACACTCAGGCCTTGGAATGCCCGTTGCGCCTCTTTAGAGATCATGTGACTTACAGAGCGTGGGTGGCCCGCTCTGCGCTATGGCCCATTGGCTGACCCGAGGACTAGATGACCGACAACCTGCAAGACCCGGCGCGGGACACCGCGGTGCCCGTTCTGCGCGCGGGGGTGTTCATGATGGGCGCGGTGGCGTCCTTCACCCTGATGGCCGTGGCCGGGCGGCAGGTGAGCTTCGAGCTGGATACCTTTGAAATCATGATGTTTCGCAGCATCGTTGGCCTCGTCGTGGTGATGGGGTTCGTACTGGCACAGGGGCGTCTGCACGAGTTGCCGACGCAAAAGACCGGCACGCATCTGTTGCGCAACGTCTTTCACTTCACCGGCCAGAACCTGTGGTTCTTCGCGATCACCATGATCCCGCTGGCGCAGGTCTTCGCATTGGAATTCACCACGCCCTTGTGGGTGCTGATCCTGTCGCCCCTGATGCTGGGCGAGCGGATGACGCGGATGCGGGTGATTGCCGCCGTGCTGGGGTTCATCGGCATCCTTATCGTGGCGCGTCCCACGCCCGACACGCTGAATATCGGTACCGCGGCGGCGGCGGCCTGTGCCATCGGCTTTGCCGGGACGTATATCTTTGCCAAGCGTCTGACGCGGACGGAATCTCTGACCTGCATCCTGTTCTGGATGACCGTGATGCAGGCGGTGTTCGGCCTGGTCTGTGCAGGCTTTGACGGGGATACCGCCCTGCCCTCGCTCGTCAGCCTGCCGTGGCTGGTGGCCATCGGCATCTGCGGTCTGACGGCGCATTTCTGCATCACGTCGGCCTTGGCGCTGGCGCCGGCCACGCTGGTCAGTCCGATCGATTTCATGCGGCTGCCGGTGATCGCGATCGTGGGTCTGCTGGTCTATGACGAGGCGGTGAGCGTCTTTGTCTTCGTCGGCGCGGCCCTGATTTTCGGCGCGAATTACCTCAACCTCTGGTCCGAGACCCGCAAGAGGTGAACCGAACGGTTCGGAATGGCCTCGGGCTGTGACATTCTTGCACGCACGCCCCCTGCTCCTCGCTTCATGACGTCGCGTAAAAATTGACCGATTTTCACACGCAACAGTAGTGTGACTTAGTGTTCTGGAGGAGAGTAACTCATGAAAAAACTGGCACTGGCCGCCACCACTCTCGGCCTTGCGGCAGGCACCGCCCATGCGGGCGGACTGGACCGTAGCTATACCCCGATCGATCCCTTGTTCGAGCAAGGCAACTATGCCGAGCTGTCGTTCGGTTTCACCATGCCGGATGTGACCGGCTCTGACTTGGCTGGCAACTCGATCAGCAACGTGGCCGGGGATTACTCCACCGTCGGCTTCGCATTCAAGGTCGATTTCAATGAAAAGCTGTCGCTGGCGATGATCTATGACCAGCCCTATGGCGCCGATACGGCCTATGGCGGCAACCCGGCGACCACCCTGCTGGGCGGCACGAGCGCCGATGCCGAAACCCACGCGCTGACCGCGCTGGTGCGCTGGAAATTCACCGACCGGATTTCGGCCTATATCGGTCCGCGCTTCCTGAATGCCGAGGGCGACATCACGATTGCGGGCCTGGCCTATGGTCCGGCCAACGGCGCCAACTTCCGCTTCGCAAACACGACCGGCGCGGGATACGTCGTGGGCGCAGCCTATGAAGTGCCGGAAATCGCGCTGCGTGCGTCGCTGACCTATCACTCGCCGGTCGACCTGCGCTTCCGCACCACCGAAACCATTCCCGGCGCGGGCACGTTCACGACCTTCACGAACTCGGAGACGCCCGAGACGATCGAACTGTCGGTTCAATCGGGTATCAACCAAAGCACACTGATTTTCGGTTCGATCCGTCACGCCAAGTGGTCGGACTTCACCCTGACGCCGACGATCTTCGGTAACAACCTGGCCAGCTTTGACGACATCACCACCTACGAGATCGGTGTCGGCAAGCGCTTTACCGAGAAATTCTCGGGCAGCATCGCGATCAGCTACGAAGATACCAGCGGTGACGATCTGGTTTCGCCCCTCGGGCCGACCAACGGCCAGACGGGCATCACCGTGGGCGGCAAGTACATCGTCAACGACAGCGTCGACATCTCGGGTGGCGTGCGCTACACGATGCTGGGCAATGGCGTGCCGCAGACCGGGGGCACTCCGCGCGGCAACTTCCGCAACAATGACGCGATCAGCGTGGGCATGAAGCTGGGCTACCACTTCTGAGCCCTGCTGCACTCAAGATCGGAAAACCCCGCCGTCCACTCCGGCGGGGTTTTTCTTTGGTTGCAACGGATTGAGGTTTGACGCCCTCCGCGTCGCTGTCTACCAAAGCGGCGCAAAGGGAGCTTGGACAATGATCTACCAGACCGCGCAGGATTGGCGGGATGCGCCGCACAAACGGGTGCTGCTTTACGGCATGTCGGGGCTGGGCAAGACCCACCTGTCGAACATACTGCGCGAGGCGGGCGACTGGTTTCACTATTCCATCGATTACCGGATCGGCACCCGCTACATGGGCGAACTGATCGCCGACAACGCCAAGGCGCACGCGATGAAGGTGCCGTTTCTGCGGGACCTGCTGAAGACGGATTCGATCTATATCGGCTCGAACATCACCTTCGACAACCTGTCCCCGGTGTCCACCTACCTGGGCAAACCGGGCGACCCAGACAAGGGCGGGTTGCCGATCGACGAATATCGCACGAGGCAGGATCAGTTTCGGAACGCGGAGATCAACGCGCTGATGGATACCGGCCATTTCATCGAACGCGCGGGACGGCTCTATTGCTATCCGAATTTTGTCTGCGATACCGGCGGGTCGATCTGTGAATGGGTCGATGGCGACGATCCGGACGATCCGATCCTGACGGAACTGTCGTCTCACTGTCTTTTGATCGGCCTGAAAGGCGACGAGGCGCACCGGCAGGAACTGATCCGCCGCTTCGACCGCGCGCCCAAGCCGATGTGCTATCAGCCCGAGTTCCTGGCGGCTGCCTGGGCGGAATACCTTCACAAAAACAATGTTGAAGAAGGCGACGTTGAACCCGATCACTTCATTCGCTGGACCTATGCCCGCGCGCTGGCACACCGCGCGCCACGCTATGCGGCGATGGAGAAGTGGGGCATCACGCTGACCGCCGACGAGGTGGCGCAGGTCACAACCACCGAGAGTTTCGAGGCGCTGGTGGCCGGAGCCCTTGAGCGTACGGAATAAACCTTTATCTAGGCCTGATCCCCGACACAGGTTCCGACATGCCCATCAAGATCCCCGCCAGCCTGCCCGCCTTTGACGTCCTCACCCGCGAGGGGGTGATGGTGATGGACGAGGACCAGGCGTCGCGGCAGGATATCCGGCCCTTGCGGATCGGGTTGCTGAACCTGATGCCCAAGAAGATCCAGACCGAGAACCAGTTCGCCCGCCTGATCGGCGCGACGCCGTTGCAGATCGACCTGAGCCTGATCCGCATGTCCGAGCATCGCACCAAGAACACCGCCGCCGACCACATGGAAAGCTTTTACCGGCCCTTCAGCGAGGTCGAGGCGACGGGAGAGAAATTCGACGGGCTGATCATCACCGGCGCGCCGATCGAGCATCTGGAGTTTTCCGACGTCACCTATTGGGACGAACTGGTGCGCGTCTTCGAGTGGACAACCACCCACGTGCATTCGACCTTCGGCGTCTGCTGGGGCGGGATGGCGATGATCAACCATTTCCACGGGGTCAAGAAGCACCTGCTCGACGCCAAGGCGTTCGGATGTTTCCGGCACCGCAACATGGCGCCCGCCTCACCCTTCCTGCGCGGGTTTTCCGACGATTGCGTGATCCCGGTCAGCCGCTGGACCGAGGTGCGCCGTGCCGAGATCGAGACGGTCGACGGGCTGGAGGTCCTGCTGGACAGCGACGAGGTTGGCCCCTGCCTGGTGCAGGACAACGCGGCGCGGGCGCTGTATATCTTCAACCACCTGGAATACGACAGCGACACGCTTAAACAGGAATATGACCGCGACGTTGCGCAAGGCACGCCGATCAACGTGCCCTGCAACTACTACCCCGACGATGACCCCTCCTGCCTGCCGCAGAACCGGTGGCGCAGCCATGCGCATCTGCTTTACGGCAACTGGATCAACGAAATCTACCAGACAACGGCCTTTGATATGGACACGATCGGGCTAGGTTCCGGCTGGTAACGATTTCGGGCGGATCCCGGTGAAAGGTGGACATATGAAACGCAACTTGGTCTGGGCGGCGCTTGGCGCCGTCGCGCTGTTGTCGAGCTGTGCGGGGTTGGCCGGGGTCAAGGAACGCACCGCCGAGCAAACCCACCCGCCGCTGGGCCGGTTTGTCGAGGTGGACGGCACCCGCGTGCATGTCTGGGTCGAGGGGTCGGGCCCGGACCTGGTGCTGATCCACGGCGCGGGCGGCAACCTGCGTGACTTCACCTTTGACCTGGCAAAACGGCTGACGTCCCGCTACCGGGTCATTGCGTTCGACCGGCCGGGACTGGGCTATACCGAGCGCCTGCCGGGCTATGGCGGCGTCGGCAGCACCGAGGGCGAAAGCCCGCGCGAACAGGCCGCGTTACTGCAAAAGGCCGCGGCACAGGTCGGCGTGCGGCGGCCCGTGGTGGTCGGCCACAGTTTCGGCGGCGCCGTGGCTCTGGCCTGGGGGCTGAACGCGCCACGGGATACGTCGGCGCTGGTCCTGCTGGCGGGCGTGTCGAACCCCTGGCCCGGCGATCTGGGAGCCTTCTACAACGTCACCGGCACCGCCCTCGGCGGGGCCACGGCAGTGCCGGTGATCACCGCGCTGGCGTCGGAGGAGCGGATCGAGCGCAGCATCGAGGGCACTTTCGCGCCGCAAAGCGCGCCCGATGGCTATTCCGAGTATCTCGGCCCCGGGCTGACCCTGCGGCGCGAGACGTTGCGGGCAAACGGCCAGCAGGTGCTGGGCCTGCGCCCGCATATCGTGGAAATGTCGAAGCAGTATCGCGATACGCTGCGGATGCCGGTCGAGATCGTGCATGGCGATGCCGATAGCACCGTGCCGCTGGACGTGCATTCGATCCCGCTGTCGCAACAGCTGCGGCGCGGCAACCTGACGGTGCTGGATGGCGTGGGCCACATGCCCCACCATGTGCGCCCCGAGGCGACCGTCGCGGCAATCGACCGCGCGGCCTCTCGCGCCGGATTGCGTTAAGCCGCTTAACATCCCATAATCGCCCCAAAATCAAGGGAGTGGCTGCATGGACCTGCCATTTGACGGCGCGATCGGCACCTATTTCAAAAGCGAGGCCCCCGAGGAGGTTCGCAACGCCATCCGGCGGGCCGACAAGGGCGATATCCTGTCGTCCGACTACCCCCATTCCGACCGGATGCCGCGCAAGGCCTATGAGCGGGATCTGCATCGCCTGCAGATCGAACTGGTCAAGCTGCAAGCCTGGGTCAAGGAAAGCGGCGCGCGGGTGGTCTGCGTCTTCGAGGGGCGCGACGCGGCCGGCAAGGGCGGCACGATCAAACGCTTCCGCGAGAACCTGAACCCGCGTGGTGCGCGCGTCGTGGCCTTGTCGAAACCGTCCGAGACGGAAGCCACCCAATGGTATTTCCAGCGCTATATCGACCACCTGCCTGCGGGCGGCGAGATCGTGTTCTTCGACCGCTCATGGTACAATCGCGGCGTCGTCGAAAAGGTTTTCGGCTTTTGCACTGACGCGCAGCGCGAGCATTTCTTTCACCAGGTCGGCGATTTCGAGAGGATGCTGGCCGACGAGGGCATTCACCTCTTCAAGTTCTGGCTGAACGTGGGGCGCGCCGAACAGCTGCGCCGTTTCATGAAGCGAGAGACCGATCCGCTGAAGCAATGGAAGCTTAGCTGGATCGACGTCGAGGGGCTGAAGAAATGGGACGCCTATTCCGAGGCCATTTCCGAGACGCTGGCGCGGTCGCACGGCACCCACGCGCCCTGGACGGTCGTACGCTCGGACGACAAGCGGCGGGCGCGGGTCGAGACGATCCGGCATGTGCTGCTCAATATCGACTACGACCACAAGCTGCCGAAATCGCTGGGCGTCCCCGATGCGTCGGTCTGCGGCGGGCCCGAGATCTGGGATGCCTAAGCGCGGCTATCACCACGGCAACCTGCGCCAGGCGCTGGTCGACGCGGCGCTGACCTTGATCGAGGAGAAAGGCCCGACCGGTTTCACCCTGTCGGAGGCCGCCAAGCAGGCCGGCGTGACCCCGGCGGCGGTCTATCGCCATTTCGGCGGACGCGAGGACCTGATCGCCGAGGCGGCGCGGCAAGGCTACGAGATCTTCGCCGACGTGATCGAATACGCCTATGGCACCGGGCAAACGGCGCTGAGCGCGTTCGCGGCGACGGGCCGTGCCTACCTGGCGTTCGCGCGGAAATACCCGGGCCACTACATCGCGATGTTCGAAAGCGGCATCTCGGTCAACCGCAATGCGGACCTCGGCGCCGTGTCGGGCCGCGCCCGCGCCGTGCTGGAACGCGCCGCCGAGGGCTTGTCAGCCCATATCCCCCCGGACAAGCGCCCGCCGACGGCGATGGTGTCGGCGCATGTCTGGGCGCTCAGCCACGGCGTGGTCGAGCTTTTCGCCCGCAACTCGCCCGGCACCCAAAGCCCTTTCCCGCCCGAGGATCTGCTGGAATCAGGGATAGGCATCTACCTGCGGGGCCTGGGCCTGTTGCCGCCGGACCAGTAGGCACCGCGCTGCTCTTCCTCTGGCTCTAAATATCCCGGGGGTTTGGGGGCTGGCCCCCAATTCAACCTGTGTTTGGGGGCTGGTCCCCAATCGACGCTGAGTTTGGGGCTGGCCCCCAATCGGATCGCTGGTTGCGTCCATTCAAAGAAATTGTCTAACGACGATGAAAACAAGCAGGGCGCCTGACAAGGCACCATAAGTTCCCCAGTTAAGAATCCTGATCTCCTGTTTGGTCAGCTTATGGTGATCGGCAGTTAGTTTCGTATAGAGAATGAAACGCGGGTTGAGGACAACACCTCGTTTCTCGGCCTGACGCGTGACGTAGGTGGCCGAGCCGATCCAAGCGAAAAGGTAGAAGATCAACAGGCTGGTGACAAACATGGTCGCATCGCTTTTCCTCAGCGTACTGGCATAGGCCTCCAAAGAAAAGGGCCGCCCAACCGGACGGCCCTCTCCGAAACTCTGAACCCAAAGCTTAACGCTTGGAGAACTGGAAGCTCTTGCGGGCCTTGGCGCGACCGTATTTCTTGCGCTCCACCACGCGGCTGTCGCGGGTCAGGAAGCCTGCCGCCTTCAGCGCGCCGCGCAGCGACGGATCATAAAGCTGCAGAGCTTTTGAGATGCCGTGCTTGACCGCACCGGCCTGCCCCGAAAGGCCGCCGCCCTTGACGGTGGCCTGAACGTCGAACTGGTCTTCGACACCGGCCACCGTGAACGGTTGGCGCAGGATCATCTGCAGCACCGGGCGGGCGAAGTACTTGTTCATTTCCTTGCCGTTGACCGAGACCTTGCCCGAGCCGGGCTTGATCCAGACGCGGGCGACCGCGTCCTTGCGCTTGCCGGTGGCGTAGGAACGACCCAGGTCGTCGCGGACGGGTTCACGGGGCGCTTCGTCGGGCGTACCCTGGACACCGCCGATATCATCGGTGACGGCCGCTTCGAGACCGTCGAGTGTTTTGATTTCGTCAGCCATGTCTCTTACACCCGCGTGTTTTTCTTGTTCATGGATTTCACATCCAGCGCTTCGGGGCTTTGCGCCTCGTGCGGATGCTCGGTGCCGGCGTAGACGCGCAGATTGGTCATCTGGCGGCGCGCAAGGCGGTTCGACGGCAGCATGCGCTTGACGGCCTGCATGACGACGCGCTCGGGATACGCCCCTTCCAGGATCTCCGCCGTGCTGCGCGACTTGATGCCGCCCGGGTGGCCGGTGTGCCAGTAGTTGGGCTTGTCGCGCTTCTTGCCGGTCAGCTGCACCTTGTCGGCATTGATGACGATGACGTTGTCACCCATGTCCTGGCTCGGTGTAAAGCTGGGCTTGTGCTTGCCACGCAGGCGCGTGGCGACGATCGAAGCAAGGCGGCCCAGAACGATGCCGTCGGCATCGATCACGATCCACTTCTTGTCGATATCTGCCGGTTTTGCAGAAAAGGTTTTCATGGTCTTGTCCCCAAGGGTCAGAGGGTCATAATTCGGATTGCGGGGTTATATAGGCTCCGAAGAACAGTTCAAGCGGGAAATGTGCGTTATTTTTGTTCACAAACAAAGACTTGTTATTTAGGTATCATTTTACCCCATATGGAGAGCCTGATTCACAACCCCGGCCCGCCACTTGCCGCGCTGCTGCTGCTGGCGCTGTCCACGGCGCTTGGCATGGCGCAGGTGGCCAAGATCATCAAGGTCTACGAGGCCAAGCATGAACTGAAGCACGGCTCGGCCGGTTTCATCCGCGGTATCGCGGGCTGGTCGCTGGTGGCTTTCTGGGCCATGGCGGTCTGGTTCGTGGCCACGGTGATCGGCGACTGGTGGGCGACCGAGGACCTGGCCGGCGCGACGGACCGCGCCTGGCTGCGGCTGCGCATCCTGCTGGAGATCGCGGCGGCGATCGCGGATTCGGACTGATGGCAGGCCCGGTTCCCGGCGCACAGGCGATACAGGCCGCGCTGCAATGTCCCGACTGCGCCGGACAGTGCCGCTATAGTGCCGAGGCCACGGGGCTGCGCTGCGACAGTTGCGGTAATGTGCGATCGCTCGATACGCCCGACGACCACCTGGCCCAGACCGAGTTCGGCTATGACCCGGACGTGCCCGCCGAAGAGCCGAAAAGCCGCCCCGACCTGATGGAGCATGGCTGCCAGACATGCGGCGGGCACGTGATCTTCACCGGCCCGGCCCTGTCCGAGCGGTGTCCCTATTGCGACGGGCCGGTGGTTCTGGCCGACCCCGACATGGGGTTCGACACGATGGCGCTGATCCCCTTTCGCGTCACGCTGGAGACGGCCAAGGCCAATGCGCGGGACTGGGTGCGTGCGCGGATCGCGGCGCCGTCGGACCTGTGGACGCAGGTCGAAGACGGCCATTTCAGCGGGCTTTACGCGCCCTTCTGGACCTTCGACAGCAAGGAGGCCGTTCAATACTGGGCCAAGTACACCACCGGGTCCGGCAAGAACCGGCGCACGCATTCCACGGGTGGAGCGATGAACGTCGACTTCGATGACCTGCTGGTGCCGGCCTCGACCCATGTGACACCGCTGATCCGCGACGGCATCCTGCACGAATTCTATCCCGACCGCCTGCGCCCCTATCGCGCGGGCTACCTGGCCGGGTTCGCGGCCGAGCGCCATCATCAGACCGTGGCGCAGGGGTTGGACGCCAACGCCAGCGACAAGCGGCTGCTGATCCGCAACCGGATCAAGCGGCATATCAACAAGCGCGGCGTGCATGATATCCGCTATCGGACCGACACGACGGGCATCCATTACCGGCGCATCCTGCTGCCGGTCTGGATCCTGCATTACGTCTATGAGGGCAAGGCGCAGAAGGTCGTCGTCTCGGGGATCGACGGGCGCACCTTCGGCGAACGGCCCTTATGTAAATTGAAGCTGATGGGCTATGCCGCCGCCCTTAGCGCGCTGGTGATCGGCTTCGGCCTCGCGTGGGGCGCGGGTGGGTTGTTGTAGCCCGCGCTCAGACGCCGATGCCTTCGGGCGGGTTGTCCAACAGCCGGCGCAGACGCTGCATCGCGGCCTCGTAACTGGCAAGGCTGACGCCCGCGTTCACGGCCAGTCGCACGGCATGGGGCGAGGCTGCGTCGCGGCTGGCAAAATCCTCGGCCGAGCGGACCTGCACGCCCTGCTCCGCCGCCGCCTGGCAAAAGGCGGATGTGCGCCATCCCGGCGGCAGGGTCAGCCAAAGGAACGGCACGTCGCGGCGCCATTTCACGTCGTACCCGCCCAGCACGTTCAGCGCGGCCTGGATGTAATCGCCCGACTGGATGCGCACCTTGTCCATCAGCTCGTCCAGACCGGGATGTGACAAAAGCGCCGCCACGAGGTCCGAGATCGGCGTGGCAAGCCCGAAGAACGAGGATTCCGCCGCGCGGCGCAGCTCCATGGACTGATCCCCGGGCGCCAGCGCAAAGCCCACGCGCAAGGCGGGCGTCACCGATTTCGACAGCGAGGCCACGTACCAGCCGCGCTCGGGGGCCAGCATCCGGTAGGCCGGGGCCTGTGACGGGCCTATGCGGTAGCAATCATCCTCCAGAATCTGCAGGTCGCACCGGCGAGCGGCCTCGACGATCTCGGCGCGGCGCTCGGCGGGGGTAAAAAGGCATGTGGGGTTATGCACCTCGGCGGAGGTGAACAGCATCTGGGCCTGGTGCTTTTGCGCCGCCGCCTCCAGCGCGTCGGGGCGCAATCCGTGGGCGTCCATCGCCACCGGGATCACCTCGGCCCGCAACAGGTCGGCGGCCCGCCGGAACCCCGGATAGCACAGCTCCTCGACCAGCACCGTGGGGCGCCGCCCGCAAAGGACGGTCTGCATGATCAGGATGATGGCGTTCTGCCCGCCATGGGCCAGCACCACGTCCTCTTCCGTGAACCGCCCCAGAGGCGCCTGGGACAGGAACCGCGCCGCCGCGGCACGGGCGGGCTGCATGTTCTGGCGGCTGGGGTAATGCATCACGCCAGAGGGCGGGTCCTCGGCAATCTGCGCCAGAAGCTGCCGGACAAGCCCGGCCTGCCCCACGCTGGGCAGGTGCGGCGAGATCATGTTGACGGCATAGCTGTCGCCGCCGGCGTTGTGTTCGACACTGTCGGCCTCGATCGGGAAGTAATCCGGGGGGATCGGCTTGGGCTCGGCCACGAAGGTGCCGCGCCCGACCTCGGCCACCAGCGTGCCATCGTCCGTCAGCCCGGAATAGGCCCGCGCGACGGTGCCCGGCGTGACGCCCAGCCGCCAGGCAAGATCGCGCACGGGCGGCAGCTTGTCGCCCGGGGCAAGGCTGTGGTTGTCGATACCACTGCGGATCGCCTGCATCAGCGCCTTGTACTTGGGCGCGGCGGTGTCGGTCAGCTTGGGCTGCCAATTTGTACCCATGACAATATTTCCGTGGATTCGGACAATTGGACAATGTATCCCTCAATTGTGGCAATCGCACAATATTGTGTCAATACAATTTATCAGGAAAGGATACGCCATGACCAGTTTCACCCGCACCGACCGCACGGCACTCGAGGGGCTTTCCGCACGCACCACCCTGCCCGCCCTGTCGCTGATCGCGGTACAGCTGGCATGGGCCTATGTCCTGTGGACGCAACGCCGAAAGACACGGGTCCACCTGTCGCGGCTGGACGACCACATGCTGCGCGATATCGGCCTGACCCCGCGCGAGGCCGACATGGAAGCGCGCAAACCCTTTTGGAGACCGTAATCGTCCCCGATACGGATCTCTTGAAACTGGGCCGGGTGCATTCCCGGCCCTTTTTTCATGCCTTGGGGGGAATCGAGTAGGTCAGGCTGGCCCGCGCCACCGGCTGATCGAATCCGTCCGAGAAGATCAGCACGTCACCCACGGCAAGAACGCGCCCCAGTTTCAGCAGGCGGCAGTCGGCGATAAGGTCCGTATTGGCGGCAGGCTTGCGCATGAAGTCGATGGAACAGCTTGTAGTGACCGCCAGCGCCTCGCGGCCGGTCATGCTGAGGACCGCCATGTAGACCGCCACGTCCGCCAGCGCAAAGATCGACGGACCCGATACCGTGCCGCCGGGGCGCAGGTGGCGTTCCTCGACGTTCAGGCGCACGCGCAGTGCCATTTCCTCGAGGCTGTCGATGGTGAAGTCGCCCTTCACCTGCGGGAAGACCTCGTCGATATAGGCCATCAGATCGGTTGCATTCAGTTTCAGGGGCATGCTTTCCTCCGTGCGCGTGCCGGCGTAAGAAGGCACAAGCCCCAAGGAGGATCAAGATGACAATCCTGGAACGCCAAGACGACGGGGCCATCGCCCGTCTGACGATGAACCAGCCCGAGAAACTGAACGCGTTGAGCGACGGCATGCTGGAGGCGCTTCAGACCACGCTGGGCGAGATCGCGGCGGACAATTCGATTCGCGTGGTAACGCTGGCCGGCGAAGGCAAGGCGTTCTGCGCGGGGCATGACCTTAAGGAAATGACCCAGGGGCGGCAGGCCGAGGATGGCGGCAAGGCGTACTTCGCCGATCTCTTCTCGCGCTGCAGCAAGCTGATGCGCACGATCCGCGACCTGCCCCAGCCGGTCATGGCCCTGCCCCATGGCATCGCCACCGCGGCGGGCTGTCAATTGGTGGCGACCTGCGACCTGGCCGTGGCGGCGACGGGCACGCGGTTTGGCGTCAACGGGGTGAATATCGGGCTCTTTTGTTCCACACCCATGGTCGCGCTCAGCCGCAACATTCCGCGCAAGCAGGCGTTCGAGATGCTGACCACGGGCGAGTTCATCGATACCGACCTCGCGATCGAGCTGGGCCTGATCAACCGCGCTGTGCCGTATGATGCGCTGCAAGCCGCCGGAGACGATCTGGCCCATACCATCGCGGCCAAGCTGGGCGCGGCGGTGAAGATCGGCAAGCAGGCCTTCTACAAGCAGCTGGAAATGGGGCTGGACGACGCCTATGCCTTCACCGGCGAGGTCATGGTCGAGAACATGATGTGGCGCGACACCGAGGAAGGCATCAGCGCTTTTATCGAGAAGCGACCGCCGGAGTGGGATCAGTGACGCGGCAATAGACACGCCCAAGTTGATCTCCGTTGATTTCGCGCCCACCTATAGGAGAGCTTTCCGCCCAAGAGCGTTGCCGTTGAACGCGGCGCGCGCGCGCTTTGGAGCGATCTCTCCCCGCAAATCAATATATTAGCGGATTGTTAACGAATCGCGTCTGGTTTGTTCCTCAAAGGCCGGTTTATCGCGGCCCCAATTTGCTCATGATTGGAGAGAGGTTGGTGCGACACAAAGCAGGATCACGCGATCCGTTTTTTAGCATCTCGGTTTTTCATACTCGTCGCACCAACCTCACGAAACATAAGTCCCCGCGCACGGGTGCAACGTTGTCCAGCAGTGTTTCCAGAACCGTGCCACACTATTTCGACATTTGCCGTTTTGTCGCCACATTCGCTCCGGTACACCCGTAATCGGGGGCATCGTGTGGGGTTTACACGACGCTATGATCACGGCGCTATGACATATCGGGTGGCGGTCTTCGGCATCTGGTCCCTCTTGGCCAGCCTCTCTCTGGCCAATCCATCGGAGGCCACTGACCTGCCCGACCCGGCAAACCGCGCGGAGTTCCCCACACCGGGGGCCACGTCGGTTCTGCTGGGCCGTGATCTGTTCTTCGACCCGATCCTGTCGGGCAATCGCAACATCGCCTGCGCCACCTGCCACCATCCCGACATGGGCAGCGGCGACGGCGTGTCGCTCAGCCTGGGCGAAGGTGGCCGCGGGCTTGGACCGGCACGGACCCGGGCCACGGACAACCCGCCCAAACGCCTGCCCCGCAACGCGCCGCCGCTGTTCAACCTGGGCGCGGCGGAGTTTACTGCCTTGACCCATGACGGTCGCGTCACCGCCAGCCAGACCGAACGCTACGGTATCTCTCTACCGGAGGATATTTTACTGGAACGCCCGGTCAGCCTGCTGGCCGCGCAGGCGTTGCTGCCGCTGGTGACGGTGGATGGAATGGCGGGCCACCCGGGCGAGAACATCATCGCGGATGCCGTGGCACAGGGCCGGATCGCGGGCTATGACGGTGCCTGGCAGAAGATCACCGAGCGGGTTTGGGACATCCCCGAGTATCGCCGCCGGTTCGAGTGGCTGATCGGCCCTGGCGAGCCATTGCATATTACCCATATCACCGCCGCACTGGCTGATTTCGTGGCCTACGAGTTCCGCGCCACCGACAGCCCGTTCGACGCCTTCCTGTCGGGCCAGGACGAGGCATTGAGCAACGACCAGCTGCGCGGCATGGCGCTGTTTTACGGCAAGGCAGGCTGTGCGGGCTGCCATTCGGGCACCTTCCAGACCGACCACGACTTTCACGCAATCGGCCTGCCCCAGATCGGGCCGGGAAAGGGGCACGGGGCGAACGGCAATTCCGATATCGGCCTCGGGGCGATCACCGGCGATCCTAGCGATGCCTACAAGTTCCGCACGCCGTCCTTGCGCAACGTGGCACTGACCGCGCCCTATGGCCATAACGGCGCCTATCGCGATCTTGGCGCGATGATCCGGCATCATGCCGACCCCGGCGCGGGGCTGGCGCAGTATCCCGGCCTGACGGCGGCCTATCTGCCAGACATCGGCGCGGACGAGACCGGGTTGGAGGCGGCGATGCGCGACGAGGCCGAGGTGCTGAGCATCTATGCCGCCGCGACCCTGCCCCGCACGCCGCTGACTGACATGGAGATCACCGCGCTTGTCGATTTCCTCGACGCGCTGACCGATCCGGTCTCGCGCACGGGTCGCCTCGGCGTGCCGGATGCCGTGCCCTCGGGCCTGCCGGTGGCCGGGCTGCCGGGTGACAGCTGACCCTTTCCAAACCGCCCTCGACCCCTTAAATGCGGGGCCATGACAGAGACACTTCATATCGTCGGCGGCGGCATGGCCGGGTCCGAGGCCGCGTGGCAGGCCGCGAACATGGGCGTGCGCGTGGTCATCCACGAGATGCGCCCCAAGGTCGGCACCTTCGCGCACCAGACCGGCGACCTGGCCGAGATGGTCTGCTCCAACTCCTTCCGCTCGGACGATGACGAGCAGAACGCCGTGGGCCTCCTGCACTGGGAAATGCGCCAGGCGGGAGGGCTGATCATGGAAATGGCCGAGACCCACCGCCTGCCCGCCGGCGGCGCACTGGCCGTGGACCGCGAGGCGTTCAGCCAGGGTGTCACCGCCCGGCTGCGGGCCCATCCCAACGTGACGGTTGAGGAAGGCGAGGTATCCACCCTGCCCGAGAGCGGGCGCTGGATCTTCGCCACCGGCCCGCTGACCTCGCAAGGGCTGGGCGCGGCCATCGCCGCCGAGACCGGCACCGACCGGCTGGCCTTTTTCGACGCCATCGCGCCGATTGTTTACCATGACACGATCGACATGAGCCAAGCGTGGATGCAGTCGCGCTATGACAAGGGCGAAACCGAGGAAGAGCGCACCGCCTATCTCAACTGCCCGATGTCGAAGGACCAGTACGAGGCCTTCATCGACGCGCTGCTGGCCGCCGACAAGACCGAGTTCCACGAAGGCGAGACAGCGACCTACTTCGACGGCTGCCTGCCCATCGAGGTGATGGCCGAACGCGGCCGCGAGACGCTGCGGCATGGCCCGATGAAGCCCGTGGGCCTGACCAATCCGCATCAGCCCGACGTGAAGCCCTGGGCGGTGGTGCAACTGCGCCGGGACAACGCGCTCGGGACGCTCTACAACATCGTCGGCTTCCAGACCAAGATGAAGTACGGCGCGCAAACAGATGTTTTCAAAATGATTCCCGGACTGGAGAATGCCAGTTTCGCGCGTCTTGGAGGCATCCACCGCAACACGTTCCTGAACTCGCCGACGTTGCTGGATGAACAGATGCGCCTGCGGGCCAAGCCGCATATCCGCTTCGCCGGGCAGATCACCGGCGTCGAGGGCTATGTCGAATCCGCCGCGATGGGCCTCTTGGCCGGGCGATTAGCGGCGGGCGAGATCCTGGACCGCCCCCTGCCCGCACCGCCGCAGGACACGGCAATGGGTGCACTTATCCATCACATCACCGGCGGGGCCGAGGCCAAGACATTCCAGCCGATGAACGTCAATTTCGGCCTGTTCCGCCCTGTCGACGGGCTCAAGGGCGGACGCCGGGGCCGGCGCGACCGTTACAAGGCCTATACCGACCGGGCCAAGACGGCCTGGACCGGCTGGCTGGGCGAAACAGCAGTGGACGCCGCCGAAACCGTGTGATTTTCTGCTCTCATGCAGGACAGCTTTTTCGACAAGGCCTATGCCATGGCCGATCCCGACGAGACCCGTGCGCTTTATGACGCCTGGGCGGCCAGCTATGACGCCGAGATCGCCGCGAATGGCTATGCCACGCCGGGCCGCGTGGCCGATGCGATGTTCCGCTTCGCCAAGTCGCCCGAGGCGCCGCTGCTGGATTACGGCTGCGGCACGGGCCTGTCCGGTCTGGCGCTGAAACTCGCCGGTTTCACCACGATCGACGGCATGGACCCCAGTCACGAGATGCTGGACGGCGCAAGGCGCAAGGCCGTCTACCGGACCCTGACGCCGATCGACCTGTCGGCCTCGGATCCGATCCCGGAAGGCGCTTACGAGGCGATCACCTGCATCGGCGTGATCGGCACGGGCGCGGCCCCGGCCTCGACCCTCGACCTGGTGATGCACGCGCTGCCCAAGGGCGGCTTGCTGGGCTTCAGCCTGAACGACCACGCGCTAGCCGACCCGCAATACGAAGGCGCGCTGAATGGCTGGCTGGATCGCGGCGCGGCCAATGTCCTCTTTCGCGAGCACGGCCCCCACCTGCCCGGTCAGAACATCAACTCCACCGTATACGTCATTGAAAAAGAGTGACTTTCAGAACTCGATTTGCCCCGTCTCCAACGGGCCCGCTGCATCTGGGTCACGCCTTCTCGGCGCTCTTGGGGCATGACATGGCGCGGGCGCGCGGCGGTGCGTTCCTTTTGCGGATGGAAGACACCGACCTGCAACGCAGTAAACCGGAATGGGATGCGCAGATCCTCGACGACCTGACCTGGCTGGGGGTGTCATGGGACGAACCTGTCTTGCGGCAGTCCGAACACCTCGACAGCTATGATCCCGCGCTGCACCAGCTCGAGGCGATGGGCCTGCTCTACCCCTGTTCGTGCAGCCGCAGCCAGATCCAGGCCGCGCTCGCCGCCCCGCAGGAGGGCGTCACCCACGAGGTCTATCCCGGCACCTGCAAGCACCGGAGCATGGCAAGCCGCCAGCCCGGCGACGCCCTGCGCCTGCATCTGGACAGGGCGTTGGAGCATTTCGGTGGCCTCTATCCCGACTTCGAGGATACCGGCCCGTTGCACGCCGGCACGCACCGGATCGACCCGGACCAGGCGCAGGCCGAGATCGGCGACGTGGTCCTCAGCCGCAAGGGCGAAGACATCGTCGCCTATTTCCTCGCCTCCGCGCTCGATGACATCCGGCAGGACATTACCGACGTGGTGCGGGGCGAAGACCTGTTCGGCTTCGTGCCGATCCAAGTCATCCTGCTCAGCCTGCTGGGCCACGCGATCCCGCGCTACCACCACCATCGCCTGATCCGCGACGAGGATGGCAAGCGCCTGGCCAAGCGCGACGACGCCCGCAGCATCGCGACCTACCGCGAGGCGGGAAAGAGCCCGGCGGATATCCGCGCCATGGTTGGGTTGTGATGCGCCCGTCTCTTCACTGTTCCAAAAATACTCACGGCGCGACAGGCGCCATTAGCTCGACCTCGAGCCCCTCTTGCACGCCGGTGTAAAAACAGCTGCGCCGGTTGGTGTGGCAGGCCGGCCCGGTCTGGTCGACCAACACCAGCAGGCAGTCACGGTCGCAATCCACCCGGAACTCCACCAGCTTCTGCACGTGACCCGAGCTTTCGCCCTTGATCCAGAACGCCTGACGCGAGCGGCTCCAATAGGTGACGCGGCCCGTCTCGAGCGTTCGGGCCACGGCCTCGGCATTCATCCATGCCATCATCAGCACCTCGCCGCTGGCCGCATCCTGCGCGATGGCCGGGACCAGACCCTGGTCGTTGAAGCGCAAGCTGGAAACATCGAATTCCATGTCAGAAAACCTTTTGCCTTGGCGGTGTCAGCCCTTATCTATGGGTTCAACCAAGAAAGGGAAAGCCATGAGCGGCGAGACCGACCTGATCAAGCTTTACTCCGCACGGATTCTGGAACTTGCCGCCGACATCCCGCATCACGGGCGGCTCGATGCGCCGGATGTGACGGTCAAGCGCCGTGCACCGCTTTGCGGATCGACCGTGACGGTGGACCTGAAAACCGACGGCGACCGCATCACCGACTACGCCGCCGAGGTGAAGGCCTGTGCCCTGGGCCAGGCGGCGGCGAGCGTCGTGGGCGGTGGCATCATCGGCTGCAGCTACGATCAGGTGGTGGCGGCGCGCGATGCGCTGAAAGCCATGCTGAAATCCGACGGGCCCACGCCTCCTGCGCCTTTTGACGGCTTGGAAGTGTTGCGCCCCGCGCAGGATTACAAGAACCGCCACGCGTCCATCATGCTGACGCTCGAGGCCGCCACCGAGGCCATGGAAGAGGCCCGCGCCACCGCCTGAGCGTCTTCGTGCGAAGACTCTTGTCAGCGCACCACTTCGATCGTCGCGTGATCCACGCCGTAGTCTTCGCGCAGCCTGTCACGCACAGCCTGCTTGACCGTCTCGGCATCATGCCCATCGGCGACCGACAGATCCAGCGTCGCCATTGGGCGTTCCTGCGTGACCTGCCAGGCATGAACGTGGCTGACCTCGGCCACGCCCGGCACGTCCCGGGTCAGAGCCTCGGCCACCTCACGCCGGTCAAAGCCACCGGGCGCCCCCTCCAGCAGGATATGTCCGCTCTCGCGCACCACTTTCAGCGCCGAGCGCAGGATGATCACCGCCACCAGCATTGACAGGATCGGGTCGATCGGCATCCAGCCGCTCCAGAGGATCACCAGCGAGGCGACAATGGCTGCAACCGAGCCCAGCAAGTCCCCCGCCACATGGAGCGCGGCCGCACGGATGTTCAGGTTGTCACTGTCCTCGCGTGTCAGCACCCAGAAGGACGCGATGTTCACCACCAGCCCGGCCAGCGCCACCCAGAGCATCAGCCCGCCCAAGACCTCGACCGGTTGCGCCAGCCGCCGTATCGCCTCGATCACGATCCAGAGCGCGATGGCAAAGAGCGTCACCCCGTTGACGAAGGCCGCGAGGACCGAGAACCGATCGTAGCCATAGGTCCGCTTCCAGTCGGCCGGCCGCCGCGCGATGCGGAACGCGAACCAGGCTAGCATCAGCGATGCGAAATCGGTCAGCATATGCCCCGCATCGGCCAGCAGAGCCAGCGATCCCGAGAGGATCCCGCCGACAAGTTCGGCCAGCATGAAGCCTCCCGTCAGGGCGGCGGCGATGGCGATGGTGCGTTCCTTCTTCGGAACGTGGCTGTGCCCGTGGGCGTGGGAATGGTCGTGCATGGTCCTGTCCTTGCGCACTCAGCCTGTCACGGGGCGCGCACGGCTGCAATCGAGCGCGTCCAAGATTCTTCGTACGAAGACTCTTGGGGGGACGTGCGCAAAAAAACCGCCGCGCGCTGGAACAGCGGCGGCGGAAGGAATGCGTGATCCGCTTTGGCGCGTCGTGTCCGGGGAAGAGGCAACAACCCCGGGACAAGGGGACAGTATCGGGCCGCGTCAAGGGGACAGGAGACGCAAGCGCGACGCGCGCGGGATATACGCAGGCAGAAACGGTTACATCAGTCCCGGCAGGTAGAGCCCGCCAACCAGCGTGACGACCAGTGCCGCACCACCGATGAAATCACCGAGCAGAGTGTCAGCGGAGCGTCTTGCGGCGGTCTTGATCTGGGTCAGCATCGGAAGGGTCCTCATTGCCGTTAACTTCTGTTGCCCCTTTGTTCTCATTTCGGAAACCCTTTGTAAAGAACTTTATGAGAACATTTGCGAACTTTTGCAGACATTCCACCTCAAGCCCCTGATGCAGAAGCAAATTTCAGATTCAAATTTTCTTTGAACTGCCGACCGATCCGCTCCGACTACCGGTTACCAATCTTAATTCAAAGGGGAGTGAAACCATGTCGGACAAGGATCACAAGAAGTGGATCGACATCCTTTCCATGGGCACGTCGGCGCAGCGAGAAGATGGCAGCGACGTGTTCGACCCACCCGAGAGCTTTCTGCTCTTGCCAGCCGTGCAGATTGCGCCCGAGGACCCGGCAACCGACGCATTCGACTTCAAAACCTCGGACAGCGGCGACGAAGCGGCTTTCGATGTCGCGGACGTGCCGGTGACCAGCATCCAGACCGGCGGATCGGGCAGCGACGATCGGGACGTGCTCCCCGAGCCCGAGCCGGTCCCGGATTTCGGCATGACCGATCACTTCGATTTCATTTAAGTGTCGCGGCCCGATCTATCCGACGGACAAGAGCCGGATCGCTTCGTCCTGGCCCATCAACCACAAGAGAACGCGGGCGGCCTGCCCGCGCTCTGACTGCAATTCCGGGTCATCCCCAAGCAGCTTGCGCGCGTCGGACTGCGCCGTGGCCATCAGCCCTGCCTGCGCTTCCATGTCCGCCACGCGAAAGCGCGGCAGGCCGGATTGCGCCGTGCCGATCAGGTCGCCGACGCCGCGCATCTCGAGGTCCACCTCGGCGATGCGAAACCCGTCCTCGGTCTCGCGCATCGTATCCATCCGGCGCTGGCCGCCTTCGGACAAGGGCGCCTGGTACATCAACAGGCAGGTCGATTGGGCCTCGCCCCGGCCCACCCGGCCGCGCAGCTGGTGCAGCTGTGCCAGACCGAAATGCTCGGCTCGTTCGATCACCATGATCGAGGCGTTGGGCACGTCCACCCCCACCTCGATGACCGTGGTCGAGACCAGGACGCTCGTCTCGCCCCGTTGAAAAGCGGCCATCGCGGCGTCCTTCTCGGCGGGCGGCATCTGGCCGTGCACCAGCCCGACGCGCCCCTCGCCCAAGGCCGCGCGCAGATGCTTGAACCGCTCCTCGGCGCTGGTCAGATCCATCACCTCGGAGTCCTCGACCAGCGGGCAAACCCAGTAGGCCTGCCGTCCCTCGGTGATGGCGCTCTTCAGGTGCTCGACCACTTCCTGCATCCGCGCCATGTTGGTCAGCGCGGTCTTGATCGGCTTCCGCCCGGGCGGTTTCTCGTCGAGGATACTGACATCCATGTCGCCGTATTGCGCCAAGGCCAGGCTGCGCGGGATCGGCGTGGCGGTCATCACCAGAACGTCCACCGCAGTGCCCTTGCGCCCCAGCTCCAGCCGTTGCCGCACGCCGAAACGGTGCTGTTCGTCCACCACGGCAAGGCGCAGGTCGTTGAACTCCACATCCTTCTGAAAGACGGCATGGGTGCCCACCAGGATCTGGATATCGCCGCGCTTCAGCGCCTCCAGCTTGGCCCGCCGCTCCGCGCCCTTGTCGCGGCCCGTCAGCAGTTCCAGCACCACACCGGCGGATTCGGCCAGCGGCCGCAACCCTTGCAGGTGCTGCCGGGCGAGGATCTCGGTGGGGGCCATCATCACCCCCTGCCCGCCCGCCTCGACCGCGACCAAAAGCGCCATGAGTGCCACCAACGTCTTGCCCGCGCCCACGTCGCCTTGCAGCAAACGGTTCATGCGCAAGGGCGCGGCCATGTCGGCACTGATCTCGGCAATCGCCCGGGTCTGGGCACCGGTGGCGGTATAGGGCAGCGCCGCACGGACCCTGGATTGCAACGTGCCGGTCGCCTCGCTCACCCGTCCCTTGCCGCGCCGCATCTTGGCGCGCGCCAGCGCAAGGGTCAGCTGATGCGCCATGAACTCGTCATAGGCCAGCCGCGTGCGCGCCGGATCCGTCGCGGCGAGGTCGCCCATGTTCGTGGGGCTGTGGGCGTGGTCCAGCGCCGCATGCCAGTCGGGCCAGTCATCTTGGGCCTTTTGCGACGGGTCGATCCACTCGGCCAGATCCGGCGCGCGGGCCAGCGCAGATCGCACGGCCTTGGCCATGGTCTTTTGCGTCACGCCGGCGGTCAGCGGGTAGACAGGCTCGAAATCGGGGATCTCGCCCGCCTCTTCCACGGGCAGGATGTGATCGGGATGCACCATCTGCGCCATCCCGTCGAAGAGTTCCACCTTGCCCGAAACCACCCGCCGCGCGCCTGTCGGCAAAACGCGATTGAGGTAATCGTCGCGGCCGTTGAAGAACACCAGTTGAAAGGCGACCTGGGTATCCTCGACCTGTATACGATAGGGCCGCCCGCGCGATCGGGGCGGGTCATGCCGGCCCACCAAGACCTCGACCGTCACGGTACCCGGGAGGTCCGCGCCCTGCACCGTGTCACGCTTGCGCCGGTCGATGCCGGAATGCGGCAGCGTGAACAGAAGATCGCGGGGGCGCGAAATATGCAGCGCCTCCAATGTCTTGGCGGTCTTGGGCCCGACACCTTCCAGCGTCTCGAGGTCCGCGAAAAGCGGAAAGAGGATTTCCGGCCGGGTCGTCATGCGTCGCCGATCAGCTCCAGCCAGCCGTCTTCGTCGAGTGTCTCGATGCCCAACTCCGAGGCTTTCTTGGCCTTGCTGCCCGCCCCCGGCCCGGCCACCAGCAGGTCGGTCTTGGCCGACACCGAGCCCGAGACCTTGGCGCCCAACGCCTCGGCCCGGGCCTTGGCTTCGGCGCGGGTCATCTTTTCCAGCGTGCCGGTAAAGACGACCGTCTTGCCCGCGACGGGGCTGCCATCCGTCGCGGGGGCCGCGGCCTCTTCAATGGTCAGATGTGCCGTCAGCCTGTCGATGCTGTCCCGCTCATGATCCTGCGCGAACGCGGTCACCAAGCTGCGTGCCATGACCTCGCCCACCCCGTCGATGGCCAGAAGGTTGTCCCATTCCGGGCCTTCGCAATCTTTCGCGGCGTCCATCGCTTCGGTGAAGGTATCCCACCGGCCGTAGCTGCGCGCGATCAGGTTGCTGGCCTGCTCGCCCACGTGACGGATGCCAAGCGCGAACAGGACCCGGCCAAAGGGGATCGCCCGCGTGTCCTCGATGGCCTGAAACAGGTTCTCGGCGCTTTTCTCGCCCCAACCCTCGCGGTTCTTCAGCTGCTTCACGCCGCTGCCGTAGCGGTCCTTCAACGTGAAGATATCGGCAGGCTCCCTGATCCAGCCGTCGCGATAGAACTGCTCGACCTGTTTCGCGCCCAGACCTTCGATGTCAAAGGCCGCCCGCGAGACGAAATGCTTCAATTTCTCGACGGCCTGCGCCGGGCAGATCAGCCCGCCGGTGCAGCGGCGGACGGCGTCGCCCTCTTCGCGGATCGCCTCGGAGCCGCATTCAGGGCACTCGGTCGGAAACACGTAAGGTTCCGCGCCTTCAGGCCGCTTCGACAGGTCCACATCGGCCACTTTCGGGATCACGTCCCCGGCACGGTAGACCTGTACCCAGTCACCGATCCGGATGTCCTTGCCGCCGCGGATCTCCTGCCCCTTGCTGTCGCGCCCGGCGATGTAATCCTCGTTGTGCAGGGTTGCATTGCTGACCACCACGCCGCCCACGGTCACGGGGGTCAGCCGGGCCACGGGGGACAGCGCACCGGTGCGGCCCACCTGGATCTCGATGTTTTCCAAAGTGGTCCAGGCCAGCTCGGCGGGAAATTTATGCGCCGTGGCCCAGCGTGGCGTCGTGCTGCGAAAGCCCAGTCGGCGCTGCAGGTCGAGGTCGTTGACCTTGTAGACCACGCCGTCGATGTCATAGCCCAAGCTGGCGCGCTGTTGCTCGATCTGGTCGTAATGCGCCTGCATCTCTGCCGGGCCGTCGCACAGCGCGGTCAGCGGGTTGGTCGAAAACCCCAACTCGGCCAGCCGGTCTATCGCGGCCATTTGCGTGCCTGCCAGCGCTTCGCTGACCTCGCCCCAGGCATAGGCAAAGAAACGCAACGGGCGGGACTTGGTGATGCTGCTGTCGAGTTGGCGCAGCGATCCCGCCGCGGCGTTGCGCGGGTTGGCGAAGGTCTTGGTCCCCGCCTCGGACTGCCGCGTGTTCAGCGCCTCGAAATCGGCGTGGCTCATATAGACCTCGCCGCGCACCTCCAGCACGTCGGGCGCGTCTTTCAGCGTCACCGGAATATCGTCGATGGTGCGGGCATTGGCGGTGACGTTCTCGCCCACCGCACCGTCGCCGCGCGTGGCGGCCTGGACCAGTTTGCCCCCCTCGTAGCGCAGGCTCAGGCTCAGCCCGTCGATCTTGGGTTCGGCGGTGTACTTGAGCGGTGCATCGGCAGCGAGGCCGAGATAGCGGCGGATGCGGTCGTCGAATTCCACGACCTCGGCGTCGTCAAAGACGTTTGACAGGCTGAGCATCCGCACCGCGTGCGTGACCTTGGAAAAGCCGTCGGCCGGGGCCGCCCCGACCTGGTCGCTGGGGCTGTCGTCGCGTTTCAGGCCGGGGAATCGCGCCTCGATGGCGGCGTTGCGGGCCTTGAGCGCGTCGTATTCCGCGTCGCTGATCTGCGGCGCGTCGTCCCGATGATAGGCATCATTGGCCTTCGCCAGCACGTCGGCCAGGCGGGCCAGCTCTTCGCGGGCCTGCGTTTCGGTCAGGGTGTCTACGGGTGTTTCGGCGGTCATGCCCTGTTCTCTGTCTTGCTGCCGGTCGGCTTCTTTCCCGAAGTGTTAAAGCCTTTCTTGCCAAAGCTGAATTGCAGATTTTCATTCAAGGCCCCGACCGCGCCCGTCAGAAGCGGAAAACGCATCTTGCCGAACGTACCCGACAGGCCCGTCCTGATGGTCTGCCGGTCGCCACACGCGAAACCGGGCCCGGCATGGATGCCGGACCCGGTCAGCTGGAGGGCCGTGTCGTAACTGCATTCCGTGTCAGGCCGGACACGGTATCGCCACCGCGTAAGGGCGCGATCCTGCAGGATCGGGATTGCCTGACAGGTCTGCCGCCTCGGGCCTCAGGCGCCCACGGCGAGCCGTGGTCCGTCACCTTTTCCCTCTGTCGGCTCCGGGTCGCGCAGGACATAGCCGCGGCCCCAGACCGTTTCGATATAATTGTCGCCGCCCGTCGCCTCGGCCAGCTTCTTGCGCAGCTTGCAGATGAAAACGTCGATGATCTTGAGTTCCGGCTCATCCATGCCGCCGTAGAGATGGTTCAGGAACATCTCTTTCGTCAGGGTCGTGCCCTTGCGCAGGCTGAGAAGTTCCAGCATCTGGTATTCCTTGCCCGTCAGGTGCACCGTCTTGCCGGCCACATCGACCGTCTTGGCGTCGAGGTTCACGTTGACCTTGCCGGTGCGGATCATCGACTGCGAATGTCCCTTGGAGCGGCGTATGATCGCATGGATCCGCGCCACCAGTTCCTCGCGGTGGAAAGGTTTGGTCAGGTAGTCGTCGGCGCCGAATCCGAAGCCCTTGATCTTGTTCTCGGTATCGTCCGCGCCGGACAGGATAAGGATCCGCGTTTCGATCCGTGCAAGCCTGAGTTGCCGCAGCACCTCGTGTCCGTTCATGTCGGGCAGGCCCAGATCGAGCAGGATCAGATCGTAATCGTAAAGCTTGGCAAGATCGATCCCCTCCTCGCCGAGGTCCGTGGTGTACACGTTCAGGTTGGCATGGGTCAGCATCAATTCGATGCTCTTCGAAGTATTGGGATCATCTTCGATCAAAAGAACGCGCATTCGTTAATCTCCGCTTATATCCTTGTCCGTCCTGATATTCCGGGAAATTGGTTAACCGGTGGTTACTCTAGAAGAACAATTAGCGCGCACTACTTTAGGTTGTCGACTCATTTTGCGACAGTGACCTTCAATCCGTGTTCCCCATGCCGGGAAACGGCGTCCAGCCACTCGTTGAATTCCTCGGGGCTGATCTGGTACATGTCCTGCGCCTCGGCCTGTGTGATCAGGCTGTGGGCCACGGCCCTGACAACCTGAAGTTTACGCGACGCCACCCATCGCTGCGTGTCCGGTGGCGGAAGGTCCGCGCGCGTCATGACCGTGCCATCGGGCAGCGTCACGGCGCGGGGGCCTTCGACTTTCTTGAGATACATCCTGGTTCACCCCTTACGACATCACCGGGCCAACATTCCGGAATTGTCCTTAACGCCGGGTGAAACGGCGCGGGCCGAATGCATCGGATTTTTCTAAAAGCGCGTCCTGCAAGGGCCCTCAGAGCGCGGGCGGGTTGACACTTGCGTCGCGACAGGCCACACCGCGCCCTCTTCACACGCGCCAGATCGCCCCTATATTCGGCGAAACCGGAGCCCTGCCATGCCGCTCGATCCTGAACTGAACTCGCTTGGATTTCCCAAGGCCCCCGCCGACACACGGGTCGTCGTTGCCATGTCCGGCGGCGTCGACAGTTCCGTCGTGGCGGCGCAGCTGGCCGAGGAAGGCTATGACGTGGTGGGTGTGACGCTGCAGCTTTACGACCATGGCGCGGCGCTGGCCAAGAAGGGCGCCTGCTGTGCCGGGGTCGACATCCACGATGCCCGCCGCGTGTCCGAGGAGATGGGCTTCCCTCATTACGTGCTGGATTACGAGAACATCTTCAAGGACGCGGTGATCGACGAGTTCGCCGACAGCTATCTTGCGGGTGCGACGCCCGTGCCCTGCATCCGCTGCAACGAGCGGGTGAAGTTCAAGGACCTTCTGGAGACGGCGAAGGATCTCGATGCCGATTGCATGGCGACGGGGCATTATATCCAGCGCAAGCTGGGCGACCGTGGGCCGGAGCTGCATTGCGCGGCGGACGCCAATCGCGATCAGAGCTATTTCCTGTTCTCGACCACGCCGGAACAGCTGGACTTCCTGCGCTTTCCGCTGGGGCACCTGCCGTCCAAGGACGCGACACGGCAACTGGCGGCGCGCTATGGACTGCCCGTGGCGGACAAGCCCGACAGCCAGGACATCTGCTTCGTGCCAAACGGCAACTATGCGTCGGTGATCGAAAAGCTGCGTCCGGGTGCCGCCGAGCCGGGCGAGATCGTCCATGCCGACGGCCGCGTGCTGGGGCGGCATGACGGCGTGATCCACTACACGATCGGCCAGCGCCGGGGCCTTGGCATCGGCGGCCTGGAAGAGCCGCTTTACGTGGTGAAACTCGACGTCGATACGCAGCGCGTGATCGTCGGACCCAAAGATATGCTGGCGACCCGCACCGTGCCGGTGCGCGAGATCAACTGGCTGGGCGACGAGGATTTCCAGAGCCGTCCCGAGTGGCACGTGTCGGTCAAGGTCCGCTCCACCCGCCCCCCGCGCGAGGCGGTCATCCGCCCCACCGGGCCGGACACGGCGGAGGTCGAGCTGATGGTGGCCGAGGAAGGTGTTTCACCCGGGCAGGCCTGCGTGTTCTACGAAACCGAGGGCAGCCGCATTCTTGGCGGTGGCTGGATCTGGAAAGGCTGACCGCGCGGCTCAGGCCGAGGCGCGTATGGTCGCGAGCGGTTCAGTGTTCCGCGGATCGGTCCGGCTGTTGCGGTGATAGGACGAACAGGGCCAGTCATGCGGATCGCTGACAAACCCGTGGCGCACCGGATCGGTCCAGCAATGGCGTCGGAATGTTTCCATCTCGGCGCGGGTGCGGATCGGCTCGATCTTGTCATGCGGAGACCACAGATGCGCGCCGCCCGCCGCGATCTGGCTGGGGGTCATCGCCCTTTTCGAAACGCACGCCGCGAATCTTGCCTTGATCGTGGAAAGCCGGATGGAGAGATCGCCGTCTCGGAAAGGCAAAGTCAGGACTGCGTGCAAGTGGTCGGGCAGAACGACCCAGGCGTCGACTTCGAATGGCCAAAGGTCGCGGACAATCCGCACCGCGCCCTGCAAGTGCTCGATTTCATCGACCAGTGTCGTGGCATCGGGCTCGATCAGGGTCAGGGTCACGAAACTCGTTTCGCCCCGGCGGCGAAGAGGAAGAAGCTGTACCATGCCCCGAAGCTTGGGCGATTCCCATTAATGGACGATTGACGCGGGCGCGCGATCCGTTAGCCGGGCATCCGGTCCAGCACCGCGCGGGCGGCACGCAGGCCCGGATCCTCGCCGCCACGGCCCAGCCGTTCCATCGTCAGGCGCATCGCGTCGCGCTGCGGGCCCGGATTGTCGAGCATGTCCAGAACGCCGGGCGCGATGAGATCCGCGCGACACCGCTCGCCGTTGAATTCGGGGATGGCGCGGGTTTCCGACACCAGGTTGACCAGCGTGAGCGTGTCGATGATCAGCATCCGGCGGATGATCTCGCGCGTCAGCCATGCCGCGTCATAGGCGATGACCATCGGCGTGTCGGCGGCGGCCAGTTCCAACGACACGGTGCCCGACGCCGCCAGCGCACCTTGAGCACAGCCAAAGGCCGCGGCTTTGCGCCGCTTGTCGGCCTGAACTTGCCCTGTCGGCCCGACCACAACCGGGGCGCCGGGCCAGTCCGCCACAAGCACCGTGACCTGTTCGGTGCGGGCCGCCACGGTCGGGATCACCAGTCGCAACTCGGGTTTCGCCGCGCAAACCTGCCGGATCGCGTCTCCGAAAATCGGGCCGAGACGCGCCACTTCGCTGCCGCGCGACCCGGGCAGCACCAGCAGCACCGGCGCGTCGCCCAGGCCGTGATCGGCGCGGAACCCCGCGATTTCCGCTTCGGACGCGGGTTCATCATTTACCACCGGATGCCCGACGAAATCGCAGTCCACGCCCGCGGCCTCCAGGTAGGGCGGCTCGAACGGCAGCAGCGCCAGGACCTGGTCGATGACCTTTGCCATCTTGTCGGCCCGCTTGGGCCGCCACGCCCAGACCGAGGGGGCGACGTAATGCACGGTGCGCAGGTCGCTGCGGTCCTTGATGATCTTCGCCACGCGCAGGCAGAAATCCGGGCTGTCGATGCTGATCACCACGTCGGGCGCATAGTCGATCGCGGCTTGGGCGGTTTCACGGATGCGGCGCTTGAGGTGGAAATACTTGGGCAGGATCTCGACCAGCCCCATGACGCTCAACTCTTCCATGGGAAAGAGCGACGTGAACCCCTCGGCCTGCATCTGGTCGCCGCCCACCCCTGCGAATTCCACGTGCCTCAGCGATTTCAGGCCCGCCATCAGCGCGGCCCCCAGCCGGTCGCCCGATGCCTCGCCGGCGATGACGAAGACCTTCATGCCCCGCCCCGTGGCCGCACCCACAGGAACATGCCTTGCGCGCGCAGCACTTCGGCCACGCCCTCGGGGTCGAGCAGCATCACGCCGCCTGCCTCGATCACGATGCCCGCCAGCCCGGCCTCGGCGGCACGCATCACGGTGCCAAGGCCAATGAGCGGCATGTCCACGCGCAATTCCTGCCCCGGCTTCGGCGCCTTGTAGAGGAGGCCGCCATCGCTGGTGTCCTCCGCCGCGCGCGCCTCGGCCACCGGGCCGCTCAGCCAGTCGGCAACGCTGTCGAGCATGTCGCCCATCATCTCGAACGGATCATGCGAGACGCCGTGGTCCGGGGTTTCGGGACAAAGATCGCTCAGCATGGCATCGGTTCCGCGGGCGTCCTCGCGGGCGATCACCTTGCCACCGCGCACCACCACGGCCTGCCCGGCATCGGCCGCGGCCAATTCGGCCAGCGCCGCCTCTGCCACGGCAATATCTTGCTCCACGCCGTCCGGCAACGTCCCGGTCAAACCCTCGGGCGGCAGCAGCGAGGGGTCGATATCGGCCGCACCGATAACCTCGATGCCGGCCTCTTCGAAAATCTCGGTGAAAATGCGCAGCGTGCTGTCATCGCCGGAAGTGCTCAGCGCCGCCTGCACCTTGGGCACCAGCGGCATTGTCGCGGCGTCGATCTGAGACGGGTCGATCGGCGGGCGGCGCATGGCCCCGGCCATGCAGATCCGGGTGACGCCGATCTCCTTGGCGGTGGCGATGAAGGTTCCCAGCGTTTCGAGCCGAAAGCCAAGCCGCGGCACCTCGCCTTTCACATCCGAGGGGAACTGCTCGATCTCGCAGACGACCGGCACCTCGCCACGGGCCAGCAAAACCCGCACCAGCTGCGGTGGCAGGCCACCCTGCCCGGCGATCAGCGCCAGCGTCATCGGCGCCTCAACCCGCGCCCGGGGTCAGGAAGGACCGGTCGCTTTCGGCCAGCACGAAATCCACGATCTGGCGAACATATGCGCTCTCGGTTTCCTCGCCCAGTCGGCGGGCGCGGTCCTGGAATGCGCCTTCGCCTTGCGCCAGCATCTGGAACGCGGCGCGCAGCGCGGTGATGTCCTTGCGGGCCACGCCCCGCCGCTTGAGCCCGACGAGGTTCAGCCCGTCCAGATGTCCGCGCGGCGCCTGGACCAGGCCGTAGGGAATGACGTCGTTGGTCACCATGGTGACCGCGCCGATGATCGCGCCCTGCCCGATGCGCACCCATTGGTGCACGCCAGACAGGCCGCCGATGATCACGTCATCCTCGACCACGCAATGCCCTGCAAGGGCGGCGTTGTTGACGATGATCACCCGGTTGCCCACCTGCACGTCATGGGCGACGTGACAGCCGGCCATGAAAAGCCCGTCATCGCCCACGCGGGTGATGCCGCCGCCGCCCTCGGTGCCGGAATTCATCGTGACATGCTCGCGGATGCGGTTGCGCTGGCCGATCACCAGCTTGGTCTTCTCGCCCGCGAATTTCAGGTCCTGCGGGATCTCTCCGATACAGGCGAAGGAAAAGATCACCGTCTCGTCCCCCACCTGCGTGTCGCCGGTGACAACCACGTGGGATTTCAGAACCACGCCATCGCCGAGGCGGACGTCGGGGCCGACATGGCAGAACGGGCCGATCTCGACCCCGGCGCCGATCTGGGCGCCCTCGTCAATGACCGCACTTGGATGAATGCGCGTCTCGGCCATGCGGCTTACTCCTTCGGCATGTCCATCATGGCGGTGAAATCCGCCTCGCAGGCCAGTTCGCCCGCGACCGTCGCCTCGCCGTGGAAACGCCAGACCTTACCGCCCGGCTTGCCGCGCGTGGTGTTCACCTTCAACTCCAGCACGTCTCCGGGGACCACCATGCGGCGGAACTTGCAGGCCTCGATCGCCATGAAATAGACCAGCAGCTCGCGGTCCTCCATTTCCAGCGCGGCGCCCACCATGACGGCGGCGGTCTGGGCCATCGCTTCGACGATCGTGACACCGGGCATGATCGGCTTGGCGGGAAAATGCCCTTGGAAATGCGGCTCGTTCATCGTGACGTTCTTGATGCCGCGGGCGGATTGATAGCCGTCCATGTCCACGACCTTGTCCACCAGCAGGAACGGATAGCGATGCGGAATCAGGCGTTGGATGCGTCCGATATCGGCGCTGTCGAGGGACGTGGTCATGAGGGGTCTCTTCCTTCTGCCTTTGGCCGTGAACAGAACCTGCCCGCGGTGTCCCCGCTTAGCAACTTGGAGTCAGCGGGGCAAGCGCGGCGGCGGTCCGGACGGCTATTCCGCGGGGGCGTTTTCAGGGTCGCTGTCGCGCTCACTGTCTGGGTCGGTGCCGGGCTCAGGTTCCCTGTCGGGAGTGGCATCCGGGGCGTCGGATGCGCCCTCGTCCGTGCCGGCGCCGCCCGCGTCCTGCGCGGCGGGGCCCAGCGTGGCGTCGATGCGCTGGACCGCGGCGCTGGTGATGTCGACCACGTCGGCCTGAAGCAGCACAGTGCGGCGATCCATCACCACCGCGGCCCCGGCCTCGCGCATCAGTTCGACCAGAACCGGCTCGACCCGGCGCATGAAATCAAGGGGCGCACGTTCGCGGTTGCGCTCGTGCTCGCGCACACGGCGCTGGCTGTCGGCGCGAATCGTCTGGACCCGTTCGTCGAAGGCGTCAGCAAGGTCTCGGAATTCCTCGGGCGAGGAGGTGTCGCGCTGCTCGGTCAGGGCAAGCTCCTCGGCCTCGAGCTCGGCCTCCAGCTTGCGGTTGAGGGCGATCAGGTCTTCGCGCTCTTGCTGAAGCTGGGCGGTGATCGCCTGACCCAGGCGGGTTTCCTCGAACAGGCGTTCGGGGTCCACCACCAGGATGTCGCTTTGCACCACGCCGACGCTTTGCGCCGCCGCGGGCACGGGGCCGCCGACGAGCCACCCCGGGGCCGCCAGCAGGGCCACCGACATCAGCAGGGCCCGTAGCGGTGTCATGTCAGAATTCCGTGCGGACCGTGATATCGAACTCGCGCTCGATGTCGCCCGGCTCTTTCTGAAGCGCCTTGGAGAAGTTCAGCCGCAGCGGACCGAATGGCGATTCCCAGAACAGGGACAGGCCAACCACGTGGCGCGCATTGAACCCGGTGGATTGCGCCGCGCCGATCGTATCGACATTCCAGATCGCGCCGACATCGTAGAACGCGCCGCCCGACAGGCCGAATTCCTCGGGCGTGCCCAGCGGAAACTCCACGTCGAACTTGGCCACGGCAAAAAGGTTGCCGCCCAGATGTTCGCCATTCTGGATCGGGCCCATGCCGTTGGAATCGAAGCCGCGCATGACCTGACCGGTATAACGGTCGATGGCGCGGGACCGATCACCGCCCATGAAATCCAGCGCACCCGCCTCGAGAGAGGCACGCAGCGTGATCTCTTCATTAAAGGCAAGTCTTTGCGCGGCCACGCGCATGGAGTACTTCATGAACTCGAGGTCGCCACCAACCCCGTTATATTCTACGCCCGCATCGAGCAGAACGCCGGCATTGGGGTTCAGTCCCGTGCGCCGCGTGTCGAAGACGACGCGCGCGCCGACGCCGCTGGTGAAAAAATCACCTTGCGCGACTTCCGCGGCCAGCGTGGGTGAGACGCCGACATAGTCGTCCATCTCCTGGTAGCCGGCCTTGTAGTAGAGTGTCAGACGGCTGTTCTCGGCAACCGGGAAGGTCAGGCTGGGCTGAAGCACGCCCTGGACTGTGTCATACAGCGCGTTGTTGCCATCGGTTTCCAGCAGCGAGGTCTGGATCGCGAATTCGACGTCCCGGCCCAGGAAGGCCGGTTCAGCGAAGGCAAGGTTGTAGTTGGCAGTGTCGGCCGAGGCCGAGATCTGCGCCGTCACCCGCTGGCCGCGGCCCAGGAAGTTGCGCTCGGAAAAGCCCAGCGTCAGGCCGAAACCGCCGTCCGAACTATAGCTGCCACCGAAGGACAGCGTGCCGGTGGTGGTTTCCTCGACATCCACGTCGACCACGACTTGGCTGGGGTCCGACCCTTCGCGCGCGTTGACTTCCACGTCCTCGAAGTAGCGCAGCGCGCGGATGCGCTCGGCGGCTTCGCGGATCTGGCGGGGGTTGAAGGGGTCGCCCTCGACGGGTGTGAACTGGCGGCGGATCACCCGGTCCAGCGTGGTCGTATTGCCCTCGATGTCGATCCGCTCGACGAAGACGCGTGGACCACGCACCAGCATGAACTCGATATCCAGCGTCAGGTCCCGTTCATTGCGGGTGATGACCGGCTCGACCCGCAGGAAATCGACGCCCCGGCGGATCGCCAGCCGTTCCATCCGCGCGATCGAGTTCTCGACCAGCGTCGGCGAATAGACCACGCCCGAGCGGATCCGCAGCACGTTCTGGTAATCGGCGGCATTGGCCTCGGGAATCTCGCTGGTCGTCGTGATCTGCCCAAAGCGGAATTGCTGCCCTTCCTGCACATTGAAGGTCACGAAATAGCCGTCACGTTCCTGCGCAAGCTCGGCATTGGTGCCGGTGACACGGAAATCGACATAGCCACGGGACAGGTAGAAATCACGCAGCACCTGCTTGTCGAATTCCAGTCGCTCGGCATTGAACGTGTCGCGCGCGACGATGGCGCGCAGGATACCCGCCTGCTTGCTGTCCACGACGCGGCGCAGGCGGCGGTCGGAATAGGCGCGGTTGCCGACAAAGCTGACGCGGTTCACCTCGATCGCACCGCCTTCGAAGATCTCGAAGACAAGGTCGATACGGTTGTCGCTCCGCCGGATGACCTTGGATTGAATGCGGGCCGATACGCGCCCGTTCTCTTCGTAGGCTTCGGTCAGGATCGCGACGTCGCGCTCAACGCGGGTGGGGCTGAAAACCTGGCGCGGTTCGCTTTCGATAAAGCTTTGCAGGTCGGGGTCCTTGATGCGCCGGTTGCCCTCGAAGGCGATGCGGTTGATCGTCGGGTACTCGATAACCCGGATCACCAGCGTGTTGCCCTGCGGAATGACCTGCACGTCCTCGAAAAGACCGCTGGCGCGAATACGCTGCGCGGCATCGTTCAACTGACCGGCGCTGATCGTCTCGCCACGGGCGATGCCCGCCTGGCTGAGGATCGTACCGCCCTCGATCCTCTGGTTGCCCTCGATGGACACGTTGGTGAAGCGATAGCTTTGCGCCTGCGCCTCGGTGGCGACGGACAAGGCGGCGGCCAGCAGGCCGACCGCGAAAAGCAGCGAAAGAAAACGGTGTGTTGGAAAGAGCCCTGAAAAGCGCTTCGTCCCCAACCCGATCGACAGTTTCATAAGCGATCCCAATCAGCCATCCCAGTGGGCAAAAGCACTACCGTCTCCGTTGGGGGTTGTCAAAACGAGTATGGGAGATTTTTAGAGATTGCGTCCTCTTGGCCGCAGGCCGGGCGCCACGCCTCAGAGCGAACCGACGAAGGCGCCAGCCCAAAGGGCGACGGCGATGGTGGCAAGATAGAGAATCCGGTCCCAGTTGAGGTTCACCAACAGGGTCATCCCGCGATATCCGTTCAGAACATGTTGCATTTGATTCCGGGCTTTCGATTCGTATTCGGTCAGACGCTACCCGCAGTTTTCCGATTTCATTATGACGATAGTCGGGCAGGAATTGTGGTAATTCCATGGCGGCGGGCCCGCGCCGCGCCCTGCCCCGCGACGCGCCCCCCGGGGCGGCGTCGCAAAACAATCCGCTCAGGGACAGAAAATGTCGTTGAACAAGGCGAACAGCATCACCCCCAGAACCAACGTCAGGCCCACCGTCATCATGAGCCGCAGCGCCCGGTCGCTCGGCGGGCGTCCCGCCACGGCCTCGTAGGCGTAGAACACCAGGTGCCCCCCATCCAGTACCGGGATGGGAAACAGGTTCAGCAGGCCAACGGCCGTCGACAGGACCGCGATGAACCAGATGAAGCTGTCCACGCCTTGGCTGGCCATGGCGCCCGACACTTCGGCGATGCCGATGGGGCCGGACATGTTGCAGCTGCTGATCGCGCCCGTGATCATGTGATACAGGCCCGAGATCGAGCCCGAGATGACCGCCCAGGTCTGAGCCAAGGCGCCCGACAGGGATTCGCCGAATCCGCGCGGCCCGGTCTGAAGCTCGTAGGGCAAGCCGCCGACGATGCCGATCCGCCAGTTGGTCTCGAACCCGCCGTCTTCCTGCGGCTCGTCCACCCGGCGCGGCGTCAGGTCGAAATCCATCACCTCGCCGTCGCGCCACACGTCCAGAGCCAACGTCGCCCCGTCCGAGCCCTCGACCACGTCCTTGAGCTGATCGAAGGCATAGATATTCCCGCCGTCGAGGCCGACGATCACGTCTTCCTGCTTCAGCCCCGACTCGAAGGCCGCCGAGCGCGGCGACAGCTGTGTGACCAACGGCGGCTGCGGGTGCGGGCCCATCGCCTCGACGATCTCGCCATCGCGGCGCACCTCGTAGGTCAGCAAAGGTTCCTGCGGCAGAGCATCGATGAAGGCGCGGAAGGCGTCCTCGTCGGCTTGGTCCATGTTGATCATCGTGGGGATCTCGCGCCCCTCGATCGCCAGCAATTCGTCGCCCTGCTGAAGCGTGACACCATCGAACGGCAGCGGGCGCAAATCCGATATCACGTAAGGTTCGGTCACCTTGCCCTGGCTCATCATGATGGCGCCGAAGACAAGGATCGACAGGATGAAGTTGAAGACCGGCCCCGCCGCCACGGTCAGCGTCCGCGCCCAGAGCGGCGCGCCCAGCATGGTCTTGCGTTTCATCTCGGGCGGCATTTCGGCGACGCTGCCGTCACTGGTGCCGCTGGCGGCATTCGCGTCGCCCATGAACTTGACGTAGCCGCCAAAGGGCAGCGCCGCGAGCTGCCAGCGTGTGCCGTGCTTGTCCACGCGGCTGAACAGAACCGGGCCGAAACCCAACGAGAAGACATCCGCCTTGATCCCGCACCAGCGCCCGACGATGTAATGGCCGTATTCGTGGATCGCCACGATGACCGACAGGGCGGCGAAAAAGGCCAGAAGCGTCAGCGCAAGGCCGCCGAACTGCGGGAGAAAGTTTATTCCGTCCAAGGTTTTTTATCCGTCCTGCTCTTTCGCCACGCTGTCGACATACATCCTTGCCAGATGGTCCGCGCGCGCTGTTGTATCAAGGGTCATCGGCCTTTGGGCGATCTTGTCATGCTCGGCAAGCCGCGCCAACACCTCTTCGACGATCGTGTTCATCTGCATGAAGCCGATCTTTCCGGCGATGAAGTGATCCAGCGCCCGTTCCTTGGCACCGTTGAAGACCGCCCCCATAAGGCCACGCGCCTCCATCACCTCGCGCGCCAGGCGCAGCGCCGGAAACCGCTCGGTGTCCGGCGTCTCGAAACTCAGCCTGCCGGTGGCGGCAAGGTCCAGCGCGGCGACCGGCAGGTCGAGCCGCTGGGGCCAGTTCAGCGCGTAGCCTATGGCGTGGCGCATGTCGTGCGGACCCATATGGGCCATCATCGCGCCGTCCACGTAATGCACCATCGCGTGCACCAGGGATTCGGGATGGATCAGCACCTCGATCTGGTCAGGCCGCACGCCAAAGAACTCGCGCGTTTCGATCATCTCCATCGCCTTGTTGAACATCGAGGCGCTATCGATGGTGATCCGCTGGCCCATGTCCCAGTTGGGATGGGTCGCAGCCTCGGCGGGGGTGGCGTGGATCAGCTGCTCCAGCGGCCAGTCGCGAAACGCGCCGCCGCTGGCGGTGATGATGATGCGCTGCACGGCGGCGGCGTCCTCGCCCACCAGCGCCTGGAAAATGCCGGAATGCTCGCTGTCCACGGGCAGGATGCGACCGCCCGCCCGCCGCGCAGTACCCATCAGAAGCTGACCGGCGGCGACCAGCGATTCCTTGTTGGCCAGCGCCAGTGTCGTGCCTTCCTTCAACGCCGCCAGCCCCGGTGCCAGCCCGGCAAAGCCGACGATGGCCGACATCACCCAGTCGGCGGGCCGCGCACCTGCTTCCGTCAGCGCGGTCGCGCCTGCGGCGGCCTCGATATCCGTGCCGCGCAACGCGGCGCGCAGATCCTCCAGCAGGCTGTCATGGGCAGTGACGGCAATCTCGGCATCGCAGGCGATGGCGTCCTGGGCCAGCTGCGCGATGTTGCACCCCCCGGTCAGGGCCACGACGCGAAACTGGTCGCGCTTGCCCTGCACCAGGCTCAGCGTGTTCTGCCCGACCGAGCCGGTCGCGCCCAGAATGCTGATCCGCTTCATCCGCCCGCCCCCGGCATCAGGCCCACGGCCCAGAACAGCAGCGCGGCGGCACTGCCGCCCAGCATGGCGTCGAACCGGTCAAAGACACCGCCATGCCCGGGAATGAGGCTGGAGCTGTCCTTGATCCCCTTGCGGCGCTTCACGGCGCTTTCGGCGATGTCGCCCATCTGCCCGGCAAAGCCCGCCAGCATCGACATCGGTATCAGTTCCAGCCCCATGCCCAGAGGCCGCAGGAAGAACAGCCCCACGATCCCGGCCAGAAGCCAGCCCGCGATGGTCCCCGACCAGGTTTTCTTGGGGCTGAAGCGCGGCCAGAACTTCGGCCCGCCCAGCATCCGCCCGGCAAAGTACCCCGCCACGTCCGATGCGATCACCACGAGGATCAGCCAGAGAATCCACAGCGTTTCATGCCCCGCCCGCACCCAGAGCAGCGCGAAACAGGCCAGCAGCACCCAGGCGATCACGACAAAGGCCAGCGGCCCGTCCTCGGCGGTCTGGCTGGCCGCCACCAGCGCCAGCCCCAGCATCAGCGGCAGCGCGAAGGTTCCGGGCAGGAAATTCAGCGCCAGCATCACCACACCTGCGGCGATGCCAAGACCCACGGCCTGGCGGGTGGCGAACATGCGTGCGGTTTCCCACACCATGGCGCCACAGATGGCACAGACCATCACCACGAAAAACAGCCCGCCCTGGTAGACACCGAACGCCCCCAGCACCAGCATCAGCACGCCCGACAGCGCCCGGCGGCGCAGGTCGGACCACTTCGCGCCGCCTGCGCTCATGCGGTCACGGCCCCGAAACGCCGGTCACGCCCGCCATAGCCGCGCAGCAGTTCGCCGAAGATGTCCGGCGTGAAATCCGGCCAGAGCGTGTCGATGAACTCGTATTCCGCATAGGCCGACTGCCACAGCAGAAAGTTCGAGATCCGCGCCTCGCCTGAGGTGCGGATCACCAGGTCGGGATCGGGCAGCACACAGGTATCGAGATACTTGGGCAGGGTTTCCTCGTTGACGTCCTCGGGGCTCAAGCGCCCTTCGGCCACGTCGCGGGCCAGGCGTTGGGTGGCACGGCTCACCTCGTCGCGCCCACCATAGTTCAGCGCGATCGTCAGGTTCGTGCCGGTGCAGGCCTGGGTCATCGCCTCGACATCGTCCATCAGCTGGCGAAGCTTCGCGTCCAGCCGCGGCCGGTCGCCGATGAAGCGCACGCGCACGTTCTCGCGCACGAACTCCTGCATTTCCTTCATTATATAGCGGCGAAACAGGCTCATCAGCCCCGCCACTTCGGTCTGCGTGCGTTTCCAGTTCTCGGTCGAAAAGGCGAAGATCGTGACGTACTCCACCCCGAAGTCGGGACAGGCGGTCACGATCTCCTTCACCCGGCGCGCCCCGGCATGGTGCCCGAACAGGCGCGGCCGCCCGCGCTTTTGCGCCCAGCGGCCATTGCCGTCCATGATGATCGCCACATGGCGCGGACCCCGGCCGGCGGATTTCTCCTGCATGTCGCGCGCCTCAGCCATTTTCAGACCTGCATGATTTCGGCCTGCTTGGCCTCCAGCGCCTCGTCCACGGCCTTGATGTGCTGGTTGGTCAACTCCTGGACTTCCTCTTCCCAGAATTTCTGGTCATCCTCGGACATGCCGTCGGCCTTGGCCTTCTTGATCTGGTCCATCCCGTCGCGGCGCACGTTGCGAATGGCCACGCGCGCGTTCTCGGAGTATTGCGCGGCGACCTTGGTAAGCTCCTTGCGGCGCTCCTCGTTCAGTTCGGGGATGGGCAGCATGATGATGGTGCCGTTCATCTGCGGGTTGATGCCCAGCCCGCTTTCGCGGATGGCCTTTTCCACCTTGTTCACAAGGCCCTTGTCCCAGACATTGACCGTCACCATGCGCGGCTCGGGCACATTGACCGTACCCACCTGGTTGATCGGTGTCATCGCGCCATAGGCGTCCACCATCACCGGCTCCAGCATCGAGGCCGAGGCCCGGCCCGTCCTGAGCGAGGCGAATTCCGTGCGCAGGCTGCTCATCGCGCCCTCCATCCGGCGCTCCAGGTCCTTGGTGTCCAGTTCGAAGTCGTCGCTCATCTTAAATCCCTTGGTTCTGCCGAACGATGGTCTCGCCTCTATACCGGCAAGTCGCGTCGATTGTATAGGCCTCAGTCCCGTATGAAAGCCCCAGGTTTCGTGTGGATTTCGCGCAGAATGTCCTAGCCGCCCACCTTGGTATACGTGCCTGTCCCGTCAAGGATCGACCGGAAGCCGCCGGGCTCATCGAGCGAAAAGACGATGATCGGCAGGCTGTTGTCCCGCGCAAGCGCGATGGCGCTGGCGTCCATCACGCCGAGGTGCTTGGCCAGCACCTCGTCATAGCTGACCTCGTCGAACCGCGTGGCGTCGTCGTGTTTCATCGGGTCCTTGTCATAGACCCCGTCCACCTTCGTGCCCTTGAAAATCGCCTCGCAGGCCATCTCGTTGGCGCGCAGCGTGGCCGCGGTGTCGGTCGTGAAATAGGGGTTGCCAGTTCCGGCGGCGAAAATGCAGACCCGCTTTTTCTCAAGGTGGCGCACGGCGCGGCGGCGGATATAGGGCTCGGCCACCTCGTCCATGCGAATGGCCGTGATCACCCGGCAGAAGACGCCCAGCTTTTCCAGCGCGCTCTGCATCGCCAGCGCGTTCATCACCGTGGCGAGCATTCCCATGTAGTCGGCGGTCGTCCGCTCCATCCCCTGTGCGCTGCCTTGCAACCCACGAAAGATGTTGCCGCCGCCGATCACCATGCAGATCTCGACCCCCATGTCGTGGACCGATTTCACCTCGCGTGCGATCCGCTCCACCGTCGGCGGATTCAGCCCATAAGTCGCATCGCCCATCAGCGCCTCGCCGGAGATTTTCAGCAGGACCCGCTTGAACGTGGTCTCGGGGGTGTCGGCGTCTGGCATGGGGCGGCTCCTTTGGCGTGGTCTTGGAACGGTCCCGGCGCGGGTCCTTTCTTGGCGCGCAAAATGGGCGAAAACGCCCCCGGGTTCAATCGCCAAACCGGCCCGCGCCGGACCCGGAGCGCGAATTTCGGCGCAAGACGCTTAAATCTGGCACGGAAACGTCCTAAACCGGGGCCATGACCGCCCTGCCCGACATTCCCCCCGGCATTCCCCCAGATCGGCCCGTGCTCATCGCCGGACCCACCGCGTCGGGCAAGTCCGCCCTGGCGCTGGCGCTGGCGGAACGCGATGGCGGGCGCATCATCAATGCCGACGCGCTGCAGGTCTTCGCCAACTGGCGCATCCTGACCGCCCGGCCCGCGCCGGACGAGGAAGCCCGCGCGCCCCACGCGCTCTACGGTCATGTGCCGGGCGATGCCGCCTATTCCGTGGGCCATTGGCTGCGGGATTTACAACCCTTGCTGAACGATGGCCCCCGCCCGATCATCATCGGCGGCACCGGGCTCTACTTTTCGGCCCTGACCGAAGGGCTGGCCGAGATTCCCGCCACCCCACCCGGGATCCGGGCCGAGGCCGACGCGCTGCTTGCCGCCAAAGGCCTGACAAGCCTGCTGGACGATCTCGATCCCAAGACCCGGGCGCGCATCGACACCGCCAACCCGATGCGCGTGCAACGCGCGTGGGAGGTGCAGCGCGCCACCGGCAAACCGCTGGCCCAGTGGCAGGACGCCACGCCGCCCCCGCTCCTGCCGCCCGACAGCGCCACCTGCCTGCTGATCGACGCACCCAAGGACTGGCTCACCCCGCGAATCGAACACCGCTTCGATCTGATGCTCGAGGCGGGCGCACTGGACGAGGCGCGCGACAACCTCGCCACATGGTCCGCGTTGCATCAATCGTCCAAGGCCATCGGCGCCCCCGAACTCATCGCCCATCTCAACGGTGAGATGGCGCTCGACGCGGCCCGCAAGGCCGCCATCATCGCCACAAGGCAATATGCCAAGCGCCAACGCAGCTGGTTCCGCGCCCGCATGAAAAACTGGCAAACCCTCGCCGCCGCCATGCTCTGACCGGGATTTGACCTTGTCAGCCCTGTACAGAATCGGACATTCCTGACCTCAATTCGATGCAAACCCTGCGCGATCCGTGCAGAATCACGACAATCGAGGCCCCGGACAGTGACATCCCATCCGCAACTCCAGACGCTCGCGCAGTGGATCGGCCCGGGCGCATGGCGCGCCAGCCTGCCGCACAGCGACCCGCATCACGTGTTCCTGTGGATCACCCGCGGACAAGGGCGCTGCCTGATCGGCGGCCGGCGGCGCGGGCTGGCGGTACATACCGCGCTCGTTCTGCCCGCCGGCGCGCTTTTCGCCCTCGATCCCGGCTCGCAAAGCTTCGGTCTCGCCTGCCGCATCCCGCCCCGGACCGGCATCCTCATGCCGGACGAGCCGGTGCTGCTGCGCGTCCGCGACCCGCGGGCGCAGGCCGACCTGACCACCCTGCTGGAAACCATGCAGCGCGAACAGAACGAGGCCCGCGACTTCATGGACGAGGCGATGACCGCCCATGCCCAGCTTCTGACAGTCTGGCTGCGTCGCGCCATGATGGCCAAGTCCGAGGAAATCGCCGACGCGACCGCGGCGGATCGGCTGGTCGAGGCGTATGCCGCGCTGATCGAGCGCGACTACACCACCGGCACCTCGATGCAGGACCTGGCCCGGCACCTTGGCGTGACACCCACGCATCTCAGCCGGGTGTGCAAGTCGACGGCGGGCCTGACGGCCTCGGCCATGCTGACGGGCCGCGTCCTGCATGCCGCCCGCGACATGCTGGAAACCACCGACCGCCCCGCCAACCAGGTCGCGGCCGAGCTGGGCTTCAGCAGCGCCGCCTATTTCTCGCGCTTCATCCATCGCCATACCGGCAAGTCGCCCTCGGACCTGCGCCGCGCCGCGCCGCGCAAAGCGGCCTGATATCGCGTTGGTCACAGGTATTTCAGCGCCACCCGGTTGATTTCCGCGCGGCCGGGATGGAAACTGAGACCTGACGCCTCATTTCTATTCACAAAGCTTGTTTCAAGGCCCGCGCCCATGTCCTCTCGCTCCGACGTCCCGCCGCATCCCGCCCTGCCCGCTCTGAACCGCGCGTTGAGGCGTGGCACGATGAACCGGCGCGAGTTTCTGACCCGCGCCTGCGGTCTTGGCCTCTCGGCCCCGCTGGCCCTGTCGATGGCCGGCCTGCCGGCCCCGGCGCGCGCCCAGGACCCGGCCCAAATCGTTCCCGGCGGCACGCTGCGCATCCAGCAGAACGTGAAGGCGCTCCGCGATCCCCGCACCTATGACTGGAGCGAGATGGCCAACCAGACCCGCGGTTTCCTGGAATACCTCGTAGAATACGGCCGCGACGGCACCGTGCGCGGGATGCTTCTGGAAAACTGGGACGTGAATTCCGACGCGACCGAGTATCGCCTGAACGTGCGCGGCGGCGTGACGTGGAACAACGGCGATCCCTTCACCGCCCGCGACGTGGCCCGCAACCTCGAACGCTGGTGCGACGCCTCGGTCAAGGGCAACTCCATGGCCTCAAGGCTCAAGAGCCTCTGCGATTCCGCCTCGGGCCAGATTCGCGAGGATGCGGTGCGCGTCATTGATGACACCGCCCTTGTCCTCACGCTCGCCACCCCGGACATCGCGCTGATGGCCAACCTGTCCGACTATCCGGCGGCGGTGATGCATGCCAGCTACGACGGCGGCGATCCGTTCGAGCATGGCATCGGCACCGGCCCCTTCCGGCCCGTCGAATTGTCCGTCGGCCGGCGCTGCGTTTTGGAGCGCAACACCGATCACGACTGGTGGGGCACCGACGTTCTGGGCGGGCCTTACCTGGACCGTGTGGAATTCGTCGATCTCGGCACCAACCCGTCCAACTGGATCGACGCGGTCGAGGCCGACGAGATCGACCTGCTCTACGAATCCGTCGGCGATTTCATCGAGGTGCTGGACGCCAGCGGCTGGACCCGGACCGAGACCGAAAGCACCGCCACCATCGTCATCCGCGGCAACGCCAAGGCAGAGCTCGGCGGCGATTACCCCTATGCCGACGCCACCCTGCGACGGGCGCTGGCGCTGGCCGTGCGCAACGAGACCTGTCTCGAACTTGGCTATTCCGGGTATGGCACGGTCGCGGCCAACGACCATGTCAGCCCGATCCACCCCGCCCATGCCGATCTTGGCCCGGCGCCTTTCGACGCCGCGCAGGCCCGCGCCGACCTCGAGGAAATCGGCATGCTGGGCTTTGAGCACGAGCTGATCACCGTCGACGACGAATGGCAGCGCAACACCGCCGACGCGGTCACGGCGCAGCTGCGCGACGCCGGTCTGACCGTGCGCCGGACGGTCCAGCCCGGCGCCTCCTTCTGGCAGAACTGGCGCGATTATCCGTTCTCTCTCACCCAGTGGAATCACCGCCCCTTGGGCGTACAAGTGCTCGACCTCGCCTACCGCTCGAATGCCGTGTGGAACGAGACCGGCTTTGCCAACGAAGAATTCGACCGCCTTCTGGACCGGGCCTTGTCGATCACCGACACCGACACGCGGCGACAGACGATGGAAAGGCTGCAATCCATCCTGCGCGAGGAAGGTGTGATCATCCAGCCCTACTGGCGCACGCTCTACAACCATCACAACGGCCGGGTCGTGGGGGCGGAAAAGCACCCCTCGAACGAGATCCATCTGCACAAGATCGGCTTTACCGGCTGAATGCGGCGCGGACTGACAGCCATGACATCCCGAAAGGCCACAGCATGAAAATCACCCGCCCCGGCACCAATCCATCATCTCCCGGCCCCGCCGAGTATTTCACCGGCACCGTGCGGCTCGACCCGCTTTTCACAGCCGAGGCCCCGGGCCGCGCCGTTGGCCTTCATGTCACCTTCGGAAAGGGCCGCGTTCGGCGCGAGGGCGGCCCGGTCGAGGAGATCCGGCAAGGCGACGTGGTGTGGTTTCCGGCGGACGAAAAGCACTGGCACGGCGCATCGCCGGACACGGCCATGAGCCATATCGCCATTCAGGAAAGCATCGACGGAAGCGCCGTCCGTTGGATGGAAAAGGTCTCCGACGAAGATTACGACGGCTGAGACGCGCGCCGCGGCCTACTGCCCGTAAATGATCTTCACGTAGTTGCGGGTTTCCTTGTAAGGCGGAATGCCATTGTATTTCTGCACCGCCTTCGGCCCCGCATTGTACGCCGCCAGCGCCAGCCGCCAGGATTTGAAAGTGCGGTACTGTTCCGCCAGGTACCGCGCCCCGCCGTCCAGATTCTGGCGCGGGTCGTTGGGATCGACCCCCAGATAGTTCGCCGTGCCGGGCATCAACTGCGCCAGCCCGATCGCGCCCTTGTGCGAAACGGCCCGCGGGTTCCAGCCCGATTCCTGCTGCACCAGCCGCAGGAACAGGTTTTCCGGAATACCATGCCGCCGCGCCGAATCCTTGGCGACATTCAGGTATTGGCCCTTGTACTTGCCATTGTACCCAAGCGCCGGCGCGGCTTCGTCCCATTTGCTGGGCGTGTGCACCTTCTGAGGCTGCAGTTTTACGGAGGCGTTGTATTGCTGCTTGGCGCGGGTATCGAGCACCCGTGTCTGCGAACTGAAGATCCGTTTCTTGCCCTTGGTCGAGAGAATATCCGCCGTGGCCGCCATCGGCCAGGCCAGTGACACGCAGGTCACCGCGATTGCCAGCTTACGCATACTGAACACCGTCCCCTTACTGTCCCTTGCCGGTCTGGTCCGTGTCCCGCGTCCCCGGGCAATGGCCTGACCGTCTCGTGCCACACTATACCGAACTCAACTCAAATTGCCATAGTTGGAGGCTACATTCAGCCATGCCGCGCCGTGCTGCGAATTTTCCCGGATTTTAGCCTTTTCTTCATCCCCCCGGGGTGATGTAAGGTGAACGTTAACCAAGAGACAGCAGCAGGAGGGCGCCATGGCCGGTTCCGTCAACAAAGTCATTCTCATCGGCAACCTGGGACGCGACCCCGAGGTGCGCACGTTCCAGAACGGCGGCAAGGTGTGCAACCTGCGCATCGCCACCTCCGAGAACTGGAAGGACCGCAACACCGGCGAACGCCGCGAACGCACCGAATGGCACACCGTCGCCATCTTCAACGAGGCGCTGGTGCGGCTGGCCGAGCAATACCTGAAAAAAGGCTCCAAGGTCTATATCGAGGGCAAGCTGGAGACCCGCAAGTGGCAGGACCAGTCCGGCCAGGACCGCTATTCGACCGAGGTGGTTCTGCGCCCCTACGCGGGCGAGATGACCTTCCTCGACGGCCGCGACAGCGGCGGCGGTGGTGGCGGCGGCGGCTATGGCGGCGGCAGCGGCGGTGGCTATGATCAGGACTACGGCGGCGGATCATCAGGCCCGTCCGACCAAGGCCGCTCGCAACCTTCGCCTTCGCGCGATTACGACGACGAGATCCCGTTCTGATCAGGGCCTGATCGGTGCTGTCTTCCCTGTCACCCGAGGGACAGGCTTTGGTCACCGTCGTCACCTGCCTGGCGGTGGCCTATTTCATGCTCTACCCGGCCCTGCGTCCGCGCCACGTGTCGCGCATGGGTCTGTATGATCTTGGCGTCACCGGCGTGATGCTGTTGGTCAACGGTTGGCTCTTCTGGGGCACCGGAACCCACTTTTCGCTCTGGCTGTTCGAGACCAACTGGGCGGTCTTCACCATCGTCATCGCGCTGCTGATCGAAACGCCGCTGTCGCTTTGGTACATGCGCCGCAACAACGTGCGCTGGGATTGACGCGCTACCAGATCAAGTCGATCACGCTCAGCACCACGAAGACCGGCACCGACAGGGCCACCGCCACCAGCCACGCGGCATAGAATGTGGGCCGCACGCTGGGCGCGGTGACACCGCGAACGGGTTTCCTTGCCTTCGCCATAGGCGCCATTAACCATGATTTAGGTTATCATCGCCTTAATGGGGCCATGTCCCATGTCTGGAGTCCTTGCGACACCGCCCCCGATCCGCCTGCTCCCTGTGCGCTACACCAGCACCCGCGCTAAGGCGCCGCGATGCAGGCCATCGGGGCCGAGGTCGGGTGGTTGGCTCTGAAACACGGCGCTGACACGCCGGGCACCGCGCAACTGCTGCGCCGTCGGCTGGGCCCCTTGCGCGTGACATGGCTGCCGCGCGGCCCGGTGCTTGCGCCCCGCACCGATCCGGGGAGCGCCCGGATGCACCTGCCCGGCCCTTCGATTGTTCAGCCGGACACGCCCGCCATGGACTGCCTCTTTCGGTCCAACGGCTACCGCGCCCTGCTCACGCCGGCCCACGTGGCCGAACTGGACCTCACGCCCGGCCCGAAAGCTCTATTCGCAGGCCTGCACGGCAAATGGCGCAACCGCCTGCGCGCGGCAAAGGCCGGACAACTGCGCACGCATCACCGCCCGTTCGATCCAGACCGCGACGCCGACCTGCTGATCCTCGACCAGCGCCAGCAACGCGCCCGCGGCTACCGCGCCTTGCCTCCGGGCTTCACCTGCGCTTATGCCGGCACCCATCGCCAAGCCACGCGGCTTTTCACCGCCCATGACCGCGCCGGGATGCTGGCCTACCTGCTGTTCCTTCTGCACGGCGCCACCGCCACCTATCACATCGGCTGGGCCGCTCCCGCCGCCCGCCGAACCCACGCCCATACCCTGCTGATGTGGCAGGCCATCACCGACCTGCACCAGCGTGGCGTCACCCGGCTCGACCTCGGTACTGTCGATACCGAGGCCGCCCCCGGCCTCGCCCGCTTCAAGCTTGGCACGGGAGCCACCGCCCGCCCCCTCGGCGCAACACTACTGCAGCTTTTGCCGCATCGCGGCGCGGGCATCGCCGCGTAACACCTTTTTCCCTCTGGCAATCGGCGCGCAAAGCCCTTAGGGCCTGCCTCAAATCACCAAGGATACCCCAATGGACCTGCGTAACATCGCCATCATCGCCCACGTCGACCACGGCAAGACCACCCTCGTGGACGAGCTTCTCAAGCAGTCGGGCGCCTTCCGCGAGAACCAGGCCGTGGCCGAACGCGCGATGGACAGCAATGACCTGGAGCGCGAGCGCGGCATCACCATCCTCGCCAAGGCCACCAGCGTGGAGTGGAAGCAGACCCGCATCAACATCGTCGACACTCCCGGCCACGCCGATTTCGGAGGCGAGGTCGAGCGCATCCTCAGCATGGTCGACGGCGTGGTGCTGCTGGTCGACGCCGCCGAAGGCCCGATGCCGCAGACCAAGTTCGTGACTTCCAAGGCGCTTGCCCTTGGCCTGCGCCCCATCGTGGTGCTCAACAAGGTCGACAAGCCCGATGCCGAGCCCGATCGCGCGCTGGACGAATGCTTCGACCTCTTCGCGGCGCTGGATGCAGACGAGGATCAACTGGATTTCCCGCACATGTACGCCTCCGGCCGCTCCGGCTGGGCGGATCACGAGCTGGACGGCCCGCGCAAGGACCTGACCGCGCTATTCGACCTGATCGTCAATCACGTGCCGGCGCCCAAGCAGGTCAAGCGCGCCGATGATGATTTCCGCATGCTGGCCGTCACCCTGGGCGCCGATCCCTTCCTGGGCCGCCTGCTGACGGGGCGCGTCGAATCGGGCCGTCTCAAGGTCGGCGCGACCGTTCAGGCGCTCAGCCGCGTGGGCCAAAAGATCGAACAGTTCCGCGTCGCCAAGATCCAGGCCTTCCGCGGCCTGACACTTCAGGACATCGACGAGGCGACGGCGGGCGATATCGTCAGCCTTGCGGGCATGTCCAAGGCCACCGTGGCCGACACGATCTGCGCGCTGGCGGTGGACGAGCCGCTGTCGGCACAACCCATCGATCCGCCCACAATCTCTGTCACCTTCGGCATCAACGACAGCCCGCTGGCGGGCCGCGACGGCAAGAAGGTGCAGTCCCGCGTCATCCGCGAACGCCTGATGAAAGAGGCGGAAACCAACGTCGCCATCAAGGTCACCGACACGCCGGGCGGCGAGGCGTTCGACGTCGCGGGCCGGGGCGAATTGCAGATGGGCGTCCTGATCGAGAACATGCGCCGCGAAGGCTTCGAGCTCAGCATTTCCCGCCCTCGCGTCCTGATGCGCGAAGGCGAGAACGGCGAACAGCTGGAACCGATCGAGGAAGTCATCATCGACGTCGACGACGACCATTCCGGTGCCGTGATCGAAAAACTGACCGGCCCCCGCAAAGGCGAGATGACCGAGATGAAACCCGCCGGCGCCGGCAAGACCCGCATCATCGCGCTGGTCCCGTCGCGCGGCCTCATCGGCTATCATGGCGAGTTCCTGACCGACACGCGCGGCACCGGCGTTCTGAACCGTGTCTTCCACGGCTGGGCGCCGCACAAGGGCCCGATCCCGGGCCGCCGCGCCGGTGTGCTGATCTCGATGGAATCGGGCGAGGCCGTGGCCTATGCGCTGTGGAATCTCGAAGAGCGCGGCCGCATGTTCATCGGTCCGCAGGAAAAGATCTACCAGGGCATGATCATCGGCGAGCACAGCCGCGAAAACGATCTGGAAGTGAACCCGCTGAAGGGCAAGAAACTGACCAACGTCCGCGCGTCGGGCACCGACGAGGCCGTGCGCCTGACGCCGCATGTCCAGATGTCGCTGGAAGAGGCCATCGCCTATATCGACGACGACGAACTGGTCGAGGTCACGCCCAACGCCCTGCGCCTGCGCAAGCGCCACCTTGACCCGCACGAGCGCAAGCGCGCCGCCAAAACCGCGTAACGCATGGCCGATACCCCTCGCAAACTGACCCGCGCCGACTGGGCCAAGAGCCCCGATGCTTGGGCGGGTCATTTCGAGGGCAAGAGCCTCGGTACGGACGTCACAGTGCTCTTTGTCGAGATCGAGGAAGCCGGCAAAGGCGCCCGCCTGCATACGCACCCGTACGACGAAGTCTTTATCGTCCGCGAAGGCCGCGCCCGCTATACCATCGGCGAAAACACAATCGAAGCCGAAGCGGGCGACGTTCTGCTTGCGCCCGCTGAAGTTCCACACAAGTTCGTAAATCTCGGCCCCGGGCGGCTGGTGTCGACGGACATCCACCTCAGCCCCGAATGGATCCAGACCGACCTCGAATAGCGCCGCGCGGCCCGCAGTCCCTGATCTGCATCAAGACCCGTCGGGCCGTTTATGCTAAGCTCCCAACATGGTACTGTCGAACCCGAGATCCGCTCTGCTATCTGCGCTGATCTTTCTCATCGGCGCACCGGGCAGTCTTGCGGACAGCTTCGACTGCCCCGGCACCCCCGTGACCGTCGAGGCGGAGTCGTCTGAGGCCGCGGCCCCCATATGCACCGCCATCACCGATGCCCTGCAGACATTGCGCACCTGCAACGTGCCGCTCACCCATAGCGTCACCGTCATCCAGCGCGACGCGCTGCAACCCGGCTGCATGGGCGTTTATCATTGCGGTGAAGAGGAAATCGAGTTGCTGACCCATGCCGCGATGGAAACCGCCCGCGACCCCGACAACAGCCTCGCCTTCGTCGATACGCAGGCGTATTTCAACAGCATTCTGGCTCACGAGCTTGCTCATGCTGCCTTCGACACGGTGCCCTGCCCCTTCGACAGCTGCCTTGCGACCCATGAATACGTGGCGCACGTGATGCAGGTCCGCTCCCTGCCCGCCGCCGATATCGCCCGGTTCGAGGCCGCGATCGACATGGACACGCCGCTGGGCCGCGACACGATCAACCCGTTCATCTACCTCATGGCGCCGGACGCCTTCCTGGGCCGCGCCTGGGCGCATTTTCGACAGCGCCCCGATCCCTGCGGCTATATCGGCGAGATCATGTCAGGCCGGGTCGTGCTGGACCGCGAACGCTTCGAGTGACACCGGCGCCCAAAACGCATGGAACATCGTCCTTGGGCGTCGTGTTTTTCCTCTAAGGATCAACGCGAACCCCGAAAGGAGGCCCGATGCTCCGCCGTTCCCTGACCCTCACCAGTGCCGCCGCGACCGCCGGTCTCGCCCTGACCGCAAGCGCCGACGCCCAAAGCCGTTGCGGCGATGCCTACCGCCTGCAACCCGGTGACACGCTCTACCGTGTCTCGCAAAGCTGCCGTGTGCCGTTGAGCCTGATCATGGATCTCAACCCCGGCCTCGATCCACGCGACCTGCCGGTGGGCGAAGCAATCACGCTTGCCGCGTCAGATACGAATACCGGCGGAAGCAACATGCCCGCGCCCGCCCGGGAAACTTACGAGATACGCGAAGGCGACACCGCCTTCTCCATTGCGCAGACCTTGGGTATTTCCGTCGTGGAATTGCTGAACGAGAACCCCGACCTCGACCCGCTGGCCATGGCGGTGGGGGACGCGCTCGATCTTCCCGACGCGTCCGAGCCTTCGGCCTCGGTGCGTGTGCAGCCCTTGGCCGGCCCGCCCGGAAGTGAGGTCCGCGTGACCGCAAGCAACCTGCGTCCCGCGGATTACGTGACCATCGGCGTCGGTCGCATGGCCTCGGAATGGCGCGCCGTGGACCAGGCCCAGGTCGCCGCGGACGGCGAGGTTTCCGCGTCTGTCGAACTTCCCGACTGGTCCTCGCCCGGTGACAACCTGATCTTCGTCGTGGATACCGACCGCGGCGTGACGCTCAAATCCCGCGCCTTCGACGTGGTGCCTCGAGACACCAGCGACGGCGGTGGCGACCAGGTCTCGCTCGAAGGTCGCGTCCGGCAGGGCGTAGAATGCGCCACGCTGACCACGCCCGACGGCGACGTATGGTCCCTGACCGGCGACATGGAATTCACCCCCGGTGAATATGCCGAGGTCCGCGGCACCCGCGCCGAGATGTCGTTCTGCCAACAGGGCGTCGGCACCGTCGCGGTCGACAGCTACGAAGAGGTCCGCGCCCCGGGCAACCTGCCCGATGATACCGCCGATCTGGACGCCGAGGCGGTCGAGGGCCCGTGGGTGCGCATGGCCGGCAATTGCGCCCGGCCCGACTTTGACATCACCGGCCAGCAGGGCCGTCTGACCATCGAAACCAGCCTCGACGGCGCGCCGCGTACCGGGCGCGTAAAGCTCAATGACAACGGGGCGGCGGCGGTGTTCGACCAGCCCTATCGCGCCTTTCCAATGGAAAACCGGGGCGAAGGCAGGATGGCCATCATCTCGGGCGACCGGGATGTAACCTTGGGCGGCGTCGACATTTCCGGCGACGACGGCGCGGTGTTCCTGCGCTGCGGCGTGTAAGACATCCCTCAGGGTGCGACCGCGATCCGCCCGACAACCTCAAGCCCGGCGCCGGTACGCCTCGCGACGACGATCTCGCCCGAGGTCGTGCCGGTGCCGGTCAGTTCCGACACGTTCACCTGGTGCGTCACCAGGAGCAGCCGCGCCTCGGCGGGCATGTCCGCGATCCGTGTCATCACCTCTGCTGCCTGACCGTCCGGGTCGCCCTGCCCCGCGAAATGCGAGTTGAGCGCGGGGAACTCCTCGGGCGTGCCAATGTCGAGAAGTTCCGCCGTCGCGGTGCAGCGGCACCACTGGCTGGTCCATACGGCATCGAACCGAACGCCGGCGTCACGCATCGCCGCGCCGATCTGCCGGGCCTGCGCCCGGCCCCGGTCGTCCAGGTTGCGCTGCGTGCTGCAATCCTCCAGATCGAAATTTGCCGGATCGCCCACGCCGGGCGCCAGCGCATGGCGCATCAGCGCCACCGTCCCCGGCTCTTTCAGCAGGCTCCAGTCCTGCGCCGCCACGGCTCCGGGCAGGAGCAGCATCAGGATCAGGGAAATCAGTCGCATCGGCACCTCCGCTTGGAACGAAGGAAAGCCTAGGTCGGCCCGTCCCGGGGTCCAGCCCGTGCGACGCTATCGCCCACGCCAATCCGTCCCGGTTCCAACACCCGCGCGCACCAGCCGCCATGCCCACGCATGGCGTTGTAGCCGCCAGCGCCAAGAGCGGCCTCCATCCGGGAGCACGGCGCGCAAGGCGCGGTGATCTCGATCAGGGCCTGACCGATCCGAACCGGATGGTTGCGCAGCGCCGTCAGATTGATGCCACTCACCACGACGTTGCGCCGCAGAACCTCAGGCGTCACCTCCCCGATCCCGGCCAGCGCCGCGATCACGGGCAGATGCTCGGCCTGGATCAGCGTCAGCGCCCGCTTGCCTTTGCGCGCATGATCGCCTTCCAGCCCGGCTTCGCCCAGTTCCGCCGCCTCGACCGCAACCAAGTCGGCCAGCCTTTCCGGGCGAAGCCCGATCCACGCCACGCGGCCCGCCCCCGCGTGCCGCGCCATGATCTCGGCCAGTTGGCCCTGCACTATTCCGAGGTTTCCACGATCACCAGATCACGCTCGGACGCGTTCCGCGCATGGTCCAGCGCCTCTTGGTAGGCGTCCGAGCGATAACACTCCTCCGCCGCCTCCAGCGTCGGGAATTTCGCCACCACGTTGCGCGCCCGGTCATTGCCCTCAAGCTGCACGTACCGCGCGCCACGGGCGATGAAATGCCCGCCATGCGCCTCGATCGCCGGACCGGCCAGCTTGGCATAGCGGCCATAGGCCTCCTCGTCGGTCACGGTCACATGGGCAATCCACAATGCGGGCATGTCTTGTCTCCTCAAACTCCGTCCACGATAACGATGTCGCGCTCGCTCGACGAGGTCGCGATCGGCAGGATGCGTTGATACGCATCCGAATTGTACCAGTCCAGCGCCGCCTGGTGGTCCGGGAACTCGATGATCACATGCCGGTCCGGGCCGATCCCCTCGACCTGCGTCTGCGTGCCGCCCTTCGCCAGGAACCGCCCGCCGAATTCCTCGGCCAGCGCCACGGTCTGGCTGGCATAGGCCTTGTAATCCTCGGGATCGGTCACGTTGATCCGCGCAATCAGGTAGGCCGCCATGTCGTTCCCCCTCTCAAGCGGGCGTCAGCCCTGCAACACCTGTTCCGCCGCCGCGATTGCGGCCTCGGCATTGTCGGTGCTCGCCGCGCCACCCTGCGCCATGTCGGGACGGCCCCCGCCGCCCTTGCCGCCCAGCTCCGCCACGGCGGCCCGGACAAGATCGACCGCCGACAGCGTGTCGGTCAAGTCCTTCGTCACGCCTGCGGCCACGGCGGCCTTGCCATCGGCATCGGCGATCAGCAGCACCGCGCCCGATCCGATCCGTGTCTTCATCTCGTCCATCAGCGGCGGCAGGTCGCGCCCCGACACGCCCGACAGCACTTGGGCAAGGAACTTCACACCGTTCACGTCCTTGGCCTCCGGCCCGGCAGCACCACCGCCACCCATTGCCAGTTCCCGTTTCAGCTGTGTCACCTCGTTGGCCAGCGCCTTGCGCTCGTCCATCAACGCACGCACGCGGTCCAGCACGTCGCCCGGCTGCGCCTTCAGTTCCGAGGCCAGCGCCGCCATGCGGTGATCCTGTTCACTCAGGTACTTGAACGCCTCCGGCCCGGTCAGCGCCTCGATCCGGCGCACGCCGGAACTCGACGCCCCCTCACCCACCATCACGAAAAGGCCGATATCGCCGGTCTGGCGCACATGGGTGCCGCCGCACAGCTCGATCGAATAGGTCTGGCCATCCAGCCCCTTGCCCGAGCCATCCTCGGACCCCATCGAGACCACGCGCACCTCGTCGCCGTATTTCTCGCCGAAAAGCGCCTGCGCCCCGATGGCGCGCGCATCGTCCGGCGTCATGATCCGCGTCTCGACCTTGCCGTTTTGGCGGATATAGGCGTTGACCTCTTCCTCCACCTGCTTGATCTCCTCCAGCGTCATGCCCTTGGCATGGCTGAAGTCAAAGCGCAGCCGATCGGGCGCGTTCAGGCTCCCGCGCTGCGCCACGTGATCGCCAAGCGCCTTGCGCAGCGCCTCGTGCAGCAGGTGCGTGGCCGAGTGGTTGGACCGGATCGCCGTGCGGCGCCCATGATCCACCTCAAGCTTCACCGGGTCGCCCACTTCCAGTTTGCCGGAATCAACCGTTAAGTAGTGTGCGGAAAGTCCGCCGGCGCGCTTCTGCACATCGCTTACGTGCCCAGAAAAACGTGCCTCGCCTTCTTCGCGCCCGCCTTCAAGGCTGCGAACGTAACCGTGGTCGGCGACTTGTCCGCCCGCTTCTGCATAGAACGGCGTTTGGTTGAAGACCACCCACGCCGCACCGCCTTCAGTGTGGAGCGACTGAATCTCCTTGCCTTCCGATACGATCGCCTGCACCACGCCCTCGGCGGTCTCCGTGTCATACCCGAGGAAATCCGTGGCGCTGTGCTTTTCCGCCAGGTCAAACCATACGGTGGCGTCCGCCGCCTCGCCGCTGCCCGACCATGCCGCGCGCGCCTTGGCCTTTTGCTCCTCCATCGCGGAATCGAACCCCGCGACGTCGACCTCACGGCCCTTCTCGCGCAACGCGTCCTGCGTCAGGTCCAGCGGGAAACCGTAGGTGTCATAGAGCTTGAACGCCGCCTCGCCCGGCAGCGCCGCGCCGTCGCCCAGCTTGCCCAACTCGTCGTCCAGCAGGCGCAGACCCCGGTCCAGCGTCTGCTTGAACCGCTTTTCCTCCAGTTCCAGCGTTTCCTCGATCAGCGGCTGCGCCCGGCCCAGCTCGGGGAAGGCCTGCCCCATAAGCCCCACCAGGTTCGGCACCAGCCGGTACATCACCGGGTCCTGCGCGCCCAGCAGGTGCGCATGCCGCATCGCCCGCCGCATGATCCGGCGCAGCACATAGCCGCGCCCCTCGTTCGACGGCATCACCCCGTCGGCAATCAGGAAGGAGGTCGAGCGCAAATGGTCCGCGATCACCCGGTGATGCACGTTGCCCGGCCCGTCCGGCGCACCATCCGTCACATGCGCGCTCGCCTCGATCAGGCTGCGCATCAGGTCGGTGTCGTAATTGTCGTGCTTGCCTTGCAACAGCGCGCCGATCCGTTCCAGCCCCATGCCGGTGTCGATCGACTGCATGTCCAGATCCACCTGGCTGCCATCCTCGAACCGCTCGTTCTGCATGAAAACGAGGTTCCAGATCTCGATGAACCGGTCGCCATCCTCCTCGGGGCTGCCCGGAGGACCGCCCCAGATCTCGGGGCCGTGGTCATAGAAGATCTCGGTGCACGGCCCGCAAGGACCCGTGGCCCCCATCGACCAGAAATTGTCATCCGTCGCGATGCGGATGATCCGGTCATCGCTCAGGCCGGCATGTTTCTTCCAGATCTCCGCCGCCTCGTCATCGGTATGATAGACCGTGACCAGGAGCTTGGACTTGTCGATCCCGAAATCCTTGGTCAGCAGGTCCCAGGCATAGGGGATCGCCTCGGACTTGAAGTAATCGCCGAAACTGAAATTCCCCAGCATCTCGAAAAACGTATGGTGCCGGGCGGTGTAACCGACATTGTCGAGGTCATTGTGCTTGCCCCCCGCCCGCACGCATTTCTGGCTGGTGGTGGCGCGGGAATAATCGCGTTTCTCGACCCCCGTGAAAAGGTTCTTGAACTGCACCATGCCCGAATTGGTGAACATCAATGTCGGGTCGTTGCGCGGCACAAGCGGGCTGCTCGGCACCACCTCGTGGCCGTTGCGTTCAAAGAAACTGAGGAAGGTCGAGCGGATCTCGTTAAGCGTGGGCATAGGCGTCTGGTCCGAAGGCAAAAGTTGCGTCGAACCCGTGTAACGCCAAGCCATTTGACTGTCCACAGAAGCCGGGCGTTTCCATCGGCGCGCATGGGTCCCCGAAAGAGCAAAGGCCACCCCGTCGGATGGCTTTTGCCCGGATATTCTCCGCCACCCGTCGGTGGCGCGGGCCCTTTCCGGAGTGGGCCATCTCCGTTCCGTCAGTCGTCCAGCACGTCCTCGGCGGCCTCGTCGGCACCACCTGGCATGTCGAAATCCAGACCGTGTGCGCCGCGGATTTTGTCCTCGATCTCGTAGGCGATCTTCTTGTTTTCCTTCAGGAAGTTCTTGGCATTCTCGCGCCCCTGGCCGATGCGCTCGTCGCCATAGCTGAACCAGCTGCCCGATTTCTCGACCACGCCGGCCGCGACACCCAGGTCCAGCAACTCGCCGCGTTTCGAGATACCCTCGCCATACATGATGTCGAACTCGACCTGCTTGAAGGGCGGCGCGACCTTGTTCTTGACCACCTTCACGCGGGTCTGGTTGCCCACCACCTCGTCGCGGTCCTTGATCGAGCCGATCCGGCGAATGTCCAGCCGCACCGAGCTGTAGAACTTGAGCGCGTTGCCGCCCGTCGTCGTCTCGGGGCTGCCGAACATGACGCCGATCTTCATGCGAATCTGGTTGATGAAGATCACCGTGCACTTGCTGCGGCTGATCGAGCCGGTCAGCTTGCGCATGGCCTGGCTCATCAGGCGGGCATGGACGCCCACGCTGCTGTCGCCCATGTCGCCTTCAAGCTCCGATTTCGGCGTCAGCGCCGCGACCGAGTCGACCACAACCATGCTCACGGCGCCCGAGCGCACCAGCGTGTCCACGATCTCCAGGCTTTGCTCGCCCGTGTCGGGCTGCGAAATCAACAGCTCGTCCAGGTCCACGCCCAGTTTCTTGGCATAGACCGGGTCCAGCGCGTGCTCGGCGTCGACAAAGGCGCAAACGCCGCCCTTTTTCTGTTCCTCGGCGACGCAATGCAGCGTCAGCGTCGTCTTGCCCGAGCTTTCCGGGCCGTAGATCTCCACGATCCGGCCCTTGGGCAGGCCGCCGATGCCAAGCGCGATGTCGAGGCCAAGCGAGCCGGTCGAGGTCGATTCGATGTCCTGCGCCGGGTTGTCGGCGCCCAGCTTCATGATCGAGCCCTTGCCGAACTGCCGTTCGATCTGCGCCAGCGCGCTGTCCAGCGCCTTCTGGCGGTCTGCGTTTTTCTTGCTGTCCATGTTCAAAAGATCTGCCGTTGCCATACCTGTCATTTCCCTTATTTCACACGCCAGACGGGGCGTCTATCGCTGTCTGGCGGCTGCTTTCGTTCACCTCTTGTTCCGCCCGTTATGAAGACAAAAGGAGAACATTTCAATCGAAATTGTTCCTTTCCGATGTTCGCAGCGATGGGTTAAAGAGGAATTACCGAATTCAGGCAAACGGGCAAAATCTTCTATGCTGGTGTTTTCAAACGAAAAGCTCGTTTTCCTGTCGGTACCCAAGACCGGCACCACCGCCTACGAGGCCGCCCTTGCGCCCCGGGCCGCCATCGTCGTGCGCCATCCGCCCGAACTGAAACACGCGCCGGTCTTTCGCTACAATCGGTTCTTCCGCCCCGCGATCGAGAAGTTCATGGGCGAGGGATTCGACGTGCTGGCCGTGATGCGTGAGCCGCTCGACTGGCTGGGGTCGTGGTATCGCTACCGTCAGCGGCCGGGACAGGAACAGGCCTGCAATTCGACCCACGGGATCAGCTTCGACACGTTCGTGACCGAGTACATGAAGGGCAAGCGTGCCACTTACGCGCAAGTCGGCTCGCAGACCAAGTTCCTGGAGCCGCAGAAAAACGGCACCGCGGTCACGCATCTTTTTCGCTACGAAGATCAGGACGGGTTGCGACGGTTCCTGTCAGATCGGCTGCAGGTCGAGATCGATACGCAGCGCATGAACAGTTCGCCGACCATGGCATTGACCCTCGATCCGGAAATCGAGCAGCGCTATCGCCGGAAGTTCGCCGTGGAGTACCAGCTTTATGACGGGATCGCGGAGAACGGTGCCTTCGCGCCCCTCGCCAATGGCGTCCTGCCGCCGCATCACTGAGGTCCCGCGCTGAAATGGGGCGCATTTCCTGAGCCGGAATGGCTTTGAGACTGCGCATTTTCGACAACGGACACAGGTGCGTTTCCCGCCCGCCGAAGCCGGGCAGGCGCAGTGTCATCCCTGCGAAAGCTGGTGTTGCACCGTCTCGGTCAGCTCCGTCAGCGAGAACGGCTTGGGCAGGAACGTCGAGTTGGGAATGCGCGACTGTATCTCGCCGAAGGTCTCCTCTGCATAGCCCGACATGAAGACCACCTGCGTCTCAGGGCGCCGTTCCAGCGCCTGCAAGACCCAGGCAGGCCCGTCGATGCCCGGCATCACAACGTCTGAAACGAAGACATCCACCTCCAGCGTGCTATCTTCCAGCAACTCCAGCGCGGCCTCGGCCGACTCGGCCTCCAGCACGGTCATGCCGCGCAGTTGCAGGGCGCGGCTGGCAAAGGCCCGGACCGGCGCCTCGTCCTCGACCAAAAGGACGACGCCCTCGGTCTTGGAGGCAAGCCGCGCCGGGGCATGTGGTTCGGTCTCGGCCGTGTCTTCGCGCAGGTGAGCGGGCAGCAGAACCTGGAACGTCGTGCCCTCGCCAAGCTGGCTGTCGGCGAAAATGAAGCCGCCGGTCTGCTTGACGATGCCATAAGCCGTCGACAATCCAAGCCCCGTCCCCTCGCCGGTGCGCTTGGTCGTGAAGAACGGCTCGAACACCTTCTGGATCTTGTCCTGCGAAATACCCGCCCCCTCGTCGGTGACGGTAACCCGCACGTAGCGGCCCGGCGCCACCACCGCCCGGTCGCGGCGCAGGGGCTCGTCGAACGTGACGTTTTCGGTTGCGATGCGGATGTCGCCCCCCTCGGGCATGGCGTCGCGCGCGTTGACCACCAGGTTCATCAGCACCTGTTCCAACTGCCGCTTGTCGGCCCGGATCGACCACAGCGTGGGATCGTGGCTGAGCGACAGCATCACCCGCTCGCCGACCAGGCGGTTCAGCAGGTGCGTCAGGTCCGACAGCATGTCGCGCAGGTCCATCACCTCGGGGCGCAGGGTCTGCTTGCGCGAATAGGCCAGAAGCTGGCTGACCAGCGCCGCCGCGCGATTGGCGTTCTGGTTGATCTGGATAAGATCGCCATAATCCGGATCGCCCTGATCGTGCCGCAACAGCAGCAGATCGCAATGCCCGGCAATGGCCGTCAGCAGGTTGTTGAAATCATGCGCCACACCACCGGCAAGCTGTCCGATTGCCTGCTTTTTCTGGCTTTGCACGAACTGCCCTTCCAGCGTCTTCAGTTTGGTCGCGTCGTTCAGAACAGCGATCAGCACGGTTTCGCCCGCCTCGGACGCGCGGTTCAGCGTGACCTGAACGAATGTCTCACGGTCGTCGCGCCTCACGCGCAGAAACTCCGACTGCACCCCGCCGCGCCCCTTGGCCGCATCCTCCAGCCAGTCCGGGATCGACCGGCCCAGCCCCTCCATCAGCTCCGAGAGCGTCTTGCCGCAGCACCCATCCACGCCCAGCAGGTCGCGCGCAGGCCGGTTCGAGATCTGCACTTCGCCGGTACGCGCGAGTTTCAGCAAAGGCACGGGCAATTCGTCGAAAAACGCCCAGCCATCCGGCTGACGTTCGGTAGGCGCGACACCGGGCAACAGGAAGATCTCGCGCCGGCCTGCCACGCCCTCAAGCTCCACCACGAGACAGGCGCTCAGGCCGTCGACTGTGGTGATGTCGTTGATCTGTCCCGAGCGCAGGGGCATCTTGGGGAAAATGCGGTCGAGCGAGCGCGCGCGCGCGCCCACCAATTGCCGCGCGGCGGAGTTCATGAACAAGACGGCCCCGCCCCGCCCCACGGTCAGCATCGGCAGCGGAACGGGATCCGCCTCGCGCGAGGGGCGGTCAGCGGATTTTTCGATCCGCCAGATATACCGGTCGGCCGCCGCACGGTGTACGCCGATGCGCAGGTGCCCGGCCCGCGTGACCACGTCCTCATGCGCGGATCCGCGCAACTGCGCACGGCTTTCAAGTCGATAGAGAATCGGCCCGGGATTGGCGACCGCGTGTTTCAGCGCCCCGGCCAGCGTCGTCGCCTCGTCGGCGGCAAAGGCGGTCATCGCGGCGCGGTTGGCATAGCGGATGTCACCCTCGCGCCCTGTCAGGATCGCGGGGGTCGCATCCTCGCCCAGGAACTCCTCTGCCGCGTCGACCAGCGCCTTGCGAAACCGCGTCTCCGCCGCGTTCACAATGCCGATCCACAGCGCCGACATCAGCAGAATCGCCGAGGTAAAGACCGCCGCCATCCGCAACGTCGCGTCGGGCACGACCACCGCCGCTGCGCCGAACAGGACGGCGGCGATCAGCACCGCCCTGGCGCGCGGCCTGATTCGGGCTGCGGCATCGCGCAACGGCAATACTGTTCCGGTAGTGGATGCCAACCGGCACCTCCCCAATCACAAGCTCCTGCCCGACGTCATAGGCGGCGGGGCTTAAAGTTAGATTAACGCTGAAAGAGAGAACACGTCTAGGTTGCTTCTGCCTGAGCGGTCACAGCTATTCCGGTTTGCGCAACAGCGCCAGAAAGAACCCGTCGCCAATCTCCGAGATGGGCCATCGGCGCGTGTCCTGCCGGGCCCAGTCCGGATGCGCCGTCTCGAACCGTGACACCTGGCGCTCGTTCTCCTCGGTCAGCACCGAACATGTCGTGTAGGCCAGGTATCCGCCGGGACGCACAAGCGCCTGCGCCTGCACGAGAATTTCCCACTGGAGCGCGCCAAGCTGATCCAGGCGTCCGGGCGTCAGCGCCCATTTCGCCTCGGGCGTGCGCCGCCACGTGCCGCTGCCCGAACAGGGCACGTCGCAAAGCACGATATCGAACGGTGCGGCCTGCGCCACGTCCCCCGGTTCAAGCCGCGAAACACGTACCTTTGCCCGGTCGGCCCGTGCAGGAAGGTCGCGCATCCGTTCGGGCGCGGCGTCATGCGCGAACCAGGCGCCCTCGTGCCACCCGGCCAGCGCCAGGACCTTGCCGCCGCCACCGGCGCAATAGTCCAGCACGCGCCCGCCCGCGGGGTCTGGCAAGACCGCCATCGCGGCCTGGCTGCTGGCGTCCTGAAGCTCGACATGACCGTCCCGGAAGGCGGCCGATTGCGCAACGCGCCGCGCGCCCTCGGTCACAAGAAAGGCGCCCCTGACAGTCGAAACGGGACGGGCAACAATTCCATCTTGTTCCATCATATCAATGACTTCAGCGGCACTTTTCATGCGGGGATTGTGCCGCAGGCAGACCGGCGCCCGATGGCGCAGCGCCTCCGCGGCGGCGGCGGCGTCCTCCTCCCCCAGGCTGTCCTTGAATCGCGCCCAAAGCCAGTCCGGCAAATCGCGGCTCTCTGCCTCTTCGGGCGTTGCGCCGGCGTCGCGCTCTTGCGCCGTCAAGGTCACGGGCGCGTGGCCCTCCCCGGTAAAGATCGTCTCTGGGTCGGTCTTCTCCGCACGCACATGCCCCAACATCAGGGCGCGGCCATTCTCTCCACCCCCGAGGGCGGCACAGGACCGCTTGCGGCGCAATACCGAGAAGACGTGGTCGCGCACCGCCGCGCGATCCTTCGACCCGGCATAGCGCGCTCCCCGCGCCCAGCGGGTCAGCGCCTGTTCCGCGGCCAGCCCGCCGGCCATGGCGTCGAGCACCTCGATCGCGGCCTGAACGCGCGCTGAAGGGGTCACGAGATCACCTCAGGATCGCCGCACAAGTCCTTGCGATACCGCACTTTACCCAATGCGGTAGTTCGGGCTTTCGCGCGTGATCTGAACGTCGTGCACGTGGCTTTCCTTCAGGCCCGCGCCGGTGATTTTCACGAATTCGCATCCCTTGCGCATCTCGTCCACCGTGGCGCATCCGGTATAGCCCATGGCCGCCCGCAAGCCGCCCACCAGCTGGTGCAGCACGGTCCCGGCGCTGCCCTTGTAAGGCACCTGCCCTTCGACCCCTTCGGGCACCAGCTTGTCGCTGGCGGCATCCTTCTGGAAATACCGGTCGGCCGAGCCCTGCGCCATAGCCGCCAGGCTGCCCATCCCGCGATACGCCTTGAAGCTGCGCCCCTGGTACAGGATCACCTCGCCGGGGCTTTCATCGGTGCCGGCCAGCATGCTGCCCACCATGGCGCAGGACGCGCCGGCCGCGATCGCCTTGGCGAAATCGCCCGAGAACTTGATGCCGCCATCGGCGATGACCGGCGTGTCGCCCGCCGCCGCGGCGCAGTCCATCACCGCCGTCAGCTGCGGCATGCCCACACCGGCGACCATCCGCGTGGTGCAGATACTGCCCGGCCCGATGCCGACCTTCACCGCATCCGCGCCCGCGCCGATCAGCGTCCGGGTCGCCTCCGCCGTGGCCACGTTCCCGGCCACGATCTGAACCTCGTTCGACAGTTTTTTGGCCCGCTCCACGGCCTGTGCCACGCCTTCGGAATGGCCATGCGCGGTGTCGATCACGATCATGTCGACGCCCGCATCGACCAGCGCCTCGGACCGCTCGAAGCCCGCGTCGCCCACGGTCGAGGCCGCCGCCACGCGCAGACGTCCCAGCCCGTCCTTGCAGGCCGACGGGTTCAGCACCGCCTGCTCGGTATCGCGCAACGTCAGCAAGCCGGTCAGCTTGCCCTGCCCGTTGGTCACCAGCAGCTTCTCGATCCGCCGCGCCTTCATCAGGCTCTTGGCCTCCTCGCGATCCGCAGGCTCGGTCAGGATCGCCAGGTTGTCGCTGGTCATCATCACGTGAACCGGCGTGTCGTCATCGGTGGCAAAGCGCATGTCGCGGTTGGTCACGATGCCCATCACGTGGCCCTTTTCATCCACCACGGGAAAGCCGGTAAAGTTGTAGCGTTCGATCAGCGCCTTGGCATCGGCCAGCGTCTGGTCGGGCCGCAGGGTCACGGGGTTGTAGACGATCCCGCTCTCGAAGCGTTTCACCCGGCGCACTTCCTTGGCCTGCTGTTCCACCGTCAGGTTGCGATGGATCACGCCCATGCCGCCCGACTGCGCCATGCAGATCGCCATGCGCCCCTCGGTCACCGTGTCCATGGCGGAACTCAGAAGCGGTATGTTGAGGTCGATCGACCGGGTCACGCGTGTGCGCGTGTCCGCCGTGGTGGGCAGAACGCTGGACTTCGCGGGAACCAGCAGAACATCGTCAAAAGTGAGGGCCTCACGAATCTCCATGGCGCATCTCCTTGGGGTGTCTCGTTTGGCGGTTCCCTATTACACGGGTTGGCAGGAATGGAAAGGGGCGAATGGGCCCCTGCGCGCAGATGACATGGCCGGACCGCATGCCGCGACTTGCCGCGTCGTAGGCTGGGTGAAAACCCACGCACGCCCCCTTGCCTTGCGCGCCCGCCGCACGCTAGCGTCCCTGCAACCAGAGGACACGCCCCATGACAACCCACGGATACGAGAGCGGCCGGCTCGACCTGCCTTTCGTCGGCATCGCCACTTTCGGCAAGCGCCCCTATGTGGCCGACTGGAGCCGCATCGACGCCGACGTCGCCATCCTCGGCGCCCCTTTCGACGCCGGCACCCAATGGCGCTCGGGCGCCCGCTTCGGCCCCCGCGGCGTGCGCGAGGCGTCCACGCTCTTCAGCTTCGGCCATGCCGGCGCTTATGACCACGAGGACGACGCCACCTACCTGCCCGGCTCTGTCAGCATCGTCGATATCGGCGACGCCGACATCGTCCACACCGACACGATGACATCCCATGCCAATATCGAGGCGGGCGTCCGCGCCATCCTCGCCGCCGGCGCCCTGCCCGTCACCATCGGCGGCGATCATTCCATCAATATCCCCTGCATCAACGCCTATGACGATCAGGGCGACATCCATGTATTGCAGATCGACGCCCACCTCGATTTCGTCGACGAGCGTCATGGCGTCCGCTTTGGCCACGGCAACCCCATGCGCCGCGCCGCCGAGAAACCTTTCGTCACCGGCCTCACCCAGCTGGGCATCCGCAATGTCAGCTCGACCGCCAAGGAAGGCTATGACGACGCCCGCGCGCGCGGCTCGGATATCCTGTCTGTCCGGCAGGTGCGCAAGCTGGGGCCCGAGGCCACCGCCGCCCGCATCCCCGAAGGTGCGCGGGTCTACATCACCATCGACATCGACGCCTTCTGCCCCTCCATCGCGCCGGGCACGGGCACGCCCAGCCATGGCGGGTTCCTCTATTACGACGTGCTCGAGATCCTGCAACAGGTCGCACAAAGCCACGAGATCGTCGGCATCGACCTGGTCGAGGTCGCCCCGGATTACGACCCCACCGGCTCCACCTCGATCCTCGCCGCGCAGGTGCTTCTGAACCTTCTGGGCTTCGTCTTCCACGCCCGCGGCTGATACTTCATTTTTGGTTCACATTTGGACCTCTCCCAGAGGTGAGATCAGCGCAGACTTGCGCCGGATTTTCACTTTTAGCTATTTTTACCTTCACAGACGCAGTTTTTTGCGCAACATTTAATCAAAACAAAAAACATAACAGGACGCCGGCCATTTTTCGGTACAGTTTTGGTTCGCCATTGCGCGCCAGCACTACCAGGCCCGGACGGACACGGAAAACCAACAGTGGAGGACACACCCAAAATGGATCTCGCAGCCATTCAGGCCGACCAGGTCACACTCAATTCCCTGGTCCAGAACCTCGTCTATCTTTCCGGCACGGTCGGCGCGATCACCGTCGTCGTCGGCCTTCTGATGATCGACGCCGGCACGACACGGCGCAAAAGCCTGTTCAACTCGACCATCGAAAAGGTCATGGGCTTCTTTCTCGGTTTCACCACCTACTTTGCCATCGGCTTCGGCTTCTGGGCGGCGCAGTATTACATCATGGAAGGCGCCACGATGGGCGACAGCTTGCGCGACTGGTGGCTCTTCGGCGGGATGCTGAATGCCAACGCCTCGACCACCGATCCGGCCACGTTCCCGGGGCTGAACACCTTCCAGATCTTCGTGTTCTTCCTCGCGGTCTTTGCCGGGATCGTGAACATCCTCTTCCACTTCGCCGTGTCCGAACGGATCAAGGCTTCGGCCTATTACGTGCTCTGCGTCGTGGCCGCCGTGGCCTCGTCCATCCTCAGCTTCTATACCTGGGGCTCGGTCGGCCCGCTGACCAATGCAGGCTTCCACGACTTCTTCGGCGTGGGCTTCGTCTATCTCTTCCCCACCGGCATGGCGCTGGCGCTGGTTCCCATGCTGGGCCAGCGCCCCGGCATGTTCAATCCGCACCCCATGGTCTCGGGCTACCACGCGCCCAGCATCGGGCTGGCGGCCGTGGGCCTGCTGACCATCTTCGCGGGCCTGCCCATGGTCATCGTCTCCTGCCTCTTCTTCTTCGACCCCGAGGCGCTGGCGGTCAGCGTCACCATGGCCGACACCAGCGTCGGCCTCGCGGTGAACAACTACGCCATGGCCTGGGCCGGCGGCGCGGTGACGGGCGGCATCCTCGCCTATGCCACGCGCAAATACGCCTACCTACTGCTGGGGCCCCTGGCGGGCTACGTGGCCGGTGCCTGCGGCTTCGACGTCTACCAGCCGGGGCAGATGTTCCTGGTGGCCCTCGGCGCGCCGGTCATCGCCTACATCGTCTATGAATTCACGCTGAAGCGCGAGTTCGACGAGCACAAGCTGCTGCCGCTCTTCCTCGGCGCGGGCAGCTACGGCCTGATCATGGTCGGCATCCTCGAGGCCGGCACCCCGCGCGGCGGCTACTTCGGGTTCGAGGAAGGCGAGTATGCCTTCCAGCATGGCCAGATCGGCCTGACCATGCAGCTCATCGGCATCGTGGTCTGCCTCGGCGCGGGCCTTGTGACCGGCCTCGTGACGGCGCTGATCCTCAAGGTCACGATCGGCCTGCGCAACACCGACGACGAAATGGCCGCCGGTCTCGACGGCCTGCGCTGGGGGCTGGAGCCCGACGTGCCCACGCGCGAGGACACGCCCATCGCCAAGGGCTGACGTCTGGTATCACTCACGGGGTCGCGGCGGCGGGGTCCCTCCCGTCGCCGCGATGCGTTTCCGTCTCCCGTCCCGGGACCTCGCAGGGTGGGTGAAAACCCACCTGCGCACCGGTTAACAATCCGTCACAACCGGCCGCCGCGTTAAACCGTCAATTCGCGTAAATCCGCACCGTCGCGATACCACCCGGATACCGACGCAATACCGACGTGCCGTTTCGGGCTGAATCGCACTGGTTAACGCGCCCGGATCTGCGCCCTGCGCTTCAACGCCCGCTTAATCTTTCAGCCGGGCAAGCACGTCCTCATAGCCCTCAAGCCCATGCGCCGCACCCATCGTTTCGCGCCACTTCCGGGCGTAAGCCTCGCGCATCGCATCGCTGATCTGCGCGCGGCCCGCCCCGGCCTGCCCGCCGGCCACCTTGCTGGCCTCACCGCCCGGAGGCAAGCCACAGGCCGCGTCGCGCGCCTGCCGCACAAGGTGATCGTCGAACTGCCGTCCATGCGCCTTCATGAAATCCAGCGTCGCCTGTGCCTGCGCGACGGCGCGTGTCCACTCATCGGAAACCTCCATGAAATCCGCGACTTGCGCGACACTCTTCGCCAAGTCCCGCTTCATGTGTTCATACGCTATCAGCAGCACATCATCCCGCCCGCGCACAGCCCACCAGGAGGATGCGTGGCTCCAGTAATCCTCTCGGCCCATCCGATCCAGGTAATACTCCGCGAAATCCTCCAGCGAAATCGCCCCGCGCTCGAACATCCAGCCGTCGAAAAAACGGTAAAGCGACACCATCGCATCCACCGGGTCACGCAGCACCACGATGTACCGCCCGCCTTCGGGAATCACCCCCCATGCTAGGTGGCTCTTGAAGAGCTTCGGACGGTAGGGTTGCGGGTCGTTAACGTTCCGCCCCATATCGTGGGCCAGTTCCAGCCACGGCACGACGTCGGTAATTTCGTCAAACGCCATGTCCCCGCCCGACCGCAGCCCATGCGCGATCTGGCTGACCCATGTGGTGCCGCACTTGCTGTAGGGCGAAATGAAGATGTCGGTGGGATCGGGGCGATAGGCCAGCCCCGTCTCGACGCCATGCTCCGTGGCGAACCGCGCCAGCGCCGCGTTCATCTGCGCCAGGGTCTCAGGACGCTTCATCGCGCGCGCCCTCACCGCCCGGCACCGGGTCATACCCACAGCCGCCCCAGGGGTTGCACCGTGCGATCCGACGCGCGGCCAGCCACCCGCCCTTGAGGCCCCCGTGGGTGCGCAAAGCGTCCAAGGCGTACTGGCTGCATGTCGGCTGATACCGGCAATTGAACCCCACCCAGGGGCTGAAGATCAGCCGGTACGCCTTGACCGGCAGGGCCAGCATGTGGGCCAGCGGGCTCACCTGTGCACCGCGGCCAGCGCCTTGCGCAGATCCTCGCACAGCCCGTGGAAATCGCGCTCCACCGTGCCCCCGGCGCGCCCGATCAGCACATAGTCATGTCCGGGTTTTCCTTGGCTTGTCAAAACCTTGCGGGCCACTTCGCGCAACCGCCGCTTGGCCCGGTTCCGGGTGACGGCATTGCCCACCTTCTTGGAACAGGTGTAGCCCACCCGGATCGCCATGCTGTCATCGCGCCGGTCCCGGGCCTGCAACACAAGGCCGCGCGCCGCCTGCCTGCGGCCCTTTGCGGCAGCCAGGAAATCGGGGCGTTTCTTGAGAACCTCCAGACGAACGGAAACCGCCGGGGGCGTTTTCCCCGTGTCATTCACGAGGGCCTCCGGCGGTGTCATGTCCGTACAGTTCCTGGCTGGCGCTTACGCGCTCAGCGACTTGCGGCCACGCGCACGACGCGCGTTCAGGATCTTGCGGCCGGCCTTGGTGGCCATGCGCGCGCGGAAACCGTGGCGCCGCTTGCGGACCAGGTTCGAAGGTTGATACGTGCGTTTCATCGCTCGGCTCTCCGGTGTTCTTGGCCTCGCTCAGGAATCGCGAAAGCCGGAATTCGTATTGAAGCCCGGTCTATAGGGGCGCCCGAGCCCCAAGTCAAACATCCGATTGGCTTTTGCAACAAAAACCCTGCCCGGACGGTTGGCTTTGTTACAAACCGGGCCCGAACCCGACATAATGGCCCCAAAACCTTCACCCCGCTTCACCCCCGCGTGAAGCGTCTGGTGCGGGGCCTGACGATGGCGCATCTAGGAAGGACACGCAATCACACCGGACCCGGATCGCCACATGGACACTGCCGACGACACCAAGCGCCCCGCCTATATCCGCCACGCGCCCCTCGCCGTGATCCTGATCGCCGCCATCGTGGGATACTTTACGTTGGGCGACTACCTGACCTTCGACACTCTGGCCAACAATCGCGAGGCTTTGCTGGCGTTCCGGGACGAAAACTACATCCTCCTGGCAGGCATCTTCGTGGCAGTCTACGTGGCCATTGTCGCCTTCTCGCTGCCGGGGGCGGCCGTGGCCTCGGTCACCGGTGGCTTTCTATTCGGCCTCTTTCTGGGCACCACGTTCAACGTCACGGCGGCCGTCATCGGGGCCTCGGCCATCTTCCTCGCCGCGCGCTGGGGCCTTGGGCGAACGCTCGCCGCCAAGATGGACGCCTCCGAGGGGACGCTCAAGAAGTTCAAGACCGGCCTGCATGAGCATGAAATCAATGTTCTTTTGCTGATGCGCCTCGTGCCCGTGGTGCCGTTTTTCGTGGCCAACCTGCTGCCCGCACTGGTCGGCGTGCGCTTCTTCAATTTCCTCTGGACCACCGCGATCGGTATCATCCCCGGTGCCATCGTGTTCACCTGGATCGGCGTCGGCCTGGGCGAGGTCTTTGACCGTGGCGAGCGTCCGGATCTCTCCCTGCTGTGGGAGCCGCAGGTGATCGGCCCAATCCTTGGGCTTTGCGTGCTGGCCGCGCTACCTATCCTCATCAAGACCGTGCGCGGCAAGAAGGACATCTGAGCCATGGCCGATATCAAGACTGACATCCTCGTCATAGGGGCAGGTTCCGGCGGTCTCTCCGTGGCGTCCGGCGCCGTGCAGATGGGCGCTGACGTGGTCCTTCTCGAAGGGCACGAAATGGGCGGTGACTGCCTCAACTTCGGCTGCGTGCCCTCCAAGGCGCTCATCGCCTCGGCCAAGGCCGCCTACGGCCCGGCACACGCCGCCCCTTATGGCGTGGAGAATACCGCACCCATTGTAGACTACGCCGCCGTCAAGGACCACGTGCGGGACGTGATCGCAACCATCGCCCCGCATGACAGCCAGGACCGGTTCGAGGGCCTTGGCGTCAAGGTCATCAGGGAATACGGCCAATTCATCTCGCCCACCGAGGTCAAGGCCGGGGCCACGGTCATCCGCGCCCGCCGCATCGTCATCGCCACCGGTTCCTCACCTTTCGTGCCGCCTATTCCAGGGCTGGACGGTGTCCCATACGAGACCAACGAGACGCTCTTTGACCTGCGCGAAAAGCCCGAGCACCTGCTGGTCATCGGCGGCGGCCCCATCGGCATGGAAATGGCGCAGGCGCATCTTCGGCTTGGCTGCAAGGTCACGGTGATCGAAGGCGACAAGGCGCTTGGCAAGGACGATCCCGAAGCCGCCGCCCTTGTGTTGGACCACCTGCGCGCGGAGGGACTGGAGATAGTCGAGGGCGCCACTGCGGCGCAAGTGCGCGGAACCCAAGGGGCAATCGAGGTCGAAACCAAGGACGGGCAAGTTTTCAAGGGCTCGCATTTGCTGATGGCCGTGGGCCGCAAGCCGAATATCGACAGCCTGAACCTCGACGCGGCGGGCATCAACACCACGAAGGCGGGCATCAAGGTCGATGCGAAGCTGAAGACCACCAATTCAAAGGTTTATGCCATCGGCGACGTCGCCGGCGGCCTGCAATTCACCCATGTCGCGGGATATCACGCGGGTATCGTCATCCGCTCTGCCGTGCTGGGCCTGCCTGCCAAGGCAAGTACCGCGCATCTGCCCTGGACCACCTATACCGACCCGGAACTGGCGCAGGTCGGCCTGACCGAGGCGCAGGCGCGCAAGGAACATGGCTCTAAGCTGGAGGTCGTCCGGGCCGAGTATGACAGCAACGACCGGGCCATCGCCACACGTAAAACCACGGGCTTCGTCAAGGTCATGGTCGTGGGCGGCCGCCCCGTCGGCGCGACCATCGTCGGTGCGCAAGCGGGCGAGTTGATCCATACATGGGCTTTGGCCCTCGCCAACAACTTGAAAATGAAGCATATCAGCGCCATGGTTGCGCCTTATCCCACGTTGGGAGAAATCAACAAGCGTGCGGCGGGGGCCTATTTCACGCCGCGACTGTTCGAAAGCGATGGCGTCAAGCGGGTCGTGCGGCTGGTCCAGCGCTGGCTGCCCTAGGAAACAAGACGACGGAACGGGTAGATGGGGTTTCTGAAATCACTCTCGGGACGGTTCCTGATCCTGACCGTCCTCTTCGTGATGCTGGCCGAGGTTCTGATTTTCGTGCCCTCCATCGCCCGCTACCGCGAGGATTTCCTGATGGACCGGCTGGAGCGGGCGCAGATTGCCTCGCTCGCGCTCTTGGCCAACGATGAAATCTCGAACGAGTTGCAGGAAGAGCTGTTGCAGAACGCGGGGGTCTTCAACGTGGTTCTGCGCCGCGACGAGGCGCGCCAGCTGATGCTGTCGGCGCCCATGCCCTCACCCATTGTCGATACGTTCGATCTGCGTGACGCGCCGCCGTTGGAACTGATCGGGGACGCGATGACACGCCTTGTGCGGACCGAGCCCGAGATGATCCGCGTCATCGGCGACCCGTCACAGATGGGCGGACTGCTGATCGAGGTCACGCTGCTGACAGACGACCTGCGCGCCGCGATGGTCGACTACGGCCTGCGTATCCTGCTGCTGTCGGCGATGATCTCGGTTGTGACCGCCGCCCTGCTTTATTTTGCCGTGCGTGGCTTTCTCGTGCGGCCCATTGCCAGCGTGGCGCGCAACATGACCCGCTATGCCGAGGCCCCCGAGGATGCCAACCGCGTGATCACCCCCCGATCCACCACCACCGAGATCCGGCAGGCCGAGGAGGCGTTGCTGTCGTTGCAGACGCAGCTCACCTCGTCCCTGCGGCAGCGCGAGCGGCTGGCCCAGCTGGGCGGCGCGGTGGCCAAGGTCAGCCATGACCTGCGCAATATTCTGACCTCGGCGCAGCTGTTCACCGACCGGATCGAGATGAGCGAGGACCCGGCGGTCAAGCGCATGGCACCCAAGCTGGTCAATTCCATCGCTCGCGCGGTGCACCTGTGCGAATCGACCCTGGCCTATGGCAAGGCCGAGGAGCAACCGCCGACCCTGGGCCGGTTTGGCCTGATCGACGTCGTCTCGGACGTGATCGAAAGCGAGCGCCTTGCCGTGGGTGACGCCGATGTCAGCTTTGCCGAAGACGTGCCCACGGGGCTTGTCCTGCGCGCCGATCACGAACAGCTTTACCGCGTGATCGCCAACCTCGTGCGCAATGCCCGTCAGGCCATCGTCAATAGCGGCAAGCCCGGAGAGATCGCTATTTCCGGGCAGGAAACCAGTGAGGCGTGGCTCATTCGTGTCTCCGACACCGGGCCGGGCCTTCCACCCAAGGCGCGCGACCACCTTTTCCAGCCATTTCACGGCGGTGCCACGAAGGGCGGCACCGGCCTTGGCCTCTCGATTGCAGCAGAGCTGATCCGTGGCCATGGCGGCACGCTCGAACTCGAAAGCACGGATGAGACCGGCACGGTGTTCTGCGTCAGCCTGCCCCGTGGCGGGTTGAACGTGGACTGAGGGAAATTCCTCGGAAAATCCCGTACCACCCCCTTGCAATGGCCGGCGCATGGGTCTAGATGCTCGACCTCAACGGACCGATAGCTCAGCTGGATAGAGTACCTGACTACGAATCAGGGGGTCGGGGGTTCGAATCCTCCTCGGTCCGCCACTTCTCCCTACAAGTGCATGTTCTTAAAGAGGTATTTTGCGCAGTACCTTCGCACCTGCCATAATGCGTGCCAACCGTAAAACGGCTTGATACATCGCGTGCGCAAGTTCACAGTCAGCTTCCCGCGATTCTTAAGTAGCTGCGACGGTATTACTTCAGAGAGGACATATACGTGGACAATAAGGAAAAAGAACTTTTTGCCAAAAGTGTCGGATTGATTGAGCGGCTATGCCATGAAACCGAACGCTTAAGTAAGGATGTACGTAGACTCTCTGGCCGGATTCAGCCTTTTGAAGGGGAAAAAGAACCGACCACATTTTCTTACCATCGGAAGCCCAAGACTTTCCGAGAAGTAATTGATCTAATCGAAGAAACGCGCGGGCAAGTTCAGAATTGTGAGTACGCGTTGAACAAGGTTTCCGCCCAGATTGAGCAAATCGTTTCCGATGGCTGGTCGAGAGAGGAGCTAAAGCCTTTTCTTCGAGACACATAAGCTGCTGATAGACCAGCGCCGCGATCTTTGGGCGGCGATGCGCGCCGAGGGCATGTCATACCGCCAGATCGCAGAAGCCGATAGTGAGGTGAGCCCGCAGACGGTGCTGCTTTCTGCTGTTCCTCGGTCCGCCACTTCCCCGAATTTCCGGAATTGCATACACCGCTTGGACGGTGGCCTTTGATACGCGCGGCTCACGTGGCGTTCTTCTCGACAATTGAACCGCGCGGCTTATCGTTGCGATAAACGCAGAACGCGGCGGGAGGCACCATGCAATTGACGATCGACGGTACGGACCACGAGATCGAGGTCGAGGACGCGATGCCGCTTCTGTGGGTGCTGCGCGACGTGCTGGGCAAAACCGGCGTGAAGTACGGCTGCGGGATCGCGCAATGCGGGGCCTGCACGGTGCATATCGATGGCGAGGCGGTGCGATCCTGCCAGGTTGCCGCGGGCGACGTGTGGGGCCCGGTCACCACCATTCACGGGCTGGGCCGCCCCGAGACACGCCATGCCGTGCAGCAGGCGTGGATCGAAACGCAGGTGGCCCAATGCGGTTATTGCCAGTCGGGGCAGATCATGCAGGCTGCGGCGCTGCTCTCGGAAACGCCCGATCCTTCGGACGAGGATATCGACGACGCCATGTCGGGCAACCTGTGCCGCTGCGGAACCTATCCGCGCATCCGTGCGGCCGTAAAGGTCGCGGCCGCCAAGCTGAAGGAGGCGTAAAGTGAGCCGGGTCGGTAAGATCGCGCGCCGAAGTTTCCTGGTAGGTGCCGTCGCCGCGGCGGGCGGCGTTGCCTTTGGGGTCTGGCGTTACAAGACACCATACCGCAATCCGCTGCTGAGCGGGCTGAACGACGGCGAGGCGGCGCTGACCCCTTATGTGCTGATCCGCCCCGATGGCATCACCCTGATCACACCCCGCGCCGACAAGGGCCAGGGCGCCTACCAGGTGCAGGCGATGCTGCTGGCCGAGGAACTGGACGTGACGCTCGACCAGATCGCGGTTGATCCCGGCTCGCCGGACGTCGCCTATTGGAACCGGGCGCTGGCCGACGAGGCCGCGGCCTTCCTCGCTCCCGGTGGTGGCTTTGGGGAGCAGGTCGCGGGCTCGGTCGTGTCTGCGGGGGCGAAGTTCCTGGGCTTGCAGATCACCGGCGGCTCGACCACCACGCCCGACGGGTTCGATAAGCTGCGCGCGGCGGGCGCATCGGCCCGCGAGACACTGAAAGCTGCCGCCGCAGCACAGGCGGGGGTCGCGGCAAGCGAACTGACCACACGGGACGGAGCGGTGATCCTGCCGGACGGCACCACCCTGCCCTACACCGAGTTGGCCGCTGGGGCCGCTGATTTGGATCCGGTGACGGACGTCGCCCTGCGACCCGCTTCGGAATGGCGGCTGATTGGCAAACCAACGCCGCGCCTCGACATGGTCGCAAAGTCCACTGGCACGCAAGACTACGGGATTGACGTACACCTGCCCGGGATGGTCCACGCGACGGTGCTTTTGAACCCTGCGCTTGGCGGAGCGCTTGGCAGCTATGACACTGCCGAGACGTTCAAGATTCGCGGCGTGCAATCCGTGGTCGAGATTTCCGGCGGCCTGGGTATCGCAGCCGATAACACCTGGCGCGCGATGGAAGGGGCCAAGGCCATCGTGGCAAGCTGGCCCGACGGGCCATTGCCGCAAACGATGGAGGCGCATTGGCAGGCGCTTTCCGACAGTTTCAGCGAAGACACGCAGGACAGCCGCAAGCGCGACGACGGCGACATGGACGCGGCGCTTGGCGCGGGTGATGTCATCGAGGCGGAGTATCGCGCGCCCTACTTGGCCCATGCCCCGCTGGAACCGGTCAACGCCACCGTGCGCGTCGATGATGATGCCGTCGAGATCTGGACCGGCACGCAGATCCCGCGCAATGTCCTGACCAATGTGTCGGGCATCACCGGCGTATCGGAGGACAACATCACCCTGCATGTGCAGATGATCGGCGGCAGTTTCGGGCACCGGCTGGAAGACATGGTGGTGCGCCACGCCGCCGAGATCGCCATGCAGATGAAAGGCACGCCGGTCAAGCTGACCTATTCCCGCGAAGAGGACATGACCCACGAGTTCCCGCGCCAGATCGCCATGGCGCGGATGCGCGGTGCCGTGCGCGAGGGGCGGGTCGAGGCCTTTGACCTCGGTATCGCGATGCCGTCGGTCATAGTCTCGCAAATGGGGCGGCAGGGGCTGAGCGTGCCCGGCCCCGACAGCCAGATCGTGGCCGGCGCTTTCGAGCAGCCTTTTTCCGTGCCGCATCACCGCGTAACAGGGTACCGGGCGCCAGCACTGGCGCCAATCTCGTCATGGCGTTCGGTCGGCGCGTCGACGAACGGGTTTTTCTACAATACCGGACTGGACGAGTTGATCCACGCCGCCGGAGCCGACCCGATGGAAGAGCGCCTGCGGCTTTGCGATGACGCGCTGGCCCGTGGCGTGCTGGAGGCCGTGGCCGAGATGAGCGACTGGTCCGGACCGAACCCGTCCGACGGCGTGGGGCGCGGGGTGGCCTTTACCAAGTCCTTTGGCGTGCCCTGCGCCGAGGTCATCGAGGTCGAGACCACCGAGGCCGGACTGAAGCTAACGCGCGCCTGGGTCGCGGCAGAGGTCGGCACGGTGGTCGATCCGCTGAACTTCGAGAACCAGGTGGCGGGCGGTGTCATTTTTGGACTGGGTCATGCGATGAACTGCGAGCTGACTTATGCCGACGGTCGCGCCGAGCAGACCAATTTCGACACGTTCCAGGGGCTGCGCCTTTACCAGGCCCCGGCGATCGAAGTGCGCGGACTTGAGAATGGCGACAAGGTGCTGGGCGTGGGTGAACCCCCCGTGCCGCCTGCCGCCCCTGCCCTTGCGGCGGCTATTTTCGCGGCCACGGGGACGCGGCTGCGCGAGATGCCGTTCTCGAAATTCGTGGAGTTCGCGTAAGTTAAGGTGCATCCAACGCGGCGCCACCTTGCCGTTCCCCGCGCGGGGTGGTTGAAGGGGCGCATGGGATCCATCCTGACCACACTTGCGCTGCTCGCCCTGGCTTGCGCCGCGGCCTTCGGCGCGCAAGCGGCCTCCATACCGCTTCCGTTCCTGATCGGGCCTCTGGTCGCGTCCGGTATCGTGGCGACAACCGTATCGGCTCGTTTACCGGATGGATACCACTTCCCCCCCATGCTGCGCTTGGTCTTCATTTCGGTCATCGGCCTGATGATCGGCGCGCAGGTCACGCCCGAACTTTTCGGACAGGCCTCGCGCCTGGCGGTCAGTTTCACGGCCCTGATGCTGTTCGTCATCGTCGCCCATGGCTACGGCTACACCGTCTTGCGGTTCATAGGTGGGTATGACCGACCGACGGCTTTCTATGGCGCGGCGCCTGGCGGCTTGTTCGAATCGATTGCCCTGGGTGAGGAGGCCGGTGCCGATCCGGCTCGTTTGACATTGCAGCAGTTCCTGCGAATCATCGCGGTGGTCACTCTCTTGCCCATCGGCCTTTCGCTCTGGGTCGGTCATCCGGTCGGAAGTTCCGCAGGCGTCACGCTGGGCCGCGATGAAGTGCCCTGGTCTGCCTTTCCACTGATAGCCTGCGCCGGCGCGGCGGGGTTTGGCCTTGGGCATTTGCTGCGCCTGCCGGCCAAACAACTGACCGGGCCTTTGTCCGTGGCCGCGATCCTGTCGCTGACCGGCCTTTACCACGTCGATGTGCCGCAATGGCTGATCAACGCGGCTCAGATCGTCGTCGGCACGGCGCTTGGCATGCGGTTCACGGGGCTGTCCGGCGGGTTGGTACTCCGGGGCGTCGGGCTGACTGTCCTTTGCGTCGGGGGAATGCTGGGACTGGCCATCATCTTCGCGCTGGCACTGATGCAGGTGCTGGAGCAACCTTTCGACGTGCTGCTGATCAGCTTCGCGCCCGGGGGCGTGACCGAGATGTCGCTGGTGGCCCTCAGCCTTTCGGCCAACCCGGCCTTCGTGACGCTGCATCACATCTTTCGGATTCTGATCACCGTGGTCGGCCTTGGCCTCAGCTCCAAACTGGTTCGGCGACGGCTTTGACAGGGCACGGCTTCTGGAATACCTGAACACTTGTTCATTTCAAACCGCCGGAGGCTCCATGCAAATCTCAGACACCGCCGCAATCATCACCGGGGGCGCCTCCGGCCTGGGCGAAGCGACGGCACGGCACTTTCGCGCGCATGGGGCCAAAGTCACCCTGCTGGACCGCGATGCCGAGCGCGGCGGCGCCGTGGCCGCCGAGATCGGGGCCGGTTTTGCCGAAACGGACGTTACCGACGAGGACTCGGTCCGCGCTGCCATAGCTGCGGCCAAGGACGCCATGGGCAAGATCACCGCTGCCGTGAATTGCGCGGGCATCGCGACCGGAGAGAAGACGCTGGGGCGCGACGGGCCCCACAGCCTTGACGGGTTTCGCCGTACCATCGACATCAACCTCGTCGGCACGTTCAACGTGGCTCGTCTTGCCGCCGAGGAAATCGCGCAGAATGTCGCCGCGCCCGACGGCACGCGTGGGGTCATCATCAACACGGCGTCCATTGCCGCCTTCGAAGGGCAAAAGGGCCAGACCGCCTACGCCGCCTCCAAGGGCGGTATCGTTGGCCTTTCGGTGCCCATGGCGCGGGACCTGAGCCGCGATGGTATCCGGGTGATGGCCATTGCTCCTGGGATTTTCGCCACGCCCATGTTGAAAGGCTTGCCGCAGGAGGTGCAAGACGGGTTGGCGCAGGACGTGACCTTTCCCAAGCGGCTGGGTGACCCGGACGAGTACGCATCGCTGGCACGGTTCATCGTCGAATGCGATTACCTGAACGGCGAGGTCATCCGTCTTGATGGCGCGTTGCGGATGCAGTGATGAGTCAACTGTCGCTGAGCGCGCCGAACTTGGTTTCCAGGTAGGACATCAGCGGTGTCGCACTAGGCGCGCTGCCGCATGCGAGCGTGATGACGTCCTTGGGTTCATGACGTCCACCGTGGCACTGAACCCGCTCGCGCAGCCAGCCCGTGGCGGCGGAGAGCTCGCCTTTCGCCAGTTGGTCATCCAGGTCGGGCAGATCCTTGCGCAGGGCCTCATGCAGGCAGCCGGCATAGACATTGCCAAGGCTGTAGGTTGGGAAATACCCGAAGAGCCCCACGGACCAGTGCACATCCTGAAGCACGCCGTTCGCGGGGCGGTTGACGTCATACCCGAAATCCGCCCGGAACCGATCGTTCCAGGCCGCTTCGAGATCGTCCACCTGAAGGTCATTGGCGAACAGCGCCCGCTCCAGATCGAACCGCAGCATGATGTGCAGGTTGTACTGCACCTCGTCGGCCTCGGTACGGATATAGCCCCGGTGTACGCGATTCACGAGCGCATAGAAGGCGTCTTCGTCCGGCACGCCGAAGTCGCCGAACAGGTCTCGCATCCGGCCATAAAGATAGCCACAGAAGGCGCGGCTGCGGCCAAGCTGGTTCTCGTAGATCCGGCTTTGGCTTTCATGTACGCCCATCGACACCCCTTGCCCAGCCGGGGTCAGAAGGAATTTCGGGTCGATACCCTGTTCATAGCATGCGTGGCCGACCTCGTGGATCGTCGAGTAAAGGCAGTTGAACGGATCATCCTCGGCGGTGCGGGTGGTAATGCGCACGTCTTCGCCGGAGCCGCTGGAAAACGGGTGGACCGCCCGGTCGATGCGACCCCGAGTCAGGTCATAACCGAAGGTTTCTGCCAGTTCCCGGCCAAGCGCCATCTGTGTGTCGGCGTCGAACGTAGCTGAAAGCGCCGTCACCTGGGGTGCGTTCAGGGCGCGTTCGCGCAAGCTTACCAGCCCCGGGCGCATCTCGTCGAACATCGCGGCGAATTCGGCCGCTTTGCCGTTCGGCTCGAAATCGTCGACCAGCGCATCGTAGAGGTCGCCCTCGCCCGCCAGCGCCGCGGCCTCTTCCCGCTTGAGCTTGACCACCTCGGCCAGCGTGGGAAGGAAGGCGGCGACATCGTCATCGGCACGCGCGGCGGCCCATATGCCTTGCGACCGGCTTGTCAGCCGGGCCAGCGCGGCGGCCAGATCGGCCGGCACCTTGACCGACCGCTCATAGCTGCGGCGGATCAGGCGCAGTTGCGCAGCGCCGTCCGCGTCGGGCGGGTCGGCCTGCTCCAGCCACTCCCCGATTTGCGGGTTGGTGCGCCTTGCATGCAGCACGCTTTCCATCGCACCGCGTTCCTCTGCCCGCTGCCCGGCCGAGCCGCGGGGCATCACAGTTTCCTGATCCCAGCTCAGCCGCCCGGAGATGCGGGCCAGGGCTTGGGTTTCCCGCTCATAGGCCATGAGCGCGTCGAATGCATTGGGCAGGCTCATCCGCGCACCGACCGCACAATGGGATACTGGCTGAGGAACCGTGCCCTGAGGATCAGGACCCAGAGGATCACCGCCAGCAACTGGTGTGCGATGGCGAGTTGCCAGGGCGCGATATACAGCACTGTCATGATCCCGAGCACGACCTGCAGGCAAAGTGCGAGGAAGGCGAAATTGAACGCGCCGCGGGTCAGAGCATGGGCCGACCGGCGCCCCTTCAGCCAGACGACGATGCCGAAAATCAGCAGAAGATAACCGGTCATGCGGTGGATGAACTGAACCATGCCCGGGTTTTCAAAGAAGTTTCTGGCACCCAGCTCCGGCATCCAGAAATCCACGGGCAGGAACCCTCCAGCCATGAGCGGCCAGTCGGTAAAGGTGCGTCCGGCGTCGATGCCCGCAACAAGCGCGCCGATCAGGATCTGCAGGAAGGCGAAATGCAGCCAGCCAGTGGACAGGCCGAAAAGCTTGCCCTCGCGGCTGCGCCGAGCCTGCATCAGTTCGCGCTCTTCTCGTCCGAGGCACATCACGTACCACGCGATGAAGCCCAATATCACGAAGGCGAGGCCAAGATGCACGGCCAGCCTGTAGCTCGCCACGTCCAGCATCTGCCCGGAAAGGCCAGAACTGACCATCCACCAGCCGATGGCGCCCTGAGCGCCGCCCAATCCTCCCAATAGCAACAAGCGACCTGTCCAGCCTGGGGGGATCTTGCGCAGCAGCAAGAAGCCCAGAAAGCCCAAGACCCAAACAAGGCCGATCACGCGGCCGAGCTGGCGATGACCCCATTCCCACCAGTAGATCACCTTGAACTCGGCAAGGCTCATGCCCTTGTTCTGCAACTGGTACTCGGGAATTGCGCGGTATTTCTCGAACTCGGATTCCCATGTAGCGGCGTCCATCGGAGGCAGCGCGCCGGTCACCGGCTTCCACTCGGTGATCGACAGGCCGCTGTCGGTCAGGCGCGTGAGGCCGCCCACGGCGATCATCACGACCACCAGCGCGAAAAGAAGCATCAGCCACACCCGAACGGCACCGCGCGCGCCACGGCGGCCTGCGTCGATCATCCCGCCTTGCGGTGTCTGCCGCGGGGTGTCCGCATCTGACACTTCCTGGAAAATGCTGCGTTTTTCGCTCATGTTCCGCCCTCTGACTTTGGCGTGACGTTAATCCGCGTCGCACGGCGCTTCAACCGCGCTCCTTCCAGCGCACCATTTGCCGCAGTACGCCGTGCAGTGTCTGCACGTCGGCTCGCGTCAGGGGCATCCGGCTCCACATGTTGCGCAGGTTGATCTTCATGCCGGGCGCCTTGGCTTCGGGAAAGAAAAAACCGGCGTCTTCAAGGCGTTCCTCGTAATGCGTCGACAGCGCCTCGATCTCTTTCTGGTTGGCCCAGTCGGTGCCGGCCATATCGACGCTGGCGGCCTCGACCGCCTGCGACGCACGGCGCCACTCGTAGCCGCACAAGAGCACGCATTGGGCAAGGTTCAGGCTTGGGAATTCAGGGTTCACCGGCACGCTGATGATGGCGTTGGCGCGGGCGACATCCTCGTTCTCCAGCCCGGCCCGTTCCGGCCCGAACAGCACCGAGACACGTTCGCCTCGCGACAGGCGCGTCGCGGCCTCCACCATGGCCTCTTCGGGGCTGAATACGGGCTTGGTCAGGCCGCGCACCCGGGCGGTTGTGGCCATCACGAAACTTTCGTCCTCGACAGCCGCCGGCAGGTCGGGGACAAGGCGCGCGTCGTCCAGCAGCCGACCCGCGCCGCTGGCCATGGCCACCGCCTTGGGATTGGGCCAACCATCACGCGGGGCCACGACGACCATACGGTCGAGGCCGAAGTTCCACATTGCGCGCGCGGCGGCGCCGATATTCTCGCCCATTTGCGGACGTACGAGTACAATGCGCGGCTGTGTGTTTTCGCTTGGCATCCTGTTCCTCCAACGTGCCCGCCATAATCCAGCCTGGCCGTGCGGGAAAGCGCAAAAGACCGCGTTCGCGTCCCGTAGACGCGTTCGCAAATCCCGGTTATAGGGGCAAAAACAGGACGACAAGACCATGGCAGACCCCGAGCAGCCGCAAATCTATCTGATCACCCCGCCCGAGATCGAGCTGGCGCGTTTCCCCGCCATTCTCGACCGGGTCCTGCGCGACCACGAGATCGCCTGCGTGCGGCTGGCGCTGTCGACCCATGACGAGACCGCGTTGTGCCGCGCCGCCGATACGTGCCGCGAGGTTGCGCATGGGCAGGACGTGGCCATCGTAATCGACACGCATTTTGTGTTGGCCGAACGGCTGGGGCTGGACGGCGTGCACCTGACGGACGGGTCCCGCACCGTACGCAAGGCGCGCAAGGAACTGGGACCGGATGCCATCGTCGGCGCTTTCTGCGGCACCTCGCGCCATGACGGTATGACCGCGGGCGAGGCCGGCGCCGATTACGTCAGCTTCGGCCCCGCCGGCGTCTCCGCCCTTGGAGACGGGTCGCAGGCCGAGGCGGAGCTTTTCGAATGGTGGTCTCAGGTGATAGAAGTGCCGGTGGTGGCAGAGGGAGCACTTGACGCTGCCACGGTATCACAGCTGTCCTCTATGACCGATTTTTTCGGGATCGGCGACGAAATCTGGCGCGAGGACGACCCGAGCGCCGCCTTGGGCGAACTGGTCGCGGCAATGCGCTGAGGCGGGATTGCGCGGCAGTCTCAGCCCGGCAAAGCGACTTCGGGTGGCATCGCGCTACGCACTTTAGCCTCGAGCGTTCGGGCCAACGTCTTACGATCGGGATAGTCGCTGACACTGAGCGGCTCGTGATAGATCACGCGCACGCCACCCTGAGGAAACCGCGACAGGACCTGCAGCATGTGTGGCCCGAGATCCATGTCGCCCCACCAGCCGTAAAAGCGCGGCTCTTCCAGCCCGTCTGGCGCGATGTAGACAACCGTGACCGGCTGAATCAGCATCCCCGCTTCGAGATCCGAAAACGCGGCAAAGAGGCTCGACTTGAACGGCAGCACGCGCATTCCGTCGGTCGACGTGCCTTCGGGGAAGAACAAGAGCTTTCGACCGGCATCAAGCTCGGCTTTCAGCTGGTTGCGTTGTGCGTCGGCCTGCCGGGGATTGCGGCTGATAAATACGGTGCCGACGATCCGCGCAAGAAAACCGATGCCGGGCCAACCGGCCACCTCGGCCTTGGACACGAACGTGATCGCCTGCCCTGCCCCGAGAGCGAAGATATCCAACCACGAAGCGTGATTGGCCACCACGGCGCCATGGCTTTGTATGGGCTGGCCTTCGCGGCGATAGCGCAATCCGATCACGCGCAATCCGGCACAGATGGCCCAGCGTTGCAAGCGCGCGGTCAATGGGCGGCTGCGGTCGAAAAAAAATGGCTCGGCAAGGCGCAGAACCAGCACCGCGAAGACACCTGGCAAGATGATCGCCAAAAGCACCACAAGGCGCAGCGCCAGTATCAGCCAACCTGCCCCCGTGACACGGACCACGCGCGCGGGACGCTGGGACTCCCAGGTGTTGCTCACAGGCCGGCACCCTTGGAATAGATCGCCTTTTGCCGGGCGTTCAGTTGCGCGGTGTCCATAACGAGGCAGACATCGGTTGTGTTGAATGTGTGGTCGATGAACGCACCGTCACCGACAAAGCCGCCAAGCCGCAGATAGGCCTTGATCAACGCAGGCACCTGCAACATGGCCGCCCGCCGGTCGATCTGATCTTCCGGCACCAGGTTAAGCGGCTGGTAATGGGCGGGCACGGTACGAACCCGCAATGCCTCGGGCGCCAGGTGGCGGTGGTGGAGCAATGAAAGGGGCTGCGCCAGGGCGCTGGTATCGGTGCCATGAAAGCTGGCGACGCCGAACAGGATCTCGATGCCGTGATCGGCGACATAGTGCGCAAGGCCGTTCCACAGGTGGTACATGGCCGCGCCACCGCGATAGCCCTCGGCAAGGCAGGACCGGCCCAGCTCCATGATGCGCCGGCCCGAGGACTTGAGGACCGAAATGTCGTATTCATCTTCGGAGTAGAACTGACCCGCCTCGGCGGCCTGGTCGTCGCGCAAGACACGGTAGACGCCGACAATTTCACCGCCGCGGGACTCGTCAGCCAGAAGCAGATGATCAAAATAGGCATCGAACCGGTCACGCTCCAACTTCGCGTCGTGGTCGACGAGCGGGCCGTCGCCGCCCAGTTCCGCGACGAACACGTCGTAGCGGAGTCGTTGCGCCGCGTGCAGGTCTTGCTCGGAGCGGGCGAGTCTTACGGTGAACTGCACGTCGCGCGAATACATCAATGGGTCCGTTCAGATTGGCTGCGCGGGTTTTAATGCCTTTCAGTCCCGCGCTGCAACCACTTCAAGTCCCGCGGCGTATCTTTGCCCGCAGCAAGAAGGAGGCTTGCGAGCGCGCCTTTGCGTGTTAACGTTTTGGCAACGTTGCTTATGGTTCAGTCACCGTCATCAACTCAACGCGGGAGCCGTCTATCACCACTTTACCGACATCCTGAAAATTCACCGTGATCTTTCCACCGATGTTGGACTGGACCTGCCCGGTGCCCCAATCAGGCTGATCGGGGTGGACCACGAGCATGCCGGGCTCGAGAATGCTGTTCATGTCGGACATCGGCGGGCTCCGCGGGAAAGGAAACGATTTGGCAAACGATACCAACGCTATCGCAGCTTTGATAGGCTCTCGTATCTGTCATGACCTGATCAGCCCTATCGGCGCAGTCAGCAACGGGCTCGAATTGCTGGAATTGTCGGACGCCGCCGGTTCGCCCGAACTGTCGCTTGTCGCGGACAGCGTGGCCCATGCCAATGCCCGCATCCGTTTTTTTCGCTTGGCCTTCGGGATGGCCTGCAAGGAACAGGAAACAGGCGCGGAAGAGGTCAACTCGATCCTCAGGGACCTTCATGCAGACGACCGAACCGAGATTGCCCCCTTTCCCTCAGGCCACTACCCGCGTGCCGAGGTGCGCGCGGTGCTGCTGGCGCTGCTCTGCGCCGAACAGGCGGTGCCCTATGGGGGCCGCATTGTCATGACACGATCCGAGGACGGCTGGGTCATCCGGGCTACGGCTGAACGGATGAACGTGGACGCCACCTTGTGGGACATGCTGAACGGCATACAAGGTACGTCGCTTCCGGCGCCGGCGCATGTGCAATTCTTGATCCTGCCCGCTGCGGCATGGGACGCGCGGCTGGATTGTTCAGCGGTCCTGTCGGACGAAGCGGCGGAAGTGCGGCTCAGGCGCGGATAGCGCCGTCGCCGTCCACGAGATACTTGAAACTGGTCAATTGCCGGGCGCCGACGGGGCCGCGGGCGTGCATCTTGCCGGTCGCAATGCCGATTTCCGCGCCCATGCCGAACTCTCCACCATCCGCGAACTGGGTCGAGGCGTTGCGCATCAGGATCGCGCTGTCGAGTTCGGCAAAGAAGCGCTCTGCAGTCGCGTCGTCCTCGGTAATAATGCAGTCCGTGTGCTGCGACCCATATTTCCGAATATGATCAATAGCGTCTGAGACGTCGCCCACCTTTTTCGCGGCCATGACCATCGACAGAAACTCGAACCCCCAGTCGCCATCGCCGGCCGGAACCGTGCCAGGGACCGATTGCAGGGCAGTATCGGCACGGACCTCGACCCCCTTTTCGACCAAGGCCCGTATGACGCCCTGCCCGATCGTATCGACAGCGTCCTCGTGCACCAGCAGACATTCGGCGGCGCCGCAGATGCCGGTGCGGCGGGTCTTGGCATTCATTACGACGCGCAGCGCCTTTTCCGGGTCCGCATGCTTGTCGATGTAGATATGCACGATGCCTTCGAGATGCGCGAAGACAGGCACCCGTGCCTCGCGCTGAACGAGGCCGACAAGCCCCTTGCCGCCGCGCGGTACGATCACATCGATCGCCCCGGTCATCGTCAGCATAGCCTGCACCGCCGCGCGGTCGCGGGTCGGGACGAGCTGGATCGCGTCCTCCGGCAGACCGGCCTCGGTCAGGCCTGCGCATAGGCAGCGATGGATGGCACCGGAGGAATGAAAGCTTTCCGAGCCGCAGCGCAGGATCGCCGCGTTACCGGATTTCAGACAGAGCGCGCCCGCATCCGCCGTGACATTGGGACGGCTCTCATAGATCACCCCGATCACGCCGAGCGGAGTGCGCACGCGCCGGATATGCAGCCCGTTCGGGCGGTCCCATTCGTCGATCACCTCGCCCACCGGATCGTCCTGAGCGGCGACGGCGCGCAGCCCGTCGCAAATGCCCCGGATCCGGTCGTCGTCCAGCATCAGGCGATCCATCATAGCATCCGACAGGCCCTTATCGCTACCGAACTCGAGGTCTTTGGCGTTGGCCTCGAGGATGTCGGCGCGGCTGTCCCACACCGCATCCGCCGCGGCCGTCAGCGCACGGGTCTTGGCCTCTGCCGTGGCGGTGGCAAGCACCGCGGCGGCGGTCTTGGCCCGCTGACCTATCTCGGCCATAAGTGCTGGAATATTTTCGAGATCTTTCATCAAGGCACCTGTTCGTTCAGCGGAATCTAGCAGTCGTTCGGTCATATGGCCATATCGTCGCGATGGATCAACGGACCGCGAGCGGGATACCCCAGCACGTTCTCGATCTGGTCCGAGCGCAGTCGCTTGATGCGTTCGGCGTCCAGTGCGTCGTAGCGCGTCAGCCCCTGACCCAGAATACCGCCCGTCTCGTCGGCGACCTCGACCGCGTCACCGCGTTCGAACCGGCCCGAAACCTGCGCCACGCCGGCGACCAGCAGGCTGGAGCCTGCCCGAAGCGCCTTGACCGCCCCGGCATCGACGACGATCCGACCCTTGGGCTTCATCGAGGCAATCCATTGCTTGCGTTTCTGCTGCGGGTCGCCCTGGGCGGTGAACCACGTAACGGGGGCGCCATTTTCCAATGCCCGGACCGGGTGAAGCACTGACCCTTCGGTGATCGCCATGTCGCATCCGGCGGCGGTGGCCGTCCGCGCCGCCAACAGCTTGGTCTTCATGCCGCCTTTCGACAGGCCGGAGCCTGCGGCACCGGCCATGGCCTCGATCTCGGGTGTGATTTCCGAGATAACGTCGAAGCGTTTAGCGGTCGGGTCGGTCTGCGGATTGGCGGAATAAAAGCCGTCCACGTCGCTGAGCAGGATCAGTTGATCGGCCCCGGCGGTCACGGCGATCTGCGCGGCCAGCCGATCGTTGTCGCCATAGCGGATCTCGTCCGTGGCGACCGTGTCGTTTTCGTTCACTATGGGGATCGCGCCCAGTGACAACAGCTGTTCCATCGTCGCGCGAGAATTGAGGTAGCGGCGGCGATCGGCGCTGTCTTCTAATGTGACCAGCACTTGTGCCGCGATGATGTCATGGGCCGCCAGCGCCTCGGTATATGCGGTGGCGAGCTGGATCTGGCCCACGGCGGCAGCGGCTTGCGACTGTTCCAGTGACAAGTCGGCGGAGGGAAGTTTCAGGACACCTCGCCCCAGTGCGATGGAGCCGGAAGACACAAGGATAACGTCCGTGCCCCGCGCCCGCAGGCGGGCCACGTCCTCGGACAGCGCCACCAGCCAGTCACGGCGCAATTGGCCCGTTTTCCGGTCGACCAGAAGGGCCGAGCCAATCTTGATCACGAGACGCTTGGCGTCGGCTACGGCTGCCACGGTGCGTCCTCGTCATCGTCCGGCCGTTGCCGCAGTCGGCCCTCGTCGATATGGGCCCGCAAGGCACGAAGCACCTCGGTGACACCCTCGCGCGACACTCCCGACATCAGCAGGACTGGCGTGCCCGCCACAGCATCGAGCTCTTCGCGCAGGAACGTGCGCTCTTCCTCGTCTAGCGTGTCGATCTTGTTCAGCACCGTCACGCGGGGCTTGTCCGACAGCCCCACGCCGTAGGCTTCCAGTTCTCGGATGATCGTCTGGTAGTCTTCGATCAAGGTGCCCGAAGACCCGTCGACCAGATGCAAAAGCACCGCGCAACGCTCGACATGGCCCAGAAACAGGTCGCCGAGTCCCCGCCCCTCGGACGCGCCATCGATCAGGCCGGGAATGTCAGCCACGACGAACTCGGTATTGTCGACGCCGACGACGCCGAGGTTGGGATGCAGCGTCGTGAACGGATAGTCGGCGACCTTGGGTCGCGCGTTCGACGTCGCGGCCAGAAAGGTCGACTTGCCCGCGTTGGGCAGCCCGACCAGACCCACATCGGCAATCAGCTTGAGCCTAAGCCAGATGGTGCGTTCGACGCCCTCCTGCCCCGGGTTGGAGCGGCGCGGCGCCTGATTGGTAGAGGTTTTGAACCGCAAATTGCCCCAGCCGCCATTCCCGCCCCGGGCCAGGCACACGCGCTCGCCCACTTCGGTCAGGTCGGCGATCACCGTTTCCTGGTCCTCGTCCAGGATCTCGGTGCCCACGGGCACGCGCAGCACGATGTCGTCGCCGTCCGCTCCGGTACGCTGCTTGCCCATGCCGGGCGTGCCGTTGTCGGCGAAGAAATGCTGCTGGTAGCGAAAGTCGATCAACGTGTTCAGCCCGTCGACCGCCTCGGCCCAGACCGAGCCGCCGCCGCCACCGTCGCCGCCGTCGGGGCCGCCGTATTCGATATACTTCTCGCGCCGGAAGCTGATGCATCCGTTGCCGCCGCTGCCCGAGCGGATGTAAACCTTGGCGAGATCGAGAAACTTCATGTCATTGCCTCAGATGGCGTCAGAGACCGTCCGTAGAACCAAATGCGGTCTGGCTCAAGCCCGGGGACGCCGGAAGGTGCGAATTGGGTGAACACCGCCACGTGCACGGCAGGGACCTTGGCAGGCGTTGCCCTCCTCGAATCCCAGTTTTTCCAGAACCCGGCCCGAAGCGGGGTTGTCGGCAAAGACGCAAGCCTCGAGACGTTGCCAGTCAAAGCGGTCAAATGCGTATGCAACCGCGGCGGCTCCGATCTCGGTGGCCAGGCCCTGGCCCCAATGGGATTTGCCGAACATATAGCCGATCTTGCCCTCGAGGCTGAGACCGAGATAGCCGACGACCTCGTCGCCTTGGCAAACCACACCTGATGCGCCCGGATCCGACGCGGTGACGACACAGCGCGAGCGCGTGAAGGACAGGTCCGCGGGCCAGGGCCAGGTCTCGGTCTGGCGAACCACGTCGAAATCGCTGACGATCGCGTCAAGCGCCCCTACGTCATCCGGCGTGCCTGCGCGCCAGATAAGGCGCGGTGTGCGGGCAAAGACCGTTTCAGCCATTGTCCATCGCCCGGCTGTAGGTCCAGGTCGGGACATTGGCCTTGCGCGCGACCGAAAAGCTCTCCGCATCGCCGAGATAACGGAAACCACAATTCGTCAGCACGCGGGCCGAGGCGGCATTGTCCTGAAACACGCTGGCAAAGATTGTCTGCGCGTTTTGGGGATTGGCCGACAGGATAGCCTCGACTGCAGCCGAGGCGATGCCGCTGTTCCAGTAGGCCGGTGCGACCCAGTACCCGATTTCGGACTGATCGCGGTCCATCCGCTCCAGGCCGATCAGGCCCATGACCTCGCCGCCACCGATACGCGTGCCGTCCATCACCCAGACATCCTCGGGGTGGTCCGGATCCTTGACGCGCGCGATGAAGGCCTCAGATGTGCCTGGCGGAAGAGGATGCGGGATAGACGTGGTGAACCGGGCCACACGCTCGTCGCCGGCATAGAGCGAGATAAGGCCCTCATCGGAGTCGCGGACGGGTCGCAGGTCGAACCGTTCGGTTTCCAGAAGGGTGTCGGTTGCGATGGTTTCAAGCTTCATATGCTGTCTCCTCCGAAAAGCACGAACAGGACGGATGCGACGGTCAGCGCGGCCAGGGCACGCATGAGGTGCGGCTCGGCCGGGGTTCCCGCCACGGTGCGCGCGATCCGGTCTCCTCCAAGTGTCCAGATCGGGTGCAGTAGCAATTGCAGGCTCAGAAGGCAGATGGATATGGTCAGCGTGGCCTGCAAGGCGGGCGTGCCCGCAGCGACAAAATTGGTGAAGCCGGCGACGATCATTGCCCAGGCCTTGGGGTTGAGCGGATGCACGATTAGCCCTGCCAGAAAGCCGGGCGCGGCGACCTGCGCGTCGGCCGGACCGAGGCGCAGGTGCGCGACCTTCCATGCGAGCCAGCAGATGTACGCCGCCGACACCCACTTCAGAATGTCGAACACGTAAGGCGCGCGGTCGGCCAGCTCCATCAGGCCGAAGCCTACGGGCCAGATCACGAACTGCTTGCCGATGACCACCCCCGCAACAAAGGGCAACGCCGCGCGAAACCCGAACCGCGCGCCCGTCGCCAGAAGCGCCATGTTGGCCGGTCCCGGCGTGCCGACTTGCGACGCGCCAAAGACCAGAAAGGATGTAACGGCTACGCTCATGACGTGCCTCCGAAAAACAGAAAAGGGGACCGGCGATGTGCCGATCCCCCTGAATTTCACACCTTGAAGGTTCGGCTTACTCGGCGGCCTCCGCCACCGGGAGAACCGAAATAAAGGTACGGCCCTTGAGGCCCTTGCGGAAATGCACCGAGCCCTCGACGGTCGCAAAGAGGGTGTGATCCTTGCCCTGCCCCACGCCGTCGCCCGGCCAGAACTTGTTGCCGCGCTGACGCACCAGGATGTTGCCCGGAATCACGGCCTCGCCGCCGTATTTCTTGACGCCCAGACGACGACCGGCCGAGTCGCGACCGTTTCTGGATGAACCGCCTGCTTTCTTGTGTGCCATATCGTCTCTCCTTAGCCTTTGACCAGTTCTTTGGCCTGCTCGACCCAGCCTTCACGCTCGATGCGGCCTTTGAAGGACAGTTTCTCGTCCATCTCGGCGATGTCATCGGCGGTCCATGCCGCGATCTGGGCAAACGTGGTCACGCCTGCCTCTTGCAGTTTCTTTTCGAGCGCCGGGCCCACGCCGGACAGCTCTTTCAGGTCGTCGCCACCTTCGGCCTTCGCGGCTTTCTTGGGAGCAGCCTTCTTTTCCTCGGCCTTCTTCTCGGCTTTGGTTTCGGCTTTCTTGGCGACGCTCTTTTCCTCGGCCTCGTTGTTCTTCACGCGCTTGGCCATCTCGGCCTGCTCGGCCTTGTTGTCGGCGTAACGGGTCGTGCCCAAGCCGGCGGCCAGTGCGCTTGCGCCTACAGCGGCCTTCACGCCCGATTTGTCGGCGCCCTTCTCAAGGATCTCGGTCACGCGCAGCAGGGTCAGTTGCTGACGGTGGCCACGGGTCCGTTGCGAGCCGTGCTTCCGGCGGCGCTTGACGAAGTTGATGACCTTGTCGCCCTTTATCTGGTCCACGACCTCAGCCTGCACGGCCGCGCCGTCGACAAGCGGAGCACCGATGACCGGCGCGTCGCCACCCAGCATCAGGATCTCGTTGAACTGAACTTTCTCACCCGCGTCTGCAGCAAGCTTTTCCACCCGGAGCATATCGCCCGACTGAACCTTGTACTGCTTGCCACCGGTTTTCAGAACCGCAAACATATCTCTTTCCTTTTTTCATCCGCGTTCTGTGGCCCCGGGATCAACCGGCGTTTGGTGCCTCGAACGGCGCACCCTTCGGGCGTCAAAAAAACAAATCCCGCACGAGTCGCCCCGCCGGGATGGCCGCTTATCCTAGGGGCGCCCCTCAAAGTCAAGCCTTGCACCCTGCAAAAGCCCAGTTTTTTTAGGCCGACCGGCGCAGTTCGGCTCCGGCCGGGTTCGGTCACAGTTCTTGGCTGCGCATGTGCTCGGCGACCGCCTGCCCCAGAAGGTAGGAGATTTCGTCGTACATGCGGTCATAGGCGTTGAAAACCGCGGTATTCAGAATGCGCCCCTCGGGTGTGCGGTATAGTGCGGCGTAAGCTTCGAGTTCCTCCGCCTCCAGCGGACGGTAGGCCATCATCAGAAAGGACCCAAGCCAAGCCTCGGACTCCGCGCGGATGTCCGATTCTTGCGCCCAGACATCGGCCAGCATGTCCGATTCCCCAAGATCGATGGCGCCGCCATCGGCCAGGCCACGATAGAACATGAGGTTGGCGTTCATCGCGCCCATGACGTTGTATTCCACAAGGTCGCTGTCGGAGATGATCGTCTCGATTTGCTGGTAAAGCTCTGTTTCGTCACCGCGGGCCACCTCAAAGGCGTCCATCGCCGCAATCTCGGTTTCCTCGTCGAGAAAAGCCTCACGAGCCGAGATTTCGAGCCCAATGATCTCTTCCCCGAGACCACTATCGAAGAATTCGACCAAGGAGCCCAGTTCCTCCCCTTCGAGTGAAGTTTGGAACCCTTGGGTGATCACCGCCTCCATCTTCTCGGCATCATAGATGCGCGATACTGTGCGTTCCCAGTCGTCCTTTGGAATATCGGGCAGCATCTCCGCGCCGATCTCGGCGCCGTAGCGCAGACCTTCCTTGCGCATCACCACTACAGTGTCGTCAATCCGCATCAACTCGATCAAGCGCTGGCGATCGTCGTCCTGCGCGGTGGCGGCATCCGAGGCCAGAAGCACCGCCGAAAGTGCGCCTAGGGTGGCCAGGGTTCTTGCTATATGCATATCAGTTCAAAGCTCCTGCCCGGGGTGCATTTCAGCCATTCGCGAAGCGAGCACCTCAAAGCGATTGGCCATGATCTCGTACTGGACCGCGTTCATCAGTTGATACACAGTCTGCATGTCGGGATGTTCGAGCGCGGCCAGATATTCCTTTAGCTCCCCGTTCGAGAAATCCTGGTAGGTGTATGCGGCATTGGCCAGCGCGCCAGCCTTCATGGTCATCCGCATCTCTTCCTCACCGGCCTTCATGGCCGCGCGCAAGGCGTCTTCGTCAACCTCTTGGTTCAGAATGCCGGCATTCGATGCGGCCATCAGAAAGCGAACCTGAATTTCCTGTACAGCGCGAACCGAATTTCCGTCGGAATCCACCGCTTGGTTGAGGTTCTGAAGGGTTTCGATGCGTTCGTCGCCCTGCTCCACACCTTCGGCCACGAGGGCGCGGCCCTGCTGCTGCTTTGCCTCGTCATCCTCGACCATGTGCGAGGCGTTCTCGGCCTCCACCAGACGCTGTCCCAGCGGCGAAGCGTAGAATTCCGCGGCGTGGGTCAGATGCTCGTCGCTCAGAGTTTCAGACAGGATGTCGAGCGCCATTGTCTGCATCTTTTCGGTATCGAACACATCTTTTGAAACGCGCGACCAATCTGATCCGAAATCGCTGGCCTGCATTCCCAGCATTGCGGGCGCATCCCCGGCGGCAAGCGCGATAGAGTCGAGCGCGACACCAAAGCCGGTCACTTCGAGAAACGCGTCGAGCCGATCGCGATCCGCGGCTCGGGTCTGAAGCGCGGCCATCAGCGCGATTGCGAGGAAAGCTATGAAAACAAGGGGTCGGATTGAGCGCGTCCGGGTCACGATACCTCCTGACGTGGCGTTGTTTACCCCAACGTAGGCAAAATCCGTGGCGAAACAAGGCAAACCCCTTGTCACCCCGTTCAAAGGCGATTAAACGCACCCTCCAGACCCCCGCGGAGAGGTGCCGGAGTGGTCGAACGGGGCGGTCTCGAAAACCGTTGACCCTTCACGGGGTCCCAGGGTTCGAATCCCTGTCTCTCCGCCAGTTTCGCTTTGAAAACTGTATCAAAACGTCGTTCTGCGCATCCGGCCGGTCGCGGTGCTTCTCACCCTGTTTCAGATGTGGCACGGTCCAGTTCCCTGACGCCCGCGGACAGAGTGTCCGTGTCAAAGACATTTGCGGCAGAGACCAGAGCAAGAATTGGGTAAGCAACGGGTTGATCCGGAAATGCGCGCCAGACTCCCAGAACAGGTTGGCGCGCCGCGAACAATAGCTGTAATTGGGGTTGCCCGGATGGTTGAGCGTTACAGCAGTCCCAGATCGCGGGCCATCATCGCGGCATGGGTCCGGTTACGCGCGCCAAGTTTGCGCGAAAGAGTTTTCACATGCAACTTGACGGTCACTTCCTGAATGTCCAGCTCGCGGGCGATTTCCTTATTTAGCTTGCCTTCCGCGACACAATGCAACACTTCCAGTTCGCGCGGTGTAAGATGCGTGGCGCGGGTTCCTGCCAAGGATTCACTCAGGAAATCCTGCGGAAGGTAGACATCGCCGCCCAGGATCTGCTGAATGGCCGCCACAAACTGCTGCGCAGCAAGTGTCTTGGGCAGAAAGCCTGACGCGCCCGCCCGCAAAGCCCGCCGCGCGATATCTGGTGGAGCCGTGCCCGACAGGATCGCCACCGGACATCCCGACTCCGCGCGCATTCGGGTCAACCCTGCAAGCGCCTCCATTCCCGGCATGGTGTAGTCCAGCATGATCAGGTTGAACGGACCTTGCTCGGCATTGACCTTCAACGCTTCGTCCAGAGACGCGGCCTGCGCCACCTCAAATGCGGCCTGGCGCTTGATGAAATCCGCGATCGTCTCTCGGACCAGGGTATGGTCGTCGGCCAGCAAAATCCTTTTCATACGCCGCGATAGGTCCGTCGGTTGACGTTGCGTTGGCGCCACCGGTCCGGACAGGGCTGGGGCACATCTCAAGCTAAGTATAACACCGGATCCGATCGGCACCATCAATTAACATCTGTGGGCACGACTTGTGCACCAAACCCGATTATGTTTGCGTTCACGCACATTTGAAGACAGGCGGGCCAAGAATACACTGCCCGTTCAAGATGCAACACTTGGCCAAGCTTGCTATTCAGCGCGGTTAATCTAACCTGCACGGACCTGTCTATTGCGGCGCCGTGCCCGCAGCGCGGGATCGTGGAGCGACCGAATGTCCGTATTCAAACAGCTATTGCTGATTTGCCTCCTGGGTGCGATCGGCTACGCCGCCTACTGGGGGTACGCGACCTACCTCGCGCCTCCGGCTGAAGCGGCAGAGGCTCGTGGCTCGGGCCCGGTCACGGTCGAAACGGCGCGAGCCGAAACCGAGCGCATCTATCAGAAGGTCGAGGCGGTCGGCACGACGCGCGCCGCCAACTCGGTTCAGATTGTCCCGGAAGCGGATGGCCGCATCGTGGAGCTGGCGATCACGCCGGGGGGGCGGGTGGAGGAAGGCGCGGTTTTGGTCCGGCTGGACGATGCGATAGAGCGGGCCGATCTTGCCGAAGCCGAGGCACGGCTGATCGAGCGCCGGCAGGTTCTTGAGCGGGTCGAGCAATTGCGCAGCACAAACGCGGTCAGTCAGGCTTCGCAGGAGGAAGCTGTAGCGCGGCTGGCGGAGGCCGAGGCACAGTTGGAACGGGCCCAACAACGGCTGGACCGGCGGACAATAATTGCCCCGTTCGGCGGCGTTCTGGGTCTGGCCGAAGTGGATCGCGGCGCACGTGTGACCAGCGACGACATGATCACGCGCCTCGACGACCTGAGCCAGGTAGAACTTGAATTCTCGCTTCCGGAAACCCTGTTCGCGAAAGTCCAGCGTGGTATGCCGGTTGAAGCGCAAAGCGTGGCCTTCGACGATCGCGTGTTCACGGGTCAGATAGACGCGGTGGACAGCCGGATCGATCCAGTGTCGCGGGCCTTTCGGGCGCGCGCCGTTATACCCAATCCTGATGGTCTTTTGCCTGCGGGCATGTTCATGTCACTGACCCTCACCCTTTCTGAAGCGGACGCGCTGGTGGTGCCGGAAGAAGCCATCATTTTTCAGGCCGCCGATACTTATGTCTTCACGATCAACGAAGGGGTGGCCACGCGCACGCCTGTTCGAACCGGGGCGCGGCAGGACGGCAAGGTGGCCGTACTGGCCGGGCTCGACGAAGGCCAGGAGGTGGCGATACGCGGGCTCGGCCGGCTGCGCGACGGCGCCGTGGTCACAGTCAAATCTACAGAACCAGTATCGGACGGGTCGGAGGGTGACACGTGACGCTGTCGGACATCGCGGTACGCCGGCCGGTGCTGGCGGCGGTGGCCAGCCTACTGATCTTGGTCTTCGGCCTTGCGGCAGTGCAGAACATCCCCGTGCGCGAATTGCCCGATGTCGACAACGCCGTGGTTACGATCACGACCGAGTATCGTGGCGCGGCACCCGAGGTGATCGACACCGATATTACCGAAACGCTGGAAGGCGCGGTTGCCGCAATCACCGGCCTGCGCTCGATCAGTTCGGAATCGCGCCAGGGCCGCAGCCGCATCACTCTTGAATTCGAAACCTCGCGCGATCTGGACAATGCGGCCAACGACGTGCGCAATGCGATCGGACGGGTCACCGGACAACTGCCCGAAGAGGCCGACGAGCCTCGAGTGGTCAAGTCCGACGCCGACGCGGATCCGGTCATGCGGCTGGCCGTGACGTCGGACCGGATGACGACCGCCGAAATCACCGATTACATCGACCGCTTCATAGCCGACCGCATCGCCACGGTTGATGGGGTGGCGGATCTGAACATTTATGGCGAGCGTCCCTTCGCAGTGCGCATCTGGCTTGACCGGCGCTCGCTGGCGGCACGCAAGCTGACGGTGGCCGATGTCGAAGCCGCTTTGCGACGCAACAACCTCGAGCTGCCGGCTGGCGAGGTCAAATCGCAGGACCGGCAGTTGACCGTCCGGTTGAACTCCCGCCTCAGTAATATCGAGGATTTCCGCGACGTGGTGCTGGATCGCGTGGCGGGCTTTCCCGTGCGCCTGGGCGATGTGGCGCGGGTCGAGCCGGGCGTGGCCGATGACAGCACCATCGTACGCACTGATGGAACTGACGCGGTGGGCATCGCCGTCCTGCGCCAAAGCAAGTCGAACACCCTGGCAATTTCCCAGGCCGTGCGCGCCGAGATAGAGGCGATCACGCCGACCCTGCCCCAGGGCATGACACTGATCGTCGGATCGGATGATGCGTTGTTCGTCGGAGCCTCGATCCGCGAGGTGGTTATCGCGCTCAGCATCTCGCTGGCGCTGGTAGTTCTTGTGATTCTCGTATTCCTGCGCAGCCCTCGCGCCACACTGATCCCTTTCGTAGCGATCCCCGTGTCACTGATTGGTTGCTTCATCCTGATTTCGGCCTGGGGGTTCTCGCTTAACACGCTGACGCTACTGGCGCTGCTTCTTGCAATTGGCCTCGTGGTCGACGACGCCATTGTGGTGCTGGAAAACATCCAGCGCCGGATCGAGATGGGGGAAAGTCCGCTTGCCGCCAGCTATCGCGGAGCGCGTCAGGTGACCTTTGCAGTCATCGCCACATCGCTGACATTGATGGCCGTCTTCGTGCCGCTGTCTTTCATGCCCGGACAGGTCGGGCGCCTTTTCGTCGAATTCGGGTGGGTCATGGCGGGGACAGTGGCGATATCGACCTTCGTGGCCCTGACCGCTTGCCCGGCGCTGGCCTCGAAGGTGCTGCGTCAGCGCGACGGGGTGTCCGCAGACGACGCCGAGAGCCTGGGTTGGGCGCAATGCAAGTACGAAGCGCTGCTGAAACGCGCAGTGCAGGCACCACTGGTGGTGCTTGCCGTGGCGCTCACCGTGACCGGGGGTGCTGCGCTGTTCTACGAGGGCCTCCCTCGCGAGTTGGCCCCGCGCGAGGATCGCGGGGTGGGTTTCGTGCCGCTGACCGCGCCCCAAGGCAGCACGGTGGAGCATTCCGATATCGCCGCGCGGCAGGTCGAGGGGATTCTTGAACCGCTGCGCCAGTCCGGCGTGATCGAGACGGTTTTCACCTTTACCGGCTGGGGCAACCGGGCCTGGCGCTCTTTCGTGGTGTTTCGCCTTGCCCCGTGGGATGAACGTGACATGTCGGTTTCAGAGGTGGTCGGACAGATCGCACCCCAAATGGGAGACGTGACAATCGCCCGTGGCTTTCCGGTAACCCCGGCCGGCCTTGGCCTGCGCGGCAACTCCACCCCGGTGCGTGTGGTCGTGGGCGGTCCAGATTTCGAGAGCGTCAAGGAATGGGCCGAACGCCTGCAAGCGGAGGCCGAGACCATTCCGGGGCTGGTCAATCCCGAGATCGACTTCGACCAGAATCTGCCGCAACTCGATGTCACGATCGATCGCGCGCGTGCGGACGACCTCGGCATATCGGTGGAAACGATCGCCGGTACCTTGCAAACGCTACTGGCCTCGCGCGAGGTCACAGGCTTTGTCAGCCGGGGCCGAGAGTACCCGGTGATCCTTCAGGCGCAGGATGACGACCGCAATACGCCGTCGGATATCGACAATATCTTCGTGCGGGCGGGCGACGGCGAAACACTCGTGCCGCTTGGGGCCCTGGTCGATCTGCGAGAGAATGCCGCCGCCCCCAGCCTGCGCCGCTTCGACCGCCTCCCATCCGTTCAGCTTTCCGGAGCTCTGGAGCCCGGCGCACAGCTTGGCACCGTGCTTGACACGATCGAGACCGCCGCGCGGGATATCCTGCCGGTCGAGGCCAAGTTGGGGTACGAAGGTCAGTCACGTACCTTTAAGGACACGTCAGCGGGCGTCGGCTTCGTGCTTGCGCTGTCGCTGCTGATCGTCTTCCTGGTACTTGCCGCCCAGTTCGAAAGCTTTGTGCACCCGGTCACGATCATGCTGACCGTTCCGGCGGGACTGGCCGGGGCGATCTATGCGATGGCGCTTGGGGGACTCACACTCAATGTCTATAGCCAGATCGGGATCATCCTGTTGGTCGGACTGGTCGCCAAGAACGGCATCCTGATCGTGGAGTTCGCCAATCAACTGCGCAGCGACGGCCTTGAAACCCGCGAGGCTGTGATCCGCGCGGCCACACTGCGTCTGCGTCCGATCGTGATGACGGTGATATCGACCATTCTGGGCGCCCTGCCCCTTGTCATGGCCACGGGCGCCGGCGCTGAAAGCCGTCAGGCCATAGGCACCGTGATCGTGGCGGGCTTGTCTCTGTCGGCGGTGCTCATGCTGGTCGTCACGCCTGTCCTTTACGATCTGCTGGCGCGGTTCACACGACCGCAGGGTACGCTGGAGAGACGGCTCGACCGCGAACTTTCCGAAACCCGCGCCGCAATGTAGGCGGGCGTCGCTCACCTTACCCCACCAGCGGGGTTTCCTCGCCCTCCGAGAAAACGGCGATCAGGCATCCCGTCTCGGTATGTGAAACATGGTCGGTTCCCGGTGCCAGCCAGACGACATCGCCTTGCCGATAGACCGTGCCGTCATTGTCGATCAATTCACCCTCGAGCATCACGAATTCCTCGGCCCCGCCATGACGGTGCGGGGTCGACCTTGCCCCCGGCTCCATCCTGTAGATGTAGAAACCCACGTCGCGCGGCATCGCGGTGTTCAGCTTTAGGATCGAGGTTCCCGGTTCCGTGACGGGGTCATAGGGTTCGAAAGCAGTTGCGTCCCGTATATTTGCTACACGCCGGTCAATTGAACGAATTGGTTTCATGCGCTCCCCTCAATGTTGTGTTGAGAGAAACGTATCGGATTGCTGGGCGACCGGCAAAACGCATCCTCAACTGACCTGTTTCGAGACCCGCGCGGCCAACGTCTTGACCAGTACGTATAGCAGCGGCACGAACAGTGTTGCCACGAAGGTCGAAGCTGCCATGCCACCCAGCACCGCAATACCGATCGCGTTTTGAGCCTGTGCGCCGGGGCCACTGGCGGTCGCAAGTGGCATGACGCCGAGCATGAAGGTCAGGGCGGTCATAAGGATCGGCCTCAGCCGCTGGCGTGCCGCCGTGACGGCGGCCTGCACGATATCGCCCGTCTCGCGCAGCACTTCTTCCGCAAACTCGACAACGAGGATGGCGTTCCGTGATGCCAGGCCGATTGTCGTCAGTAGCCCTACGGTGAAGTAGACATCGTTCGATTGCCCGGTCAACCAAGAGGCTGTCAGCGCACCGGTCAGGCTGATCGGTACGGCCAGCATTACCGACAGGGGCACCATCCAGCTTTCGTAAAGCGCAGCCAGGGCAAGAAAGACGATCAATGCGGAAATGGCATAAAGCATCGCCACGTTGCTGCCAGCGGCGCGTTCCTGAAAGCTTATACCGGCCCAGCCGACGCCATATTCCGGTGTCTCAGAGGCTACGAGTTCCTCCATCGCCGCCATCGCGTCGCCCGAACTGCCTCCTTGCGAGGGATTGCCGGAGATCGCGATTGCGCCAAGCCCGTCATATCGGGTCAGCGCCGGCGCGATCTGCTCCCACCGGCTTTGGATGAAGGCGGCGAAGGGCACCATCTCCTGATCGCTGTTTCGCGCGTACCAGGACGCGACATCCTCGGGCTGCATCCTGTGAGGCGCATCGGCCTGAACGATCACTGGCCGCAGATCGTTGCCCAGAAGAAAGTCATTCACGTCACGTCCGGCGAAGATGATCGACAGCATCGCGTTCACGGAGTCGACCGAGAGGCCGAAGCTCTCGGCCTTGGGCCGGTCGATATCCAGTGACAGCGAGGCTTCGGTGTCGATCCCGTCGGCCCGAACCGCCGTCAGGCGCGGGTCCTGCGCGGCGGCCCCCGTCAGGCGCTGCGCGGCCTCGATCAGTTCATCCGCCCCCTGCCCGCCCTGATCGAGCAGATACATGCTAAATCCGCCCGACGTGCCCAGGCCGGGAATCGCGGGGGGCTGTATGGTGAAGATCTGCGCACTGCGATGACCGAAAAGCGCCTGGTTTGCGCGGGCTGCAACCGCCTCTGCCGAAAGACTTGGATCCTCGCGTAGGTCGAAATCCTTTAGCCGGGCAAACAGCATCGCCTGATGCTGACCGCTGCCGGCAAAGCTGAAACCGCGAACGCCGAAGACCGCCTCGACCGCGTCGGGTTCGTTTTCCAGGAAATGCGTCTCGACCTCGTTCAGCACCGCCTCGGTGACCGGCGCCGTGGTTCCCGCAGGCAGAGAGATAAGACTCAGAACGACGCCCTGGTCCTCGGTCGGAATGAACGAACCTGGCATGCGCTCGTAAACAAGATAGCCACCGTAGCCTATGGCGCCGACGACCAGTAGCATCACAAAGCGCAGAGGCACCAGCCGCTTGACCAAGCCGGTGAACCCTGCGACCAGGCCGGACAGGCCGCTGTTGAACCACCGCGCGGCGAAGAACCGCGCGTCGCCGCGTTTGCGCAAGAGCTGCGCGCACATCGCCGGTGTCAGGCTGAGCGCGATCAGGAGCGACAGGACCATTGCGGTGATTATCGTGATCGAGAATTGCCGATATATCACCCCGACCGAACCCGCGGAAAACGCCATCGGCACGAACACAGCGACAAGTACCACCAGGATCCCGATAAGCGCGCCAGTGATTTGCTTCATGCTGCGCACAGTCGCGGTAACCGGGTCCAGATCCTCTTCCGCAATCAGCCGTTCCACGTTTTCCACCACCACGATGGCGTCGTCCACCAGTAGGCCGATCGCCAGCACCAGCGCAAACATGGTCAAAGTGTTGACGGTGTATCCCAGCACCGACAGCGCCGCGAACGTACCCAGAAGGACGATGGGCACCGTGATGATCGGAATGATCGTCGCACGCCAGGTTTGCAGAAAAATCAGCAGCACGATCAGGACCAGCACCACCGCTTCGACCAGGGTCATGTAAACTTGGTTGATCGACCGCTCCACGAAAGGCGAGGTGTCATAGGGGATCTCGACCGCGACCCCCTCGGGCAGACTGGGCTCGATCGAGCGAAGGAGTTCGCGCACCCCCTCGGCCGTGTCGAGCGCGTTGGCGCCGGTGCGCAGATTGACGCCGAATCCTACCGCGGATTGCCTGTCGAGCCACGCCTCGGTGGCATAGCTTTCGTTGCCGATCTCGATGCGGGCAACATCGCTGAGATAGACCGCGTCCCCGCCCAGCCCGGAGCGAAGCAGGATCCGGCCGAACTCGTCCTCCGTGCGAAGCTGGCTTTGCGCGGTGATCGTCGCTGTGACCTGCTGGCCGTCCGCCAGCGGCAGGTCGCCCAAAGCGCCGACCGCGACGGCAGTGTTCTGCGCCTCGACCGCCGATACAACGTCCGACGCAGTCAGCCGGTAACGCGCGAGCGACAACGGGTCGAGCCAGATGCGCATTGCGTAGCCCGAGCCGAAAAGGTTCACACCACCGACGCCATCCTGTCGCAAAAGCGTGCTTTCGATTTGGCCTGTGAAGATATTGCCAAGGTCGGTCGAGGTTTGCGCCCCGTTTTCGGATACCAAGGCACCTACCAGAAGCAGCGACGAGCTGGACCGGGTTACGTTCACACCCTGGTCCCGCACCGTCTGAGGCAGTTGGGACTCGATCTGGGTGACGCGAACCTGCACATCATTCTGTGCAGTCACGGGTTCGATGGAGCCGTCGAAAACCATAGTGATCGACGAACTGCCAGCGGTAGATGTCGACGTCGTGTAAAGCAAACCGTCCAGGCCGGTCAGTCGGTCCTCGATCACCCGTGTTACCGTGCTTTCAAGCGTGCTTGCGGTACCGCCAGGATAGGTCGCCTCCACGCGCACGGTCGTCGGGGCGATCTCGGGATATTGCGATACCGGCAGACTGATCATGGCGAAGGTGCCCACGATCGACGTGACGATGGCAATTACCCATGCAAAGACGGGGCGGTGGACAAAGAAGGCTCCCACGTTCAGCCCTCTTCTTCAACGACGCGTCCGGCGTCATCCAGTCTGACCTGCTTGGGGGCCACTGGCGCGCCACTGCGCAACCGTGTCAGCCCGTCCACAATCAACTGATCGCCCTCCTGCAGCCCTTCGGCCACGACCCAGGCATTCTCAAAGCTTCCCAGATCGCGAGTTTCGACCAGCACGGCTTTGCCTTCGCGGGCCACGTAGAATGTCAGCAGTCCTTCGGCTGTGCGACGTGCGGCGCGTTGCGGCACAAGAAAGGCCTCGCGCATTCCCAGCGTAACGTCAGCGCGCAGGAACTGTCCCGGAAGGATAACCCGATCAGGGTTGGGAAACTCGACGCGGTAGGCGAGCGTGCCGGTGGTCTCGGACACCCGGGCGCTGTCGGACACCAGGCGCCCAGGCTCCGGGTAGGTCTCGCCTGTCTCAAGCGTCAATGAAAAGCCGATGTCGCCGTTGACGCGCAGCGCGCCGGACCGGATCATCTCTTCGATTCGAAGCACGCGGGCGCTCGATTCAATGAGGTCAACGTAAATCGGGTCCAGTTGCGTGACTGTCGCCAACGCCTCGGCCTGGTTCGCGGTGACCACCGCTCCAATCGAAATCGCGGCCACGCTGGGCTCGCCGGCGAAGGGGCTGCGGATTTCGGTCCGATTGAGCTCAAGTTGAGCGATTTCAAGGTTGGCGCGGGCCTGTTCAAGGTCGGCTTCCGCGGAAAGCACGGCCACTTCCGCATCGTCGACCTGGGTCTGGCTGACCGACCGGCCGCTCAGTGTCTGATAGCGCTCCAGTGTGTTTCTGGCGGTGACCAGCGCCGCCTCCGCCCGCGTAACCGAGGCTTCGGCGGCGCGTTTGTCGGCGGCAAATGTGTCGCTCTCGATCCGGAACATCGGATCACCCGCCGCAACCTCAGTGCCGGGCGTGTAGGTGATCTCGTCGATCACACCAGTCACCTGTGGGCGAATATCGCTTTCGCGGAAAGCCACGGCACGGCCGGGCACGGTCAGCACGAAGGGCACGTCCTGCGCATTGAGGACAATCACGCCGACCGGCTTGGATTGCGACGCCGCCGCTCCGGCATCGTCCGACTGGGCCGCAGCGTCGTGCGACAAAACGGACAGACATGCAATAAGTGCAAGTGCGCGCAGGCCGGACCCGGCAAATGGGAATTTTTCGTTCTTCGGCGCCGGCATCGTCGCACTCTCCCAAAGCTTGGCGGAATCTGAAACAGTCCCGCGTACTATTCTTCCTTAACCGAACTAACGCGCGCGGCAGTCGCTTTCGGCTCGGCTTCGCAATTTGCACAGCTGACTCGCATTCTCCGATCACGCGTTCCAGCACTCCGTCGCGCCGTGCCATGCGACAACATCGGATCCGAGCTTTCGCTGCCGCTGAAACGAACCGCGCCAAGAACAGCGAGCCATGCCCATGTCGAAACTTCTTGTTAATCGACGCAATCAGCGAACCTGTCCTTAATGGCAAGGTGCATCGCCGCACATGCAGTGTGCAATTTGCTCTGTACGCTTAATGTCCTGAGAGCTGCCTTTTCTTTCAGCGTTCAGTACTTTGCCCCGCCGGACGCGCACCAAGGCGCGCGTGGAACCTGGCGAGTTCGTTCGGCGCAGGCTCAATGCCACAAAACGTCATGACATAGCCGGGCACCCGCGCCATACGGAGCTCGGGGGATTCTTGAACCTGCATCGAGATATACCCGATCTGCGTCAGATAGACGGTCCTTGCACGCACGTCGGCATCACTTCTGTCATACCCGAACCGTTCGAACATGCGCCTGATCGCGTCAAGCCGGATTTTGTCCGATGCATTCACCCTGATCATCACCTCTGTCGATTGGTGTGCCCAGCCGCGGATCGCAAAATCAAGCTGGGGCTCGAACAAAGCCTCGTCATGAAAGACCGCAATCAGGTTCAGAATGGCCTCGGTGATCGTCTCGGCATAGGCGTCGGAGGCATCGGCGAAGGCTCCTGTATTCTTGGCATCCCATTCTTCCAGCAGCGCGTCCAGAAGTGCGCCGCGATCTTTGAAAAACCAATAAAAACTGGTGCGGGAAATGTTCAAGCGGCTGGCGAGCGGCTGGATCTTGACCGCATCGAGACCTGTTTCCAACAAGGCCTGCTTGGCCGCCGTGAGCCAAAGCTCGCGCGAGCCGCGCCACCCCGACGTCTTTTCAGGTTCATCTACAGAGATGTCATCCATACGCATGTTCATAAATAAGGGGCAAGTTGCCGATCCTCAAATGAAAATATACAACAGTGAACTCGATATTGACACAAATGCACATTTTTTCGAGTGTCCCAGTGTCAGCACAGGAGCCAGCCCGTGACCAGCGACCCCCTACTTCAACCGTTCCAGCTCAAACATTTGACACTGAAAAACCGGCTGATGATCACCAGTCACGAGCCCGCCTACCCAGAGAATGGCCTCCCGACCGATCGCTACCGGGCCTACCACGCGGAACGGGCCCGCGGCGGCGTTGCGCTTACCATGACCGCCGGCTCGGCGGTGGTGTCACGCGACAGTCCGCCAGCCTTCAACAATATCCTCGCCTACCGCGACGAGGTCGTGCCGCACATGAAGGCGCTGACCGACGCGTGTCACGAGCATGGTTGCGCGGTGATGATCCAACTGACCCATCTGGGCTGGCGTACCCGCTGGGACCGCGGTGACTGGTTGCCCAGCCTTGCGCCTGGCCATGCGCGCGAGCCGGCACACCGCGCCTATCCCAAGAAGATGGAGGACTGGGATATCGCGCGCATCATCGAGGATTACGCCGACGCCGCCGAACGGATGCAGGCCGCCGGTCTCGACGGGATCGAGCTCGAGGCCTATGGCCACCTGATGGATGCGTTCTGGTCGCCGCAGCTCAACCAACTTGACGGCCCTTTCGGTGCGAGTGACCACGACAGCCGCTTGCGCTTCACGATGGAGGTGCTGACGGCGATCCGCGCCCGCGTGGGCGAGCGCTTCATCGTGGGCATCCGATATGTCGCGGACGAGGACAAGCCGGGCGGGATCACCCGGGAAGACGGAATCGAGATCACCAGGCGCCTGAAATCCTGCGGGATGGTCGATTTCCTGAACATTATCCGGGGTTACGTGGCAACGGATGCCGCTTTGACGGACGTGATTCCTGTGCAGGGCATGCGATCAAGCCCACATCTAGATTTCGCCGGCGAGATCCGGGCCGAGACGCAGATTCCCACGTTCCATGCCGCCAAGATCCAGGACGTGGCGACCGCCCGCCATGCCATCGCCTCGGGCAAGTTGGACATGGTCGGCATGACCCGCGCCCATATCGCGGAGCCGCATATCGTGGCCAAGATCATGCGGGGCGAGGAAGATCGCATCCGCCCCTGCGTCGGGGCCAACTACTGTCTGGACCGGATCTACCAAGGGGGTATGGCGCTTTGCCTGCACAATCCGGCCACCGGGCGCGAGACCGAGCAGCCGCACGAGATAGAAAAGACCGACACCCACCGCCGTGTGGTGATCATCGGCGCCGGGCCTGCAGGGCTGGAGGCCGCCCGCGTTTCGGCGGAACGCGGTCACGAGGTGATCGTATACGAGGCCGCGAACGACCCCGGTGGTCAGGTGCGCCTGACCGCGCAGACGGACCGCCGCAAGGAGATGCTCCAGCTGATACAGTGGCGTTTCGAGGAATGTACGCGCATGGGAGTGGCCTTCCACTTCAACGCCTTCGCCGATGACCGGACCGTTTTGGCAGAAGACCCGGACGTGGTTATCGTCGCCACCGGCGGCCTGCCGCAGGTCGAGGTTCCGGGCGGGGGCGAGGAGCTTGTCGTTTCCAGCTGGGATATCCTCTCGGGAGACACCCAGCCGGGTGCAGATGTGCTTATCTATGACGAGGCCGGTGACTTTGCCGCGCTTCAGGCCGCCGAAAAGATCGCCGCCACCGGCGCAAAGGTCGAGATCATGACCCGCGATCGCAGTTTTGCGCCCGAGGTCATGGGCATGTCCCTGACCCCTGCGATGCGAGAACTGCAAAAGTGCGACGTCAGGTTGACGGTAACCTGGAAGCTGGCCGCGGTCGAGCGCGAAGGCAACGCTCTTCTGGCCACCATCGACAGCGATTACGGCGGCGTGACACGGCATCGACATGTCGATCAGGTGGTCGTGAACCACGGCACCCTGCCGCTCGACGATCTGTATTTTGACCTCCGTCCGGGATCCTCCAACCTGGGAGAGGTCGACTATGATGCGCTGATCGAGGGGCGCACGCAGGAATTGCGGAGCAACGATGGTGGCACTTATCAACTCTTTCGGATTGGTGACGCGGTGGCGTCGCGCAACACCCACGCCGCGATTTACGACGCCTTGCGCCTGTGCAAGGCACTCTGACATGCGCTCGTTCCGGACGATCCACTTGGTCTCAGCCGATGCCCGGGGCGAAGTCGGCGATGTCACCGACGGTGACGTTCTGCCCCAGCCCGGCTTTACGCTCTGGCGGCAAAGCCGGTAGTCAACCGCGACCGCAGCTTGCGCGACTTCGTTCTGAACGTCCGCGCGGTGGCGACTTTCGCCAAATGAACCGGCTGGTGCCGCCGAAACACCCCAAGGCCGATGCGCGCTTCATCAAAAGAGAGCCGGCGGACACTGGCGTCGACGTGCAAAGCTATTCCCAGCGAAAAAAGAGCAAGCTTTCACAGCTTTGGAAAACTTCGCCAGTTTGGAACAGTCATGAGGTTTAAAGAATAGCGCCCCCCGGAATAAGATTTCGCCAAGCTTGCCAGCGGCGCAGCGTTCAGCCCCTCCCGCAGAACCCTCGCAAACAAAGGAAAAGTCCGACCGAACCCGGACCTAGAAAACAATTTCTAAAGGGCAAGTGGCGGAGAGACAGGGATTCGAACCCTGGAGACGGTTTCCCGCCTACACGCGTTCCAGGCGTGCGCCTTCGACCACTCGGCCACCTCTCCGGTCTGGCCTCTTTATCGCTAGCGATCATGCCAGTTCAAGAGCTTTCTTGCGCACGGCTCAGCGGCCATCGCCGGCCCCCCCGCCATCACCTCCGTCGGCGTCGCCGTCCATGTCCGGCGGTTCATCAAGCTGGCGCGGCTTAGTTTCGGGAACAGACATGGAGACGGGCGCCGTGGCGGCCTTGGCCCCGGTTTCGGTGCCGCCACCTCCCAGCACCTCGGCGTTGCGAATCCAGATATCGCGCTGCGCGAAAGGTATTTCGATCCCGGCCGCGGCAAATCGAGCGGCGATCTCGTGGTTCATTTCCGAATGCACCGACAGAACGTAGTTCACGTCTCGCAGTATCGCCCGGATCTCGAAATCCAGCGCATCCGCCCCGAAACCGCGGAACACCACCGCCGGTGGCGGATTCAGCAGGACGAGCGGATGTGCCTCGGCAACCTCTTGCAGGATTCCCTCGACCATTTTCGTATCCGTACCGTAAGCCACACCTACCGGAACGATAAGGCGGCCCACGGTATTGCCGCGGGTATAGTTCGTGACCCGTCCCGAAACGAGATCGGCATTGGGCACAATCACGTCGGAGCGGTCGAAGGTCTGGATGATGGTCGAACGCACCGAGATGTCCTTGACGTTGCCGTGCACGCCGCCCACCTCGATCCAGTCGCCTTCGGAGATGGGCCGTTCGACCAGAAGGATGATGCCGCTGACGAAGTTCGACACCACGTTTTGAAGGCCGAAACCGATACCGACCGAAAGCGCGCCCGCAACATAGCCCAACGCCGTGAGGTCGATGCCCGCGCTGGTGATGGCAATGACCGCGGCCAGAAATATCCCGATATATCCGACACCCGACAGGATCGCGTTGCGACCTCCCGGATCGATCTTGGTCTTCGGCAGGATCGTGTTCTTGAGAGCACCCTGAAGAAGCCGTGTCGCGGTGTATCCCAGGACGAACACAAAGGCGAGCGTGAGGAAGATCATGGGCGAGATGCGCGTCTCGCCGATCATGAAACCTTCCGCCGCGCGGGCGTAAAGCTCGGTCAAATCCGCGACGCGCGCCCCCCAGATCAGGGCGAAGACCGGTAAGGAAAGAAGGACGAGAACCACTCCGATCAGGATAGGGATCAGGGATTCGGCCGCGCCCGCGCGGTTGCGTGTGACAAGCACGTAGACTTCGACCACCACCCTTTGCAGCACCAACAGCATCGCCAGCAGCTCGATCGAGCCCAGCGAGGGATAGAGCAGCGCCTGCGCAAGCCTGAAGTATCCGACCGCGCCCAATACCGGCACCACAATGGCCAGCGCAGCCATCAGAAAGGCCAGTATTCCGGTCATGCGAGAGCGATAGGTTTCCTCGCCATCGTCCTCCACGTCGGTACGTACATGTTCCCGCAAAAGCCTCGAGATACGCAACAGCAGAAGGCTGCAAAGCACCATCAGGGGAAACAGGATGACAACAGACGCGGATTGGCTCCACTGCGAGATGTCGCCGACCTGCTGCAGAAAAAAGCTGCCCGATGCAACTGCGCCCAGAAGCATGCCATAGACCCGTCCTTTGCGGCGACTCTCGGGCGACAGGTTCAGTGGCAGCGTGCGGGCCTCTTTTCCGGGGAACACGCGCGTGGCCAGCCAGCGTGCCAGCAGAAAGGTAAAGACCAGCGGGCCGAGAACGTCCAGTATCTGACTGCCGCGCAAACCGATCAAGCCGGTGCTCGAAACCGCCTCGATGAGGAAATAAACACCAAAAAGCGGTAGGAACAGGCTGCCCATCGACACGATGAAGCCTATGATCCATCGCGCCGCGCCCGGGTTTTCGCCCAGTATCCTGCGGTTCAGCTTGTGGGTCCACTTGCGACCTCGCGCCAGCAGCACCAGTCCGATCACAGCCATCACCAACAAGGCGGGAATATCTTGCATGGTCTCTTCGCGCTGGACAGGGTTGGCCCAAGCGGTCATCACCTCTGAGCGCAGAGTCGAAGCGGTCCGGGCGAGCGCGGCGAAACCTTCGGGCCAGTGAACCGGATTAAGCGGTGACGCGCCAAACTCCAGGATTTCCCGGGTCTGTCGCTCGCGGATGATGGTGTCGATCCCCTGGATCAGCCCATCGGCCCGGGTGAAGGACAGTTCAGCTTGGCGTACCGGCTCTCGCAGACGTGCAATCCGGTCTTCCAGAAGGGAGCGCTCCGCCGCGATCGCGGCGGGCTCGGCCTCGCCCTCTTCCGGCGCCGGACCAATCGCTTCCAGTTGGCGCTGTGCCGTCTCAATCGCGTTTCGATTGATGTCCTGGGCCTCGAGGAGGCCGTTGCCGCCAGTCGGCCAGTTCGAGGCGCAACGCTTCCAGTGCGTTGGTCGAGGCGCGGCCGGTTTCAATGGCTTCATCGGCCCTTGTCGCCACGCGCGTCCAGGTTTCGTAATCCGGCAAGTTGTCGGAAGCCCGCGATTGTGCTGTTGCAGGCGAAGCGGTCGATACGAGTGCCGTCGTCAGCCCTGCCCCGTAGCCGGCCATCAAGAGAACCAGTACGGCCAGGCAGCGCAGCACTCTGGTCATTCGACAAACACCCCGGGTATGCTGCGCGGCGCCTCTGACAGCCAATCGGGCGTCGGAAGGTTCTTCTCGCGCAGGAACTCTGGATTGAACAGTTTCGACTGGTATCGCGTGCCATAGTCGCAAAGCACCGTCACGATGGTATGCCCCGGCCCCATGTCGCGGGCCATTCGGATTGCACCAGCGATGTTCACGCCGGTGGATGCGCCCATGCAGAGGCCCTCGTGCGCCAGAAGGTCGAACACGATCGGGAGCGCTTCCTCATCCGGAATCTGGTAGGCGAAATCGGGCGTGAAGCCTTCCAGGTTGGCGGTGATCCGAGCCTGGCCGATTCCTTCGGCGATGGAACTGCCCTCGGCCTCGAGCTCACCTGTCGTGTAATATGAATAGAGCTTTGCGCCCATCGGGTCGGCAATGCCCATCTTCACGCCCTTGGGTTGCAACGCCATCGCCACGCCGGCCAGAGTGCCGCCCGAGCCGCAGGCGCAGATAAATCCGTCCACCTTGCCGCCTGTTTGTTCCCATATCTCGGGGCCGGTTGTCTCGACATGGGCCTGGCGGTTGGCGGTGTTGTCGAACTGGTTGGCCCAGATCACGCCTTTCTCCGAGGTCTCGGCAAGCTTCTTGGCCAGGCGTTCGGAGTACCGCACAAAATTATTGGGATTGCTGTAAGGGGCAGCCGGAACCTGAACCAACTCGGCGCCCGCAAGCGTTAGCATGTCCTTCTTTTCCTGGCTTTGCGTTTCCGGGATCACGATCACCGTCTTGAAACCCATCGAGGCTCCCACCAACGCGAGGCCGATGCCAGTGTTCCCGGCCGTTCCCTCGACAATCGTACCGCCCGGCTTCAGATCGCCACGCGCCACTGCATCTGTGATGATCGCCAACGCGGCACGGTCCTTGACCGATTGGCCAGGATTAAGGAACTCGGCCTTGCCATAGATATCACAGCCAGTCTCTTCGCTGGCTTTACGCAGTTTGATGAGGGGGGTGTTTCCGACCGCGTCGGCCAGATCCTTGGCGATCCGCATCGCTGAGGCTCCTTAAATCAGCATTCGGAATCTGATTAAGACGGAAACGCCATGAACTCAAGCGGATGCGGTCAGCCGTGGGCGTTCCCGTTCAAGCCAGAGCAACAATGCAAGCAGCGGGCCGATGTTGACTTCGCCCGTGCGGACCATATCCATCGCCTGATCAAAGCGAATGACGTGGCGGCGCAGATCTTCGTGCTCGACATCCAGACCGCCATGGCTTTGCCCGCTGTCGGGCAGATCGCACACACCGACATAGCAATGATACATTTCGGTCGAACAACCGGGCGAGCAATAGTGCGAAGAGACATGCTCAAGCTGCGAAAGAGCAAGATCGGCCTCCTCGCTGCATTCGCGGCGCGCGGTCTCTTCCGGTGTCTCACCCGCATCCACGCGGCCCGCCACGGGTTCCAAGACCCAGGGGTATGGATCGCCGCGTCCAAATGGCCCCATGCGGAACTGCTCGATCAACAGGATACGGTCGCGCACGGGATCATAGGGCAGCACGATAGCCGCATCTGTCGCGACGAAAACCTCGCGCGAAAGCGCGGCACTCATTGTTCCGTCGAACTGCGGATGGCGTAAACGATAGCTGTGCGTCAGGAAGAAACCTTCGTGCGGTGTTTGGCGCGACAAGATCTCGACCTCGCTGGACCGCATCGGGCTGCGCCGGGTCGCCGGGGCCGGATTGCGGGCGGCCGCCGAACGCGCGGCGGCCCTCGACAGGATCATCTGACGGCGGGGCTCCAGATCCTGCGCCGAAAGCCTCCCGAAGTATCCCATGATCTCGCTCGCGGCGTGTTCATAAAGCGCCACATCCGACTGCGCACCGGAGCAAAGTACGGTGTCATGTTCCGTCGTCTTGCACGGCAAGCCGACAACCGTCGCGAAGAACAAAGCCCGCGCCGCTGCCTGCCCTTCCAGATTGCCCGAGGTAACATCCCCGGCCCCGAGACATCGCAACAGGCCGTTCGTCCAGATCGGACCTTTCAGCGTAACGCGTCCCATACGATCAGCGCCAGCGCCGCGCGACCCATTCCGACACGAGGCCGATCACGACCCCTCCGCCCACAAGCAGCACGATCAGCGGGATGTGCCACATGGTGAACAAGTAATCGATACCAAGCTCGAAAATCGCGATGATCCCTTCGACCGGCCCGTCATAGCGGTTTTCCAGCGCGTGGCGCAGCATCTCGTTGAAGCTTTGCAGAAAAAGCGCCCAGAACACCATCGCACCAACGCCGGTCAAGCCCGCACCGATGGCGTTGCTGTACCCGTGGTTCAGCCTTGAGCCGATGACCACCCAGCCCATCAGCAGGCCAAGGGCCACATTCACCTCGTTGAACCAGCCGAACCCGGTGCCTTCGGGCATCAATGGGCGAAACATCTCGGAGGCGTACCAGGCAAGGATCGCCATCAATATGGCGGCGACACCTCGACCGGTTGTCGGCATACTGTCGGTTACGGGCATTCCTCTGCGGGCCTCGCGATTGTGATCTGCGTCACATCGCAGTTACCCGCATGAAACGCTGCCGCACAAGAGGTCAGGTAAAAATTCCACATCCGTCGAAAGCGTTCGTCAAAGCCCATCTCGGCAATCTGCTCCCACTTTTCGTTGAACGTGTCGTGCCAGCGGCGCAGTGTCTGGCTGTAGCTTTCACCGAACTCGATGGATTGCCGGACGAGAAGGCCGGCTCTCTCGACTTGTGCCCTGAGGGCTGCGGGGCTGGGCAGCATGCCTCCCGGGAAAATGTACTTCTGGATAAAGTCGACATCCCTGCGATACGTCTCGAAACGCTCGTCACCCACGGTGATGATCTGAAGCGTCGCTTGCGCGCCGGGCTTCAGGCGGTCATGCACCGTGTCAAAGTAGACCGGCCAATACCGTTCGCCCACAGCCTCGAACATCTCGATACTGGCGATGCCGTCATACAGCCCATTCTCGTCACGATAATCCTGAAGCTTGAATGTCACGAGTTCGGAAAGCCCCGCCTTTTCAATGCGCTCCTGGGCATACTTGAACTGCTCCTCGCTTATGGTCAGGCAGGTGACCCTTAGCCCTCGCTGGCCCGCCGCATATTCTGCGAACCCACCCCATCCGCAGCCGATCTCCAGCACATGGTCGCCCGCCGTCGCACCCATCTGATCGACCATCGAAGCGTATTTCGCCGTCTGCGCCGCCTCCAGACTCTCCTGTCCTGTCTCAAAGATGGCGCTGGAATAGGTCATGGTGTCGTCCAGCCAAAGCCGGTAAAAATCGTTGCCCAGATCGTAGTGATAGCTGATATTGCGCCGTGCCTGCTTGCGCGTGTTGCGCTGGAACCAGAAGCGCAGCTTTTCGTAAAGCTCGACCAGCTTCTGCCCCGGATAGCCGTTGTACATGTCGTCATTGTCGCTGTTGACGAGGTCCATGAAGGCCTGAAGATCCGGCGTGGTCCACCATTTGTCGAGGTAGGCGTCACAAAAGCCAAGATACCCCTCACGCAGCATCCGCGAGAACAGTTCGTCATTGTGAATGTCGATGCGCGCCACCGGCCCCGGGGCCGCCCCCTCGGCGCGGAACACCCGGCCATCGTCCAACCCGATGTCCAACCGGCCATGCTGAAGCGTCCGGGCCACCGCGAACATCCGGGAGAAATAGCGCGGAAGCCCGGTTTGGCCGTCAGTGTCAGTCAGAACGCTCTCGGTAACAGCAGACATCGTGGTGCCGCCATCCGGAGCTGTGACGCGGGCGGTGCCCAAAGGTGTTCTCATTGCTTTCAAAACGGTCTCGCTTCATACGCTTCCAATGCGCGATGCCGGCCTTCGGAAAGGCCGATCACACGCTCAGGATACTCGTTATCGGGTTGAATGGTCCAACTGCGCGGTATTGCCTTGAAATAGCTCAGCGCGGTCTTGGTGGGCCGACTGTACCCCTCGGCGATCCAGCGGCGCCGATAGGCGCCATCGGGGTCGAACTTGTCCAGCTGTGTCTCGGGGTTGAAGACGCGGAAATAGGGGGTGGCGTCCGGGCCGCTGCCTGCTGCCCATTGCCACCCCATGGCGTTCGACGCGACGTCCCAGTCGGTCAGGCAGTCATCAAACCAGGCCTGTCCTACTTTCCAGTGAGTCATCAGATGCTTGGTCAGGTAACTGGCGACGATCATCCGGGCCCGGTTGTGCATCTTGCCGGTCACGTACATCTCGCGCATGGCAGCATCGACGAAGGGCTCGCCGGTGCGGCCCTGCTTCCATGCCTTGACCTCGGCGCGGCGCTCGTCTTCGTTCCAGGGGAACGAATCCCACTCCTCGCGCCAGTTGTCGTCCTTGATGCGTGGCGTGTGATAGATCAGGTGGTAGGCGAACTCGCGCCAGACCAGTTCCTGCAACCATGTCTCGGCACTCTTGCCGCCCCCTTCGTGAAGCGCGCGTTGCCCGGCGTGCCAGCATTGAGCCGGGGAAATTTCTCCATAGGTCAGGTTCTCGGACAGGCCCGAGGTGCCATCCTCGGCGGGAAAATCACGGTTCTTCTTGTAGTCGCCAATGGCATGACCGGTGAACCAGCCCAGACGGCCATGTGCCGCCTTCTCGCCCACGCGCTGGTGCGGCAGGCAGACCTCTGCACCACGGTCCATCGCCGCGCCCATCTTCCAGTCGTCCAAGGCCTCACTGTCGGGCCAACTCTCCGGCGCCGGTATATTCGAGGGGGCCGACAAAGGCGCGGCGACATCGCGGTCGCGCACGGCGCGCCACATCGGGGTATAGACCTTGTAGAACCCACCCGCCTTGGTTTCGACCGTCCACGGCTCGAAGAGCAGGTGGCCGGTGTGGCTTTCGGCCTCGATATCGACATCTTTCAGCGCCGTTTTCACGTGTTTGTCGCGCTCGATCGAATCCGGGTCATAGGCGCGGGACCAAAACACCGCCCCTGCCCCGGTCTTGCGCGCAAGATCCAGCAGAATATCGGCAGGATTGCCTGAACGGAACACGATCCGGCTGCCCTTGTCGCGCAACCTTTTGTCGAGATCGGCCAACGACAGTCCCAACCGCCATTTCGGCGCGGCGCCCAAATCATCGACCAGCTTGTCCCGTATGAAAACCGGGATCACGGGACCGCCGCGCTCGATCGCGGCAGTCAGGGCCGGATGGTCCGACAGCCGCAGGTCACGGCGCAGCCAAAGGATGGTCGGTGTGGTGTCGGTCATGTGCTCGATGCCCCCGGTCTTCAAGGGGCTATACGGCCTGCAAGTCCCCGTGGATCAAAGACAAGTTTCCAAGGCTTCCAGAACGGAGTCGACCTCGGTCTTGTTCGTGTAGTGGACGAAGCTAAGCCGCAGCACGCCCTTGTCCAGATCAATCCCCATCGCCTGCAAGGGGCGCGCACCGTAGAAATCACCACCGCCCGCCATGATCCCGTGTTCGGCCAGCCGCGCCGCCATCTCGGCCCCCGCTCCGGGCAGTTCCACGGCCACGGTGGGTGCCTTTAGGGAGGCATCGCGTGGGCCGATCAGGCGCAGGGTGTTCTTTTCGGCCAGGTAATCGAGCAAAGGTTGCAGCAGTTCGGTCTCGTGGCCGCGCATCAGGTCATGCACACCGCTTGTCCGCCCGGCCGCACTGCCTGTGATCCCGTGATGCTCTGCAAGCGCATCGTAATAGTCCGCCATCCCCGCGCAGGCGGCCACTTGCGCGTGATCCGGACCAGCGGGTGTTAACCGCTTGTAAAGGCTATCGGCGTTGAACCAATGCGCCTGGTTCGGCAATATCTGCCCAAGCTCGCGGCGGATGACCATCACGCCCTGGTGTGGGCCATAGGTCTTGTAGGCCGAGAAGAGGTAAATATCTGCCCCAAGATCGCCAACGTTGACGAAGCCGTGCGGCGCATATGACACCCCATCAACACAAACGAACGCTCCGGCAGCATGGGCGGCGGCGGTGATCTCGACCACCGGATTGACCGCCCCCACGATGTTGGAACAATGCGGAAAACAGACCAGACGCACGCGCTCGTCCAGAAGGTCTTCCAGGTCATCAAGGCGCAGAAGGCCCGTCTCGGGATCAATCCGCCACTCACGCACTTCGATCCCCGCGTCCGCCAACCGCCGCCAGGGGCCGGAATTGGCCTCGTGATCCTGGTCAGTGACGATGATCGCATCGCCCGGTTTCATCCATTGGCGAAACGCCTGCGCCAGGACATAGGTGTTCTGCGTCGTGGAGGGCCCGAAACTCAGTTCGTCGGTCTCAACTGCAAGCATCGCGGCCAGGCGGGTGCGGGCCTCGTCCATCTCCTCGCCACCAAGGCGGCTGGCTTCATACGGACCGTAGGGCTGAACCTTGCGCTGGTGGTAGAAGCGCGTCAGCCGGTCGATCACCGGGGCGCACGTGTATGACCCGCCCGCATTTTCGAAGAATGCCTTTCCTTTCAGGCTGGGTTCCGCGAAGGCGGGAAACTGCGCCCGCACGAAATCGATGTCCAATGCCCCGCTCATTCCGGCTCTCCCTTTCGTTCGCGGGCACCAAACAGCAAAGCCCCCCGGGGTGCAAGAACCCGGGGGGCTTCATTGTTTCAGGTTTGTCGCTGCCTTCAGGCGCGTTTTTCCGACGCCAGGCCACGCCAGATCGCGTAGCACATGACCAGCAACACCAGCGTGAACGGCAGGCCGGTGGAGATCACCGCCGATTGTAGCGAAGCCAAGCCCCCGCCAATCAGCAACACGATCGCCACGGCGCCTTCAAAGATGCACCAGAACACGCGCTGTGCGACCGGCGCGTCGACCTTCCCGCCTGCGGTGATCGTGTCGATCACCAGCGAGCCCGAGTCCGACGAGGTGACGAAGAACACGATCACCAGGACGATGCCGATCACCGAGGTGATCGTCGCCAGAGGCAATTGGTCCAGCATGTAGAACAGCTTCAGTTCCAGGGCCGCATCCTGTGCACCGGTATAGCCGTCGCTGACCACCTGGTTCAGCGCCGTTCCGCCGAACACGGTCATCCAGAGGACGCAAACGATCGTCGGAATAATCAGCACGCAGGTCACGAACTCACGCACGGTGCGGCCGCGGCTGACGCGGGCGATGAACATGCCGACGAACGGTGACCAGCTGATCCACCAGGCCCAGTAGAACGACGTCCAGCCCTGGCTGAAGTTCACGTCCTCACGCCCAACAGGGTTGGACAGGGCGAAGATGTTCGTCAGATAAGCCCAGATGCTGTCGAAGAACAAAGTGATCAGGAAGATCGGACCGCCAACGAAGAACACGAACAGCAGCAACAGGGCCGCAAGACCCATGTTGATCTCGGATAGGACCTTCACGCCGCCATCGAGCCCCCTAATCACCGAGACCAGAGCGACCGCGGTAATGGCCGAAATCAGAATCACCAGCAAAAGCGGATTGTTCTCGACGCCGCTTTCCTCGCTGTTGCCATAGGCAATGCCCAGGAACGACCGCGTGCCCTCTGCCGCGTCACCGCTGCCGAAGAGGTAGGTCAGGCCCGATGCCGTCTGCTCGGCGCCGAAGCCAAGCGAGGTGGCAAGGCCGAAGAGTGTTGCGAACACAGCCAGCGTGTCGATGATGTGGCCCGTCCAACCCCACACCCGGTCACCGAAGATCGGGTAAAAGGCCGAGCGCAGTGTCAACGGCAAGCCCTTGTTGTAAGAGAAAAGCGCCAGTGCCAGCGCCACAACCGCGTAGATCGCCCAAGGGTGCAAACCCCAGTGGAAAATCGTCGCTGCCATACCAAGGCGCTGTGCCGCCGCCTGGTCACCGCCCGCAGCCCCAAGTGGCGCCCAGTCGGTTCGAGCCCCCTCTTCCATCGAGGTGCCGCCCAGCGAGCTTGAGAAGTGGCTCATGGGTTCGGACACACCAAAGAACAGCAGTCCGATGCCCATGCCGGCAGCGAACAGCATCGCGAACCAGCCTATGTAGGAGTAGTCCGGCGTTGCATCTGTCCCGCCCAACCTGACGGAACCATAGGGCGTCACGATCAGAAGCAGGCAGAAAAGCACGAAAATGTTGGCCGCCCCCAAGAAGAACCAGTCGAACCCCTTGGTTACGGCGCTGAAGAGCCAGTCGAACAAGCCCGAGGCCTGCTCTGGCAGCGCCAGCGCATAAAATACGAACGCCACGATGGAGAGTCCGGAAATCAGAAAGACCGGATTATGGATATCCAGGCCGAACGGCCCGATCTTGGTTTCAATGTTGTCCTGACCGATCTGATAATCGGTCTGGATGATATCCGAGGTGCCTTCCGGCTCCGGGATACCCTGGTTTGTTGTTTCATCGGCCATGCACGGCCTCCCTATATGAAGTCTTTTAGTGTCGATCGGAATTGAGCGGTTGGCTCAGGTCCGGACCACCATCACGGAACATTTGGCGTGTTCGGCAATCTTGCCGCCATTCGACGGCCACACGTAATCCATGACGTTGGGTACGTGGCTGGCCATGATGACGAGGTCGGATCCGGTTTCGCTTACGGCCTTGAGCAGGATATCGTCGACATCGGAACTCGGGTCGTGGCTGACCAGAGAATCACCCGAAGCGCTGATACCGTAAGCCTCGCCCTGCTCTTTTGCGAATGCATCGAGCTTTTTCCCGTATTCCTCCGGCGTATGCGCGGTTGAACTGGGCGTAGTCGTGGTAACCCCGACATAGACCACTTCGGCGTTATAATATTTGGCCAGGTCGCCTGTACACTTGAGCGCCTTTTCAAGACGATCCTTGTGAGCCAAGTCAACCGGGGCCATGATCTTGTTGAACATGTCAGTCCCTCCTGTAGCGCGCCATTTGATGGCTCTTTTTGGCCACGCGCCGGGTTTGAGGGGGCCACGGATTACCCGTCTAAATCCCCCCGTGTGCTTCAGCCTAACGCGTTTGGACCCCGGGCTTCAATGAAATGCGGCTGAATTCCGAGCGCAAACGACATCCAGACGTTGCGCGACGGGGCGTAAGGCTGGCGATCAACGCGTCAAACCTTGCAAAAACTGCCTGTTTCACAGCCGGTTTCGCCGGAGATTCGCATAATTTACTGGCCGTGCCGAGACTTGATCCCATTGCAATTTTCGGAGCCTCACTTATATTTGAGGTGTCCTTCGGGACTATGGACATAAACGCGCTCGTAATAAGCGGATCGGACCCGGGGGCGGTACCCGGCGGCTCCACCAATCACCCGTCGTTGGAGGGATATGGGGCCGAAACAGGATCGACGAACGTCTAAAGGGGTTAGCTTTGTCCCGGTGAGATACCACCGTTATCGGTTCACTAAGCATAATTGCCAACGACAATAATGCTCCGGCAGCAATGGCCGCGTAAGCGGTCGGAGTAGCCGACTCTTAAGCCCTGGCCTCTAGCAAGGTCAGGCGGGGTTCGCAGGCACCTGGCAACAGAAGCCTGCACTTTCATTTTACCGGGTAAGTAGAAAAGGTGCCATCGGCGCCAAGGAAACGTACGAAGTGTGCCGTTTAATCGAACTCTCGATGCGCCGTCTGAACGAGTTCATGAAGTTCCCCACGTTGCCTGCTCAGAAGTGCTATCTCGCCTTCGTCCCGCGCAGCCGTGATGGCCGCGTCATACAGTGACAGGATGCGTTCCTCGCCCTTGATCACAGAATTAAGAACGTCTTCGTCCAAGTCATCAAAGACCGCACGGGTCTTGATGACAATGCGCTGCACTGTGGAAAAGAAACTGCCATCCTCATCCGGGACGCATCCGTGTTTTCGCAGCCGCGCGGCTAGTTCTGCCTCGTGCGCCGTGTGAGCGGCACTGAATTTCTCCATGAGCGGACGAACACCGGGCTCGGCCCTCTCGAGTATCTCATCATATCCTGCCAGCGTGTCCTTGATCCGCACCTGAAGTTTGGCCAGTGCGTCGCGATATTCGGCAGACGTGGTGAGCGTCATAAAATAAACTCCTTGAACAGTGTTTAACGCGCGAACGGCACGTGCTGTTCCAATGCGCATTGACAGACGGCACAAGGCTGGACACGCATAGGTATGGGCGAATGTGCGACCACTCCGTGATGTTTTGGCCCAAAGTCGCATCCACTGGACGTTGCGCAATCTCGGCAACGCTGTCAGCAAAGGATGTGCCATACCCCCACCCGACGGAATAATCGTACCCCAACTCGACCGCCTGATCGGAACGCAGGACTGTCACGTCAGTTTCGCAACTATCATGGACAGTTGAGGGCCGGGACAGCGGCGTATGATGCGCTGTACCGATGGGCCCGGGGCGGGTATGACGGAGGCCATGACTGGACAGTGACGCGGGATGCGCGATGACGGTATCGCTTAACAAGATGTTCCGCGTGTTCGGGCGGATCGGGATACTGTCCTTCGGCGGCCCTGCCGCGCAGATCTCCCTGATGCAGACCGAGTTGGTGGACCGGCACAAATGGCTGACCGAAAGCCAATTCCTTCAGGCGCTGTCCTTTTGCATGCTTCTGCCCGGTCCCGAGGCGATGCAGCTTGCCACCTATGCCGGATGGAAGCTGCGCGGCGTCAGAGGCGGCCTTTTGGCCGGACTGCTTTTCGTACTGCCCGGTGCAGTGGTGATCTTTGCGCTGGCGTTCGGGTACGCCTATTTCGGCCAGATGCCAGTGGTTCAGACCGTGTTCGCGGGAATTAAGGCGGCGGTGGTGGTGATCGTGTTCCAAGCGCTCTACAAGCTCGCACGCCGTGCGCTTCGGGGCGGACTGGCCCTGACGCTCGCGCTGGGGTCTTTCATGGCGATCTTTCTCTTCTCGGTGCCCTTCCCTGCCATCATCGGGGTGGCCGCCGTCATAGGGCTGGTCTCGGTGCGGACCGGCGCCACAGATGACCCGCCCGTGCCGGTCGTAACGCGGGCTGGCACGGTGCGCACGGTGGTGACATGGGGCGCGATTTGGGCCGCCCCTTTGCTGACTCTCTGGGCGCTCGACGCGACCCTGCTGTTGCAGCTCGGTCTGTTCTTTTCCAAGCTCGCGGTGGTCACCTTCGGCGGCGCCTATGCCGTTCTGGCCTACATGACGCAGGAAATTGTCCAGTCCTATGGCTGGCTCGACACAGACCAGATGATCGACGCGCTTGGCCTTGCGGAAACGACGCCGGGACCATTGATCCTTGTGACTCAGTTCGCGGGTTTCATGACGGGTTTCTTGCAAGGTGGTCCGGGCTTTGCAATGGTCGCGGCGTCGGTCACGCTTTGGGTCACTTTCGTACCGTGCTTTTTGTGGATCTTCGCCGCCGCGCCCTATGTCGAGGCGCTGCTGGCCCGGCCCCGGCTTAAAGGGGCTTTTGACGCCATTTCAGCCAGCGTGGCGGGCGTGATCCTCAATCTTGCCGTCTGGTTTACCCTGCACGTATTGTTCACCGATGTCGGCAAGGGAGCCATAGCGCCGGCGCTGCGCCTCGACAGTTTCTCAGTGCAGAACGCCTCGCTCGTTCTGCTTGCCGTTTTCATCTACGTAGGATTGCGTGTGCCCATGGTCTCCGGGCTTGCCGTCATGGCGCTGCTGGCGTGGGGCATCGATTTGCTGGTCTAAGCTGCGCGGCCTCTTTTGTTTTGCTTCGAATCCCTTATTGTGAAAATCGAAAGGTTCGGGGATGAAGATGCCGCATTCAATCGATTACGGAAAACTGATGCACCGGGCCATGCGCGGCCTGATCCAGGAAGTATTGTGCGATGTGCGCGACAACGGGCTGCCGGGCGCACATCATTTCTTCATCACTTTCGAAACGACCCACCCGGAGGCTGAGTTGGCCGATTGGCTGCGCGAACGCTACCCGAACGAGATGACGGTCGTGATGCAACACTGGTTCGACAATCTCGACGTCACCGACGAGGGATTCACCGTTACGCTCAACTTCGGCGACAGCCCCGAGACGCTCTACATCCCCTACGATGCGATCCAGACCTTCGTCGATCCTTCGGTGGAGTTCGGCCTGCGCTTCGAATCGCAGGACGAGGCCGAGGAGGATGACGAGGAAGAGGCCAGCGACGAGGCGGCGCTGGATGAGCATGACATCGAGGCCGAGGACACGACCAAGCCGCGCGATGCCGACGTGGTCAGCCTCGATAGTTTCCGCAAGTAACGTCGGCTGACACGTGCGTACGGTATTCTGCTGTATGCAGCGTTGATATTTCCACCCGGTCGGATATGAAGCGCCAAACGAACTTCCAGGAGACTCCGCAATGACCGCCACTCGTACAGAATCCGACAGTTTCGGCCCGCTGGAGGTTCCGGCAGACAAATATTGGGGCGCGCAGACGCAGCGCTCGTTGATGAACTTCCCCATTGGCTGGGAAAAACAGCCGGTGGCAATCGTCCGTGCGCTGGGAGTGATCAAGAAGGCCTGCGCCATGGCCAACAAGGAGGCGGGCGTGCTGGACGCGAAGCTGGCCGACGCGATCATCGAGGCGGCGGGCGAAGTGGTCGAGGGCAAGCTGGACGACCATTTCCCGCTGGCGGTATGGCAGACGGGATCCGGCACACAGTCGAACATGAATTCCAACGAGGTAATCGCCAATCGCGCCATCGAGATCCTCGGTGGCGAGATAGGCAGCAAGGACCCGGTGCACCCCAACGATCATTGCAATATGGGGCAATCCTCGAACGACACCTTCCCGACCGCGATGCATATCGCGACAGCCATGTCGGTGCGTGACGTCCTGCTTCCGGGGCTTCTAAAGCTGGCAGAAGCGCTAGAACAGAAGTCTAATGAATTCAAAGACATCATCAAGATCGGTCGCACCCATACGCAGGATGCGACGCCACTGACACTGGGTCAGGAATTCTCAGGCTACGCGCATCAAATCCGCATGGGGATCCAGCGCATCGAGTCCGGCCTTCCGGGCATCCACGAACTTGCCCAGGGTGGCACCGCCGTGGGAACCGGGCTCAACACCCGCAAGGGCTGGGGTGAAGCGGTGGCGGCGAATATGGCCGAGATCACAGGTCTGCCCTTTGTCACCGCGCCCAACAAGTTCGAGGCGCTGGCCGCGCATGATGCGATGGTGTTCCTGTCCGGAGCAATCGCGACCGTTGCGGGAAGCTGCTACAAAATTGCCAATGATATCCGGTTCTTGGGCTCAGGTCCGCGATCTGGCCTGGGAGAGTTGATCCTGCCGGAGAATGAGCCCGGCTCGTCGATCATGCCGGGCAAGGTGAACCCGACACAGGCCGAGGCGTTGACGCAGGTGGCGGCCCACGTGATGGGCAACGACGCCGCGATCAAGTTCGCCGGGAGCCAGGGGCATTTCGAGCTCAATGTCTACAACCCGATGATGTCCTATAACCTGTTGCAATCCATACAGCTTTTGGGTGACGCCGCGGACAGCTTCACGGAACGTATGCTGCTGGGCATCGAGGCCAATGAGCCTCGGATCGACAAGCTGATGAAGGAAAGCCTGATGCTCGTGACCGCACTGGCGCCGACCATTGGATATGACAACGCCACCAAGGTCGCCAAGACGGCGCACAAGAACGGTACCACCTTGAAAGAAGAGGCAATTTCCCTTGGGTTCGTGGATGAGAAGACCTTTGACGAGGTGGTTCGGCCCGAGGAAATGATAGGCCCGAAAGACGCATGAGCGAGATCGTCAATCTCAACCGCATTCGGAAGGCGAAGAATAACGCGAAGAAGCGATCACAAGCTGATGAAAACGCTGTGAAATTCGGACGCACGAAGGTCGAGAGAGAGATCGACGCAGCGCGGGCGGAAAAGGCGCGGGACGCGCTGCGGCAGCATCGCCTGGACGAAGAGTGAGCCGGCCGGTCAAACGGTCGCTCACGCTGCGCGGGCATCGGACCAGCGTCTCGCTGGAAGACGAATTCTGGAAGTGTTTCAGAGAGATAGCGGCGAAAGAAGATGTGCCCGTCAACGTGTTGGCCGCGCGGATCGACGAGGCGCGGGGCGTGGACATGGGGCTGGCCTCTGCGATCCGGCTATACGTGCTGCGGCATTACCGGGACAAAAGTTAACCCGGCCCCGCAGCCCAAAATGGCGCGTCGGTATTGCGTCGGTATCCGGGTGGCATCGCGTCGGTGTCGTTTCTTGCAAGAGACCGGATTAAGAGACCGCGCCTTTTTTACCCAGTATTAACTATGTTTGGGCCAGCATGAGCCCATGTCAGAGCTTCGCTTTCTCCTGCCCGCCGACATTTGGATGCGCAAAATCTTCGACGCGAAAGCCGCTCGGGAAGGCGGTGTCGTCCGGCGCAGCGTTCGCGACATCGAGAGGATCGTGGGCAGAGACCGATTCCGGCGCGAGATCGGGCGGCGGGGATACCATGCGGTCGAGAACGCGGGACAGGTTGTCATCTTCTGCAATAACGAGCGGGTGTCGGTTTGGTGTTGAGCGCCAAAAGCTTTGAGAAAGCTTTTGGCAAATCTTTTTTGAAAAGATTTGCCCCGGCCCCTAGCGCGGCGTGACCTTGAGCCAGATGCCGTCCTTGCCGCGCACCGTCAGGTGCGCCACCGGCATGGCGGGACGCTCCGGAACGAGTTCGAACCGGTAAACGGCAACCATCATCGACAGGAGCAGCGGCCCCTCGATCATGGCGAACCCGGCGCCGGTGCAGACGCGCTGTCCGGCAGAGAACGGCATGTAGGCGTTGCGCAGACAGGCCCGTCCGTTCTCGGTGCCAAAGCGCGCAGGGTCGAAGTCGTCCGGGCGGTCCCAGAGCCGTTCGTGGCGGTGCTGGTGCCACGGGCTGAGGACGATCTGGCTGCCTTTCGGGACCTGCCGGTCGCGGAAGGTTTCAGGACAGGCGGCCTCACGGACCATCATCGGCACGGGCGGATACAGGCGCAGGGTTTCGCGAAAGACATCGCGCGAGAGGCGCAGTTTGCCCATGTCCGAGAACGCCATGCTGCCCTCTGTCAGAACCTCTTGCGCCTCCGACGCCAGACGTTCCTGCCAGTCGGGGTGCATCGCCAATAGATAGAGCGCCCAGGCAAGGGCCGAGGCCGACGTCTCGTGCCCGGCGAGAAAGAAGATCGCCACCTGGTCGACCATCTCGGGCGTGTCGAAGCGGCCGCCGGTTTCGGGGTCGGTGGTGGTCATGATCTTGGTGGCAAGATCGTCGGGCGCGGTGCCCGCCGCAATCTCGTCCATCCGGCGGGTTGTCAGGCGGGTGATCAGGTCGCGGATCGTGCGCGCCGTCGCCTTGGTCCGGCGGCGGTGAAAGCGCGGGAACCAGCGCGGCAGTGGCAGGAAGGCGGCCAGGTTCAGCATCGGCTGGGTGCGCTGGTGTTCGCGGAACTCGTTGAAGACACGGGTGGCGATCTCGTCCTCGATCGGGATCGAGAAGAGCGTGCGGAAGATTACGTCGGCGGCGACGTGGCTGGTTTCGGCCTCGATCTCAACGGGCTGGCCGGTGGCGTGATCGGCGAGGCGCGCCACGGCGCCCTGCCCCGCCGCCAGCATGGCGGGGAAGGTATCGCGCAGGCGCCCTCCCTCGAAGGCCGGGTCGATGATGCGGCGCTGGCGTTTCCATGTCTCGCCGTTGGTGACGAAGACGGAATTGCCCAGGAGCGGCGTGAGGCCTTCGCGCACGCGGTCGGATTTCGGGAAATCGTCGGGGCGTTCCTTGAGCACAAGGTCGACAAGCTCGGGCTGGTTGCAGAGGTAGGAGCGGAAGAACGGCGTGCGGAATTCGGCCATCCAGGCGCGGTACAGCCGCGCGGGCTGGGCCGAGAGGATGTCGGCCCGGAAAAGCCGCATGTAGCGCCAGAGCGAAACGCGGCCCTCGCGCGCGGGCGGCTTGGGCGGTTGGCTCATGCCGCCATGCTCGTGAAGCGGGAGGTGGCGCGGGTGATGCGGCTGGGCGACGGGGCGCGGTCGGTGTAGCGGTGGCCCAAGGTCTGCGGGCCGGCGGTGATCTGGAAATAATCGTAGTCGCCGGGGCGGTCGAAGGCGCAGAGATACTGGAAATGCAGCCGAAAGAAGCGCCAGCGCAGGGCCTTCCAACGTGCCGGGCTGAGGGTTTGGGTGAAGGCGGCCGAGAGGATCAGGGGCCAGCGCTGATTCTTGGGGGCGACGCCGGAGACGGCGACCGGATCGCAAAGCGCGAAGGCGCAGCCGTCGCCGGGGGCGGTGACGTCGACCCAGGCGAGTTCCTCGCGGGTCGAGAGGTAGTGCAGGTCGGCGCGGAGGCGGTGGGCCTCCTTGAGAAAGGACACCATCGGGACGACCTGCCCCAGCGTGAGGAACGAGAGTGTCGGGCCGTTTTCCGGCACGCGGCCTGCCCGGATGAGATCTGCGAGGATGGAGACGCCGAGATGGGCGCCGGAGGAGTGGCCGACGACGAGGACCTCGTCCACGTCGCGGGTCAATGCGGCGGCGATCTCGTCGGTGAACTGGGCCATCCGCGCCTCCAACTTGGGCGGGTTGGCGCCCTTGGACTGGGCCGAATAGGCGTAGTCGTGCATGAGGTAATAGGCGAAAAGCTTGTTGTCGCGGGCCTTGAACCAGCGCAGCAGCGCGTAGCCTGCCAGAAGCGCGACCGGAATGCTGCCGTAAAGGACATAGACGAAGGCATCGGAGAACAACTGGTCCGGAGGCCGAAAGAGCGTTTCCCATGTCCAGACGATGGCGGACCACAGGCCAAAGGCCAGCGCGAGGGCCAGCACCAGTTGCACGACCAGGAAGCCCACCGGGTAGAGCGCGGCAATGACCGGCCCCTTGCGCAGGCGCATCAGGCGGAACAGCGCGCCCGAGGCGATATAGGTCCAGGCGGTGCGGATGAGTTGCAGGTAGGTCCCGGCGATGCCGCGCTCCATGCTGTCGCGGACGATGTCGGACCAGACCAGCACGTCGAACTCGGTATGGACTGCCTGGCCCTCTATGGTCGCGTCTACCTGCCAGCCGTAGCGGCCTTGAGTTTTGCGGGCCGACAGGGCGAGGTCATAGCCCGAGAGGCCCGCCTGCTCCGCGCCCTCCTTGCGGTAGAGCTCGCGGTAGCGGCGGGGATGAATGGGATCGTATCCCGGAATGTAGAACACCCGGCGACGGGTGACGGGGGCGTGGGTGGGGCTGCTCATGCCAGACCTGTCTTGGCCTCTTCTTTGCAAGAGCGTAGCCCATTATTGGGGCGAGAGTAAGACTTTAGCCGACCAGCGCGAGGGCCGGGAACATCTCGAGCAGCCAGTAGGAGAAGGCGGCGAAACCACCCGTCAGCATCAGCAGGCCAATGGTCCAGAGGAGCAGGCCCATGATGCGCTCGATCTGGTCCATGTGGCGTTTCATCCAGTTCATCAGCCCGGTCAGGCGCGGCAGGAACGCGGCGACCAGAAGGAAGGGGATGCCGAGCCCCGCCGCGTAGACCGCCAGAAGAAGCGTGCCGCGCGTGACGGAGGCTTCGGACGCCGCCAGAGACAGGATCGCGCCCAGCTGCGGCCCTATGCAGGGCGTCCAGCCGAAGGCAAAGGCGAGGCCGAGGATATAGGCCCCGAACGTGGTGCCGCCCTTGTCGCCCACGTCGAGGCGCGCCTCGCGGTCCATGATGCCGATGCGGAAGATCCCGAGGAAATGCAGGCCGAAGATCATGACGATGAGGCCGGCGGCGGTGTTGAAGTAATCCTGGTATTGCAGGAAGGCGCGGCCAAAGGTCGAGGCCGCAAAGCCGAGGAACAGGAAAACGGTCGACAGGCCCAGCACGAAGAAAAGCGCGGGCAGGATCGCCTTGTTGCGCGTGCGGCGCTCGGACTGGAGGTCGGTCACGGTGACGCCGCTCATGTAGGCCAGGTAGGGCGGCACGATGGGCAGCACGCAGGGGCTGAGAAACGAGAAAACGCCGGCCACGAGCGCGATGGCCATGGCGGGGATCAGGGTGGCGTCTATGAGATCGATTCCGAACATGCCTTTCGTCTAGTGCAAAACGCGGAGGGCGTCACGCGGCGCGGCGTCACAGCGCGGTCACATCTCGGTGGACAGGCTGTAACGGTTGGACTACCTCCGGTCGCATGAGCGAACCTGAGACCATCGACGCCGTGGGGCTCTTGTGCCCCCTGCCCGTGCTGAAGCTGCGCAAGCGGATGAAGCCGCTGGCCAGTGGTGATGTGATCGTGCTGCGGGCGGATGACCCGGCGGCGGTGATCGACGTGCCGCATTTCTGTGCCGAGGCGGGGCACGAACTGATCGAGACGGTCGAGGACGGGGTGGTGACGCTTTACCGGGTGCGCAAGGGCTGAGGCGCACGGGGGTGCGACAACGGCGCGAGGGGCAGCAGGCCGGTTGCGCTGTACCTCGGATGAGCCACGTCATATAATTGTTACCGTCCCGAATGGCGCAAGGCGCGTGTTTCGGTGTGTAGTGCCAGATCGGAAGACGTTCCCGCAAAGACCGCCCCGCCGCGGGCTTTGCCGAAGCTCGGAAGGAGTGGCGCAGATGGCCAGATCTACGAAGAAAACAACCGAAACCCCGGACACGACCTACCAGGCCAATGCCGGCATGGTGGCCGCGATGGCGGCGTTCAGCCCTGTGGCGATGACCGCATGGTTCGACATGGTTCAGGAAAGCATGCGCTTCATGTCCGAACGGCTGGAGAAGGATCTGGAGGCGCAGCGCGCGATGCTGGCCTGCAAAACGCCGCAGGAGCTGATGCAGGTTCAAAGCGATTTCATGAAGAAGGCGTTCACGGACTATACCGAAGAAACGCGGCGGATGATGGAGATGATGGGCGTTGCGATGAAGGTGGATATCAAGGACACCGCCCCGACGACCCGGCGCAATTACGACGATGTGCCGGTCTGATCCGCACCGCCCGAGACTTTTCCCGATTGGCCGTTGAAATGACGGCGGCGCTTCGCTAGCCTGCGCTTACGCAGGGGGGTCCCGCCCAGGGGACTGAGAGGCTGACAGGGCATATGCCCGGTGACGCGACCCTTTGAACCTGACCCAGTTGACACTGGCGTAGGAAGCTAGGATCGCATTCCCGGACGTCCGGGCACTGTTTTCCGAAGACGGGGCGCATCGCCCCCGCGTTTCCCTCAAGCCACGCCTCATCTGGTGTCTTTTCGAGTAACCGCTTGAGGAGCGCCAAAATGAACGTACCCAATCCCAAGATCACCACGGGCGAGCTGCCCGCGTCACGCAAGATCTACGTGAAAGGCACGCAACACCCCGATATCCGCGTGCCGATGCGCGAGATTTCCGTGCATCCCACGTCCGGCGAAGAGCCCCTGCCCGTCTATGACAGTTCAGGGCCCTATACCGACCCGAACGTGTTGACCGATATCCGCGAGGGCCTGCTCCGCCTGCGCCGCGAGTGGATCGAGGCTCGCGGCGATGTCGAGGAATACGAGGGCCGTCATGTAAAGCCCGAGGATAACGGTTTCGTCGAAGGCGACCGCCTGACGCCAGAATTTCCCAATATCGCCGCACCGATGCGGGCAAAAGATGGCAAGGCGGTCACGCAGCTGGCCTATGCGCGGGCGGGCGTGGTGACGCCGGAGATGGAGTTCATCGCCATTCGCGAGAACCAGATGCGCGAGGCCGTGGCCGAGGCGCGCGACGGCAATGACTGGGGCGCCAATATCCCCGACTATGTGACGCCGGAATTCGTGCGCGACGAGGTGGCGGCGGGCCGGGCGATCATCCCGGCCAACATCAACCACCCCGAATCCGAGCCGATGATCATCGGGCGCAATTTCCTGGTGAAGATCAACGCCAACATGGGCACCTCCGCCGTGACCTCCTCGATGGAAGAGGAAGTGGACAAGCTGGTTTGGGCGATCCGCTGGGGCGCGGACACGGTCATGGACCTTTCCACGGGCCGCAACATCCACAACACGCGCGAATGGATCATCCGCAATTCCCCCGTGCCGATCGGGACCGTGCCGATTTACCAGGCGCTGGAGAAGGTGAACGGCATCGCCGAGGACCTGACCTGGGAGGTGTTTCGCGACACGCTGATCGAGCAGGCGGAACAGGGCGTGGATTACTTTACCATCCACGCCGGCGTGCGCCTGCACATGGTGCCGATGACGGTGGACCGGGTGACAGGCATCGTGTCGCGCGGCGGGTCGATCATGGCCAAGTGGTGCCTGCATCATCACCGCGAGTCGTTCCTGTATGAGCATTTCGAGGAGATCTGCGACATTTGCCGGGCCTATGACGTGTCGTTCAGCCTTGGTGACGGGCTGCGGCCCGGGTCCATCGCGGATGCCAATGACGAGGCGCAGTTCGTCGAGCTGGAGACTCTGGGGGAACTGACCAAGATCGCCTGGGCCAAGGATTGCCAGGTGATGATCGAGGGGCCGGGCCACGTGGCCATGCACAAGATCAAGGAGAACATGGACAAGCAATTGGAGTGCTGCCACGAGGCGCCGTTCTATACGCTTGGACCGCTGACCACGGATATCGCGCCGGGGTATGACCATATCACCAGCGGGATCGGGGCGGCGATGATCGGGTGGTTCGGCTGCGCGATGCTGTGCTACGTGACGCCCAAGGAGCACCTGGGCCTGCCCGACCGGGACGACGTGAAAACAGGGGTGATCACCTACAAGATCGCGGCCCATGCCGCCGACCTCGCCAAGGGCCTGCCCGGCGCGCAGCGGCGCGACGATGCGCTGAGCCGCGCGCGGTTCGAGTTCCGCTGGGAGGACCAGTTCAACCTGTCGCTGGACCCGGAAACCGCGCGGGAGTTCCACGACCAGACCTTGCCCAAGGAAGCGCACAAGGTGGCGCATTTCTGTTCGATGTGCGGGCCGAAATTCTGCTCGATGCGGATCAGCCATGACATCCGCGCCGAGGCGCAGAAGGAAGGGATGGAGAAGATGGCCGCCAAGTTCCGCGAAGGCGGGGATTTGTACGTGCCGGTGGATGAGGCGGAGGAGTGAGCGCCGGGATCTGCCGGCGCTCATCCCGGACCTGATCCGGGATCTCTACGGTTCGAGGTCCCGGGTCAAGCCCGGGACAGCGTGTGCAAAGTCGCGTGATCGCTACTGGATGCGTGAGAATGAAACCAAAAACGCCGGGGTCCTGCCCCGGCGTTTCATGTTTATGTCAGAGCGACCTAGCTGCCGAACGACCACCAGCCCTTGCGCTTGGGCTTGTCCTCGGCCGGCTCGGGCGTAGCGGTCTCGGCCGTGTCGGTGGCCTCGGCGGCGACCGGCTCGGGCTTCTTGCGCGGAGCGCGTTTGCGGGCCGGTTTGGCCTCTGGCTCGGGTGCGGCTTCGGCAGCCTCGGGTGCGGGCTCCGCCGCGGGTTCGGGCGCTGCCTCTGCGGCCGCCTCTGGCGCGGGCTCTTCCTTTTTCTTGCGCGAGCGCGGCTTGGGCTTCGGCTTCTCCGCAGGTTTGTCCTCCGGCGTGGCCTCGGCCGTCTCGGACGGGGTCTCGGCGGCTGCCTCTTCCTTGGGCGCGTCGTCGGTCTTTTTCTTGCGCGAGCGGCTGACGCGCTTGGGCTTGTCCTCTTTCGGCGCCTCTTCGGAGACGTTTTGGGACTCTGCTGCAACGGGTTCTGCCGGTGTGTCGTCCTTCGGCGTCTCGTTCTTTTGGTCGGACGGGCCGTCGCCGGAGGGCTGACCGTTCTCCTGCTGATCGCCGTTCTGGTTCTGGCCGTTCTCGCCATTCCCGGATTTCGAGCGCGAGCGGCGACGCCGGCGGCGGCGCTTTTTCTTGGGTTGGCCGTCGCCCCCGTCATTGCCGCCGTTGTTGCCCCCGTCATTGCCCTCGTTCTCGGGCGCGGGCGGGGCCTCGGCGGGATCGGGCGTCTCGGCGTCGGCAGCGTCGTCGATATCGTCCATCAGCGAGCTGTCGACCGACACCACGGCGGCGGAGGTCTGTTTCACCACGCGGGAGGCTGTCTTGAACTTTTCGAGCGTGAAGTCGGGGCTGACCAGCGTCGGGTCGCCCTCGATCCGCACCGACAAACCGTAGCGGCCCTCGATCTGTGCGACGTGCTCGCGTTTCTGGTTGATCAGGAAGTTGGCGATGGCCACGGGGCATTTCACCAGCACCTCGCGGGAGCGTCCGCGGGTGCCTTCCTCTTCGATCTGGCGCAGGATGGAGAGCGCCATGCTGTCGTCCGAGCGGATCAGGCCGGTGCCGTGGCAGGAGGGGCACGGCTGGGTCGTGGCCTCGAGCATGCCGGGGCGCAGGCGCTGGCGCGACATTTCCATCAGGCCGAAGCCCGAGATGCGGCCCACCTGGATGCGGGCGCGGTCGGTCTTGAGCCGGTCCTTCATGCGCTTCTCGACGGCGGCGTTGTTCTTGCGCTCGTCCATGTCGATGAAGTCGATCACGATCAGGCCCGCAAGGTCGCGCAGGCGCAGCTGGCGGGCGACTTCGTCGGCGGCCTCCAGGTTGGTCTTGAGCGCGGTGTCCTCGATCGAGCCTTCCTTGGTGGCGCGGCCGGAGTTGACGTCGATGGCCACCAGCGCCTCGGTCACGCCGATCACGATGTAGCCGCCGGATTTGAGCTGGACCGTGGGGTTGAACATGCCCGCGAGGTACGATTCCACCTGGTAGCGCGCGAAGAGCGGCAGGGTATCGGTGTACTGCTTCACGTTCTTGGCGTGGGACGGCATGATCATCTTCATGAAGTCCTTGGCGATGCGGTAGCCGCGCTCGCCCTCGACATGGACCTCGTCGATCTCGCGGTTGTAGAGGTCGCGGATCGAGCGTTTGATCAGGTCGCCCTCTTCGTAGATCTTGGCCGGCGCGATGGATTTCAGCGTCAGTTCGCGGATCTGCTCCCACAGGCGTTGCAGGTACTCGTAGTCGCGCTTGATCTCGGACTTGGTGCGCTTGGCGCCCGCCGTGCGCACGATCAGGCCCGCGCCCTGGGGCACGTCGATCTCGTTGGCGATCTCTTTCAGTTTCTTGCGGTCCGTGGCGTTGGTGATCTTGCGGCTGATGCCGCCGCCACGGGCGGTGTTGGGCATCAACACGCAGTAGCGGCCGGCGAGCGAGAGATACGTGGTCAGCGCCGCGCCCTTGTTGCCGCGCTCTTCCTTGACGACCTGCACCAGCAGGATCTGGCGGACCTTGATGACTTCCTGGATCTTGTAGCGGCGCGGGCGCGGTTTGCGCGGCGGGCGGATATCCTCGTGGTCGTCGTCATCGGCGACCGACTCGATGGACTCGTCCTTGGAGGACGCATCGGAGCGTTTGGACGTGTCGTCGTCATCCTCGCCGTGGTCGTCAGCGTCGTCCTTGCCCTCGTCCGCCTCTTTCGTGGCGGCCTCGGTGGTGTCGTCGTCCTGCGGTTCCTCGACCGGGGTTTCGGCCACGGTTTCCATCGGCGACAGACCTTCGTCGTCATTCGCCGCCTCGTCGTCAAGGTCGATGGTTTCCATGCCGTCGATATCCGACTTGGCGACGGAATCGCCGTTGTCGGCCTCGGCCGCCTTGGACGAGCGCCGCCGGCGGCTGCGCTTGGGCTTGGGTTTGTCCTCTTCCTCGTCTCGCGCCTTCATCGCCTCGGCGTAGGCGCGCTCCTCTTCCAGCAGCGCCTCGCGGTCGGCCACGGGGATCTGGTAGTAATCGGGGTGGATCTCCGAAAAGGCGAGGAAACCGTGGCGGTTGCCGCCGTAATCGACGAAGGCCGCCTGAAGTGACGGTTCGACCCTTGTGACCTTTGCGAGATAGATGTTGCCAGCTAGCTGGCGCTTGTTTTCCGATTCAAAGTCGAATTCCTCGACCTTGTTTCCGTCGACCACCACGACGCGGGTTTCCTCCGCGTGGGTGGCATCGATAAGCATTTTCTTGGCCATGTATGTCCGTTGCACGACAAAGGCCGCCAGCCCCCGGGGGGAGCGAGCGTGCGTTGGTCGTGTCTTTTTCGAGCGATATGCGACGCGCGGAAGGCCCGACCGGATCGGGTCTTGCACTGGAACGTCGATGTTCTCGCGCGCGTCATCGCGGTTCTTCTCCAGGGCTGCGGGACCTCGGCCCCCTGCCCCCGTTCATGTGCCGCATCATCCCTTGAGATGTGCCGGCGTCTCGTGGTCCCTCGGGGGACCCAATCGGTTGCCTCACCACCCGTTCCTGGGCCTGAAGCAGCGAAACTCTGGAATGGTCCACAATTGGTGGAGCATATCTCCTAATTAAGGGCGGAAGACGGTAAAAGACAATGGGTAATCGTGCCTGCGTTGCAATTCGGGCCGGCGCTACGGCGCGCGGGAGGAAAGCATCCACAGGAAAACACCACCCACGCGGCGCAAGGGGCGCGTGGGTGGTAGCCGGTCAGGCAGCGAAGTTCGGCTGACCGTTCGAGGCCGATAGCCCGCCATCCACGGGCAGCACCACGCCGTTCACGAAGCCCGCGTCATGCGAGGCCAGAAAGGCGATGACGCTTGCGACATCTTCGGGTTCGGCGGCGCGGCCCATCGGGATGCGGTCCTTGAAGCGCGCCATCAGACTCTCGTCGTCGCGGATGCCCGAGGACATGTCCGTGCGGGTCAGCGACGGGGCCACGGCGTTGACGCGGATGTCCGGCGCGAGGTCCAGAGCCATGGCGCGGGTCATGTTGCTGACCGCGCCCTTGGAGGCATTGTAGCCGAACATCGTCCAGTCGCCGCCAAGGCCGGACACCGAGGACGTGTTGACGATGCACGCGCCATCGGCCTTTTTCAGTTCCGGCAGGGCCGCGGTCACGCAGTTGAAGACGCCGCCGGCATTGATGTTCATCTGGGCGTTGAAATCCTCGAAGCTGAGGTCGCCGGGCGCCCCGCCACGCGCGATGCCGGCGTTGTTGACGACGCAGGTGAGGCCGCCGAAGCTTTCGACGGCTTCGGTGACCAGCCGCTCGGCATCGTCGGGTTTGGAGACGTCGCCGTCGACGACCCGGACGCCCATTTCCGGCAGTTCGGCCGCGACGGCGTCAAGCTTGTCTCGGGTGCGGCCGTTCAGGACGACATTCCAGCCGTCATCGGCAAAGCGTTTGGCGGTGGCGGCGCCGATGCCCGAGCCGGCGCCGGTGATGATTGCTGTACGGGTCATGCTGCTCTCCTTTGTGTGTCGCAGGAGAAACGCGCGGGCTTTGACCCGGTTCCAGCCGGTTAGAGGTAGTCCGAGCGTTGCAGGCCGTATTTTGCCATCTTCTCGTTCAGGGTGCGGCGCGGCAAGCAAAGCTCGTCCATCACCGAGGCGATCGAGCCCTTGTGGCGGCGCATGGTGTTGTCGATCAGCATGCGCTCGAACGCCTCGACATATTCCTTGAGCGGCTTGCCCTCGGTCGTCATCACCGGCTGCATGTCCTGATGGTCGGACATCAGCAGCGAGGCGATGGTGCCCGAGCCGCGGCGCGATTGCAGCACGGCGCGTTCGGCGATGTTGATCAGCTGGCGCACGTTGCCGGGCCACGGGGCCTGCAAGAGTTGCGCGGCTTCCTGGGCGGAGACCTGTGGCGCCTCGCAGCCGTAATCATCGGCGAAGGCATCCGAGAAGCGGGTGAAGAGCGTCAGGATATCCTCACCGCGCTGGCGCAGGGGCGGCACCGTGATACGCAGCGCGCCGAGGCGATAGAACAGGTCCGAGCGCAGCGCATCCTCGCAGGTGCGGTCCTGTTCCTGCATGTTGGAGATCGCCACGACCCGGGTTTCCGGCGGGGTGCCTTCCTCGTTGACGAAGGACAGCAGCTTGGCCTGCGCGGCATCGCTGAGTTTCTCGATATCTTCCAGCACGAGCGTACCGCCGCGAGCCTCTTCCACCGCAGGCAGGCGCGTGTCCTCGGGCTGCATCGGGCCGAAGAGGCGCTTCATCAGGGCGTCTTCCTCGATGCCCGAGCAGGAGATAAGGACGAATTTCTTGCCCGCGCGGGCGCCAACGGCGTGCAGGGCGTGGGCCACGAGGGTCTTGCCGGTGCCGGTCTCGCCCTCGATCAGGACATGGCCGTCGGCCTGCCCGAGGTCGAGGATGTCTTCCTTGAGGCGCTCCATCACCGGCGAGGCGCCGATGAGTTTCTTCATCAGCTGACCGCCATCGGAAAGCTCGCGCCGCAACGCGCGGCTGTCTAGCACCATGCGGCGAGCGTTCGTGGCGCGTTTGGCCAGCTCGTTCATCCGGTCGGGATTGAATGGCTTTTCGAGGAAGTCATAAGCCCCGACCCGCATCGCCTCGACCGCCATGGGCACGTCGCCGTGGCCGGTGATCATGATCACGGGCAGAGAGCTGTCGCTGCCCATCAGCTTCTTCAGGAACTGCATCCCGTCCATGCCGGGCATCTTGATGTCGGTGACGACGATGCCGGGATAATCCGGCCCCAGCACCTTGAGCGCCTCTTCCGCGGAGGGGAACGCCTCGGTGTCGTATCCCGACAGGGCCAGCCATTGGCTGATCGACTGGCGCATATCCTTTTCGTCGTCGATGATGGCGATTTTCATGGCGGTCGGCATGTCCTTTTACTCCGCTGCTCTTGTCGCGTCCGGTTGGGCGTCTTCGGTCAATATGGGCAGCTGCATTTCGAATACAGCCCCCCCGTTGGCGGCGTTGCGCGCCGTCAGACGGCCGCCGAGGTCGTTAACGATACCCGAGGAAATGGCAAGTCCCAAGCCGACACCGTCGCCGGGCTGCTTGGTGGTATAGAAAGGCTCGAACAGGTTGTCGATATCGGCGATGCCCGAGCCGTTGTCGCGCACGGTGAGAACGGCCGTCTCGCCCGCGGCCAGAAGTATGTCGATACGCGCCTCGGCCTCGTTTTGCGTGGCGTCCATGGCGTTGCGCAGAAGGTTGATGATGACCTGTTCGATGCGCACCCGGTCGCCCATGACCCAGACCGCATCCTCGGGCAAGGTGCGGGTGATGTCGACCTTCCGCTCGCGCAGCTGTGGTTCCATCAACGCCAGCGCCGAATAGATCGCATCGCCCATGTTTACAGGCTGAAAGCGGTTGCCGTCCTGGCGCGCGTAGGATTTCAGCTGCTTGGTGATCGCGCCCATCCGCTCGATCAGGTCGTCGATGCGCTGGAACGAGCTGACGGCCTCGTCTGGGCGGTTGCGCGACAGCAGAAGACGGGCGCCGGCAAGGTAGGTTTTCATCGCCGCAAGTGGCTGGTTCAGCTCGTGGCTGACGGCCGCCGACATCTCGCCCAGGACGGCCAGCTTGGAGCTTTGCTGAAGCGTCTGTTCGGCCACCGCGAGGTTCTCTTGCACCCTTTGGCGTTCGGCGATTTCCCGCTGCAGGCGCGCGTTCAATGCGCGAAGCTCCGCCGACTCGCGCTGGAAGAGGGAGGCCCGCGCCGCCGTCTTGCGGTTGAGGAAATAGAAGGCCAGCGCCAGCAGGATGGCGAAGATCATGATTTCCAGCGCCAAGACGCCGTTCACCTTGTCGCGCACCGAGGCGTAGGTGGTGAAGGACGCGATGCGCCAGCCGCGGAAGGCCACCCTGCCCTGCACCCGCATCACCGCCTCGCCTTCGACATAGGCGTCGGGCGGCAGGCTGGACCAGTCGGTGGTGGCCTGGATGGCGCGGAAGATGGCGGAACTGGGCGGCTCGCGGGTGAGCGCGGCCTCCTCGGTCAGGCCGCGCCAGCGCGGCTCTGTCGCCAGGATGATGCGGCCCTGCGAGTCGGTGACCAGCACGGCATCGGAAATGCCGGCCCAGGCGCGTTCGAATTTCTGCAGGTTGATCTCGACGACGATCATGCCGGCCAGCGTCTGGTTGCTGTCCACGCGGCGCGAATAGAAGAAGCGGAAGGCGCCGGTTTCGTCCTGCACGATGGTGAAGACGTTATCGCGGCTGCGCAGGGTGTCGACGAAATAGGGCGCGTCGCGGGCGGTCTGTCCGATGCGGGCGCGGTCGGTGGCGGCCACGACCCGGCCGTCGGCGTCCAGAAGCGTGAGCGAGGCAGCCTCGATCTCTTCGTTGAAGGTGATAAGGCGTTGGGAAGACTGGGTGAAATTACCCGCGTCAAGCGCGCTGATCAGCGCGGGGTCGCGCGCCAGAAGTTGTGGCACGATGGCGTTCTGGCGCAATTCGGACAGCAGGTTGCCGGAATAGAGCGCCAAGCGCAGTTCGGCCCGGTTGCGGGTGTTTTCGGTAAAGCGGTCGGTCAGAAGGCTGTTGGTGACGGCGACGACCCCGATGGCCAGCGCCACCAGCGTCAAAAGCGCCAGCCGCGCCCGCCAGCCCAGCGTGCGCCCGTTCCTGTCCTCGCTTGAGAAGAACCCCCTGGCCATGCTTCAGATTACGCCGTCGCCGGGGGCGGAACAAGAGCCGCCCATAGTGGCCCCCGGCGGTTTGCCGCCGGGGCGCGGATCAGGCGGTTTCCAGGCTGCCGACAAGGCTGGTGAAGAGCGTCGCGCCTTCGGTATTGCCGTGGGTTTCCTCGGCCATGCGCTCGGGATGGGGCATCATGCCCAGCACGCGGCGGTTTTCCGACAGGATGCCGGCGATGTCCTGCTGCGAGCCGTTCGGGTTTTCCACGTAGCGGAAGGCAACGCGGTCTTCGTCATTGAGCCGCGCAAGCGTGTCGTCATCGGCGTAGTAGTTGCCGTCGTGATGCGCGATGGGAATCGTGATCGTGGTGCCCGCGTTGTAGCCCGACGTGTAGGCAGAATTCGAGGTTTCCACTTTCAGATCAAGGGCTTTGCAGACATATTTCAGGCCCGAGTTACGCAGCAGTACGCCCGGCAGAAGGCCGGTTTCCGTAAGCACCTGGAAGCCGTTGCAGATGCCCAGCACGTAACCGCCCTTGTCCGCGTGAGCCTTGACCGACTGGCAGATGGGCGAGTTGGCGGCAATCGCGCCGCAGCGCAGGTAGTCGCCGAAGGAAAAGCCGCCCGGTACGCCGATCACGTCGACCCCGGCCGGCATCTCGGTGTCCTTGTGCCAGACCATCGAGACCTTTGCGCCCGCGTTCTCGAACGCGACCTTCATGTCACGGTCGCAGTTGGAGCCGGGAAAGACGATGACGGCGGCGTGCATCAGGCGATCTCCACCGAATAGGATTCGATCACGGTGTTCGCCAGCAGCTTTTCGCACATGGCCGTGACGGTCTCCCTGGCCTTGCCCGGATCGGTCTCGGTCAGGTCCAGCTCGATGATCTTGCCCTGGCGCACGCCCTCGACCCCGTCGAAGCCCAGCGACCCCAGCGCGTGACGCACGGCCTCGCCCTGCGGGTCGAGCACCCCGTTTTTCAGCATGACGTGTACGCGTGCTTTCATGTGATCGGATCCCCTAGTTGATCAGCGTCGGTTTGGTCACCGGTGGGTTGGTCTTGGGCATGACGCCCAGGCGCTTGGCGACCTCGGTATAGGCGTCGGTGAGGCTGCCAAGGTCGCGGCGGAACACGTCCTTGTCGAGCTTCTGGCCGGTCTCGATGTCCCACAGGCGGCAGCTGTCGGGCGAGATCTCGTCGGCCACGATCAGACGCATGAAATCACCGTCATAGACGCGGCCGATCTCGATCTTGAAATCCACCAGCTTGATTCCGACGCCGTACATCACCCCGGCGAGGAAGTCGTTGACGCGCAGGGCGAGCGACAGGATGTCGTCCATGTCCTGCTGCGTGGCCCAGCCGAAGGCGGCGATATGCTCCTCGGTGACCAGCGGATCACCCAGGGCGTCGTCCTTCAGGCAGTATTCCACGATCGGGCGCGGCAACTGCGTGCCCTCGTCCATGCCCAGCCGCTTGGCCATCGACCCGGCGGCATAGTTGCGCACGATCACTTCCAGCGGAATGATCTCGCAGGCGCGGACAAGTTGTTCGCGCATGTTGATCCGCTTCATGAAGTGGTTGGGGATGCCGACATTCGTGAGGCCCGTCATGAAGTATTCGCTGAGCATGTTGTTCAGCACGCCCTTGCCTTCGATGACGTCCTTCTTTTCCGCGTTGAAAGCGGTGGCGTCGTCCTTGAAATACTGCACGATGGTGCCCGGTTCGGGGCCCTCGAACAGGGTTTTCGCCTTGCCTTCGTAGATTTTCTTGCGCCGCGCCATGGGCTCTCTTTCATCTGGGGCCGCGGTAAGGGACTCGCGGCGTGTGGCGTTCTCATAGTCTATGCGGCGAAATGGGGCAAGGCGGCCTTATGGACTTGCGTCCTCGCGGGCTTGCGGCCATATCTGGGAAGACCGAAATACCTGCCCGGGGAGAGCCTGATGAGCACCTTCGACGATCGTGAAACCGCATTTGAGAACAAGTATGCCCACGACGAGGAAATGAAATTCAAGGCCGAGGCGCGGCGCAACAAGCTGTTGGGCCTGTGGGCGGCGGAGATCCTGGGCAAGACCGGTGAAGATGCGGACGCCTATGCGAAAGAGGTCGTGCTGTCGGATTTCGAGGAAGCCGGGCACGAGGACGTGGTGCGCAAGGTCGCGGGCGACCTGGGCGACATGGCGGACGCGGACACGATCCGCTCGAAGATGGACGAGTTGCTGCGCGTGGCGCAGGAACAGCTGATGAAGGAAACTTGAGGGCGCGTGGGTTTTCACCCACCCTACAGGTGCGCGGGGGCGATTTGCCCCCGGTAATCTTTCGACAATTTGATCTGTTAAGCCGCCGGTAACGCCGTGCCTCTAGCCTTGGGCCGATATGGTCTAGGGAAGGACGGTGCTGCATGTCATCACGGGTGTTGCGCGTCGCGTGGCCGGGCGCGGCGGGCTGGGTGCGTCTTGCCCTGCCGTTATGTTTTGGCTTGGTTTGCATCTGGGTCCTGATGCGGCAGGTCGACGAGGGCGCTTTTGCCGGGTTGGGCGAGGTCATGGCGCAGCTGTCGGCCTGGCAATGGGCGGGCGCGGTACCGGCCACTGCCGTCAGCTTTGCCGCGCTGGGCCAGTATGACGTGATCCTGCACAAGCACCTGCGCACCGATATCCCCGCGCGACAGGCGCGGCTGAGCGGAGCGGCGGCCATCGCGATCGGGCAGACCGTGGGGATGGGCGTGATCTCGGGCGCGCTGGTGCGCTGGCGTTTGCTGCCGGGACTGAGCCTCGTGCAGGCTTTGAAACTGGCCACCGGCCTGGCGGTGACCTTCCTGATCGGGCTGAGTTTCGCGCTGGGCCTTGCCACGCTGCTGTCGCCGTCGGACCTGCTGCCGGCCGTCCTGCCCCTGTTCCTGCTTTTGCTGTTTGGTGTCCGCGCGATACTCGTATTTCTTCACCCCCGCATCCACCTGCGGGCCCTCACCTTGCGGATGCCGAGCCTTTGTGCGCTGGGAGCCATCGCGGGGCTGACGCTGATCGACACGGTTTTTGCAGGGATCGCGCTGTGGTGCCTGCTGCCCGAGACGGTCGCGATGTCTGCGGGCGCGCTCGTGCCGGTTTACATGATCGCGCTTGGCGCGGCGCTTCTGAGCGGGACGCCGGGCGGGCTGGGGCCGTTCGAGCTGGTGCTGGTCGCCTTGTTGCCGCAGGTGCCCGATACCGAGCTTTTATGCGCCATCGTGGGGTTCCGGCTGGTCTATTACGCCCTGCCCGCGGTGCTGGCCGGGATCTTGCTGATCCGGCCCCTGCCCGACGGCATGCGCCCCGGCACGATCAAGCGGTCACTGCATGAAAGCGACCTTGCCGGGCCGGCGCAGGCCGAAGCGGGTCTGTGCCGCCAGAGCGGCGCGGAAGTGCTGGCGCTGGGCACGCTGCGCCTGCCGGTGATCCGGCCCGGGCAGACGCTGTGTATGCTCTTCGGCCCACTGTCCGCGCCCGGCGCGGCGGGGCCGCGCAACGCGCTGGCGCTGATGCAGGGCCATGCCACGCGCGAATCGCTGATCCCGCTGGTCTACAAGGCCGACGCGCGGCTCGCCGCGACCGCGCGACGGCAGTGCTGGCATGCGCTGCACGTGGCCGACGACATGGTCCTGCGCCCGACCGATTTCAGCACCGAGGGCAGCGCCTTTCGCCAGCTCAGGCGCAAGCTGCGCCGCGCTGCGCAGTCCGGCGTGACGGTGGCGCGGGAAACAATCCTGCCCTGGGGCGCTCTGCGTGACATAGATGCCGCGTGGCAGGCGCGGCAAGGCACGGCGCGGGGCATGACCATGGGCCGGTTCTGCCCGGGGTACTTGAGCCATCAGGCGGTGTTTCTGGCCCGCCTCGACGGCCGCGTCGTCGGGTTCGCCAGCTTTCACATCGGGCGACGCGACTGGTGTCTGGACCTGATGCGGGCGGGCGATGGCGCACCGGAAGGAACGATGCATGCCCTGGTCGCCACGGCCGTGGCCGAAGCCCGGCAGGCGGGGATCGCCCATCTGTCGCTGGCCGCCCTGCCCCCGGCGCACGGCCCACTGGCAAAGTTGGCGGAGCGCTTCGCGCCCGCGTCGGGCCTGGCGCAATTCAAGAGCAGCTTTGCCGCCCGGCGTGTGCCCCGCTATGCGCTGGCCCGAAGCCGAATCGGGCTGTGGCTGGGCCTGCTGGACCTGTGGCTGGCGATCCGCCGCCCCGCCGCACGCGCAGGTGAGCGCGGTGCCACGGCGGCGGATGATACCCCGGTTCAGGAAGATGATGACGATTATGGGTTTGCGCGCGCGCGGAATGTATGAGATTTCCTGACCAACATCGCAAAGGGCTGCGCATGACCAACGCATTGAGCAAAATGATGGCCGAGCGGGACTGGATCCTCGCGGACGGAGCCACGGGCACCAACCTCTTCAACATGGGGCTGAGTTCGGGCGACGCGCCGGAAATGTGGAATGTCGAGCATCCGGACCGGATCGAGAAGCTGTACGCCATGGCCGTGGACGCGGGCAGCGACCTGTTCCTGACGAACTCGTTCGGCGGCAATGCCGCGCGGCTGAAGCTGCACGGCGCGCAGAAGCGGGCGCGTGAACTGAGCCGGATCTCGGCGGAGATAGGGCGCGAGGTGGCCGACCGTCGCGACCGCCCCGTGGTTGTGGCCGGGTCCGTCGGCCCCACCGGCGAGATCATGGCACCGATGGGCAGCCTGACCCACGAGCTGGCGGTGGAAATCTTTCACGAGCAAGCCGAGGGGCTGAAGGAAGGCGGCGCGGACGTGCTGTGGCTGGAGACGATCAGCGCCCCCGAGGAATACAAGGCCGCCGCCGAGGCGTTCAAGCTGGCCGACATGCCGTGGTGCGGCACGATGAGTTTCGACACCGCCGGGCGCACGATGATGGGCCTGACCTCGGCCGACATGGCGGTGATGGTGGAAAAACTGGATCACAAACCGCTGGCCTTTGGCGCGAATTGCGGCGTCGGCGCGTCGGACCTGATGCGCACCGTGCTGGGATTCGTGGCACAAGGCACCGAGCGTGCGATCGTGGCCAAGGGCAACGCGGGCATCCCGAAATACGTGGACGGGCATATCCATTACAATGGCACGCCCGACCTGATGGCCGACTACGCCGTGCTGGCGCGTGATGCCGGTGCGACGATTATCGGCGGCTGCTGCGGCACCATGCCCGAACACCTGTCGAAAATGCGCGAGGCGCTTGAGACGCGGCCGCGTGGCGACCGCCCGACGCTGGACCAGATCACCAATGCGCTGGGGCCGTTTTCCTCGGCGGTGGACGGCACCGAGGACAACAGCGGCGACACGCCCCAGCCAACGCGACGCAACCGGCGGCGGCGCGGCTGACGCGCGGACCCTGCCCTCGCGTCTGAGACCCGGCAACGGCGGTCGGGAATGCTGGCGGCGCCCGGTCTCGGGCACTGGACAGCCGACAGATAGGTGGGCAAGACTGCGCCGCACCTGCCCTGCCGTAAGGACACGACATGCTGATCACGGATATCCGCGTCACCCCGTTGGCGCTGCCGCTGAAGCGCCTTTATGTCTGGTCGCAGGGCGTCGAGACGCGGTTTCACGTCAACCTTGTCGAACTGATCGGAGAGGACGGCGCGGTTGGCGTGGGCGAGACCACGACCGCGCCCGATGCCGCGGCACAGGCGATGGTCTTGCGCAAGCTGGCGCGGCATTTCATCGGCCGCACGGTTTTCGAGACCCGGCAGATCATGGCCGAGGCGTACCGCGCCAATTTCCTGGCCTTTGGCGGCAACATGCCCCGCTACGCCAACCAGCTGATGAGCGGGTTCGACATGGCCGCGCTGGACTTGCAGGGACAGGCCACGGACCGCCCGGTGTGGGACCTGCTGGGCGGCGCGGTGCGCGCCGACGTGGGGTACTTCCATTTCCTGCAGGGCGAGACGGTCGAGGAGCTGGCCGCCGATGCCCGGGCCGCGGTGGCGGCGGGCCATCCGGTTATCTATCTCAAGGTCGGGATTGAGCCGGAGCGCGATATCGCCGCCACGCGGGCGGTGCGCGCGGCCATCGGCGACACGCGCCTGCGGCTGGACGCGAACGAGGCGTGGGATCCGGCGCTGGCGCTGCGGATGATTACCCGGCTTGCCGAGTTCGACATCGAGTATATCGAGCAGCCCACGCCCTCGACCGCGCTGGAGGCGCTGGGACAGGTCGCGCGGCAAAGCCCGATCGCCATCGGCGCGGACCAGTCGGTTTTCACGCTGAACGAGGTGTACCGTGCGACCAGCGGCGGACATGCGCACATGATCGCGGTCGGCCCACGCGAGATCGGCGGCTTGCGCCCGATGATGCAGGCCGCCGCGATTGCCGAGGCGGCGGGGCTGAAGATCTGCATCCATTCCTCGATGACCACCGGCATCACCACCGTGGCCGAGCATCACGTGGGCCGCGCAATTCCGAACCTCGACGATGGCAACCAGATCATGTGGCAGTTACTGGAAGATAACGTGCTGGAGGGCCCGGAGGTGGCCCCCGTCAAGGGACAGCTGGCGCTGGAAGGCAAACCGGGGCTGGGCCTGAGCCTGGATCGGGACGTGGTTGCCCGGGCACATGAGCGGTTCGAGGCCTCACAGGCGTAGGGGGGGTGACAACCCACGCTTTCCTACGCTGTAGGTAAACCGCCCTTCGAGGTCGCACCAGGCTCGGCACCGCGACAACGCGCACTGCCGGCCCCGGTGCGGAAAGAACCGAGCGGAGCGCGTTCAAAAAACCGTCAAACCGATACGCATGGCGTCCGAACCAGTTCTTTCGCCATACCGATATCGGCGTGAGCCGCCTGCGCCCAGTCAGGGATTCAATACCCCTGACCGGCGTAGACGATACTTGACTCAGGAGCGCAGCTTTTCGCCCTTGGGGTCAAATGGCGGCTCGTGCAGGATGCGCGCCTTGTGCGGGCGGCCCAGCACCATGACCTGAACGTCATCGCCGGGTTTGACCGTGCCGGACTTGACGTAACCCAGGGCGAGGCTCATGCCGACGGTGTAGCCATAGGTGCCCGAGGTGACGCGGCCAACGGGGGTGCCATTAGCATCGCGGATTGGCTCGCCACCCGTGGCGTCGGCGTTGGAGGCGGTGACGTCTTCCTCGTCGATATGGATCAGCACCAGTTCCTCGCGCGTGGGCTCGGCCATGGCCTTTTCCGCCGCGGCCTTGTTGAGGAAGTCCTTGTCCATTTTGCAGAGCGGCGCAAAGCCGACCTCGTGCGGGAAGTATTCGGGCGAGTATTCGCGGCTCCACGAGCCATAGCCCTTTTCGACCCGCATGGACATGAGCGCGCGCGCGCCCACGGGGCCTGCGCCGAATTCCTTGCCCGCTTCCAGAAGGGCCTTGTAGAGCTTCTCCTGGTCCTCGGTCTTGCAGTGCAGCTCCCACCCCAGATCGCCGGTGAAACTGACCCGCAGGGCGAGGCATTCGACGCCCGCGATGTCGATCATCTTGGAGCGCATGAAGGGGAAATCCTCGGTAGCGAGGCTTTCGTTGGTCAGGCGTTGCAGCATCTCGCGCGATTTCGGCCCGGCGACGTTGAAGCCGCACATGGCCTCGGTCTTGGTTTCGAAGGTGGTGCCCTCGGGCAGCGGGACCATGTCGAAGAACCGCTTGTGATAGCGTTCGGCCATACCCGAGGAGACGACCCAGAATTCATCCTCGGCCACGCGCGTCACCGTGGCGTCGCCCGCGATGCCGCCGCGCACGCCGATCAGCGGCGTCAGGCACGACCGGCCCACGGATTTGGGCATCCGGTTGGCGAACACGGCATTCAGCCAATCCTCGGCCCCCGGCCCCTTGACGTGGTACTTGGCGAAGTTGGAGATATCGATGATACCCGCCCGGTCCCGCAGCATCTTGCATTCCTCGCCCACGGGTGCCCACCAGTTCTGGCGGATGAAACCGTTGGTGTCTTTCGTGCCGGGTTCATCGGCGAACCATTGCGGGTGTTCCCAGCCGTAGTTCAGGCCAAAGACCGCGCCCATTTCTTTCTGCATTTCATAGACGGGGCGCGTGCGCAGGGGGCGGCCCGCGGCGCGTTCCTCGTTGGGGTAATGGATGGCGAAGCGGTGGGCATAGACATCCTCGACCTTCGCCTTGACGAACTTGCGGTCGTTGGCCCAGAGGCCGAAGCGCGCGATGTCCCAGGCGAACATGTCGTATTTCATCTCGCCCTCGACGATCCACTGGCTGACCATCAGGCCCATGCCGGCGGATTGGCTGAACCCGGGAATGATGCCGCCGACCATGAAGTAGTTCTTGAGCTCCGGCACGGGGCCAAGGATCACGTTGCTGTCGGGCGACCAGATCATCGGGCCGTTGATGACCCGCTTGATCCCGGCCTCGGCGGCGACCGGCACGCGGTCCATCGCGCGCATCACGTTTTCCATGATGCGTTCCAGGTCGTCGGGGAAAAGGTCATGCGCAAAATCGAGCGGCGTGCCATCCTCGGCCCAGAAGCGCATGTCACGCTCGTAAGCGCCGATCAGCAGGCCCTTGCCCTCTTGCCGCAGGTAGTATTCGCCGTCGCGGTCGGCGACCGACGGCAGGCGGCGGTCCATGCCGTCGATATCCGCGATGGTTTCAGTCACGAAATACTGGTGCTCGGTCGGTTGTAGCGGCACCTCGATGCCCGCCATCTTGGCCACTTCGCGGCCCCAGAGACCGGCGCAGTTGATGACCCATTCGGTTTCGATATTGCCCTTGGGCGTCTCGACGATCCAGGTACCGTCGGGCTTCTGCGTGGTGGCCGTGACCGGCGTGAAACGGTGAATTTCCGCGCCGCGCTGGCGGGCGCCCACGGCATAGGCGTTGGTCACGCCGGACGGGTCCACGTTGCCGCCGTCAGGCTCCCACATGATGCAGCGGATGCCGTCGAAATTGACCAGCGGGTGCTTTTCCTCGGCCTCTTCGCGGGTGATCTCGTAGAAGTTCATGCCGTAGAGTTCGGCCTTGGCGGCCTGAAGCTTCAGCTGGTGCTCGCGGTTTTCGGTCTGCGCGAGGTAGAGCGAGCCGGGCTGGAAGACGCCGCAGCTTTGGCCGGTTTCCTCCTCAAGACTGTTGTAGAGGTTCATCGTGTAGTGCTGAAGCCGGCTGATATTGGCGCTGTCGTGAAGGCCGTGGATGTTGGCCGCCGCGTGCCAGGTGGAGCCGGAGGTAAGTTCGTCGCGCTCCAGCAGCACCACGTCTGTCCATCCAAGCTTTGTCAGGTGGTAGAGCACCGAGCATCCGATGACGCCCCCTCCGATGACAACGGCCTGTGCATGAGTCTTCATCTCGTCTTCCTATCTGACTGTTTGGCGGCACACTGCCCCACCGGGACGGCCCGCGTTTGTCGGTTCCCGACATCATCGGTCGTGTGATGGCTTTTTGTCATGCCGTTTCCGACAAGGGGTTACGGTTTGCGGCAGCGGGCGGAAATGCGCGGTGACGCATTCACCCTGCTTCGCACAATCGCCCGACCCGTCTTTAGCGACAATACCTGTCGCAAACGGACATGCCACCCGTCCGCAATCAGACAGTCTGGACGCAACGGCAGACCGAAAGGAACACCCCATGAAAACCACCACCCGAGTGGCCGTGATCGGCGGCGGCGTTGTCGGATGCAGCGTGCTTTACCACCTGACGAAACTGGGCTGGTCGGACGTGATGCTGATCGAGCGCTCGGACCTGACCTCGGGGTCCACGTGGCACGCCGCGGGGGGCTTTCACACGCTGAACGGCGACACCAACATGGCGGCGCTTCAGGGCTACACGATCAAGCTTTACAAGGAGTTGGAGGAAATCACCGGCATGTCCTGCGGGTTGCACCACGTGGGCGGTGTTACCCTTGCCGACAACCGCGACCGGTTTGACATGCTGTTGGCGGAACGGGCCAAGCACCGCTACATGGGGCTCGAGACGGAGCTGGTCGGGCCCGAGGAAATCCGCAAGATCGCCCCCGTCACCAACACCGACGGTATCATCGGCGCGCTCTACGATCCATTGGACGGTCACCTTGACCCGTCGGGCACCACCCACGCCTATGCCAAGGCCGCGCGGATGGGCGGCGCCACCATCGAGACGCATTGCAAGGTTCTGGAAACAAAACCGAAACCGGACGGCACGTGGGAAGTGGTGACCGACAAGGGCACGATCCTGGCCGAGCACATCGTCAACGCAGCGGGCCTCTGGGCGCGCGAAGTGGGCGCCATGGCGGGGGTCTATGTGCCGATCTACCCGATGGAGCACCAGTACCTCGTGACCGAGGAAGTGCCCGAGATTGCCGCGATCATCGACGCGGGGGGCGAGCACCCGCATGTCATGGACCCGGCAGGTGAAAGCTACCTGCGGCAGGAAGGGCGTGGCCTGTGCATCGGGTTCTACGAGCAGCCCTGCCGCGCCTGGGCGGTGGACGGCACGCCGTGGGAATTCGGGCACGAGCTGCTGCCCGATGACTTTGACAAGATCGAGCAATCCATTGATTTCGCGTACAAACGATTCCCCGCGCTGGAACGCGCCGGGGTAAAGTCGGTCATTCACGGGCCGTTCACCTTTGCCCCCGATGGCAACCCGCTGGTGGGGCCTGTGCCGGGCCTGCGCAACTACTGGTCGGCCTGTGGCGTGATGGCCGGGTTCAGCCAGGGCGGCGGTGTGGGCCTGATGCTGGCGCAGTGGATGGTCGAGGGGGAATGCGAGCGCGACGTGAGCGCGATGGACGTGGCCCGATATGGCGACTGGATCACGCCCGGTTATACCCTGCCCAAGGTGATCGAGAACTATCAGAAGCGGTTTTCCGTCAGTTATCCGAACGAGGAACTGCCCGCCGCGCGCCCCTTCCGCACGACGCCGATGTACGACATCTTTGACGGTATGGGCGCGGTCTGGGGGCACCAGTTCGGGCTGGAGGTCGTGAACTATTTCGCCCAAGGCGACGAGCCTCGATTCGAGACGCCCAGTTTCCGCCGCTCGAACGCATGGGACGCCACGGCGCGCGAGGTGAAGGCCGTCCGGCAAGGCGTTGGAATCAATGAGGTTCACAACTTTGGCAAATACCTGGTGACCGGCCCCGGCGCGCGTGACTGGCTGGACCGTATCATGGCGGGGCGCATCCCGAAGCCGGGACGCATCAGCCTGACGCCGATGCTGTCGCATGCGGGGCGGTTGATCGGGGATTTCACGGTGTCCTGCCTGTCGGACGAGGCGTTCCAGCTGACCGCGTCCTACGGCGCACAGGCCTATCACATGCGCTGGTTCGAGCAGAACGCGGAAACGGGCGTGACGGTCGAGAATATCTCGGACCGCCTGAACGGGTTTCAGATCGCGGGCCCGAAATCGCGGGATCTGCTTGCGGCCTGCACGCGGGCGGATATTTCCGACATGGCGTTCATGGATCTGCGGCATATTTCCGTGGGCATGGTCGACTGCCTGGTGCAGCGGGTCAGCTATACCGGCGACCTCGGTTTCGAGATCTATTGCGATCCGATGGCGCAACGGGCGCTTTGGGACGAGTTGTGGAGTAAAGGCAAAGACTTCGACCTGAAGCCCTTCGGGATGCGGGCGATGATGTCGCTGCGGCTCGATCGGTTCTTTGGGTCCTGGCTGTCGGAGTTTTCGCCGGATTACACGCCGGGCGAGACGGGCATGGACCGCTTCATCAGCTTCGGGAAAAACGCCGATTTCATCGGGCGTGCGGCGGCCGAGACAGAGCGGGCCGAAGGCGCGAAGCGGGCGCTGGTCGCGTTCGAGGTGGATGCGACGGATGCGGATGTGAACGGCTACGAGCCTGTCTGGATCGACGGCAGTGTGCAGGGGTTCTGCACCTCGGGCGGCTATTCGCACCACGCGGAGAAATCCATCGCCCTGGCGCTGATCCCCGCTGAAAACGCCAAGCCGGGGCTGGAGGCCGAGATCGAGATCCTGGGCGAGATGTGCGCCGCAAAGCTGTTGACCGAGCATCTGTTTGACCCCGACATGACCCGGATGCGAGGGTAAGACGGGATCAATTGCTAGGGGTTTGGCAGCGGTGACACTGGGGATCGTTCTGCCCGCAGCGGGCGCGTCCTCGCGGATGCGGGGGCGCGACAAGCTGTTGGAGGAAGTCGACGCTGTGCCGATTTTGCTGCGGCAAACCCGGCGGGCCTTAAGCCTCGGTTTACCTGTTCTTGTTACCCTGCCCACCGTCTCCGGGGCGCGCGCTACCAGCCTTGACGTCGCGGCGAACGCGGGACTGGAGAGGCGGCCAGTCCCCGATGCTGCCAGCGGCCTCAGTGCGTCGCTGCGCGTGGCGGCGGGCTGGGCCATGGAACGGGACATGAGCGGGCTGATGATCGTACTGCCCGACATGCCCGACCTGGATGCGGATGACATGCGCGCGGTGGCGGCACTGCACGCGGACCATCCCGGCGACGTGATCCGCGCCACGGACGCGGAGGGGCGTTTCGGGCATCCGACCCTCCTGCCCGCCCGGCTATTGCCGGCGCTGGTCACATTGAGCGGCGATACCGGCGCGCGGGAAGTGATCGGGCCGGAAAAGATACGGCCCTGTCGCCTTGGCGGGACCAGGGCCACGCTGGATCTGGATACGCCCGAAGCCTGGGCGGACTGGCGGGCGGCGAAAGGCTAAAGCGTTTCGCCTTTGACCTGAGCCATCCGCGAAAGGCGAAACGCGTGCAACGATTGGCTGTTCTGCTGCATTTCGCGATAAGCTGCACGTCAGGTTCACCGCGAAACGCTTTAGCGCAGGGACTGTTCGACCAGCAGCTTCGCCTCGTGCGGCTTGAGCGACAGGCGGGCCGCCTGGTAGCTTTCCAGTCCCGCCGGCATGGCGACTTCGGGAAAGAGCGCCAGGATTTTGTCCCGGCTTTCCTGTGCCGCGCCATAACGAAACAATCCCGACCAATGGCCGGGATTGTTTACTGGAACTCGAGTCAGCCCCCGCAACCGATTCCATGTGACCGGCCCCCGAAAGGACCGGTCGGCTGCAAAGCTGTTACTTGACCAGAAGCCGGGCTTCGTGCTTTTTCAGCGACCGGCGTGCGGCGGTGTAGGCCTTCAGGCCCTCTGCCTCCGACAATTCGGGGAAGAGCTCGAAGATCTCGTTGCGCTGGTCGTTGCCCATCGCGTCGAGCACCGTGTCGCCGGGCTGGAAGCTTTCGGTCCAGGCGCCATTGGACAGCACCACCTCGTGTTGGTCGAACATGAAGTGGATGTAGCTGACGGAGCTGGCCTCGACCGAGGTCACACCTTCCATGCCGGTGAGGTGCTTGGCGGCTGCCAGAACCTCGCGGTCCTCGAAGTAGAGCGCCGACTTCTCGTTGTTGATCAGCAGGCGGTGCTGCGGCGAGACCATCATGTCACGTTCCGGCAGGCCGTGGCCCAGCGAACCGGCACGGATCAGGACCGGCTGCAGGTGCGGCGCGCTGACCAGTTCCTGCCCCGACAGATCGCGGCGGCCCACCCAACGGATCTCTTGCAGACCGTTGTCGCGGGTGATGATCTTGTCGCCTTCGCGCAGGTCTTCGACCAGACGCTCACCTTTCGGCGTTGCGATGACCGTTCCCGGCGTGAAGCAGGGAATGATGTCCTCGATCTCGGTGAACTTCAGCGTGCCTTCAACATTGCCGCTGGCATCGAGGAAGTTGACCTGGCCGGTAAAGCTGTTGCCGTCCGGGTCGTTCGGCGTGGTGAGGTCCAGCGGGGTGACGCCGTCGCTCTGGACGATCTCGAACCGGCCCATCCCTTGCAGGTAAAGCTGGTCGTTCTCGTTGTCTGTCGTCGGGTCGTTGTCGCCATCCTCGGTGCCGCCGTCGATTTCGTCGCCGAAGGCTTCCTCGCGGGCATCGAAGCGGAACTCGTCCGAGCCGGCGTCACCGTACATGGTGTCTGCGCCCTGGCCACCGTAGATGGTGTCCCGGCCGTTTTCGCCATAGATCAGGTCGTCGTCGGTACCGCCATAGAGCAGGTCGCTGCCGCCGCCACCGAAGATGGTGTCGTCATCGTCCTGACCATAGACCGTGTCGTTGCCAGCCCCGGCATTGATCAGATCCTTGCCGTTGCTTTCGTCCGGGTCGGGGCCGTAGCTGCCGCCATCGGGCGCGTCGGGGATGTTGACCTGGTCGAAGGGCACGACATTGGGGTCGAGACCGCCATAGATGAGGTCGTCGCCCGCGCCGGACGAGATCGTGTCGTCGCCTTCGCCGCCGACGATGGTGTCGGCGCCCCAGAGCGTGGTGATCTCGTCGTCGTCAAGGCCGCCGTCGACATAGTTGTCGCCCGCGCCGGCATTGATCGTGTCGTTATCATCGCCGGTATAGATCGTGTCGTTGCCGTTGCCGGTATTGACTAGATCGCGGTCGTCGTTGGGATCGGCATCCGCCGGGACGGCCGGGAACGGACCGTAGGACGGGAAGCCGTCATCGGGCAGCGGCAGGCCGCTGTTGAGCGATGTGTCGATGTAGTTGTCCCCGTGGCCGCCATCGACCGTGTCCGAACCGTCGCCGGAATAGACCGTGTCGTTGCCGTCGCCGGTGTCGATCTTGTCGTCGCCGTTGCCGCCGTCGACGCTGTCGTCGCCTGCGCCGGTTTCCACGTCGATCGGGCCGTCGGCATCCTCGGCATCGATGGTGTCATTGCCGCTGCCGGTGATGATCCGCTCGATCTCTTCGAAGGTGATGTCGGGCGTTTCGTCGGCATCTAGGCCGTTGACCGTGCCGTTCTCGGGATCGGCGTCTTCCAGGGTGACGGTCAGATCGTCGGTCTGGTCGCCGAGGTTCAGGATGTCGCCCTCGTTGCCGTTTTCCGGGCCGTCGGGGTTGCCGTCGGTGCCGTCCGAGCCGCCGTCGATGGTGGCGTCGATATCTGCCGCCGGATCGGTGGCGTCGACAGTGAACTCGTCGTCGCCGGTGCCGCCCCAGGCGCTGTCATTGCCGCCCACGGCGATGTCGTCATCGCCCTGGCCGCCGGTGATCGAGTCTGTACCCGCACCGCCGACTATCACGTCCGCGCCGGTGCCGCCGTCGACCGTGTCGTCGCCCAGGCCGGCATTGATCGTGTCGTCGCCGCCATTGCCCTCGATGACGTCATCCAGCCCGTCGGGACCGTCGATGATATCGCCGCCGCCGTCGGTCGGGCCATTGCTGTCGTCGTAGCCGGGGTTCATGACCTCGCCGGTTTCCTCGCCGTCGACGACACCGTCGCGCTGCGGATCAGTCAGGATCGTCTCGATCTGGCTGAATTCCAGCACCGAGCCGTCCTCGAAGGTCACGGTGCCTTTCCGGGCGCCGGCATCGCTGGAGTCGGCAGAGTCGACGATCGTCACCTGGCCCGCGCCGCGCAGGTCCAGCGTGTCGTTGTCCTTGGTGTCATCCGGGCCGTTGCCGCCGACCACCTTGTCGCCGTCGCCGTCCGCACCGCTGGAGACGATGAAGGTGTCGTCGCCGCCCTCGCCGTACATCTCGTCCGCGCCGGCGCCGCCGGTGATCACGTCGTTGCCATCGTCACCCAGGCTATAGCCGGTGTCGAAATACATGTCGGTGATGTGGATGCCGGAATTGTCGTAGCCGTTCTGCGTATGCTCGACCACCACGCGCGATACCGGCCCCGCGATCGAGACATTGACGGTCGTGTCGGGGTCGTTGACGTTCTGGTACGGGCCATCCGCGTCGGCGACGTTGCCGGTGATATTGATGTCCTTGCCACCGGTCAGGACAACCTCGATCGGGTTGTTGTCGGCGTCGTAGGCTTTCACGGTCACAAGGCCGTCACCGTCGAGGTCATTGATGTTGAATTCAACGTTTCCGACAACTTCCGAAAACTCCCATTGGAACTTGCCGGTATTGCCCTTGCCGCCGGTTTCCGAGAGCAGCGAGCTGTCGGTGTCGATCGACTCGCCGCCCGTGTCGATGCCGGCGGTGTTCAGGTTGGTGTGGTTGTCGACATCGCTTACGTGGTTCCCCGTATCCGCGATGCGGGTATAGGTCACATCCACACTGCCGGTGTCCTGGGTGACGGTGCTGTCCGCCTGAGCGCCCGAGACCTTGTCCCAGTTGAAGCTTTCGCGCGGTCCGTTGAAGCCCTTCTCGCCGCCGGTGCCGCCATAGATGGTGTCATCGCCGCCAGCACCGTTGATCGTGTCGTCGCCGCCATTGCCATAGATCAGGTCGGCGCCATCGGTGATCTTGTCGCCGCCCTGGTCGGTGGGCGCGTTGGAGTCATCATAGCCGAGGTCCATGTCCTCGCCGAACTCCTCGCCGTCGACAGCGCCATCGGGGCTTGCCTTGGATTCCTCGTAGAGCGCCACGTAGTCGATCGCGCCCTGGAATTCCTTGTCGTAATGTCCGTCGTCCACTTCGCGCGCGCCGAAGCTGAATTCCTCGTCGTCATTGTCGGTCAGGTCGAAGGTCAGGCCCTTCTCGTCGCTCTCGATTGTCTCGGTCTTGCCGGTTGTCAGGTTCTCGACCGTCAGAGTGGCGCCTGTATCGACATCGAAGGAATATTTCACGTTGACCAGGTCGCCCGGTTCAAAAAAGTCCTTCGAGGTGGACAGGGTGGCGACCGCGTCGCCGTCGTTGGTGTTGTGGTAGGTCTGAACCTTGCCATCGTTGGTGACGCGGATTTCGAAGAAGCCCTCGTCATGATTGTCGATGTTCTTTTCGCCGCGCGACAGGATCACGTCTTCCGAGCTGCCCGAGTGCGCGTCCTGCGTGAATTGCGTCTCGATGGTGCCACGATCCAGGTTGAACTGTTCGTCATCCGCGGAGGAGTACGGGTCGGCTTTGACATCGAGCACGGTGGGGTGCGAGTTGCTCCCCGCGCCCACGATCAGCTGGTCGTTGGAAAAGCTGACGTTGATGGCGTTGCCATCGCCGTGTGTCGCGTTCTGGGCAACACCGTCGTCCAGGCCGGTATCTTTCTTTTCAGCACCACTTTTAAAATCCCACAGGCCAATCAGGCCAGTGACCGAGCTTGGATCAAAATTCGACATCGTCTTCTCCATTCGGCATCACCGCACATGCGGCGACGCCAGACCAAAACCATTCCCAAAGCCAGCGACGTGACGGCCAGGGGCAACCTGCACGGACCTCGATTATCAGGAGGGAAAGACCCGCATATCACGCGGGAACGTCGCGGATTTCGCACTCCGCATACATTCGCTACCAGTCTGCTGCCAAAGCAGCCCGACGATCGCACCTTTCCGCACCTAATATGATGCGTTTCGTGCGGTCGCCCCCGTGACCTACAGACATCGCCCCCCAGTTGGGCTGAGTTCGTTTTACGAGATGTGATGTGCGCCACAAAGTGAAATTTGTCAGAAAACTGTCCGAGCAATTTGCAAAAAACCACGACGAAGCGGCGAATTAAGGCAGCCTGCAAAACACGTTCTAGTTATTGTTTCCGCGCACCCTTCGGCGGGTATCCGCGCAACAGCCCTAAAAACAAGGGCTCGGCCTTTTTCCGCCGACGCGAAAAACAATCAAAGGTAGATCGCCGTTTCCAAATCGGACGAAAGGCAACCATGGTCGGATTGTGTCGAGACTTGGGTGAAACAAACGCGTGGCTGTTTGTTGACCTAGCGTCAATCGCCTTCAGAAACGACGAATATCCACGATCCGGAAACGGTGACGCCACAATTTGAGCGAATCGACGCAAAATTTAATTCAAATGAGGCGGTCGAATCGTTCAAGACGCCGCACGAGCCGCGACAGGATGGATCGCACATTCGGAATTCGGCGGTACGTGGCCGGAACATGTTCACACCCCGGCGCGTTTCGAGCCTGAAGGTTTACGTTTTGAGTGCATGGTGCATGGGGCGGTTAAACCTAAGAATGGGAGTTTTACATGACTTTGAGCAACACGTTTCTGAAAACCACCTCGGTCCTCGGCCTCTTCATTGCCCTTTCGCAACCCGCCTACGCGGTGACTTGCGCCGAATTCAGCGAGATGGACGACGCAGGTCAAATGGAGGCATTCGAGACCATGGGCGGCCGCGAGAACATTCGTGACGAAGCGGTCGGTGCAGACGAAGAAGCCGACACGGACGCGTCGAGCGCCACGGACGAACTCGGCGACCCCGACGATGACATCGGCGGCCGCGCTGCCGCGCGCGCTGCTGCGACCGGGTCGGACGAGGAACTGATGGTCGTGCTGAAAGAAGAGTGCGAGAACAACCCCGAGATGGACATGGCTGACATGTTCCGCGACGAAGACGAGTCGAAGTAAGCGAACCGAGTCAAACTGGCGGCCCTTGAGACTGGGCCGCCACGCTCCCGGTCTCATTGCAGGCCGGGACAGATGGCCCCACATCAATCCAGGAAATCATTGGCACCCCAAGGCCGGACCTGATCCGGCACGCCCGTCAAGGCGGGGATTTTACCCCCTATCGAATTCATGGAAAGCCATATGTCGGCTCTTTGCCCCCCGCAAGAACCTGCATGTTTCGGCGAATGTGAAAGGCGGGATGCGCCACGTGGGTCTACCGGTGCGTCAAAGAGCAGAGCTATTCATCAATCGTCGATTAGTGCCTATACAAAGACGTCCCGAGGGGGTATTGCCGGGCACTTGCCGGCGGTCCAAGCGCCGCCCGGCTGACACGTCTTTCCCAGGAAAAGCACCAGGCCCTTGAAACACACCCTTGCGAATGCGCTGGCCCGTAAAGGCTATGACGTCCTGACCCCTGTCCAGCAGGCTGTCACCCAACCTGAACTGGAGGGCCGTGACCTGTTGGTCTCGGCGCAGACAGGATCCGGCAAGACGATCGGTTTCGGGCTGGCGATCGCCTCCACGTTGCTGGGTGACGCGGATACCTTCGAGCAGGCTGACGCGCCCCTGGCGTTGATCGTGGCACCGACCCGCGAGCTTGCGATGCAGGTCAAACGCGAGCTTGGCTGGCTTTACGCCGATGCGGGCGCGGTGCTGGCCTCTTGCGTCGGCGGCATGGACATGCGGGATGAACGGCGGACGCTGGCACGCGGCGCCCATATCGTCGTCGCCACGCCCGGGCGGTTGCGGGATCATATCATGCGCGGGTCCATCGACCTGTCGGCGGTACGGGCAGCGGTGCTGGACGAGGCGGACGAGATGCTGGACCTCGGCTTTCGCGAGGACCTGGAGTTTATCCTGGAGCAAACGCCGGAGGCGCGGCAGACGCTGTTGTTCTCGGCCACGGTTCCCGCCGCCATTGCCAGGCTGGCGCAAAGTTACCAGCGGGAGGCCGAGCGGATCTCGACCGTCGGGGAACAGGCGCAGCATTCGGATATCGCGTACCGCGCGATGACGGTGGCGGCGCATGACAACGAGAACGCGGTGATCAATGTTCTGCGCTATTACGAGGCCCCGAATGCCATCGTCTTTTGCAACACGCGGGCCATGGTCGCGCGGCTGACGACGCGGCTGTCGAACCGGGGATTTTCGGTCGTGGCCTTGTCGGGGGAGTTGACGCAGAGCGAACGCTCCAACGCGCTGCAATCCATGCGCGACGGGCGGGCGCGGGTTTGCGTGGCGACCGATGTGGCCGCACGGGGCATCGACCTGCCCAAGCTGGACCTGGTGGTGCATGCCGAACTGCCCAGCAGCCACGAGACGCTTTTGCACCGCTCGGGCCGCACCGGCCGCGCGGGACGCAAGGGGGTCAGCGCGCTGATCGTCGTGCCCTCGGCCCGCAAGAAGGCGGAGCGCATCCTGAAGTTCGCCAAGCTGACAGCGGAATGGACCGCCGCGCCGTCGGCGGCGGAGGTGGATGCGCAGGATCAGGTGCGCATGCTGGATGCCGATGACTGGCAGGCGGAGATCACCGAAGGCGAGCGCGCGTCGGTGGACCAACTGCTGGAACGCTTCACGCCCGAGCAGATCGCCGCCGCCTACCTGCGTCAGTACAAGCTGCGCCATTCCGCGCCCGAGGATTTGAGCCCCGTCAAACCGGGCAAGCCCGACAAGCCGAAACCGCGCGCCGCGTTCGGCCCCAGCGTCTGGTTCTCGCTGTCCGAAGGGCGCAACCAGGCGGCCTCGCCCCGACACCTGCTGCCGATGGTTTGCAAGGCGGGCGGGCTGAGCAAGGACGATATCGGCGCGATCCGCGTGGCCGATGACCTGTCCTATATCGAGATCCGCGAGGCCAGCGTGCCCGGTTTCCTCGACACTATCGGTCCAGGGATGACGATCGAGGGCAGCAAGAAGCTTCGCCGCCTTGACGCGGCACCGGACCTGCCGCCCTTCCGGCCCGGCAAACCAGAGCGCGGCCCCAAGGCAAAACCGGGGTCGTCCAAGGGGGACACGACGCCCGTCGATTGGAATGACACGCCCGCGCCGCGCCGCCGCAAGCCCAAGCCCGAGGACCGCAGGGACGCGACACCCCCGGCGCGACAGCGCGAGACGAAGGCGCCCGATCCGGCGGTGCATGCCCCCTTGGGCAAACCCCGGCACGGGGCGCGGGGCGACAATGACATGCCGAAAGACGCAGGCAAGGCCGGTAAGGCCGGTAAGGCCAAAGCCGGTGGAAAACCTGCCTCCAAGCGGGCTGGCAAGGGGCCGCCACCGCCGAAGGGCAAGCCCAACAGCAAGAAGAACCGGGCGCGCGCGGCGCAGAAGAGAGCGTCGTCCGAGAAGCCGGGGACGCCGCGGCGGTAGGATCCCTATCGGCGCTGGAACAGGATCACGAGAAGCGCCAGGAGCGACGAACCCAGCATCAATAGAAGGGAAACCGCGTTCAGAAGCGGCGTCGAACCTTCATTCAGGCGGTCGAACATGGCGATGGTCAGGGGCGCGTCGGAGCCGACCAGCATGAGCGTGGTGTTGAAGTTCTCGAAACTCATCAGGAACGCCACCACCAGCGCGCCGATCATCGCCGGCATCAGGAACGGGATGGTGATCGTGCGCACGGCCGTCAGGCGCGTGGCGCCGAGGTTCAGCGCGGCCTCTTCCAGCGTGCGGTCGAATTTCTGCAGCCGGGCGGTGATGACCAGCGTCGCGATGGTGGTGATAAAGGAGAACTGCCCAAGGATCACCAGCAGCAATCCGGGGCGCAGCGCCTGGATATCCACTTCCGCCGCGTTCCAGATCCCGTTCGCCAGCGTCGAGGAGAAGACGAGGATAGATATACCGAGCACGATCCCGGGAATGACCAGCGGCAGCAGCATCAGGACATAAAGCGCGCCCTTGCCGCGGAATTCGTAGCGGTTGAACAGGAAGGCGTTCGTGGTCCCGACACTCACCGACAGGACCGCGACGCAGGTGGCGACGAAGGCCGAGGTACCCACCGCGCGCAGGATGCCGCGTTCGTGGAAGACGCCGATCTGGGGACGGTCCTCTCCGAAGAACCAGTTCCAGGTGAAGCCTTCCCACGGCAGCGACGGAAACTGGCTGTCGTTGAAGGCGAAGACGGCGACGACGGTCAGGGGCAGCGCGAGATAGAGGAAGAACAGCAGGACATAACCGCCGTAAAGGACGCGAAAGCTGCGGGAACGTGGAATGGTCGGGATCATGGGCTACCCCATCGTTTCCTGCAGGGTGCGGCCCGTCAGGCGCAGCATGCCCCAGACGATCACCGATGACAGCACCAGCAGCATGAAGCCGAAGGCCGCGCCAAGCTCCCAGTTGGAGCGGACGATGAACTGGTTATAGATCATCTCGGTGAACCACAGGCTGTCCTTGCCGCCCAGCATGGTCGGCGTGAGGTAGTTGCCCAAGCTGAGCATGAACACCACGATGCAACCCGAGACGATCCCCGGCATGGCGTGCGGGATGATGATCTCGCGCAGGACCGACAGGCCGCTGCCGCCGAGGTCGTAGCCTGCCTCGACCACGCTGTCGTCGAGGCTTTCCAGCGTCGTGACCAGCGGGACCACCATGAACAGCATCGAGGTATAGACGAGGCCCACCATCATGGCCGCGTCGTTGTAAAGCATCTCGACCGGTTGATCGGCCAGCCCCGTCCATTGCAGCAGGTTGGACACGAGGCCGGTTTCCCGCAGCAGGATCATCCAGCCGAAGGTGCGTACCAGTTCCGAGACGTAGAACGGGATCAGGCAGAGCATGAACAACACCTGTTGCAACCGACCCCGTGCCATCTTGGCGATGTAGTAGGCCACCGGAAAGGCGATCAGCAGGGTGATGGCCGTGGCCAGCACCGACATCACCGCCGTGCGCCAGAAGGTGCGCAGGTAAAGCGGTTCGGTCAGGGCCTTGTCGTATTGCGTCAGGCTAGGCTCGTAGACGCCGAAACTGATGCGTTCGCGCAGCGAGATCATCAGCATGTCGATATGCGGGATGACGATCAGCAGCCCCAGCCACAGCAAAAGCGGCGTCAGCAGCAGGATGAACCCGATCCGGGCCTCGGCACGCATCAGGCGGCCCCGGCAAAGCAGGTCGCCTGCGCCGCGCCCCAGCCGATATGCACCATGTCACCACGTTTCAGGCTGGCGAATTCCCCGGTCTGGGGCAGCGTGACTTCGAGCGTTTCGCCGGCGTCATCTTCGACCAGCACACGCGAGGCGGCGCCGTTGAACAAAATGCTTGTCACGGTTCCCTGCAAACGGTTGTCGAATTGCGACAACGCCTCGGCACTGGCGGCGAGGTGGACTGACTCGGGCCGGACAAAGATTTCCGCGGCGTCGCCCTTGGCCAGCGCCTGGGCCGCCGTCGCGCGCATGGCAAGGCCGGAATCCGTCCGCATCTCCAGCATTGAGCCTTCGACGCGGTCGATGCGCCCTATCCAGCGGTTGGCCTCACCGATGAAGCCGGCAACGAAGGGCGTGTCGGGCCTGTAATAGAGGTCCTGGCCCGTGCCGACCTGCTCGAACCGCCCGGCGTTCATGACGGCGATCTGGTCAGACATGACCAGCGCCTCGGACTGGTCGTGGGTGATGTAGACGAAGGTGGTGTCGAAGGCCGCCTGAAGCGCCTTCAGCTCGATCTTCATGTGCTCGCGCAGCTTGAGGTCAAGCGCCCCCAGGGGCTCGTCCAAGAGCAGCACATCGGGTTCCAGCACCATGCAGCGGGCGATGGCCACGCGTTGCTTTTGCCCGCCTGACAGCTCGTCGACCTTGCGCGCGCCGATGCCGGGCAGGCCAATGCGGTCCAGCGCCTCGTCCACCTTACGGGCGATCTGGGCCTTGGCCATGCCCTGCCGCCGCAGACCGTAGCCGATATTGTCGGCGATGGTCATCATCGGGAACAGCGCGAGGTGCTGGAACACCATGTTCACCGGGCGCTTGTTGGGTGGCGTGTCCAGAACCGTGCCACCCTTGATGCGGATGTCACCCGACGTGGGTTCCAGAAACCCCGCGATCATGCGCATGATCGTCGTCTTGCCACAGCCCGACGGGCCGAGGATGGAAAAGAAACTGCCCGGCGGCACGGAAAACGACACGTTGTCGACGGCGGTCGTGTCGCCGAAACGCTTTACCAGGTCGACGCATTCAAGATCAGGGGTCATGCAGGGGGCCGTTCACAGGGCGGCACCCTGCGAAAGGGTGCCGCGTTTTCATGGGCGATCAGTTGGCAGCCTGAACGCGGTCCAGGACTTCGCCTTCGATGGCCTCCAGACCGGCGGGAACCGGCGGGTACCACTTGATGTTGTCGACCGCTTCCGGCGGGAAGCTGTCCTGGTACTTGGCCTTGAGCGCGTCCTCGGCATACTCATCAGCCCCGGCAGACGCGGTGAAATTGCCCGCCGCCGCGGTGATCTTGGCCGAAACCTCGGGCTGCATCACGAAGTTGATCCACTCGTAGGCCACGTCGTCGGCCTGTCCCTTGGCGGGCAGAACGAACGTGTCGATCCAGCCAAGCGCACCCGAGGCCGGGGCGACGAAGGTGATGTCGGAATTGTCCTCGTTCAGCTTCCAGCCGCCGGTATCCCACGCCATCGACGCCGTGACCTCGCCCGAGCGCAGCAGGTTCATCAGCTCGTCGCCGCCGCTCCAATAGGCTTTCACGTTGGACTTGCACTCGGTCAGCTTGGCTTCGACCTTTTCCATGATCTCTTTGTACTTGGCCTCGTCGCCATAGGCGGCGAACGGGTCCTCGCCCATCGCGAAGGCAAAGCCGATCAGGGTGGGGCGCTTCAGGCGGTAAGAGACCTTGCCTTCCAGCGCGGGATCGCAGAGGTCGGTGTAGTCCTTGACCACATCGCCCGCCTCGGCGGTGTTCATCACCAGGCCGGAGGTGCCCCAGACATGCGGCACGCCGTAGACTTCGCCATTCACGGTGGTGTTGCCCTTGGTCGCTTCCAGCATGGAAGGGATGAAGAGCGACTCGTCGATCTTCGACAGGTCCATGGGTTTGTAGATGCCGAACTCCATCTGCGGGCCCATGATTCGGTCCTGCGAGGGCTGGGCGAGGTCGAAGCCGCCGCCGCCCGTGGCGCGCAGCTTGGCGATCATTTCCTCGTTGTTGGACTTGGTGACCTCGACGGTGTGGCCGGTCTGTTCCTCGAACATCTCGACGACCTCGTCGGGCGCGTAGCCGCCCCAGGTCAGCAGGCGCAGCGTGTCGGCGGTGGCGGCCTGCGACAGGCCGAACACGGCCAGGCAGGTTGTCGTGAGCAGTGTCTTTTTCATGGGTGTCCCCCTCTGGTGGATGATTATTTACGTGCAGGATGATCAGCATTGACCATTTGGTCAAACTCTTTGACGAGTCCGTGCCTTTTGCCTGAGTTTCTTGACAGTTTCTTGTCAGGCCCCCTGCCCGGTCACTTTTTTCCTTTTGCGTCAGAGACAAGCCTCGAAAAGCTTTCGCGTATTCTCGGCCGTCATCTCGATCGGGTTGCCGCCTGTCGACGGATCCCTCAGCGCCGCATCCACAAGCGTGTCGAGGTCGGGGTCGGTCACGCCCAGTTCGGTCAGCGTCTTGGGGATGCCAAGGCTGTCGTTCAGCTGGTCCACGAAGGCGCAGAACCCGTCAAAGCCGCCCTCGATGCCAAGATAGGCCGCCGCCGGACCGAAACGCTCGCGGATCGCGGGTTCGTTGAATTGCAGGACGGCGGGCATGCAGACGGCGTTGGTCGTGCCGTGGTGGGTATGGTGATGCGCGCCGATGGGGTGGCTGAGTGCATGGATCGCGCCAAGGCCCTTTTGAAAGGCCGTGGCGCCCATGGCGGCGGCACTCATCATGTTGGCGCGTGCCTCGATATCGGTGCCGTCGGCATTGGCGCGTGGCAGGTAGTCCTTGACCAGCCGCATCCCTTCGAGCGCGATTCCCTGGCTCATCGGGTGGTAGTGCGGGCTGGAATAGGCCTCGACGCAATGGGCGAAGGCATCGAGGCCGGTGCCCGCCGTGATGTGCTTGGGCATGCCCACCGTCAGTTCGGGGTCGCAGATGACGATTGCCGGCAGCATCTTGGGGTGGAAGATGATCTTTTTCTCATGCGTGGCCGAATTGGTGATGACCGAGGCGCGCCCCACTTCCGAGCCGGTCCCGGCGGTTGTGGGCACGGCGACGATGGGGTGGATGCCGTCGGGGTCGGCGCGGGTCCACCAGTCGCCGATATCCTCGAAATCCCAGACCGGTCGCGTCTGTCCGGCCATGAAGGCCAGCGTCTTGGCCAGATCGAGCCCCGAGCCGCCGCCAAAGGCGATGACGCCGTCGAAGCCGCCCTCGCGGTAGAATTTCAGCCCTTCCTCGACATTCGCGTCCGAGGGGTTGGGATCGACCTCGGCGAAGATCTCCCGGCCCAGCCCGGCGGCCTCCATCAGGTCGAGCGTCTTGGTGGTGATATCCATGGATTTCAGCCCCCGGTCGGTGACCAGAAGCGGTTTGCTCATGCCCGCGGAGCGGCACGCCTCGCCGATCTCGGCAATGCGTCCGGCACCGAAGCGCATGTTCGTGGGATAGGACCAGTTTCCGGTAAGAGCCATGTCAGAACTTTCTCAAGTGATAGGATTTGGGCCGCGTCAGGGCCTGGTAGGCGAGTTTCGACAGCCCCGCGCCGTGGCCGGTATCCTTGCAGCCGGTCCAGCACAAGGCGGGGTCGAGGTAGTCGCAGCGGTTCATGAAGACGGTGCCGGTCTCGATCCGGTCGCCGATGCGTTCCGCCGCTGCAATGTCGCTTGTCCAGACCGAGGCCGTGAGGCCAAAGCGGCTGTCATTCATCAGGCGGATCGCGGTGTCATCATCGGCCACGGGCATGATGCCGACTACGGGGCCGAAGGATTCGTCGCGCATCACCCGCATGTCGTGAGTGACATTGGTCAGGACCTGCGGGGTGACATAGGTGTTGGCGCCGTCATCCGCCTGCATCCGGTCGATATGGGCGGTGGCCCCGTCCTCCAGCGCCTCGGCAATCTGTGCGCGGACTTCCTTGGCAAAGCGGACATTGGCCATCGGGCCAAGCGTCGTCTCGGCCTCAAGCGGGTTACCCAGCTTCTGCGCCTTGACCCAGGCGACGGCCTTTTCGACAAAGGCATCGAACAGGGGTTCGGCGACGTAAATCCGCTCGATCCCGCAGCAGCATTGGCCCGCGTTGAACATCGCACCATCCATCAGCCCGTCGACGGCCGCGTCGAGATCCGCGTCGGCGCGCACATATCCGGGGTCCTTGCCACCAAGTTCGGTCGAGACCGGCGTGAACGTCCCCGCGGCGGCCCGTTCCATCGCCTGCCCGCCCCCGACCGAGCCGGTGAAGTTCACGAAATCCACGTGGCGGCCCGCGATCAGGGCGTCGGTCGTGTCGTGGTCGATGACCACGTTCTGGAACACGTCCTTTGGCACACCCGCCGCGTGCAGCGCCTCGGCCAGGTGCTCGCCCACCTGCAAGGTCTGGCTGGCATGTTTGAGGATGACGGAGTTGCCCGCGATCAGCGCAGGTGCGACCGTGTTGATCGCCGTCATGTAGGGATAGTTCCACGGCGCCACGACCAGGACGACACCCCATGGCACGCGCTTGATGACGCGGCGGGCGGTGTCGCTGTCCTCGATCACGTCCTCGGCCAGCCCCTCGGCGGCGATCTCGGCCATGTAACTCAGGCGTTCGCTGAAGCCGCCATATTCGCCGCCATAGCGGACCGGACGCCCCATTTGATGCGCCAGTTCAAGCGCCATGCGATCGGTGTCGGCCCCGATGATCTCATCAGCTTTGCGCAGGGCGGCGACACGCTCGGCCAATGGTTTTGCGGCCCAGTCCGCCTGCGCCGCGCGGGCCTTGTCGGTGGCCGCCACCGCCGCATCGCGCGGCAGCACATCGCGCGTGATATAAACCGATCCATCAATCGGCGAGATCAGGTCAACCGTCTTGCTCATGCTCATGCCCTTTCAAATCCGCGCGCGATTTCCCAGTCGGTCACGACGGCATCAAACGTTTCCTGCTCGACCTCGGCGGCGCGGGTGTAGTGATCGACCACGGCGTCGCCCATCACGCGGCGCAGCATGTCGGAGCTGCGCAGGGTTTCCGTCGCGGCCCGCAGGGTGTGGGGCAGCATCGGCACATCGTCCATCTTGTAGACGTCACCGGTGACGGGGGGCGACAGCTCCAGCCCCTCTTCGATCCCGCACAGCCCGGCGGCCAGTTGCGCGGCACAGGCGAGGTACGGGTTGATGTCCGAACCCGGCGTCCGGCATTCGATGCGCACGCCTTTCGTGCCGTCGCCCACCAGCCGGTAACAGGCGGTGCGGTTGTCGATGCTCCACGCGATCTTGGTGGGGGCGAAGGTGCCCGGCATCAAGCGTTTGTAGCTGTTGATGTAGGGCGCGAGGAAATAGGTGATGTCGGTGGAATATTTCAGCAGGCCCGCAACATAGCTTTTCAGCGTGTCGGACATGGTCAGCTCCGCATCCGCATCGTAAAACGCCGGCGTGTCGCCTTTGAACAGCGACTGGTGGATATGCGCGGCGGAACCCACCTTGTCGGCGTGCCACTTGGGCAGGAAGCTGGCGGCGTGGCCGTGCTGGTTCGCGATCTCCTTCACGGCCTGCTTGGCGATCGTGTGGTGATCGGCGCAGAGCATGGCCTCGGCGTAGCGGATGTTCAGTTCCTCTTGCCCGGTCTCGGCCTCGCCCTTGGTGTTCTCGACCGGCACGCCCGCCTCGAACAGCAGGTTGCGGATCGGGCGCATGACATGCTCTTCCTTCGTGGTCTGGAAGATATTGTAGTCCTCGTTGTAGCCGCTGATCGGAGTCAGGCTGCGGAAGCCCTCCTTGCGGATCTCGTCAAAGGATTTCTCGAACAGGAAGAACTCCAGTTCGGTCGCCATCATCGGGGTAAAGCCCATCGCCTCGGCCCGCGCGATCTGGGCCTTGAGGATCTGGCGCGGGGTATGCGGGACAGGCTCGTGCGTGTGGTGGTCGATAATATCGCACAGCACCAGCGCGGTGCCCTCAAGCCACGGCAGCCGGCGCAGCGTCCCGAGGTCCGGCTTCATCACGTAATCGCCATAGCCCTTCTCCCACGAGGTCGCCTCGTAGCCCTCGGGCGTGGCCATCTCGAGGTCCGTGGCCAGCAGGTAATTGCAGCAATGGGTTTCCTCGTACGCGGAGTCGAGGAAGTTCGAGACATGGAACCGTTTGCCCATGAGCCGCCCCTGCATGTCCACAAGGCAGACGAGGACCGTGTCGATCTCGCCTTTCGAGGCAAGCTTCTTTAGCGCGTCGAAGCTCAGATTGGCGGTCATGTGTGTTCTCCTTGAAATGAACGGAGCGCCTTGGGAAAAGGCGCTCCGGGTCTTTGGGCTGGCTTACTCGAAGTTGTAGGGCGCGCCGGCCTGGTTGATGACCGAGTTGTACTCGCGGAAGATGCCGACGATCTTCTCGTGAACCTCGCCTTCCTGGGCGACTTCGTCCCAGAATTCCTTGGCGGCGTTCTCGACCTCGGCCCATTCGGACGCGGGCACAGAGCGCAGTTCCAACTTGTCTCCATTGGCGCGCAGCGCAGCCTCGCCGCCCCAGTACCACTGGTTGCGATAGGTGTGCCCGGCCTCGACCCCGGCCATGACGACCGATTTCAGGTGATCGGGCAATTCGGCCCAGCGTTCCTGGTTGGCGAACCAAGAGCCGATCCACGCGCCCGAGATGTTGTTGGTCAGGAAGTAGTCGGTCACGTCGGCCCAGCCCACGGTGTAGTCCTCGGTGATGCCCGACCAGGCCATGCCGTCGAGCTCGCCCGTTTGCACGGCAACCTCGGCATCCTCGTAGGGGATGTTCACCGGCACGACGCCGAACTTGGCCAGGAACCGGCCCGCCGTGGGGAAGGTATAGAGCTTCAGCCCGTCGAGGTCGTCGACCGAGGTGATTTCCTTCTTGGTGTTGAAGTTGCACGGGTCCTGCCCCGCCGCAGACAGCCATTGCACGCCGACCTTGCCGTATTCCTCGCGCCAGATATCGGCGAGGCCGTACTGGTTGAAGAGCACCGGCACGTCGAGGATGTGCTTGGTCGCAAACGGGAAATACCCGCCGAACATGCGCAGCGGCGTGGGCGAGGCCATCGAGTCGTCGTCCGAATGAACACCGTCGATCGTGCCGCGCTGAAGCGCCTGGAAAAGCTCGCCGGTGGGCACGATCTGGTCGGCATAGAACAGCTCGATCTCCAGCTCGCCATTGGCGTTCGCATTGATGTAATCGATGGCCGGTTTGGTCACCTGCTCGCCAAGCGCGCTGCCGGCATAGGTCTGGAAGCGCCACTTGATCGCGGATTGCGCCTTGACGATCGCAGGGGTTGCAAGCGTCGCCGGTACGGCCGCACCGGCCGCTCTCAGGAAATTACGTCTTGTCGTCATTGTTATACCCTCTCTGTTAGGTTCAGTTGCTCGAACGCCTTGTGACCAAGGTCTTTTGTTTAATTTCCATAGACATACCCCGGCAGCCAAAGCGCGATTTCGGGGAAGATCATGATCGTCGACAGCGCCACCACCATCACCAGCACGAAGGGCAGGATGGAGGTGTAGATGTCCTTCAGCGTGATCTGGGGCGGCGCCATCGCGCGCATCAGGAACAGGTTATAGCCGAAGGGCGGCGTCATGTAGGCGATTTGCGTGGTGATCGTGTAGAGCACGCCGTACCAGATCAGGTCGAAGCCGAGCGCGCCGACCAGCGGCACGTAGAGCGGAGCCACGATCACCAGCATCGCGGTGTCGTCGAGGAACGTGCCCATCACGATGAACGACAGCTGCATCAGGATCAGGATCATCCAGGGGCTGAGGCCCAGCTGTTCGGTGAAGAGGCTCTCGATCGCCTTGACCGCGCCCAGCCCGTCGAAGACCGAGCCGAAGGCCAGCGCGGCCAGGATGATCCACATGAACATGCAGGAGATGCCAAGCGTCTTGCGCACCGAGGTCTCGAACACCTGCCGCGTCATGCGGCCCTTGACCACGGCGGCCAGGAAGGCGGCGATGGCGCCAATGGCCGAGGATTCCACGAGGCTGGTCCAGCCGTTCACGAAGGGCACCATCATGGTGAAGAAGATGAAAAGCGGCAGCAGGCCCGCGCCCAGCAGGCGGATTTTCTCGGCCATCGGGATGTTGCGCTCTTCCTTGGGCAGGATCGGGCCAAGCGTCGGGTTCAGGCGGCAGCGGATCACGATGTAAAGGACAAACATCCCTGCCATCATCAGCCCCGGCAACACGCCTGCCAGCCACAACTGCCCCACCGGCTGACGGGCGATCATGGCATACAGCACCAGCACGACCGAGGGTGGCACGAGGATGCCCAGCGACGAGCCTGCCTGTATCACCCCGGTGACCATCCGCTTGTCGTACCCTCGCTTCAACAGCTCGGGCAGCGCGATGGTGGCGCCAATGGCCATGCCCGCCACCGAAAGCCCGTTCATGGCCGAGATCAGCACCATCAGCCCGATCGTGCCCACGGCCAACCCGCCCGACAGCCCGCCCATCCAGACGTGGAACATGCGGTATAGATCATCCGCGATGCGGCTTTCCGACAGGACGTAGCCCATGAAGATGAACATCGGCAGCGTCAGCAGCGGATACCATTTCATCAGCTTGATCGCGGCGGCAAAGCCGAGGTCATAGCCGCCCCGGTCGCCCCACAGGAAGAACGCCGCGACGACGGCCACGAACCCGATAGCGCCAAAGACCCGCTGGCCGGTCAGCAGCATCAGCATCATGGAGGCGAACATCAGCGCGGCGATGGCTTCATACGGCATCAGGTGCGGGTCCCCTCGGGCCGGGCGTCAGAACTGTCTTGATCCTTGGGACCCATGTCGTACCCCTTCAGACGCAGGATATCCTTGAAGAATTCGCTGATGGCCTGAAGCAGCATCAGGAAGATGCCCACGACCATGATCAGCTTGATCGGCCAGAGGTAAGGCCGCCAGACACTGTTGCTGCGCTCGCCGCCATACTGGAAGGAATACATCAGGCTGTCCCAGCCGCCCCAAAGCAAAAATCCCAGGTAGACGATCAGGAAGAGCACGGTGAAGGCATCGACCTGCGCCTTGCGCCGGTCGCTCCACTCGCCATAGAGCAGGTCCATGCGCACGTTCGAGCCCATCTGGATCGAGTACGGTCCGCCGAGGATGTAATAGGCGACCATCGCGAACTGTGCCATTTCCAGCGTCCAGAGCGATGGGTTGATATCGAGCCCGATATCGCTGCCCAGCTTGGTAAAGGACGACCACAGCAGGATCGCCATCATCACGAAGATCCCGTACATCACGATCCGCCCGATCCAGCGGTTCAAGCGGTCGATGACCGCGACGTATTTCAGCATTGCCGCGGTCATGCCGGCGCGCCCTGCAGATCCAGCGCAGCGATCAGCATACCCGCCAGTTCTGTTGCGATCCGGGCCACGTCCGCCTCTGCGGTCAGCAAGTCGTTGCGCACTTCGATCATCACGTTTTTCAGCCCGCGTGCGATTGCGTGTCGTTCAAGCGTATGGGTCACCCCGTCACGCGCCGAATAGGGCTCGTTCAGATGGGTCACCAGCGTGGTGTCCGCGACCTGAAGCATTGTCGTCGCAAGTCCAGCATCCGCGTCGTGCAAGAGGCCCAACTGCGTCAGGCGCGGCTTGCCGTCCCAGATAGGTGCGAAACTGTGGATCGTGACCAGGGCCGGCGGCGCGTCAAAGCCATCGAGCACCTCGGACAATGTTGCATGGAAGGGGTCATAGACCTCCGCCGTGCGCGCGTCCTTTTCATCCTGGGTCAGGTCGCGATTTCCCGGCACCAGGACATCACCGCTCTGGACGGGCATCGCGTCGGGCGCCTGGGGCGGACGGTTCAGATCATAGACCAGCCGCGACACCCGGGCGAGGACCAGCGGCGCATCGAGCCGTGCCGACAACTCGCGGGCCAGCGCCTCGGCACCGATATCCCACACCGCATGGGAAAACCGGTCCTCCTCGGCCAGGCCAAGCGTGCCGAGCGTGGCAGGGATCACCGCGCTGGCATGTTCACAGACAAGGCAGACGGGCGCCTGCCCACCGCGGTTGACAACCTGCGACGGGTGCCCGTCTTCGGGCGAAAGAATCCGGTATGTGTTCGATCCATTCACACGGCCCATTAGTGGGAGGGACCCGAAAACTGTCAAGAATTTTTCGTAGACGAAACTACGGCCATATATTATCTTGTAGCAATTGCTTCAAAAGGCGTCGCAGGTGACACGGACCGGCATCGTAAAGGACAAGCTGAAGGACAAGGCCGGCGCGTTGACCCCGGCCGAGCGCCTTTTGTCGGACGTCCTTTTGCGGGATTACCCCATGTCCGGGCTGCAATCGATCACCAAGCTGGCCGAGGCCGCGGGCGTGTCGACACCGACGGTGATCCGTCTGGCGCGAAAGCTGGGTTTTGACGGGTTCCCGGAAATGCAGGCCGCCCTGCGCGAAGAAGCGTCGGCCCAGATCAAGAAGCCGATCCTCAAGAGCGAGGGCTGGCCGCAGGGCCGCAAGGATTCCCCCGCCTTCCGCAATTTCGCGGAAGCCGTGTTCGAAAATCTCAACCAGACGATCGAGCGGCTCGACCCCGCCACGTTCGACGCGCTGGCCAAGGTTCTGGCCGATACACGGCGCAACATCTTTCTGCTGGGCGGGCGCATCACGCGCTCGAACGCGGATTATTTCTTCAACCACCTCCAGATCGTCCGCCCCGGCGTGACGCTGTTGTCGCAATCCCCCAACGTCTGGCCGCAATACCTGATCGACATGGGGCCGCGCTCCGTCCTCGTGATTTTCGACATTCGCCGCTACGAGGCGGATCTGGCCCGGCTCGCAAGCCTGGCCAAGGAACGCGGCGTGGTCATCGTGCTTTTCACCGATCAATGGGGCTCGCCGATCTCGCAAACGGCCGATCACGTCATCAACGCGCTGGTCGAGGTGCCCTCGAGCTGGGACTCGACCCTTGGGATCAACCTGATCGTCGAGGCGCTTATCGCCGCCATCCAGACCCAACGCCTTGAAAAGGCGCGCGACCGGATCGAGGAACTCGAGGGCATGTTCCGCTCGACACGGATATTCAGAAAGTGACGCTGCCCAGGTCTACGACCCGGTAATTGGTTCGAAGATGTTGGTCCTGGGGGCGTGATCCTCCAAAGAAGTTGCGTCGAACAACGTTGGTTTTTCCATATCACCGGCGGCGCCAGACGAACGAAAACAACATTTTGCCCATGAGATGCACAGCTCGCACAGGCCAGCTGAAGCTGGGTCAAGACAGGCGGAAACCTACCGCGACATTGATGTTCCGAACACGTTTCAATACCGTTCACTAAAAGACAGGCAAGAGGATATGCGCATGGCAGACCAATTTCAGCCGACTCGGGAAACCGCGACACTGGCCCGCCCTGCGTCCGGGACGGTCCATCTGAACCAGTCTGCCGTGGACTGGCAGGATACGGGTATCCCGGGCTTCGAGACGAAACCTCTATACGAGGCGGCATCGGGCGAGATGACCATGCTGATGAAGATCGCGCCCGGGGCGTTTTCCGAGGCCCACGCACATGAAACGGTCGAGGAAATCTACGTGCTGGAGGGGTCTTTCTTCGACGACGAGAACAGCTATGAGCCGGGCGACTTCATCATCCGCGCACCGGGTGCCATGCACACCGCAGGCAGCAAGTCCGGCGCGCTGGTGCTGCTGAAGTTCTCGCCCGGTTGAAGGACCTTCGTTCGCTTTCAGACGCGCATCCAAGGAAAACAGGTCAGCGCGGCGCCCGTTTCGTACTGCGCCATGTTATCCACTCTCAGGACAATAAGGAAAAGGTATTCTTCGATGTCTGACGTAGCTGGCAAGCCTTGCATCCTGTGTTGCGCGATCACCGGGTCGGTGCCGCGCAAGGCCGACAATCCGGCGGTCCCGATCAGCGTGACCGAGCAGGTCGAAAGCAGCCACGCCGCCGTCGAGGCGGGGGCGAGCATCATCCACGCGCATGTGCGCAACGAGGACGAGACGCCCTCCTCGGACCCCGACCGGTTCGCGGCGCTGAAGGAAGGGCTCGAAAAGCACTGTCCCGGCGTGGTGATCCAGTTCTCGACCGGCGGACGCTCGGGCGCGGGCAAGGCGCGTGGCGGGATGCTTTCGCTGCGGCCCGACATGGCGTCGCTGTCGGTGGGGTCGAACAACTTTCCCACGAGAGTCTACGAAAACCCGCCGGACCTTGTTGCGTGGCTCGCGGGGGAGATGACCCGCTTTGAGATCACCCCCGAGATCGAGGCGTTCGACCTGTCGCATATCCTGCAGGCCATCGCCTTGCATGACGCGGGCATTGTGCCGGGCCAGCTTTACGTTCAGTTCGTCATGGGCGTGAAGAACGCCATGCCCGCGGATCGCGAGGTGTTCGACTTCTACGTGAAAACGATGCGGGAGCGTGCGCCCGATGCCGCGTGGTGCGCCGCGGGGATCGGCGCCAACCAGGTGGTGGTCAACGAGTGGGCCATTGCCGCGGGCGGACATACCCGCGCGGGACTGGAAGACAACGTGCGTCTGGATCGCGACACGCTGGCCCCGTCCAACGCGGCGTTGATCGCGCGGGCCGCCGAGATTTGCGCGAAATACGATCGCCCGGTGGCGAGCATCGCCCAGACCCGCGACATGCTGGGGCTGCGCCCGGCATAAACTCAGATGCGAGTCGCTCCTGGAAGGCGTCGATCCGAGCTGGCGCAGGGCGACGCCTTGCGACGTCGGAACGAATGCTTGGCGTCTTCGCCTGGAGGGGTGAGGCTGGCGTGGTCCAGTGCCCTCGCCGGTAGCTATTGCACCGCGCCGGGCACGTGTTCCGTAACGTCTGATTGAAGCACCTTGGCGGCGGCGGCAAGGTCGTGCCGCAATTCCGTGCGCGCCGCCGTCGCCGCAGGGCCGTCAAGGCGCAGGACATAGCTGGGGTGCCACGTCACCAGCACAGCGCCGCCGTCATGGGCGGTCTCAACCTGGCCACGGCGGGCATTCATTGGCGCATCGTTGCCGGTCAGGGCATAGGCCGCCGAGCCGCCAAGCGCGACCGTCAGCGTCGGCTGCACGAACCGGCGTTCGAGGTCGAGCCACCAGCGGCAATGGTCGATCTCGTGCCGGTCGGGGTTCTGGTGCATCCGGCGCTTGCCGGTGGGGCGGAACTTGAAGTGCTTGACCGCATTGGTCATCCAGCTGTCGCCGACCTCGGCCTCTTGCATGAGCGTGGTCAGCAATTGACCCGCCGGACCCACAAAGGGCTTGCCGGCGAGATCCTCGACATCGCCGGGCTGCTCGCCGACGATCATCAGGTCGGCGCACGCGTGCCCCCTGCCCCAAAAGGTCTGCGTGGCGGCCTCGCACAGACCGCAGCGCTGGCACTGCATGGCGGCGGCGCGGGCCTCTTCCATGCTGTCGGGCATGTCCGTCATCTTGGGTTGCGGCAGTCGGCTGAGGATTCGTTCGGCATGAGCGGGCGTCTCGGTCGGCATGGCGGCGCGCATCTTTTCCACCCGCGCCTCGGCGTCGGCGAGCATCCCGGGGATGAGGTCGGTCTCGGGCAGGTTCTTCCAGTATTTCAGCGGCATCTCCGAGCGCATGGCCTGAAGATGCAGGCGCGCGGGATTGAAGATGTTGGCGAAATAGGTGCCCCACAGCGCCTCGGAGGCGTCTTCCGGCAGGTCGGGGCGGTCCGCCGGGGGATGGAAGGTAAGTTTGCCATCCTCGAACCGGGCGACGCCCTGCGGCGTGGCGATCATCCAGTCCATGTCGGCGAAACGCTTGGCGAAAAAGGGCGTGCCGGTTTCCAGTATATGGTGATCGGGCTCGAACCATGCGCCAAAGCTGCGGCGATCGCCCTCGGTGGGCAACTCGCGGAACCGGACGAAGGCGTGCATCTTGTGGATGTCGCGGCGCACGGCCTTTTGCAGGACCGAGAGCTTGCGGGCGATCGGATCGGCGGGATTGGCGAGCGCGCGGCGGTGGGTCTGGTGGCGGTGAAGCGCCTGGTAGAGCAGCGTCGGCGCCTCGGTGCCGGAGTGGCAAAGGGCGGTCCTCGCCAGCGACAGGAACTCCTTGGTCGTGGTCACCGCGTGGGGGCCGTCCGCCTCGGGCAACGGGTCGGCGGGGAACAGGCTGGTGTCCTCTCCCCTGCCCCATTCGACCTCGTCCGGCGGGATGGCATGGCTCAGAAGGCGGCGGGCGGCGTCGCGCCATGCCTCGAAGAAACCGAGTTCCGGCAGCGAGACGCGGTACATCAGAAGAGGCTCAGCTGTTCCGGCGCGGGCGCGAAGCGGGCGCGCAGATCGGCGCTGTCGGTCAGTCCGGCTGGGGACCAGTCCGGCGTGGTAACAAAGGATTTCGCCATGCTCATCCGAGCCCCGATGCGCAAAAGGTCGGCGTAGCGCAAAACGCCCGAACGGCGGGCGGTCAGGATGCGGTTGACGGTCTTGGTGCCGAAGCCCGGGACGCGCAGCAGCACGTCGCGCCCCGCGCGGTTCACGTCGACGGGGAACTGCCCGCGATGCGCCAGCGCCCAGGCCAGTTTCGGGTCGATGTCGAGGTCGAGATTGCCCGAGGCCGCCACATCGGTGATCTCGTCCACGTCGAAGCCGTAGAAGCGTAACAGCCAGTCGGCCTGGTAGAGCCGGTGTTCGCGCACCAGGGGCGGCTTGATCAAAGGCAGCATCGCGGAACTGTCGGGGATGGGCGAGAAGGCCGAGTAATAGACACGGCGCAGCTTGTAACCGGTGTAAAGCCGCGAAGATGTCGTCAGGATCGCCTTGTCGTTCGAGCCATCCGCGCCGACGATCATCTGGGTGGACTGGCCGGCGGGCGCGAATTTCGGCGCGCGTTTCCCTGTGTGGGACCGTTCCTTGCTGGCCTGCTGTTTCAGCCGGACGGAGGCCATCGCGGCGCGGATCGTTTCGGGGCGCTTTTGCGGTGCGAGGGTGCGGGTGCTGTCATCCTTGGGCAGTTCAATATTGACCGACAGGCGGTCGGCATAACGCCCTGCCTCGTCGATCAGCTCCTGGCTGGCCTCGGGGATGGTTTTGAGGTGAATGTAGCCCTTGAAACCATGATCCTCGCGCAGCATCCGGGCGATGCGCGTGATGTCGGCCATGGTGTCGTCCGGGCTCTTGATGATGCCGGAGCTGAGGAACAGGCCCTCGATGTAGTTGCGGCGGTAGAATTCCAGCGTCAGGGTCACGACTTCTTCGGGGGTGAAACGTGCCCGCTCCACCCCGCTGCTGACGCGGTTGATGCAGTAGGCACAGTCGTAGATGCAGAAATTCGTCATCAGGATCTTGAGCAGGCTGATGCAGCGCCCGTCGGGCGTGTAGGCGTGACAGATCCCGCTGCCGCCCGCGCTGCCGATGCCGCCATTGCGGCTGTCGCGGCGGGTCGTGCCGGACGACGCGCAAGAGGCGTCGTATTTCGCGGCGTCGGCCAGGATGGCCAGTTTGTCTGAAAGGGTTTTACGCATGTGAACGAAAGTAGAACATGCGAACGGAAATGCAAGAAGGTTAATGAGCCGGCGCGGACTATTCGGCGCGTGTCCGCCTCGGGCGCGGCATCCGCGCACAGGGGGCGGAACATGTGGCGACCGGCTGGGGTTGAGCCAACAAGTTCATCACGTAACGAGAGAGAGTTCAGCATGTCCAAGATCGAGACAATCAATCCCGCAACGGCGGAAAAGATCGCAGACTACCAGACCATGAGCGAAGCCGAGGCTATCGAGGCGGTTGAGGCGTGCCACGCGGCCTTTGTCGAGTGGCGTGAAAAGAGCCATGACGAGCGCGGCGCTGTGCTGAAGGCGATTGCCCACGAACTGCGCGACAACACTGCCGAGCTGTCGCAGCTGATGACCCGCGAGATGGGCAAGTTGCCGAAGGACGGCAAGGACGAAATCGAGCTGTGCGCTCAGATTTTCGAGTATACGGCCGAGCATGGGCCGGGCCAGCTGAAGGACGAAACCCGAGACTTGGGCGACGGCAACAAGGGGCTGGTGACGTATCAGCCGATCGGCGTGGTCTACTCGATCCAGCCGTGGAACTTTCCGATGTATCAGCCGGTCCGCGTGCTGGCTGCTGCGCTGATGGCAGGCAATGGCTGTGTCCTGAAACATGCCGAGATCTGCACCGGCAGTGCGCTGCGCCTGCGGGAAATCTGCATCACGGCAGGGTTGCCCAAGGATATCTTCCGGGTTCTTCTGATCGATCACGACACGTCGGACAAGGTGATCGAACATGACAAGGTGCGCGGCGTGACCATGACCGGCTCAGACGGTGCCGGGAGCCATATCGGTTCTGTCGCAAGTAAGGCATTGAAGAAGACCGTGCTGGAGCTTGGGTCGAACGATGCGTTTCTCGTCCTGGAGGATGCGGACGTTGAATTGGCCGTGAAATTGTCGGTTCAGGGTCGGCTTTACAACAACGGTCAGACCTGCGTGAACGCGAAGCGGTTCATCGTGACCGACAAGGTCTATGATCAATTCGTCGATGCCTATGCCGATGCGATGTCCAAGATCAAGGTGGGCGCTCCCGATGACGACGAGACCGAGCTTGGCCCGCTGAGCAGCCAGGAACAGCTTGAGACCGTCATGGAGCAGGTCGAAGAGAGCGTGAAGAAAGGCGCGAAGATCCTCGCCGGTGGAAAGAAACTGGATCGGGACGGTGCCTATTACCCCGCGACCGTGCTGGGGGACGTCACCCCCGGCATGCCGGCTTATGACGACGAGATCTTCGGCCCCGTGGCCTCGGTCATCCGCGCCAAGGACGACGAGGACGCGATGCGCATCGCCAATGACAGCCGGTACGGCCTGGGCGGTGGCATCTTTTCGAAAGACACCGAGCGCGCGGCGGAGATGGCGAAGAAGTATTTCGACACCGGCATGGTGCGGATCAACAGCTTTGGCGCGGCACACCCGAACATGCCCTTCGGCGGCGTCAAGGACTCGGGCTATGGCCGCGAACATGGCGGCTTTGGCGTGCGGGAGTTCGTGAACATCAAGGGCATCTGGCTGGATTGATCCAGCCGCCCTCGCGCCTGCCGGAATGAGAAAAGGAGAGTAACGATGACCAAGCGAAAAACACTGACCACCACGTCAGGCAGCCCGTACACAACGAACGAGACCTCACGCACCGCCGGTGCGCGGGGTCCCGTTATGCTGGAGGACCATCAGCTAATTGAAAAGCTGGCGCACCAGAACCGTGAACGCATCCCAGAGCGGGTCGTGCACGCCAAGGGCTGGGGCCTTCAGGGCACGTTCACCGTGACCAAGGATATTTCCGAATACACGTGCGCCAAGCTCTTTTCCGAGGTCGGCAAGCAGACCGAGGTGCTGTCGCGCTGGTCCACCGTGGCGGGCGAAAGTGGCGCTGCGGATGCCGAGCGTGACGTGCGGGGATTCTCGCTGAAGTTCTATACCGAGGATGGAAACTGGGACATGGTGGGCAACAACACCCCCATTTTCTTTATCCGCGACGGCTACAAGTTTCCCGACTTCATCCGCACCCAGAAACGCCACCCCAAGACCAACCTGCGCTCGCCCGAGGCGATGTTCGACTTCTGGTCGGCCCAGCCCGAAAGCGTGCACCAGGTGACGATCCTGATGTCGGATCGCGGTATCCCGCGCAGCCCGGCGCATATGAACGGCTATGGCAGCCACACGTTCTCGATGTGGAATGACAAGGGCGAGCGGCATTGGGTGAAGTTCCATTTCCGCACCCACCAAGGCCACGAGACGCTGTCCGACGACAAGGCGGCCGAGATCATCGGCCACACGCGCGAAAGCTACCAGGAAGAACTGTGGCACATGATCGAGGAGGGCAACCATCCCAAGTGGACGCTGTTCATCCAGGTCATGACCGAAGAACAGGCGCTGGAAACGGAGTTCAACCCGTTCGACCTGACCAAGGTCTGGCCGCATGACGAGTTTCCGCTGACCGAGGTGGGCGAGTTGGAAATGCACACCTTTCCAGAGAACTATTTCCAGCTGGTCGAGAACGCCGCCTACAGCCCGAACAACGTCGTGCCCGGCATCGGCTTTTCGCCTGACAAGATGTTGCAGGCGCGGCTCTTTGCCTACGCCGATGCGCACCGCTATCGCCTTGGCACGCATTACGAGGCGCTGCCCGCCAACGCGCCGAAAAATGCCGAGGTGCGGCATTATCACAAGGACGGCGCGATGCGGTTCTTCACCAACGATTTCGGCAATCCGAACGCCTATTACGAGCCGAACCAGTATGACGGCCCCGTGGCCGACCAAAGCGCCGAGGAGCCGCCCCTGCGGATCGACCCCGAGGCCGTCGTGGGCCGGTTCAAGCAGGAAGAAAGCGACGTCGACTACGTGCAGCCTCGAAAGCTTTATGCCGAGGTGCTGAACGATGCCGAGCGCGACCGCCTGCACAAGAACATGGCGGGCGGCATGGCACCTGTGTCGGAGGATGTTAAGGAACGCTGGCTCGCGGTTTTGAAAAAGGTGCATCCCGACTACGAGGCGGGTGTACGAACGGCGCTGGAGAGCGGCAACCATGGCGAGCCGTCGCTGCCGGTGACGGACGACACGCCGGTCGAAGCGGCCGAGTAGCAAGAAACGGCGGTGACAGGCCGCATATGTGCCTGTCACCACCCGCCGCGTCGCATTCTGTTAACGAATAGCCATCATCGCAGTACAATGGATTAAAAAAGGCCGGCACCTCGGGCAGAGGTGCCGGCCTTTGCATTGCATAAGATCGCCTTAGTTCGAGGTCGTGGTGCTGCTCGACCCGTCAAGGCCGATAATCAGCAGTGCACCTGCACCGGCAGCGGCGGCAGCCGCTGCGGCCGGGCCCGTCCCCATGCCGAGACCGGCGCTGGCACAGCGTGCCTGAACCAAGTCACCGCCAGGGGTGAACGTCGCGCCCACCAGGGTCGCTCCGCCACAAGCGTTCACGCGCATTGCGTAAGCTTCCGCGGTTTCGCCCGCGGCAACCGGCGGACCGTCTTGAACCGGCAAGGTCTGTGCCGCCTGTGCCGCTGCCTGGATCGGCATGATCGCCCCGAAGGCGACCGCGCAGGTCGTTGCTAGGAATTTCTTCTTATCATTCGCCTCGTTAATTGTTCACCTCTGTGCGCAAGCACTTTTGCAAACACACCCATGCATGTGAAGCGTAGGGCGCCACACACCATGATCAACCGATTTTAACAGGATAAGCAGCGATCCGCCAGTGATGCTGGTGCTTATGCCTTTATTTCGGGCGCGGTGTGTTTCGTGCAAGCACCCCTCTCGCCCAGCGGACCGAGGCCTGGCCGAAACAATCGTGGATTGAATCCGCGGCGATCACGCTGCCCAGTGCGAGGCGGCCCAGAAATGCCAGGCCCGGAACGATGGCACCGTGACGGTCCAGCATCTGCCCGTCCGCGGCCACGTTTGCCGCAGGGCCTTCGGCCATGGCGCAGAGCCTGCCTTGCCGGGTGAGCGCGGTGACGAGCGGCGCGCGCAGTTTTGACAGGTCGGGCGACGGCAGGACACCGTCGACCATGACGGTGGCTTCGGCCCGGTGATCCTCCGATGCCAGCGTCCAGCCCGCCCCGGTGAGCGTGATGTCGGGATCTACCGTCAGGTCGAGCGTCACCACACCGGCTGCGACCAGGGCCGCAACTTCCCGGCAGGCCGAAACGGGAGGGCCATAGGAATAGCGTTTCAGCCCCTCGTCGAATCCTACCAGCAGGCTCGCCGTTTCGGGCGGTGTGGTCGCGGGGTTGTAGCCCCGGCGCAACGTGTCCTGCCACTTGCGCCAGACCTGCCCAAAGACGAAGCCCGTCGAGGGCGCGAGGCTGCCGTCGGCCATGGAAATCCCGGCCTGGAGAGCAGAGATGGCGGGGCCGGTTTCCTGCGATCCGGGTTTCTGCCATTCCCGGGCCAGCCAATTGGCGGCATCCCCGGAGGCTCCGTCCAGCTGATCCAGCACGCGGCAGACGGCGGCCAGGAGGGCATCAGACACCTGCCTGCGCGCCACGTCTGGCTGCGCTTCGGCCGCGGAGGATATGGCAGCGGCGAAGCCTTGCGTTTCCGCCTCGGTCGGGTCGAACCGTGCATCGAGCGCCGCAGTCTCTGGCTTGGGGAAGGGTGGCAAGCCGTCCAGTGAGAACGGCACCAGCAGGCCCGGCTCGGTGCCCGAGGGGACATAACGCCCGTTCTCGAACCGACCGCCCTGCCCCAATGTCAGCACCCGGATCACGTCGAAGGCCGACAGCGCGAGCCCCCGGATCGCAACGGTCTGTCCGGTCCAGCGGTCGGCGTCGCGTTGCAGTTTCCAGGCAGGATAAGCCTGGCGCAGCACCGCGCCGGTATTGGCGGCGTGGGTCTGCCAGTCGTCAAGCTGCTCGTCGGGGCTGACCTCGGGCTGGCCAAGGGTCAGCAGGACCTCTGCATAGGGGCCGTGCCAGATGTCCGGACCGGCGCGCAGCATCCAGCCGCCGTCACCATGTTCCAGCCCGTCGATCACGGCGGTGTCATGGCGCAGGGAAAGGCCACCATGGCGGCGCAGCTCGGCATAGCGCGTTTCGAGATAGCGCCCAAGATCGCGGCGGCGGGGGAACGCATCGGGCGCCAACCCGGCATCCTGCCAATCGGCGAAGGCGCCGCAGCGCGAACCGCGCGGAGGACGAATGTCGATATCGCGCATCGGGGTGTTCAACTGACAGACCGGGCTTTCGCCAGGGTCGAAATTGGGGCCGGCGCCGGGGGTGCTGGAGGGCTCGAACAGATCGACATGCAGCGCCCTTGCGGCGGCGCCTGCCCGCTCGGCCAGCGCCTCGAGTGCGCCGAGCCCCCGTGGGCCAAAGCCGACAACGGCGATTTTCACTGTGTTTTCGCCCGCCATGGTCAGCCTTCGTTTTTTTCCGTCTTTCCCGGATGTTGTAGCGCAATCTCCGCCGCTTCAATAGAAGGGCCGTGCCGTGGCGCCCGGAAATGGGGCGCGGCAAGATTTTGCGGGCCGCAAGGTGCGTTCCCCGGTCGCCTTGCCGCAAGTTGTCGTCTAGTGTCGACATATGACCCTTGGCCCGCGCCTCCTTGTGTTTTCCGATCTTGACGGCACGTTGCTGGACCACCGCACATATGCGTGGCAGCCTGCCGCGCCGGCGTTGGAACGGCTGAGACTGGCGGGCTGCCGTGTGGTGCTGGCCAGCAGCAAGACCGCCGCCGAGATCGCGCCCCTGCGAGACGCGATGGGGCTGTCTGACTGGCCCGCCATCGTCGAAAATGGCGGCGGCCTGCTGGAGCCGGGCGCGGACGGCACCGAAGGCGCGCAGACCTACCGGGAACTTCGCGCTGCAATCGCACGTTTGCCAAAAGGTTTTACCGGGTTTGGCGACATGACGCATCAGGATATCGCAGAGCATACCGGCCTGTCGCCTGATGACGCGATACGCGCGCAGGCGCGGCGATTCAGCGAACCCGGTCTCTGGACCGGACCGGGGGCGGAGCGAGATGCCTTTGTCGCCGCCGCACAAGGCGCCGGGCTGACGGTTCAGGAGGGCGGGCGGTTTCTGACCCTGTCCTTTGGCGGCACCAAGGCGGACCGCATGGACGAAGTGATCGACCGCTACCGCCCCGAGCATACGCTGGCGTTGGGCGATGCGCCGAACGACGTGGCCATGCTGGAACGGGCCGAGATCGGCGTGGTGGTGGCCAATTCCGCCTCGCCCGGTATCCCGCCGCTTGCGGGCGAGAACAGTTATGGCAAGACGCGCGGACGCATCATTCGGACACATGCGGAAGGCCCCGCCGGATGGGCCGAGGCGGTGAACGCGATCCTGGACGATTTAGCAACGACGAAAGACCCCTGAGCACATGGCCGATTTTCACCAGAACGGAAATATCACGACGCTGCACAACCTGCGCACCCGCAGCCTGGATGACCTGACCTACGAATTGACGGCCTTTGCCGAGACGCGGAAGATTTCGCTGATCCTGCCCAGCCTGTATTCCGAACTGGAAGGCCCCGCGCTGGAACACATCGTCGACGAGCTGACCCAAGTGCCCTACCTGCACCGGATCATCATCGGCCTGGATCAGGCCGACGAGGCGCAATACCGGCACGCCATCGAATTCTTCAGCCGCCTGCCGCAGCAGCACATGGTGCTGTGGAACGACAGCCCCCGGATGAAGGCCCTCGGCGCCCGGCTGGAGGAAAAGGGCATCGCCCCCGAGGAGCCGGGCAAGGGCAAGAACGTCTGGACCTGCATGGGGTATCTCATCGCCTGTGCCGACACGTCCGTCATGGCGCTGCATGATTGCGATATCCTGACCTATGACCGCGAATTGCTGGCGCGGCTGATCTACCCGGCGGCGCATCCCGGCTTTCGCTACCAGATGGTCAAAGGATACTACCCACGCGTCGACGGCACCAAGCTGAATGGCCGGGTCACGCGATTGCTGGTCAGTCCGCTGCTGATCGCGCTGAAACGGGTGATCGGGGATCGCGACTACCTCGATTACCTGCGCAGCTTTCGCTATCCGCTGTCGGGCGAGTTCGCCATGCGCACACCAATGCTGCCCGACCTGCGCGTGCCCTCTGACTGGGGGCTGGAAATCGGCGTGCTGTCCGAGGCGTGGCGTAACCTGGCGCCGCAATCGGTCTGCCAGGTCGAGATTTCCGACGCCTACGACCACAAGCACCAGGACCTGTCACCCGAGGACGCCAGCCAGGGCCTCAGCCGGATGTCCACGGATATCTGCAAGGCGATTTTCCGCAAGCTCGCGTCGGACGGCACGGTGTTCACGCCCAACCTGTTCCGGTCGCTCAAGGCCACCTATTACCGTATCGCGCTGGACCTGCTGGAAAGCTACTACGCCGATGCCAAGATGAACGGGCTGACCGTGGACCGCCACAAGGAGGAAAAGTCGGTCGAACTTTTTGCCGAGAACATCATTCGCGCGGGCACGGTTTTCCTGGAAAACCCGCAAGCGACGCCCTTCATCCCCACGTGGAGCCGCGTACATGCCGCCGACCCGGAGTTCCTGTCGGATCTGAAATCGGCGGCGCTGAAGGACGCCGAGGAGTTCAGCTAAAGCGTTTCGCGATAAACCTGTATCAAAGCTTGTCGTGAAACGCGGTGCAATACCCAGTCGTTGCACGCGGTTCGCCTTTAGCTGTCGGTTCAGGTTAAAGGCAAAACGCTTAAGGCCGGTCGCCGGGTGCCGCGCTTGCGCGATTGGCGATCCAGCGGCTCTGGTACGGGGCCAGCGTAATCGCCTCTGCCGCCGCGTCGATCTCTTCGCCCGACAGCAAGTCGCGCCAGTTGTCGTCCTCGATCATGTTCAGTTGATCGGGCGACACGGTGACCGTCTGGTCGCTGACATTGTGGATGGCAAAGATCGACTGGTAGCGATCGAGGCTCTGGCGCCAGACCCCGAAAAGCCGCGGATCGAGGCGCAGGGTGAACTGCGTGGCGTTTGGATGAAACCCCGGCTGGCGGGCACGAATGCGCAGGCGTTCAGACAAGGTCTTCATCACGCGCGCCTGGTCCGAGCCTTCGTCCTCCATCCGCTCCAACAAGTCCGGGTAGTGCCAGCGGTGACGGTTGATCGCCCGGTTCATCCCGCGGCGTTCCACCGCCTCGTGATCGCTGGGCGTGGCGAGGAAGGAATGGATGTAGAAGGCCGGAATCCCCTCGAGCGACATCGGAATGGTCTGGGAACAGATGAAGCGGTCGAAGTGGTGGTCGTCCTCGCCCTTGAAGGTCGTGCGCATCACGTCGAACAGAGAGCAGTTCAACTCGTAGGCCTGTTCGGTGCCGTCGGGCATGGTGCGCATCGACACCAGCGCGCCGGCCTGCTGCGCCGTCTCGATCATGCGGTTTTTCTCGTCAGGGGGCAGCACGCCCTCGGCGGGGCGCATTCCGATCCCGTCATGGCTGGCGGTAAAGTTGAGGTAGGCGCAGCCCAGCTGCGCGGGCGGCATGGTGGCCTGCCAGCGGTTGAGATATTCGGCCGAGCCCGACTGCATCGCGTGCAGGATCAGCGGCGGCAGCGGAAAGTTGTAGACCGCGTGCGCCTCGTTGCGGTTGCCGAAATAGCTGAGATTCTCGCTGCGCGGCACGTTGGTCTCGGTCAGCAGCACCACGGTCTCGAACGTGTAATCTACCAGCAGGCGGATCAGCTGCACGATGGCGTGGGTCTGCGGCAGGTGGATGCAGGACGTGCCCGGTTCCTTCCAGATGAAGGCCACGGCATCCAGCCGCAGGGTCCGCACGCCCTTGTCGATATGCATCCGGATGATGCGCAGCATCTCCAGCAGCACCTCGGGATTGGAAAAATTCAGATCGATCTGGTCATGGCTGAAAGTGCACCAGACGTGGCGGTCGCCGTTCCGCGTCTCGATCTTTTGCAAAAGCGGCGTGGTGCGCGGGCGCACGACTGCGCTGAGGTCCTGGTCGGGGTCGGCCTCGTAGAAGAACCTGTCATAGGGCGCCTTGCCCTGCCGGTACTGGTTGAACCAGTTGCCCTGGCTGGACACGTGGTTCAGCACGAGGTCCGACACGAGATGGAAGTTCGAGGCGATGCGGCTGATGTCGCTCCATTCGCCCAGACGGGGGTTGACGGCGCAGTAATCTGTCACGGCGAATCCGTCATCCGAGCTGAACGGGAAGAACGGCAGGACATGCACGCCGTCCACCACACCCCCCATGTAGCGCGACAGGAAGTCTTCGAGCAGGTCCAGCGGCTTGTGCACCCCGTCGAGGATGGTGTCGCCATAGGTGATGAGAAAGGCATCCTTTTCCGACCAGAGCCGGTTGCTGGGCGTGCGGGCACGTTTGCGGGGCACCGAGCCTTCGGGCCAGAACGCCGCGATGATCGCGCGGGCAAGATCGGACGCGGATTCGTCGGGATAGATCCGGGAGAGCAGTTCGCGCAGGCGCGCGTTCAGCAATTTGTGTTCCTGGTGCACGAGCGGATGTTCCCCTGACCTTGTCCCGCGGGCCCGGCGATATCGGACCCGATCCGCCCCGTATTGACCATATCAGTCGGTACGATGAAAGCCGGACAACGCAGTTTGTTCAAGCCGGAAGCCCTGTTAGCCCGGATTTTGGGCAGTTGGTGACCGCGGCTGCGAGCGCCTGAGCGACAGACCGCCTTGATCGCCGTGTTGGATCCCCGGCGATGCGGCCCAATGTCCCTGGTCGCGGATCATCCGCGACACGCCCAGATCATACGGCGCGCGGAGGCTCGCAAGGTTTCATCAGGGTCGGCCTCAGTAATTGCCGGCCACGTACTTGGCGATGGCCGCCCCGCGGGAATTCACTGACAGTTTCTGATAGATGGCTTTCAGGTAATATTTCACAGTGTTCTCGCTCAGCCCCAGCCGGGCGGAGATCTGGAAATTGGTCAGCCCGTCGCCCAGAAGTGCGAGGATCTCGTGTTCGCGTCGGGACAGCGCGTCGGTATTCTCGGACGTCAGACGCCGCAGGATCTCGGTCGGGACAATGGAATGGCCCTCGATCAGCTTGCCCAGTATCCGCGGCAGGCTGGTCAGGATCTGGCCCATCATGCAGACCGAGTTGGCCCCGGCCTTGATCGCCGTGCGGATGAAGGCGAACTCTGTTTCCTCGGCCACGACGACGACCATCACGTCGGGGTAATCCTTGCGCACGATCGACAGGACCTGCGTCAAATCGCCATCGGCCAGGCGCACCCCGAGGATCAGGATGGTTTTGCCCCTCGCATGGGCCAGGTGCTTGCGCAGGCTGGCCTTGTCGGTGGCGTAATGGCCGAGTTCGACCTCGGGAATCTGCGTCACCAGCGAGCCGATTCCCTGGCAGACAATCAACTGCCGGTCGGCCACGATGACCTGCGGCAAGCCCGTGCTACCACTCGTTTTTTCAGCTGATGTCATGATCGTTCCGGGGGCAGCTTTCATGCGCCGGCTCCTTGTTCCTCCTCACCGTCAGCTCCCCGACAGACGGCTCTCGTTCAGCCATAACACCAGCAGAAATGACTGAAATCAAAGGAATTTTCTGTATGCCTGTGTATGCCGAGGCGGGTTGGGACGCGATATGTCACCCGGGCGGGTAGGAATTACCCACCCATCGGGCGGTTTCACCCCGGTTTTGCCGCGAACAAGGCTTCACAGGGCCGATTTGCGTGCTAGGACCCTGCGTCAAGTCATGTGACAGGGAGCGAGAACATCATGAATGGTTACCAGCATCTTTACATCCCCGGCCCCACCAATGTGCCGGAACCCGTGCGTCAGGCCATGAACGTCCCCATGGAGGACATGCGCGCCCCGGATTTCCCCGATCTGGTGACTGGCCTGCTGGCCGACATGAAGAAAGCCTATCGGTTGGAGAACGGTCGGGTCTTCATTTTCCCGTCCTCCGGCACCGGAGCATGGGAAAGCGCCATCCAGAACACGCTGCAACCCGGTGACAAGGTTCTGATGTCGCGCTTCGGGCAGTTTTCGCTGCTCTGGGTCGACATGGCCGAGCGACTGGGCCTCGACGTGGTGCTGTGTGAGGTCGAATGGGGCAAGGGCGTGCCGCTGGAGGACTACGCCAAGCACCTGAAGGCCGACACCAACCACGAGATCAAGGCAGTTTTCGCCACGCATAACGAAACCGCGACAGGCGTGACCTCGGATATCGAGGGCGTGCGCAAGATCCTGGACGATGCGGGCCATCCCGCGATGCTCTTCGTCGACGGGGTCAGTTCGATCGCGTCGATCGAGTTCGAGATGGAGAAATGGGGTGTCGATCTGGCCGTGTCCGGCTCGCAGAAGGGCTTCATGCTGCCTGCGGGTCTTGGCTTCCTCGGCGTCAGCGACAAGGCGCTGGAGGCCAACAAGCGGCTGGCCAATTCCGGTATGTCGCGCTGCTATTTCAGCTTCGAGGACATGATCAAGCTGAACGACACCGGCTACTTCCCCTACACGCCTGCCACGCAGCTTCTGCGCGGGCTGCGCTGTTCGCTGGACATGATCCTGGACACCGGGATGGAAAGCATCTGGGCGCGTCACAAGCGGCTGGCCCAAGGCGTGCGCGCCGCGGTCGAGGCGTGGGACGGCTGCGAACTGGTGGCGCGCGGGCCGGAATGGGAATCCGACACGGTGTCGGCCATCTATTCGCCCGAGGGCGTGGATGCGCGCGACGTGATCTCGACCGCCTACAACAAGTACCAGACCTCGCTGGGCACCGGGCTCAACAAGCTGGCGGGCAAGGCGTTCCGCATCGGCCACCTAGGCTCGCTGAACCCGGTGATGCTGTGTGGCGCGATTTCGGCCGCGGAAATGGCGCTGGTGGATGCCGGGGCCAAGATCGAACCCGGCTCTGGCGTGGCCGCCGCACAGGCCCATTACCGCGACACGACACCCGACAACGCCAAGGGCAGCACCGCCAAGGCGGCCTGATCCCAACGGGTTGATTGCAAGTGCCCCGCCCTTGGCGCATTCTGCGCCGAGGGCGGATCACGACAAGGGAAGAGACATCATGAAAATTCTGGTAACGCGCGCCTGGCCGAAGGCGACCGAGGACCGTTTGACCAATGCCGGGCTGGGCGACGTGACGCTGCGCCATCCCGACACACCGATGAGCCATGACGAATGGATGGACGCGGCCAAGACCTACGACGTCATCATGCCCACCGTGTCGGACAAGATCCCGGCCGAGTTTTACCCGGCGGCCAAGGGCAAGGTGAAGATCTTCGCCAACTATGGCGTCGGCTTCAACCATATCAACATCGACGCGGCGGCGGCCAACGACATCACCGTGACGAACACGCCGGACGTTCTGACCGATTGCACCGCCGACCTGGCGATGGGCCTCTTGCTGGCCGCGGCGCGCCGCATCGGCGAAGGCGAGCGCGAAACCCGCGCGGGCGGCTGGGAAGGCTGGCGGCCCACCCACATGATCGGCAAGAAAGTCTCGGGCGCGACGCTGGGAATCATCGGCTTTGGCCGCATCGGTCAGGCGATGGCGCGCCGGGCCCATAACGGGTTCGGCATGCGCGTGGTGTTCCAGGACGCCTGGGAGGTGCCCGAGGACATCAAGGCCGCCAACGGCAATGCCGAACAACTGCCGAGCATGGTCGAGGTCGCGGCAGAGGCCGACTTCCTGTCGCTGCATTGCCCCGGTGGCGCAGACACCTACAAGATGATCAACGCCATTATCTTCAACGCCATGAAACCCGGCGCGATCCTTGTGAACTCGGCCCGCGGTGACGTGGTGGACGAGGACGCGCTCTTTGACGCGCTCGATTCGGGCCAGCTGAGCGCGGCTGGGCTGGACGTTTATCACAACGAGCCGGCACTCGACCCGCGGTTCCTGGCCTACGAGAATATTGTTCTGGCTCCGCACCTGGGCAGCGCCACCGATGGCACGCGCGAGGCCATGGGTTTCCGCGCGATCGACAACCTCGAAGCGTTTCTAAAGGGTGACACGCCCGGCGACCTCGTGACGCCGAAGTGATGTTCACCGGGTCTTAACCAAGCTGCGCCAATGATCGGGCCATGAGTCAGAATGGCCCGATCACCCCCGATGCGTGGATGGCGGATGTCTTTCGCGCAAAAGCCGCCAGAGACGGATGCATCATCCGCCGGCGTCTGCGCGATATCGACCGATATGTAGGTCGCGCGGCATTTCTTTCCGAACTCGAAAGACGAGGTTTCCAGGCGGTGGAAAACGCCGGGCAGCTTGTGATCTTCTGCAACAGAGAACCGCTTCGCCGGGTGCTCTGAGCCGATTTCTTGCAAGAAATCGGAATGGAAAATTGCAATTTTCCAGACCGGAATTTTCGAAAATTCCGGTCACCGTGACCCTCGCACGTGCGCCCTGACGGCATCCCGCCGCATTCCGCAGCGCCCGCCACGGGTAGGATCGGCTACCCGTTCCGGCCCGAACCCCAACCCGGGGCGTGCATTGCTACCCGGGCGAAAGTATCGCGCAGACCGCATTCCGGACAGGATGAGACAACATGATGCGAGGAGGGCATGTGCATGGACATCCATGAATTCCAGGCCAAGGAGTTGTTGAGCGGCTTTGGCGTGAACATACCGCGCGGCGGCATCGCCTACAGCCCCGAGCAGGCAGTCTATCGCTGTTCGGAACTTTCGGGCAAAAGCTGGGTCGTCAAGGCGCAGATCCATTCCGGCGCACGCGGCAAGGCCGGCGGCGTCCGCGTCTGCAAGTCCGAGGAGGAGGTCTGGGATGCGGCCTCATGGATGCTGGGCCGCAAGCTGGTGACCCACCAGACCGGCCCGCAGGGCAAGCTCGTGGGCCGGCTTTATGTCGAGGAAGCCACCGACATAGCACAGGAGATCTACCTGGGCTTCGTGATGGACCGCAAGCTGGAGCGCGTCGTGGTCGTGGCCTCGGCCCAGGGCGGGATGGAGATCGAGGAGATCTCGGAAAGCGAACCCGACTCGATCATCCGCTCGGTGGTGGACCCCGCCGTGGGCATGCAGAACTTCCAGGCGCGCGAGATCGCGTTCTCGCTGGGCCTTGATCCCGCACTGATCAACCAGGCGGCCAAGACGATCATGGGCTGCTACCGCATGATGTGGGAAACCGACGCGAACATGGTCGAGATCAACCCGCTGGTGGTGACCGCCTCGAACGAGATCGTCGCGCTGGACGCCAAGGTCAGCTTTGACGAGAACGCGCTGTTCCGGCACCCCCACATCTCGGAACTGCGCGACAAGAGCCAGGAAGACCCACGCGAGACATACGCGGGCGACCGCGGACTGAACTACATCGGCCTGGACGGCAAGATCGGCTGTATCGTCAACGGCGCGGGCCTGGCCATGGCCACGCTGGACATGATCAAGATGGCCGGTGGCGAGCCTGCCAACTTTCTCGACGTGGGCGGCGGGGCCAGCCCCGAACGGGTGCTGCAATCCTTCAAGTCGGTGCTGAACGATCCCAATGTCGAGGCGATCCTCGTCAACATCTTCGCCGGCATCAATCGCTGCGACTGGATCGCCGAGGGCGTCATCCTTGCGGTCAAGGAGCTGGACCTGAAGATCCCGCTGGTGGTGCGCCTGTCGGGAACGAACGTGGACGAAGGCATGAAACTTCTGGCCGACAGCGGGCTGGAAATCGAAACGGCCTCTTCCCTTGCGGAAGCGGCGGAAAAAGTGGTGGCCGCGTGGCGCTCCACCGACAGCGCATATGCGGAGGCAAGCTGATGGCGATCATCATCGACAAGGATACCCGCGTTCTGGTCACCGGGATCACCGGCCGGATCGGCAGTTTTCACGCCCAGGACATGATCAGCCACGGCACGAACGTGGTGGGCGGCGTCACCCCCGGCAAAGGCGGCACCAAGCATCTTGGCCTGCCGGTCTTCAACACGGTCAAGGGTGCAGTCGCGGAAACCGATGCCGAGCTGGTCGTCAGCTTCGTCCCGCCGCCGTTTGCCGCCGATTCGATCATGGAAGCGGCGGATGCGGGCATCAAGACCTGCGTCTGCATCGCCGACGGTGTGCCCGCGCAGGACATGATCGACGTCAAACGCTACATGCGCCGGTACAAGGCCGACAAACGCATGCGCCTTATCGGCCCGAACTGTGCGGGGATCATCACGCCGGGGCAGGCCTTTGCCGGGCTGATGCCGCCGTCGATCTACAAGCCGGGGCGCGTTGGCATCGTCGGGCGCTCGGGCACGCTGGGCTATGAAGCGGCCAGCCAGATGAGTGCGCATGGCATCGGCGTCAGTTCCTCGATCGGGATCGGCGGCGATCCGATCAACGGATCCAGCTTCAAAGACATCCTGGAGCTGTTCGAGGCCGACCCGGACACCGATGCCGTGGTTCTGGTGGGCGAGATCGGCGGCCCGCAGGAAGCCGAGGCGGCGGAGTATATCCGCGATCACATGACCAAGCCGGTGGCGGCCTATATCGCGGGCCTGTCGGCCCCCAAGGGACGGCGCATGGGCCACGCGGGCGCCATCGTATCGGCCTTCGGCGAGTCGGCGCAGGAAAAGGTCGACATTCTCAAGCAAGCCGGCGTGACCATCGTGCCCACGCCCTCGTCCTTTGGCGAGGTGGTCGAGAAAATGGTGGCCTGACCCACGTCAGGGCGGCGCGCACTCTCCCAAGCGTTGCGCCGAACCTGGGCCATCAAGAAGCCCCGGCATGTCACATGCCGGGGCTTCGTCTTTTCAACAGCTTACAAGCCAAAGCTCGTCAGCGTCAGCGTTCGATCTGGTCGGCGAGGCTTTCGGCGCGCGCGGCGATCTCGGCCAGCGATTCCGTGACCCGATCGGGTATCACCGCCACCTCGACCCTCTCCGGTTCGGGCTGGGGCGCATTGCGCAACTGGTCCAGCTCGGCCTCTTTCTCGGCCATCTTGTCCTCCGCCTCGCGCAGCTTGTCCTGCACGCCGGCGGTCTTGTCGGCCAACATAAGGCCAGCCATGAGCAACATGCGGGACTCGGGGATGCGGCCGATCTGGGCCGACAATACGCTGGCCTCTTCGTCCAGCATCTTCGCGGCGGCATGCAGGTAGTGTTCCTCGCCTTCCTGGCAGGCGACCTCGAAGGTGCGGCCACCGATCTCGATCTCGACTTCGGGCATCAGGCGTCCTCCGATTTGGGGGTATCAGGTGTCTCCGCGCCTTCCAGCACTGCGGTCAGCTCTGACAGGATCGCGCTGGTTTCGGCGCGGTCGGCGGCGCGGTTGGCGCGCAGGCTTTCCAGTTCGGCCATCATCGACTTGTTGATCAGGTGCGCCTCGCCCACGCCGGCGGCATTGGCCTCGCGCAGGGCGACGTTGTTGTCGCGCAGCTGCTGGTTGGCGCGGCGCAGGGACTGCAACTCACCATCCAGCCGCGACAGGGATTGCGAGTTCTGCTCGCGCAGCGCCTCCAGTTCCTCTTCCAGCGCGTTGCGCTTGTCGCGCAGGGTCTTCACCCGCTCTTCGAGCTGTTCGTTGGCCAGCTTCTCGTCTTCCAGCGCCTGCTTGGCCTCCGCCAGTTCGGCCGGGTCCGCGACCGCGCCAGTGCCCGCCTCCAGCCCGCTGCCGATGCGGTCCAGCGCGGCGTTGATGCGCCGCTGCAGTTCCTCTATTTCGCTCATGTCCTCGGTCCCCGTCTCGCGTTGCCTGTCGTCATCGTGGTGCGATCCGATCCGGCCCACTGCATTCCTGTACCGGGCGGCCCGCGAATCGCCTGCGTTAAGCATGTGCTGCAACTCTACCCAATGGTTGCACAAATTGCTTCCATTAACGTGATACTGCAACTTGGCCGGCGCAGGGGCGCTTGATCTTTGCTTCGGGGCTGGTATGCACGGCCCCGAACGCCATTTCCAAAAGGACGCTGCCCCGTGGATATCGCTGCCCTGCGCTCTGCTCATCCCGATCACTGGAACAAGGCCGCCGCCATTCGCGCGCTGACGCTCGACGCGGTGCACGCGGCCAATTCGGGTCATTCCGGCATGCCCATGGGCATGGCCGACGTGGCCACGGTGCTTTACGAAAAGCACCTGAAATTCGACGCGAGCGCCCCCAACTGGCCCGACCGGGACCGGTTCATCCTGTCCGCGGGCCACGGCTCGATGCTGCTTTACTCTCTGCTTTACCTGACGGGCTACGAGGGCATGACGCTCGACCAGATCAAGAATTTCCGCCAATGGGGCGCGATCACCGCGGGCCACCCGGAAAACTTCCTGCATGACGGGATCGAAACCACCACCGGCCCGCTGGGTCAGGGCATCTCGAACGCTGTCGGCTTCGCGATTGCCGAAGAGGCGCTGCGTGCGCGGTTCGGCAAAAAGGCAGTGGATCACCACACGTATGTCATCGCCGGTGACGGCTGCCTGATGGAGGGCGTCAGCCACGAGGCGATCGGCCTTGCCGGGCGGCTGGGTCTCGGCAAGCTGATCGTGCTTTGGGACAACAACAACATCACCATCGACGGCAAGGTCGATCTGGCCAGCCGCACCGACCAGGTGAAGCGTTTCCGCGCCGAAGGCTGGCAGGTGATCGAGATCGACGGGCACGACCCGGAAGAGATCGACGCGGCGCTGACCAAAGCCAAGACCGGCCGCCGCCCGACCATGATCGCCTGCAAGACGCATATCGCTTTGGGCCACGCCGCGCAGGACACCTCGAAAGGTCACGGCGCGTTGACCGACGCCGACCAGATGGCGGCGGCGAAAGAAGCCTATGGCTGGACCACTGGCCCGTTCGAAGTGCCCGCAGACATCAAGAAGGCCTGGGAAGCCATCGGCAAACGCGGCGCCGACGCCCATGCCGAATGGAAGACCCGCATGGGCGAGCTGAGCGACCGCCGCCAGGCCGAGTTCACCCGCGTCATGGACGGCGACGTGCCGAAATCGCTGGCCTCGCGCATCCGGGCGCTGAAAAAGCAGATTTCCGAGGAATGCCCCAAGGTCGCCACCCGCAAGTCGAGCGAGATGGTGCTGGAGGTCGTGAACCCGGTCATGCAGGAAACCATCGGCGGCTCGGCCGACCTGTCGGGCTCGAACAACACCAAGTCGGGCGACATGAGCGTCTTCGACGAGGGCAACCGCAAGGGTCGCTACATCCATTACGGCATTCGCGAGCACGGCATGGCCGCGGCGATGAACGGCATGGCCCTGCATGGCGGCATTCGGCCCTATGGCGGCACGTTCATGTGCTTCACCGACTATGCCCGCCCCGCGATGCGGCTTGCGGCGCTGATGAAGGTGCCCAGCGTCTTCGTCATGACCCATGACAGCATCGGCCTGGGCGAGGATGGCCCGACGCACCAGCCGATCGAGCACCTGGCAATCAGCCGTGCCACGCCCAACACCAACGTTTTCCGCCCTTGCGACACGGTGGAAACCGCCGAGGCGTGGGAACTGGCGCTGACCTCGAAATCCACGCCGTCGGTCCTGTCGTTGACCCGCCAGGGCGTGCCGACGCTGCGCACCGAGCACAAGCAGAAGAACCTGACCGCCCAGGGCGCCTATGTTCTGGCCGATGCCGAGGGCAAGCGGCAGGCGCTGTTGATGGCGACCGGCTCGGAAGTGGCGATTGCCATGGCCGCGCGGGATCTGCTGCAGGCCGAAGGTATCGGGACGCGCGTCGTTTCGATGCCCTGCTGGGAGCTTTTCGAGGAACAGGACGAGGCCTACCGCCGCAAGGTCCTGCCCGCGGGCCCCGTGCGCGTGGCGGTCGAGGCGGCGATACGCTTTGGCTGGGACCGCTGGCTTTACGGCGAGCGCGGCAAGCGCGAGAAATCGGGCTTTATCGGCATGCACGGCTTCGGTGCATCGGCCCCGGCAGAGGTCCTCTACGAGCAGTTCGGCATCACCGCCGAGGCCGTGGCCGAGAAAGCCAAGTCGCTGCTCTGACGCATCTGTGATCGCGCGCGCGGGAACCGCGCGCGCGACACCGGGTTTCTGCTTTGATGCATCACAGGAGAAACCCCAAATGAATTTTCGCCCGATCCTGACCGGAACAGCCCTGCTCGTCGCCCTGCCCGCTTATGGGCAGAATTTCGAGCGCGCGCCGCGCAATACCGACCTCGAGCCGGCCTTCGAGGGCCAGTTTCGCGCCCCGCTGAAAACCAGCGACGTGGCCCTTGAGGTCACCGACATCGCGACCGGGCTGGAACATCCCTGGGGATTCGCGCTGTTGCCCGAGGACGACGGCTACCTCGTGACCGAACGCCCGGGCCGCCTGCGCCACGTGGCAGAGGATGGAACCCTGTCCGAACCGATTGCCGGCATGCCCGAGGTGGCGGCGCAGGGCCAGGGCGGGCTGCTCGATGTCGTGCTGTCGCCCGACTTCGCTGAAAGCCGCCGGATCTACATCAGCTATGCCAAACCGGTGGGAGATGGCCTGATGGCAACGGCCGCCGCCTACGGCACGCTGACCGAGGATATGACCGAGATCGCCGACCTGACGGACATCTTCGTGCAGGAACCGGGCGCCACTGTGGCCAAGCATTTCGGCTCGCGGATCGTCTTTGACGACGCGGGGCATGTTTTCATCACCACCGGCGAACACTCGTCGATGAAGTACCGCGAGTATGCTCAGGATACGTCCAACACCTACGGCGTCATCATCCGCATGACCCTCGACGGAGAGGTGCCAGACGACAATCCCTTCGTCGGCGACGAGAACGCCATCGACAGCATCTGGTCCTACGGTCACCGCAACATCCAGGGCGCAACCATGCGCGACGGTGTGCTTTGGGAGGTCGAGCACGGCCCCAAGGGCGGTGACGAGTTGAACCGTCCCGAGCCCGGCAAGAACTACGGCTGGCCCGTCATTTCCTACGGCGAGACCTATGGCGGTTCGCCCATCGGGTCGGGCGAGGCACAGCGCGACGGCATGGAACAACCGGTCTATTTCTGGGACCCCGTGATCGCGCCCGGCGACATGACCACCTATGACGGCGATATGTTCAGCGATTGGGACGGAAATTTCCTGATCGGGTCGCTGAATCCCGGCGGCATTGTCCGGCTGGAAATGGACAGCGACGGCAAGGTCGCCGCGGAAGAGCGCATGGCGATGGATCTGGGCCGCATACGCGACGTGGACGTGGACAGCGACGGATCGATCCTGGCGATCACCGATTATTCGGACGGACGCCTGGTGCGGATCACGACAAACGGCAACGACAGCTAAGGCTGCCCCCACCCGTCCCGGACTTGATCCGGGACCTCCGCCTTACCACGGCTCAAAGGTTTCAGGCGCGGCTCAATGGGCCGCGCCTTTACCGAAAACCGACGCCCATACCGGCGCGACGACCTTGGTCCCCAACGGGATAAGCAGCGTCCCCAGCACCAGCCCGAACACGCCATCCGCCGCCGCCTGCACAGCCCAGGCGACGAAGCCCTGGAACCGGTCGACCGCATGGGCGGCGTCCTCGGCCCAATGGTGGATCGTGTCATAGGGCATGGACCAGCCCATTTCGAACAGGCTGTGCAGGATGATCGCGCCACCGACCCACAGCATCGCCGCGGTGCCGACGATCATCAGAAGTTTCAGGAAATAGGGCATTCCCTTGACGATCCCTCGGCCCAGGCCGCGCGTCACACCAAGGTTGCCGTTCTGCGCCATGAAAAGCCCCGCATCGTCCGCCTTCACGATCAGCGCCACAGCGCCATAGACGGCCACGGTGATTCCCACCGCTACCACGGCCAGCGTCGCGGCCTCCATCCAGAAATTGCTGGGCGGAATGTTCGAAAGCGCGATGGTCATGATCTCGGCAGACAGGATGAAATCCGTCTTGATCGCCCCCTCGACGCGTTTCTCTTCCAGATGCGCGGGGTCCTTGGTCTGGTGGCTGCCATCCGGCCCGCCGTGATGCTTGCCCACCCCGAGCGCATGGGCCACCTTCTCTGCCCCCTCAAAACATAAATACGCGCCCCCCAGCATCAGCAAGGGGGGGATCAGCCACGGCGCGAAGTTCGATAGGGCCAGCCCCGCCGGCAGCAGGAACACCAGCTTGTTGAACAGCGACCCCCGCGCGATTTTCCACACGATCGGCAACTCGCGGGCGGGCGCGAAGCCGGTCAGGTATTTCGGTGTCACCGCCGCGTCGTCGATCGCGGCCCCCGCGGCCTTGGCCCCCGCCTTGGCCGCCTGCCCCGCCACGTCGTCGATAGACGCCGCCGCCACCTTGACCAGGCTCGCCACATCGTCCAGCAGTGCCAGTAATCCGCTCATCCTCTGCCCCTCGTTACCATTGGTGTGCTTTGATTGGCCCAATCATGCCCCGGCGCGGCAGGTTTGCGCAAACGGTTAACGCTAACACGTCAAACCCTTGCGCTTTAAGGGTTTCAGCGCGGCACCCTTGGGTCTATATCGCCACCGACACCCGAATAGGAGAACAAAATGACCGTTACCGTCGGCATCAACGGATTCGGCCGGATCGGCCGCTGCACCCTGGCGCATATCGCGGCCAGCACGCGCAACGACATCAAGGTCGCCAAGGTCAACGCCACCGGCCCGCTGGAAACCGCGGCGCACCTGATGAAATACGACAGCGTGCATGGCCGCTTCCCGGGCGACATCACGCTGGGCGACGGCACGATGGATCTGGGCCGTGGGCCGATGGAAATGTTCTCGACCTACGACATGGACGAGTTGGACTGGTCCGGCGTCGACGTGGTGCTGGAATGCACCGGCCAATTCAATGACGGCGAAAAGGCCAAGAAACACCTGGAGCGTGGTGCGGGCAAGGTCCTGCTCTCGGCGCCCGGCAAGAACGTCGACCGCACCGTGGTCTTCGGCGTCAACGACGGCGAGTTGCAGGCCGGCGAACGCATGATCTCGAACGGCTCCTGCACGACCAACTGCCTTGCACCCGTGGCCAAGGTCCTGCACGAGGCGATCGGCATCGAGAGTGGCATCATGACCACGATCCACGCCTATACCGGCGACCAACCGACGCTGGACCGCCGCCACAAGGACCTTTACCGCGCGCGCGCCGCCGCGATGTCGATGATCCCAACCTCCACCGGCGCCGCCAAGGCATTGGGCGAGGTGCTGCCCGACCTCAAGGGCAAGCTCGACGGCTCGGCCATTCGCGTGCCCACGCCGAACGTGTCAGCGGTGGACCTGACCTTCCTCGCCAAGAAGGACGTGACCGCGGACGACGTGAACGCGATCATGGCCGAGGCGGCGGCAGGTCCGATGAAGGGCGTGCTGGGCTACGATCCCGAGCCCAAGGTGTCGGTCGATTTCAACCACACCGAGGAAAGCTCGATCTTCGCCCCCGACCAGACCCGCGTGACCGGCGGTCGGCTGGTGCGCGTGCTGGCGTGGTACGACAACGAGTGGGGCTTTTCGTGCCGCATGGCCGACGTGGCCGTGGCGATGGCACGGCTGAGCTAAACCGACACCACACCGTTTCGAAGGCCCCCGTCGCAGACCGCGGCGGGGGTTTTTGCGTTTATCGGCGGCTTACCGCCATAAACATTGGTTATAGACCTCGGTGAATGCCCCTTTCGGTCGATAGTGTCAGCCCGCCGCAATGTGCATCTGTGATCGGCAGGCGGCATCACGCCCCTGCCCTGATCCAACGAACAAGGAACTACAGACATGACACGTATCATCGCACTTGCCCTCGCCATCTTTGCCGGCGGCATCGCCTCTGCCTCGGACGACGACGGCAAGCTGGACATGGCAAAGGCCGACCAGATCAAGACGCAATTGACGGCTGAAGGCTACGAGGTGCGAAAGGTCGAAATGGAAGACGGCCTATACGAGGCCTACGCCATGAAAGACGGCGAACGCTACGAGATCTACCTTGATTCCGACCTCAACATCGTCAAGTCCAAGCGCGACGACTGACCGGTGACAGGGGCCGGTCCTCGCGCCGGCCCCGCCCCAGACGGGAGAGATACCATGACACGCTACAAGGTCTGGGACCCGGCCATCCGGGTCTTTCACTGGGCGCTGGCCGCCGGGTTCATCGCCAACGCCTTTCTGATCGACGACGACGCAAAGCTGCATGAATGGGTCGGCTATGGCGTCATGGCGCTGGTCGGGCTGCGCATCCTGTGGGGATTCATTGGCCCGCGCCATGCCCGGTTCGCCAGTTTCATTCCCGGCCCCGGCGGAGTGACACGGCAGATCACCGACATGGCCCTGCGCCGCCGGCGGACGCATCTGGGGCATTCGCCCCTCGGCGCGTTGATGATCGGCAACCTTCTGCTATCGATGCTGGCGATCGGCGCGACCGGATACCTGATGACCACCAATGCCTTCTGGGGCGTCGAATGGGTCGAAGAGGCGCACGAGGCGTTCGTTCTCTGGGCCGAGCTTTCGGTGCTGGCCCATGTCGCGGCCGTTGTTCTGGAAAGCCTGCGCACCGGAGTCAACCTGCCCCGCGCGATGATAACAGGGTGCAAGACCGTGCCCGATGACGTTAAACTGGAGTCATGAACCCGCGCAGACAGGACAAACCCGGCGCGCTCATCGCGCTGATCGCGGTGCAGAGCCTTTGCGCCGCGTTCTTCTTGTGGGACGTGGTGGTCGATCTTGCCCCCTGGGACCTGCGGGCGCTGAGCAACCTGCATATCGTGATCGAGGCGCTGGCCGCGCTGGCGCTGGTGTCGGCCATCGTGTTCGAGACACGCTATCTCATGGCCCTGTTGCGGCGGCAGGCGCATCTCGAGTCGCAGGTTTCAATCGCCGCGGGCGCCATGGCGGAAATCATCGAGGCGCATTTCGACGAATGGGCCCTCACACCGGCGGAACGGGACGTGGCAATGTTCGCGATCAAGGGCTTTTCAGTGGCCGAAACAGCAAAGCTGCGCGGTGCCGCCGAAGGCACCGTGAAATCCCAGCTGAACGCGGTCTACCGCAAGGCCGAGGTGCCCGGGCGCGGCGCCTTGCTGGGCCTCTTGGTGGGCGACCTGCTCGATATGCCACTGGTGCCGCCAGAGACGCGCGCGGCCTCGTGATTTCCTTGCGCCGTTCGTGTGTCTTGCGGCATACCCGGCAGGCAAGCGGACGTGCGACAACGGGCAGGCGATAGTAAGCACATGACAAACAAGATCGCGGTTTTCCTTGCCCTGCTGATCATCGCGGGGCTTGGCTGGGATTATCTTTACAACGATATGAACGCGTCGTTCTTCCTTGCCCGCAAGACGGTCGACCTGATCGAGTGGCTGGCCTTCTGGCGCTAGGCCGCGCCGGTCAGGCCTTGAACCGGTCTTCCAGCGCCTCCTTGACGGCCGGCGTCACAAAGCGTGTCACGTCGCCGCCGTGGCGGGCGATCTCCTTGACCAGCTTGCTGGCGATGGCCTGGCGGCGGGCATCGGCCATCAGAAAGACCGTCTCGATCCGGTCGTCCATGGCACGGTTCATCCCGACCATCTGAAATTCGTATTCGAAATCCGCCACGGCGCGCAGACCGCGGATGATCACGCTGGCCCCCACGTCGCGGGCGCAGTCGATCAGCAGGTTCTCGAACGGATGTGCCACGATCTCGGTGCCGGTGGCGGCGCTGATGCCGATGCATTCGGCCTCGACCATGGCCACGCGCTCTTCCAGCGTGAAAAGCGGGCCCTTGTCGCGGTTGATCGCAACGCCGATGACCAGCCGGTCGACCAGGGTGGCGGCGCGCGCGATGATGTCGGTATGACCCAGGGTGATCGGATCGAAAGTACCGGGATAAAGTCCGATGCGCATGAGGTCTTCCTTCGTGTCGTGACGACCTGCAAGCAACTACAAACGTTGGAGGAATGCAAGCGACTGCGCCAATATGAGTATTTGTCGAACGATGAAACCCAAATGAGCGCCTGGGCTTCCAGCGTTTCGCAAAATCTCAATTCATGCCGGTCAGGATCAGTGGCCCATCACCATGCTTTCGAGCGCCGCCTTTTCCATCGACAACTCTTGCAGCCGCGCCTTGACCACGTCCCCGATGGTGACCATGCCCACCAGTTTCTGTTCGTCATCGACCACGGGCATATGGCGGAACCGTCCATCGGTCATGCGCACCAGTACCGTGTCGGCGCTGTCCTGCTTGGTGCAGCAGACGGGTTTCGGCGTCATCAGGTCCGCGACCTTGTCGTTCAGACAGCCCGAGCCCGACGTGGCGAGGCCGCGCACGATGTCCCGCTCCGACAGGATGCCATCGGGCGAGGTGCCATCGGTCGACACGATCAGGCCGCCGATGCGGTGCTTGGCCAGCATCGCCGCCGCGTCGGATACCTGCGTATCGGGCGTCACGGTGATCAACTTGTCACTGTCTTTCGCTTTCAAAATCTGCTGGACGATCATCCGGACCCTCGTTCTTTGGCGTTCAATCGGACTGTCAGCGTCCCCCAGAACCGTTTTTCTGTCAAGCGCCGGCCTCCAGCCGGGCCACCTCGGCGCGAATGCCATCGCAAAGCGCGGTCGCGAAACGGTTCATGCGGTCCAGCCGCCGGTCGTCCTGATGCCGCACCAGGTAGAAGCTGCGCGTCAGGCTGATCTCGTCCGGCAGGACCTTGTCGAGGCGGCGAAAGAACGGCAGCGCGAAGTCGTGCACGATGCCGATGCCGCCGCCCTGCTGGATGCAATGGGCCTGCACCGATACCGAGTTCGAGGCCAGCGCGACCCGCTCCGCCCCAGTTTCGCCGAGATAGTCCAATTCCTTGTCGAAGATCATGTCGGGAATGTAGCCGACCATGCGATGCGCCGCGAGGTCGGCCAAAGACGTGATATCCGGCGACTGGCGCAGGTACCAGCGCACCGCGGCAAGGTGCAGCTTGTAATCGGTGATCTTCTGCACGCTCAGGCGTCCCGCCGAGGGCGGACTGACCGCGATGACCATGTCCGCCTCGCGCCGGCTGAGGTTGAAGACCCGCGGCAGCGCCACGATCTGCAGGTCGAGGTCGGGATTGTCCTTGGCCATCTGCGCACAGACCTGCGGCAGGATGAAATTGGCGCAACCATCCGGCGCCCCGATACGGATCTGCCCCGAGAGGCCCCCCGCCTGCCCGGCCATTTCCTCGTCGGCATCCTGCATCGCCATCTCGGCACGCCCCACATGCCCCATCAGGCGCTGTCCCGCATCCGTCAGCGCATAGCCGCTGGGCGACTTGGCAAAAAGCGGCGCGCCGGTGTCGGCCTCCAGCCGGGCGATGCGGCGGCCCACCGTGGCGGGGTCGAGTTTCAGCGCCCGGCCCGCGGCGGACAGGCTTTCGGTGCGCGCCACCGCCAGGAATACCCGCAGATCGTCCCAGTTCGATACCATGTCCCTGCCCTCTGATCCGGTATGTTGCTTTGCATTCCTGCAAAGCCTTTTTGAAACATTGCCTCTTTTCCCGCTAAAAACGCAACGCTAACCTGCGCGCAAATCCGAGGAGTACCGACATGAAAGACCTGACGCATTATATCGACGGCGCGCGCGTGCCCGGCCAGTCGGGCCGTTTTTCCGACGTCTACAACCCGGCGACCGGCGAGGTTCAGGCCCGCTGCCCGCTGGCCAGCAAGGAAGAGTTCGACCAGGCCGTCGAGATCGCCGCCAAGGCGCAGCCCGCATGGGGCGCGACCAATCCGCAGCGCCGCGCACGGGTGATGATGGAATTCGTCCGCCTGCTGAACCGCGACATGGACAAGCTGGCCGAGACGCTGTCCTCGGAACACGGCAAGACCTTTCCCGATGCCAAGGGCGACGTGCAGCGCGGCCTCGAAGTGGTGGAATACTGCATCGGCGCGCCGCAACTGCTGAAAGGCGAGTTCACCGACAGCGCCGGCCCCGGCATCGACATGTATTCGATGCGCCAGCCGCTGGGCGTCACGGGCGGCATCACGCCGTTCAACTTCCCGGCGATGATCCCGATGTGGATGTTCGCGCCGGCCCTGGCCTGCGGTAACGCCTTCATCCTCAAGCCCTCCGAGCGCGACCCGTCGGTGCCGATCATGCTGGCCGAACTGATGGAAGAGGCCGGATTGCCCAAGGGTCTGCTGCAAGTGGTCAACGGCGACAAGGAAGCCGTGGACGCGATGATCGACAACGAGACCGTGCAATCCATCGGCTTCGTCGGCTCGACGCCGATCGCCGAGTACATCTATGGCCGCGGCTGCTCCAACGGCAAGCGCGTGCAATGCTTCGGCGGTGCCAAGAACCACATGATCGTCATGCCCGACGCCGACATGGACCAAGCCGCCGACGCGCTCATTGGCGCGGGCTACGGCGCCGCCGGTGAACGCTGCATGGCCATCTCGGTCGCCGTGCCGGTGGGCGACGAGACCGCGGATCGCCTGATCGAAAAGCTGGTGCCCCGCATCGAGAAGCTTAAGGTCGGCCCCTACACGGCGGGCGATGACGTGGATTACGGTCCCGTCGTGACCGCCGCCGCCAAGGAAAAGATCCTGGGCCTGATCGAAAGCGGCGTGGAACAAGGCGCGGAGCTGGTCGTCGACGGGCGCGATTTCCAATTGCAAGGCTACGAGGACGGGTTCTTCGTCGGCCCGCACCTGTTCGACAAGGTAACGCCGGACATGGACATCTACCGGCAAGAGATTTTCGGCCCGGTCCTGTCGACCGTCCGCGCCGGCTCCTATGACGAGGCCCTTGGCCTTGCCATGGACCATGAAATGGGCAACGGCACGGCGATCTTCACCCGCGACGGCGACGCCGCGCGTGACTTCGCCAACCGGATCAACATCGGCATGGTGGGCGTCAACGTGCCCATCCCGGTGCCGCTCGCCTATCACACCTTCGGCGGCTGGAAGAAGTCGGCCTTTGGCGATCTCAACCAGCACGGCCCGGACGCTTTCAAGTTCTACACCCGCACCAAGACCGTCACGGCCCGCTGGCCGAGCGGCATCAAGGAAGGCGGCGAGTTCAACTTCAAGGCGATGGACTGATCCATCTGCCTTGGGCGATGATGACCGGGCCGCGCGGGACACCGTTGCGGCCCGGTTTCGTTCATGGAGGATAGACCGATGTGGCCCGACACGCGGCTTTGCGAGCTTCTGGGGATAGAGCATCCCATCATCCAGGCCCCGATGGCGGGCACCACCACCCCGGCCATGGTGGCGGCGGTGTCGAACGCGGGCGGGCTTGGCTCGCACGGCTGTGCGACGCTGTCACCGGAAAAGCTGACCGAGGATATGGAGGCGTTGGCGGGCGCCACGAACCGGTCGGTGAACCTGAATTTCTTCTGCCACGAACCCGAAGACATCACCGAGGACCATCACGTTGCACTGATCGAAGCCATGCGCCCCCATTACGAGGCGACCGGGGCGACCCTGCCGGAAGGCTTGCCGACCCCGTCGTTCCAGCCCTTCGGCGCAGCGCAGCTGGACTGCCTGTTGGCGCGGCCGCCGGCGGTGGTCAGCTTTCACTTCGGTCTGCCCGTGGTCGAGGCCGTGGCGGCGCTGAAGGACAAGGGCTGCAAGATCCTGTGTTCGGCCACCACCGTGGCCGAGGCCCGCTGGCTGGCCGACCGGGGCGTGGATGCGATCATCGCGCAAGGCTGGGAATCGGGCGGGCACCGGGGCCTGTTCCTCGAACTGGAGAACGATGCGCAGGTGGGACTTTTCTCACTGCTGCCGCAGGTCGTGGACGCAGTGGACGTGCCCGTGATCGCGGCCGGCGGCATCGCAGACGGGCGCGGCATTGCCGCCGCCTTTGCCCTCGGCGCATCGGGCGTGCAGATCGGCACCGCCTTCATCACGGCGGACGAGGCCACCAGAAAGCCCTATCACCCCGAGGCGGTGGAGATGGGCACCGATGAAAGCACGCGGGTCACGCGGGCGGGCTCTGGCCGCCCTGCGCGGGCGCACCGCACGAAATGGATCGACGCGATGGCGCAGGTGGACGCCGCGCCCTTCCCGCTGATGTACCATTACAGCCGCCCGCTGCTGGAGGCGGACGGCCCGGCACATCAGTTTTCCCTTTACGGGCAAAGCGCGGCCATGGCGCCGTCGGGCGATGCCGGGGCCAGGCTGAAGGCACTGGTTGCCTCGGCCAAGGAGGCGATGAACGCCTGACAGGGCCCGACACCGCACCGGCGCGCAGCAAAAGCTTGCCAAACCGGCCCCATTCCTGCTGGTATTATCCCACAGGGAGGGCAGCCATGACCCCAGACGGCCCCGATTTCACCATCGGCATCGAGGAGGAATACCTGCTGGTGGACCGTGACAGCCTCGACCTGGCAGAGGCGCCGTCCGAGATGATGGATGCCTGCGCCGAGGAATTGCAGGATCAGGTCGCGCCCGAATTCCTGAAATGCCAGATCGAGATCGGCACCAAGGTCTGCAAGGACGTCTCCGAGGCGCGCGAGGACCTCAAGCGCCTGCGCAGTACCGTGTCGAAACACGCCGCCACGCACAATCTGGTGCCTATCGCCGCCTCCTGCCACCCGTTTTCCGACTGGCGCAACCAGCCGCACACCGACAAGGACCGCTACAACACGCTGAGCAACGACCTCGCGGGCGTCGTTCAACGGATGCTGATCTGCGGGATGCACGTCCATGTCGGCATCGAGGACCCGGACCGCCGCGTCGACCTGATGAACCAGTTGACCTATTTCCTGCCGCACATGCTGGCGCTGTCCACCTCGTCGCCCTTCTGGCAGGGACATGACACCGGGCTGGACAGCTACCGCCTGACGGTCTTCGACAACCTGCCGCGCACCGGCCTGCCCCCGCGCATGGAAAGTTTCGCCGAATTCGAACGCTCGGTCGGGTCGCTGACCGATCTGGGCGTGATCGAGGATGCCAGCAAGATCTGGTGGGATCTGCGCCCGTCGTCAAAGTTTCCCACCATCGAGTCCCGGATCTGCGACGTGCAACCCCGGCTAGAACACACGCTGATGCTGGCCGCGCTGACGCAATGCATCACGCGGATGCTGTGGCGGCTGGCCACGCGCAACCAGCGCTGGCGCATCTATGACCCTTTCCTGGTGAACGAAAACCGCTGGCGCGCGCAACGCTACGGCACGCGCGAAGGGTTGATAGATTTCGGCCGCGGCGCGATCGTGCCCGTCGCGGAACTGGCCGAGGAACTGCTGGAACTGATCGAGGAAGACGCCCGCTATTTCGCCTGCATTACGGAGGTCGAGACCATGCGCGAGGTGATGCGCACCGGCACCTCCTCGACTCGCCAGCGCCGGGCCTTCGACACGGCAAAGGACGGCGGCGCCGAACGGGACGCCGCCCTTCGCGCCGTCGTCAGCCACCTTGTCGAAGAATTTCACGCCGACCTGTGACCCGAATGCACGGATCGGCGCCTTATCGCCGGCCCGCCTCTTCAAACCTGCGTGAGGCGGCAAAATCGCGCGGGTTTTCCCTTAACCTTTCTGTCGATCCAGTTAAATAGAACGAAAATTCTCGTACACGGAGCAATCCAATGTCAAAGACACGCTTCACGCGCCGCGCCACGCTTCTGGGCGCCGCCGCCACCCTTGCCACCCCGTCCCTGCTGCTGGCGCAGGACAATTCGCCTTTGTCGTCTTCGGTCAAGCGCAACGCGTCGTCTTTCACCACCCGCGACTGGAACGACTATTTCGACAGCCTCGGCGCGGGCCGTATCGTCTGCGACATCAACAGCCGTGCCGTGCACCACTGGAACTCGGATGGCGTTTACTCGCTCTATCCGTCCTCCGTGCCGATGACCGACGAACTGACCCGCCGCGGCTATACCGAGATCGTGCGCAAGAAAGTCGGGCCCACCTGGACGCCGACCGAGAGCATGAAGGAGCGCGACCCAAGCCTGCCCGATTTCATGGATGCCGGACCGGGCAACCCTTTGGGCACCCACGCAATGTACCTTGCCTGGCCCGCTTACCTGATCCACGGTACGCATGATACGCGCAAGATCGGCCGCCGGTCGTCCTCGGGCTGCATCGGCCTGTACAACGAGCATATTGCCGAGCTGTTCGCCAAGACAGCCGTCGGCACGAAGGTGCTGGTGCTCTGATCGGGCCCTCCCATGATTAAACGCAAAGGCGCTGCACCCAAGGTGCGGCGCTTTTTTCTTTTTAGGGGTGCGGACTGCGCGGCACATCCCTCGGGCATCCGCACTTGTATCGGTGGCGCTGGTTCTTCAAGCTGAGTGCGGGCCGTCATCGCGGCTTGCGACGCCGCTGCGAAAAGGTTAATTAAACACACGTTCAATTACCCAACCGGGTACGACGAGGAGGACCCCGCGATGGATTTCGCGCTCAGCGAGGAACAGACCGCCATTTTCGACATGGCCCATGCCTTCGGACAGGACGCCATCGCGCCTCATGCCCGCGACTGGGAGACGCAGGGCACCATCCCGAAAGAGCTGTGGCCGCAGGTGGGCGAGCTGGGCTTCGGCGGGCTTTACGTCAGCGAAGAGTCCGGCGGCGCGGGCCTTTCCCGTCTCGACGCGACGCTGGTGTTCGAGGCGCTCAGCATGGCCTGTCCCTCCGTCGCCGCCTTCCTGTCGATCCACAACATGTGCGCCCGGATGATCGACAATTTCGCCAGCGACGCCTTCAAGGCCCGCGTCCTGCCCGACGTGATCCCGATGAAGACGGTGCTCTCCTACTGCCTGACCGAACCCGGCTCCGGCTCGGACGCCGCCGCGCTGAAAACCCGCGCCGCACGCACCAACGATGGCTACACGCTCAACGGCACCAAGGCGTTCATCTCCGGCGGCGGTTATTCTGATGCCTATGTCTGCATGGTCCGCACCGGCGAGGATGGGCCCAGGGGCATCTCCACCGTCTATGTCGAGGACGGCACGCCCGGCCTCTCTTTCGGCGGGCTGGAAGACAAGATGGGCTGGCGCAGCCAACCCACGGCTCAGGTGCAGTTTGACGATTGCACCATCCCAGCCGAGAACCTCGTGGGCGAAGAAGGCAAAGGGTTCAGCTATGCCATGGCCGGGCTTGACGGCGGCCGCCTCAACATTTCCGCCTGCTCATTGGGGGCTGCACAACAGGCGCTCGACATGACCAAGGCCTACATGCGCGAGCGCAAGGCCTTCGGGCAAAGTATCGACCAGTTCCAGGCCCTGCAATTCCGCCTCGCCGACCTGGAGATCGAGTTGCAGGCCGCCCGCGTCTTCCTGCGCCAGGCCGCGTGGAAGCTGGACACCAAGGCGCCCGACGCGACAAAATACTGCGCGATGGCCAAGAAATTCGTCACCGAGGCCGGCAGCCGCATCGTGAACCAGTGCCTGCAACTGCACGGCGGCTACGGCTACCTCGCCGATTACGGCATCGAAAAGCTGGTCCGCGACCTGCGCGTGCACGAGATCCTCGAAGGCACCAATGAGATCATGCGCCTGATCGTGGCGCGGCACATGCTGGCGGAACAATGACCGACATCTCCATCCGCAAAACAGGCCGCGCGGGTCGCATCACCCTCACCCGCCCCAAGGCGCTCAACGCCATGTCCTACGACATGTGCTTGGCCATCGAGGCGGCGCTGGACAATTGGGCCTCCGATGACGACGTCGCGCTCGTGATCATCGACGCGGAGGGCGACAAGGCCTTCTGCGCGGGCGGCGACATCCAGCAGCTTTACGACACCGGACGCGCGGGTGATTTCGCCTATGGGCAGACCTTCTGGCGCGACGAATACCGCCTGAACGCCAAGGTTGCCGAATATCCCAAGCCCTATGTCGCCTTCATGCAGGGCTTCACCATGGGTGGCGGCGTCGGCATTTCCTGCCACGGGTCGCACCGGATCGTCTGCGACAGCAGCCAGATCGCCATGCCGGAATGCGGCATCGGCCTCGTGCCCGACGTCGGCGGCTCGCTGATCCTGGCAAACGCGCCGGGCCGGCTTGGTGAATATCTTGGCCTGACCACCTCCCGCATGGGACCTGCCGACGCGATTTATGCAGGGTTCGCCGACACCTTCATCCCGCAGGACGCGTGGCCTGCCCTCATCGAGCGGTTGGAAGAAACCGGCGATCCGGCCCAGATCGACACCGCCAGCGAGACGCCCCCGCAAGGCGCGATGCGCGAGCTTCAAGCGGATATCGACGCCCATTTCGCCGGCGAAGACCTGCAATCCATCGTCAATGCGCTCAAGGCGTCCGAAAGCGCGTTTGCCGCCGACGCGCTCAAGGCCATGGGCCGCAACTCGCCCCTCTCCATGGCCTGCGCCGTGGAACTCCTGCACCGCTTGCGCGGGCCCGCAGCCGATATCCGCCGCGCGCTGGAATTGGAGTACCGCTTCACCTTCCGCGCCATGGAACAAGGCGATTTTCTGGAAGGCATCCGCGCCGCCGTGATCGACAAGGACCGCAGCCCTAACTGGCAGCATGCCCTGGACAAACCGCCCACGATGGCGGCCACTCAGATGCTCTTGCCTTTGGGCGAGCACAAGATGACATTCAACGCCTGAAACAGGGGGGACTGACATGAAGATCGGATTTATCGGGCTGGGCAACATGGGCGCGCCGATGGCCGCGAACCTCGCCGCCGCCGGCCATGACGTGGCGGGCTTTGATACCGCGGGCACAACTGCCGAAGGCGTGTCCGTCGCCACGTCCGCCACCGACGCCGCGAGCGACGCGGACGTGGTCATCACCATGCTGCCCAATGGCCAGATCCTGCGCGCCGTCGCCGACCAGGTGATCCCGGCCATGAAACCCGGCGCGGTCCTGCTTGATTGCTCGACAGTCGACGTTGACAGCGCCCGCGCCGTGGCCGACCAGGCCAACGCGGCGGGCCTCGGGGCGCTCGACGCGCCGGTCTCGGGCGGGATCGGCGGGGCGCAGGGCGGCACGCTGACCTTCATGGTGGGCGGAGACGAGAGCGCCTTTGCCACCGCCAAGCCGCTCTTCGACATCATGGGCCAGAAGGCCGTGCATTGCGGCCCCTCGGGCAACGGACAGGCCGCCAAGATCTGCAACAACATGATTTTGGGCGCCACGATGATCGTCACCTGCGAGGCCTTCGCGCTGGCCGACAAGCTGGGCCTTGACCGGCAGGCGATGTTCGACGTGGTCTCGACCTCCTCGGGCTCGTCGTGGTCGATGAACACCTATTGCCCGGCCCCCGGCATCGGTCCGCAATCGCCATCCGACAACGACTACAAGCCCGGCTTCGCCGCCGAACTGATGCTGAAGGACCTGACGCTGGCCATGCAGGCCGCCGAGACCGCCGATGCCGACACGCCGATCGGCCAGGCCGCCCGCGACCTCTATCGCCGTTTCGTCGAGGACGAAGACGGCAATGGCCGCGATTTCAGCGCGATGCTGCCCCGGTTCGAGAAACGCGGGCACGAAGGCTAAGCCGCCTCTTCCTCTGGCCAAAAATATCCCGGGGGAGCGCCGAAACCTCGTTTCGGTGCGACGGCAGCGCCCCTTTCGCCGGCCCGGCACCTACGCTCTGGCCCAACCGGCACGAAACCGCCAGCGCACCTGATCGTGAGGAACGCTCCCTCTGCACATGTGTTATCAGCTAAAGCAAAAGGAGAACGCCAATGTGGAAACCCATCCTGACCGCATCCGTCGTCGCCGTGTCTTTGGCCGGCCCCGTGGCCGCCAAGTCCAACTGCCCGCCCGGTCTAGCGAAAAAGGCCGTGCCTTGCGTGCCGCCGGGCCAGGCCAAGAAGCATTCCGGCTATGACCGGGACCGCGATTATTATGACGGTTATCGCCGGGGGGACGTGATCCGCGGTGACTATATCGTCATCCGCGATCCGGGCCGCTACGGGCTGGACCCCTACGGTACGTATTACCGGGTCGGCGACCAGGTGCTTCGCGTCGACCGAGACACCCGGGAAGTGCTTGACCTTATCGGCGCAGCGGCCCGTATTCTGAATTAGGACCGTTGATCAAGCCCTTCAGAAGACTTGTTTTTACGGGCTGACCGACACGCTCGGTCGCCGGCTCACGCCGGTGACATACCCTTCGCACCGCGCCAGCCCCTCCGCCAGCAGAACCTGCCCATCAGTGCCCTGAGGCAGGTCGCGCCACGCTGCCACCCAGCCGTCGAAAAGCATATTTCCAGCCGTTTCCCCGTGAAATGCCTGCACACGCGCTCGCATTTCGTTGGCCCGGGCCCGCAAGTCGGCCTCGAATGCGGCATCGCCGTCGCCAACCTCCAGCACGGCATAAAGCCCACCGCAGAAACACGGCTCTTCTGCAAATCCACACTCCGGTCCGGTTTGCGCCCATGCCCCGCAGGGCAGCATCAGCCCAAGCAGGACACCAGCGGCAAGCCTCATTCAGCGGCGACCTTGCGGGCGGCCAGCATGTCCTTGAGGTAACGTCCGGTATGGCTGCGCTCGACCTCGGCCACATCCTCGGGCGTGCCCACGGCCACGATCTCGCCGCCGCCATCGCCGCCTTCGGGGCCGATATCGACGATCCAGTCAGCGGTTTTCACCACGTCCAGGTTGTGCTCGATCACCACGACCGTATTGCCGCTTTCTACAAGTTCATGAAGGACTTCCAAGAGTTTCTTCACGTCCTCGAAATGCAACCCCGTGGTCGGCTCGTCGAGGATATAAAGCGTCCGGCCCGTGGACCGCTTGGCCAGTTCCTTTGAAAGCTTCACGCGTTGCGCCTCGCCGCCTGACAACGTCGTCGCCTGCTGGCCCACCTTGATGTAGCCCAGGCCCACGCGCATCAGCGCATCCATCTTCTCGCGGATCGACGGCACCGCCTTGAAGAACTCCTGCGCGTCCTCGACCGTCATATCAAGAACGTCCGCTATGCTTTTGCCTTTCCATTGGATTTCCAGAGTCTCGCGATTGTAGCGCGCACCATTGCATGTCTCGCAGGTGACGTAGACGTCCGGCAGAAAGTGCATCTCAATCTTGATCACACCGTCACCCTGGCACGCCTCGCAGCGCCCGCCCTTGACGTTGAAGGAAAACCGCCCCGGCTTGTAGCCGCGCGCCTTGGCCTCGGGCAGACCGGCGAACCAGTCGCGGATCGGCGTGAACGCCCCGGTATAGGTGGCCGGGTTCGAGCGCGGCGTGCGCCCGATGGGCCTCTGGTCGATGTCGATAACCTTGTCCAGATGCTCCAGCCCCTTGATCGTTTCGCACGGCGCGGGCGTCTGCCGCGCCCCGTTCAGCCGCATCGAGGCCGTCTTGAACAGCGTCTCGATGGTCAGGGTGGACTTGCCCCCACCCGACACCCCGGTCACGCAGACGAACTTGCCCAGCGGAAACTCGGCATCCACGCCCTTCAGGTTGTTGCCCGTCGCCTTGACGATCTTGACCTGCTTTCCATTGCCCTTCCGCCGCTCGGCCGGAACGGCGATTTCGCGCACACCCGACAGGTATTGCCCGGTGATCGAATTCTTATCCGCCGCCACCGCCTCGGGCTTGCCGTGGCTGACCACGTCGCCGCCATGCACGCCCGCCCCGGGGCCGATGTCGAAGACGTAGTCGGCGGTCCGAATGGCCTCTTCGTCATGTTCCACGACGATCACCGTATTGCCCTGGTCGCGCAGGTTCTGAAGCGTTTGCAGCAACCGTCCATTATCGCGTTGGTGCAGCCCGATCGAGGGTTCATCCAGCACGTACAGCACGCCGGTGAGACCGCTGCCGATCTGGCTGGCCAGCCGGATCCGCTGGCTTTCCCCGCCCGACAGCGTGCCGGCATTGCGGCTCAGCGTCAGGTATTCCAACCCCACGTTATTCAGGAACCCCAGCCGCTCGCGAATCTCCTTCAGGATCGCCCGCGCGATCTCGTTCTTCTGCGCGGTCAACGCCTCGGGCACCGTCTCGCACCAGTCGAACGCCTCGCGGATCGACATCTGCACCACCTGCCCGATATGGCGCAGGTCGTCGGGCTTGCCGATCTTCACCGCCAGCGCCTCTTCCCGCAGGCGATAGCCGCCGCAGGTGCCACAAGGACGATTGTTCTGGTAGCGCTCGAACTCTTCCCGGATCCAGCTGCTGTCGGTCTCGCGATAGCGCCGCTCCATGTTGGGGATCACGCCTTCGAACACGCGCGACACCTGGTACACCCGCCCGCCCTCGTCATAGCGGAACTGGATTTCCTCGTCGCCCGAGCCGTGCAGGAACACCTGTTTCACATGCGCTGGCAGGTCGCGCCAAGGCGTGTTCGCGTCGAACTCGTAATGCCGCGCGATGGCCTCGATGGTCTGCAGGAAATAGGGCGACTTGCCCTTCCGCCACGGGGCCAGCGCCCCGTCATATAATTTCAGCGCCGCGTCCGGCACCACCAGTTGCTCGTCAAAAAACAGCTCCATGCCCAACCCGTCGCAGTCCGGACAGGCCCCGAACGGCGCGTTGAACGAGAACAGCCGCGGCTCGATCTCGGGGATGGTGAAGCCACTGACCGGGCAAGCGAAGTTCTCGGAAAATGTCGTCCGCTCCGGCTCGCCTTCCTTCGGCGCCGTCTCGAAAATCGCGATCCCGTCGGCCAGGTCCAGCGCCGTGCGGAAACTGTCCGCCAGCCGCGTGCCGATCCCTTCCTTCACCACGATCCGGTCGACCACCACGTCGATGTCATGGCGGAACTTCTTGTCCAGCGTCGGCGGCTCGTCGAGGTCGTAGAACGTGCCGTCCACCTTCACCCGCTGAAAGCCCTGCTTGCGAAGCTCAAGGAATTCCTTGCGATACTCGCCCTTGCGGTCCCGCACGATCGGCGCCAGCAGGAAGGCGCGCGTGCCCTCCTCCATCGCCAGCACGCGGTCAACCATGTCCTGCACCTGCTGCGCCTCGATCGGCTTGCCGGTGGCCGGCGAATAGGGCGTGCCGACCCGTGCAAACAGCAGCCGCAGGTAGTCATAGATCTCCGTCACCGTGCCGACGGTCGAGCGGGGATTCTTGGACGTCGTCTTTTGTTCAATCGAAATCGCCGGGGAAAGACCGCTGATATGGTCCACGTCCGGCTTTTCCATCATGTCCAGGAACTGCCGCGCATAGGCCGACAGGCTTTCGACATAGCGCCGCTGCCCCTCGGCATAGATCGTGTCAAAGGCCAGGCTCGACTTGCCCGACCCCGACAGGCCGGTGATCACCACAAGTTCGTTGCGCGGAATGTCCACGTCGATGTTCTTGAGGTTATGCTCGCGCGCGCCCCGTACTTCGATGTTCTTCAACTCGGCCATACTGCCCCCGGTGTCTCACCCGTTGACAGATAGTTTACGCCGCCAATTCTTCCAAGGGGAAAAACGGAACATAGCGCGAACACGGGTCACCCGCTGTCAGCAGCGCCTGCTTTATCCACAGTTTATTTTTGCGCCAGCGCCCAGGAACAGATCGGAAAGGCCGGATCATTGTCCAGATTGTCGCGCTCCGGGTCATATTCCGGCGGCCAGTCCTCGCCCAGGTTCCGCAGTCCGGCCAGCCGGTTGCCCCATTGCTCGGACCGGATCTTGTCCTCCGGGAACCCGGCCTCGATCAACAGGTTCTTCAGCCCCCGCGCCGTCCAGCGCGAGCAATCCACCGGATCGCCGTGATAGGGGATGAAAAACGGCACCGCGACCCAGAAATACCCGCCGGGCCGCAGCATCTCCAACACGTTGCGCGTCGCGGCATAGGGCCGGTCCAGATGCTCCCATACCTGGTTGGCCAGCACGATGTCGAACTGCCGCACGGTGCCCGCCTCGTCGGCATAGGGCCCCTTGCAGATGTCATAGGCCGGAAAGCGGAAGCGTTCATAGCTCTTGAACTCATAACGCCGGCCATGTTTGCCCGACACCTCGGCCGCCTCCATCTCGGAAAGGTTCATATCCTCGAACCATTTCCGGGAACTTTGATACATCACGATACGATTGAGGCTCGCCATTCCGCTACACTTTCAACGTCACCGACAAGCGCACCATCTCAGATGCGATCCGATGCGGAAAGCCCTGCACTGCTTCCTCTGGCCGGAAATATCCCAGGGGGTGTGGGGGACTGGTCCCCCACTGGCCTGCGTGGCCCGAACGCGATCCAAACCAGCGCGCCGCAGGCGCTCGTTTCAGTAATGCACCGCCCGCCCGTAAGCGTCCAGCACGCTTTCGTGCATCATCTCGCTCAGCGTCGGGTGCGGGAAGACCGTGTGCATCAGGTCTTCTTCCGTGGTCTCAAGTTGACGGCCCACGACATATCCCTGGATCAGCTCGGTGACTTCCGCGCCGACCATGTGCGCGCCCAAAAGCTCGCCGGTCTTGGCGTCGAAGATGGTCTTGATCATGCCCTCGGCCTCGCCCAGGGCAATGGCCTTGCCGTTGCCGATGAATGGGAAGTTGCCGATCTTCACGTCGTAGCCCGCATCCTTGGCCTTGGCCTCGGTCAGGCCCACGCTGGCCACCTGCGGGTGGCAATACGTACAGCCCGCAATGCTGTCGGGGCCCACCGGGTGCGGGTGCCCGCCCGCGGCCAGTTCGGCCACCATCACGCCCTCGTGGCTCGCCTTGTGCGCCAGCCAGGGCGCCCCGGCCAGATCGCCGATGGCATAGACCCCCTCGACGCCGGTGCGGCAGTATTCGTCCACCACCACGTGCGTGCGGTCCACCTTGATCCCCAGTTCTTCCAGCCCGAGGTTCTCGGTATTGCCGACGATCCCCACGGCGGAAATCACCGTGTCGAACTCCAGCTTCTCGGTCTTGCCGCCTTTCTCCACGTGGGCGGTGACCTTGCCCTTGGCGCGGTCCAGCTGCTTGACCGTGGATTTCTCCATGATCTTCATGCCCTGCTTTTCGAACGCCTTTTTCGCGAATTTCGCGATCTCGGCATCTTCGACCGGCAGGATGCGGTCCATCACCTCGACCACGGTCGTCTCGGCACCCAGCGTGTTGTAGAAGCTGGCGAACTCGATCCCGATCGCGCCCGAGCCGATGACCAGCAGCTTCTTGGGCATCCGGGGCGGCTTCAGCGCGTGCTTGTAGGTCCACACGAGGTCGCCATCGGCCTCCAGCCCGGGCAGTTCCCGCGCCCGCGCACCGGTGGCCAGAACGATGGTCTTGGCGGTCAGCTCCTCGCTGCCTTTCTCGGTCTTGACCGAGACCTTGTCCTTACCCGTCAGCCTGGCCTCGCCCATGATCGTCGTGATCTTGTTCTTCTTCATCAGGTGGCCCACGCCCGAGGTCAGCTGCTTGGCCACGTCGCGCGACCGCTTGACCACCGCATCAAGATCGTAATCGATCTTCTCGGCCTTCAACCCGAATTCCTTGGCCCGGTGCATCAGGTGAAACACCTCGGACGAGCGCAGCATCGCCTTGGTCGGAATGCAGCCCCAGTTCAGGCATATCCCGCCCAGGTGCTCGCGCTCGACCACGGCCACCTTCAGGCCCAGCTGCGCGCCGCGGATTGCGGCCACATAGCCGCCCGGCCCTGCCCCGATTACGATCATGTCAAAGGATTGCGCGGCCATGCGATGCTCCGTTTCCCGGTCCGTTTCAAAATATAGTTTGATATTAAACTATCTTGCGGCCCACCACAACGCGGCAGAGCCTGCCCGCAACAAGATGCCACGGGCCAGCGCGGTTTGTCCATGTTTTCCAGGGTATCGCGTATGGAACGTCAGGCGGCGGCGTCAGCGTCCTGCAACTCGCGCACCACGCTGCCGTAACCGCCCTTTTTCATGAAGGCCTTCTCGGCGTCCGAACTCGTGCGGCCCAGCGCCTCGTTTCGGTGCGGGAAGCGGCCGAACCTGCGGATCACTTCGCGATGCGCGCGCGCATGCAACAGGTTGTCGTCGCCGCCTTCGGGCATCCGCTCGCAGATCAGGCGCACGCAACGATCCTGGTCGCACAGGTTTTCCGAATGCATCAACGGAAGATAGAAGAACTGCCGCGCCGGTTCGTCGATACGCGTGTCCCAGCCCTTGTTGATCGCCGCCTTGGCCGCGGCCAGCCCGAACTTGTCGGTCGCAAAGGCCTGCGCGTCATCGCGGAACATGTTGCGCGGGAACTGGTCCATCAGGATGATATAGGCCAACGTCCCGTTGGGATAGGTCAGCCACAGCCCGTTGGTGCCGTCGCAGGCGCGGTGATAGGCATCGAGAAACCTGTCCCGCACGCTCTTGTCCAGTTTGTCGGACGCCTCGTACCAGCCCTTCGGCCCGACCTCGTCGAGCCAGAAACTCAATATATCTTCGGGCGCTGTCATCCTATCCTCCCGTAGTGGGCAGCACGCATATGTAACAGGTTAACGACATCCCCGGCCCCAGGGACAGTAAAGAATTGCAACAATGGCAACCTTTCGTGACATTCGCCTGCCTGTGCCGTGCATATGTGCAGTCTCACGCGGCCTGTCCATCCACGTCGTTTTCCTCCGCCGCCTCCATGGCAACTTCCTGCGCATAGGTCACCGCCATGGGCGACGCGCTCGGCATGACGGCGGTATAGCTTTCGGTGTCGTCCGCCGAGGGTGCGGCCCTTTGCGTCATACGGTAGGCCGCATAGGCCGCCATCATCGTGCACAGGGTCGCGATGTGCAGGAAATATCCGCTCGGCCCGATCACCCCCATGATCCACCCGGTGATGATGGGTCCGAACACCGCGCCCAGCCCGTTGATGAACACCATGCCCCCTGCTGCGGCCGCCATGTCGTCGGAGCCGAGAAAGTCGTTGGTGTAGGCAATGAGCAACGAATAGAGCGGGTTCGACATCCCGCCCACGAGGAAGGCCGCCACCAGCAACAGCCAGAACACGCTGCCCAGCGCCATGCCGATCACCGCGCCAAGCGCCGCAATCGCCGCCGCGATCAGGATCAGCAACCGCCGGTCCATCCGGTCCGACAACCAGCCCAGCGGGTACTGCACCAGCATCGCGCCCACATAGAAGGTCGCGACGAAGGTCGAGATCTGCCCCACGGTCAGCCCAGCTTCGGCGCCGTAGACCGCCGCCATGCCGAACTGCGCCGCAAAGACCCCGCCCAAAAGGAACATGCCGACACAGCCCAGCGGAGAGATCTTCATGATCTCGCGCAGGGTCATCGGCTTGGTGGTGTCGAAGGCCGGTGTCGGGCTGATCGACAGCAGAATGGGCGCGAAGGACAATGAGATCAGTACCGACGGGATGATGAACAAAACAAAGCCGCCGGGATCGGCGGTCAGCATCAGCGCCTGCGCGCTGACGATGCCCACCATCTGCACGATCATGTACAGCGACAGCGCCTTGCCGCGATTGTCGTTCGTGGCAGCGTTGTTCAGCCAGCTTTCCGCCGTCACGTACACGCCGGAAAAGCAAAAGCCGATCAGAACGCGCCCCACGCCCCAGGCCCAGGGGTTGGCGAAGGCCGGATAAAGTATCATCACAGCCGAAATCATCGAGGCCAGAGCCGCGAAGACCCGCACGTGCCCCACCCGCCGGATCATGTCCGGCGCCTTGCGCGACCCGAACAGGAAGCCCAGGAAATAGCCCGACATCACCAGCGACATTTCCAGCGTGGAAAAGCCTTCCATCTGGCCGCGCACACCCAGAAGCGTGCCTTGCATGCCGTTGCCGACCTGCAAGAGCATCATGCCCAGGAGCAGGGCCCAGGCGCTGGAAAGAACGGAAAACATGCGGATGCTCCAATAACTTTGTGCCCGTCTAGCGGGGCGTTACACAACGGGTCTGCCTCAATCGCGACTCGATCCGTCGCTGATGCAGGCCTTGCCAGTGTTTTCCGGAGGTTTCAACAGCGCCCGCGCCGACCGACGACGCCCCTGCGCGAAACCCCGCGCGGCGGCGCGTCCCGGCCGGGTTTTCAGCTGGCGGGCGGGTCGTCGGGGTCGCGCGTGCCACGGTCCCAGGCGGATCCTCCGGCCTGAGCATCGGCCAATGTCGCGCGTTCCAGCTCTTCCTTCGACATGCCTGTAAGCACGCGAAACACCCATAGCTTGACCGGCTCGCGCTTGAGAGCAAGGTTGGCGGCAAAGACGATGGATGCACAGACAAGCCCCGCGATCACGTAGTTCAGGATCAACAGCGCCGCGCTGGTAATCAACCCCACCCACATGACGCGGCTGACGAATCCCGGCACCTTGTTGAGTTTCATTCTGTCCTCCTCCCGTCCTGCGGCACCAGCAGAGACGAATCCCCGTAGGAGAAGAATCGATACTCATTCTGGATCGCGTGAGTGTATATATCCTTAATCCGGCCCGGCCCCATCAGGGCGCTGACCAGCATCATCAGCGTGCTTTTGGGCAGGTGGAAATTTGTCATCAGCGCATCGGTGACCTGAAACTCGAAACCGGGATAGATGAAGATATCGGTCTCGCCCCGCCAGGGCGTGATCGTCCCATTGCGGGCGGCGCTCTCGATCAGGCGCAGTGCCGTGGTACCGACCGGAATGACCCGCCCGCCCTCCGCTTTGGTGGCGGCAATTTCGGCGGCAGCGGCCTCGCTGACCTCGCCCCACTCGGCATGCATGCGGTGCGTCGTCACATCCTCGACCTTGACCGGCAAAAAGGTTCCCGCGCCGACATGCAGGGTGACTTCGGTGAACGCCACACCTTGCGCTGCCAGCCCGGCCAGAAGGTCATCGTCGAAATGCAGGCTTGCGGTGGGGGCCGCCACCGCGCCGGTCTCCTTGGCGAAGACGGTCTGATAATCGTCCCGGTCGCGGTCATCGGCGGCGCGTTTGCTGGCGATGTAGGGCGGCAACGGCATCGCGCCCGCCGCGTTCAGTGCCACGTCGAAATCGTCGCCGGACAGGTTGAAGCGCAGCACGCCCTGCCCGTCCTCCTTGTCCAGCAGCGTCGCCTCCAACCCCGCGTCGAACCGCACGGTCTCGCCGATCCGCAGCTTCTTCAGCGGCTTGATCATGGCCTGCCAGTCACCCTCGGGCGTGGCGTCCAGCAGCGTCACCTCGATCCGCGCCTCGGTGTTTCCCTGGGCACTCTCGCGCCGCCGCACTCCGGACAGCCGCGCCGGGATGACCTTGGTGTTGTTCAGGATCAACCGGTCGCCGGACCGAAGGTACTGACCGAGGTCATAGACCCGCGCATCGGTGATCCTGTCCCCCTGCGCCACCAGCAACCGCGCCGACGGTCTCGGCCTTGCGGGCCGGGTCGCAATCAGCGCCTCGGGCAGGTCGAAATCGAAATCCGACAGCTTCATCGGCCGTTTTCACGATTGTCGAAGTCGCGCACGCGCGAGTTGCTCTGCGGTGCTTGCGACTGTGGCCTGCCTTCGTTCGCCGGACCGCCCTGCGCGGGCCGCGTCGATTGCGGCAGGCTCGGTGCGGGACGGCGGAACAACTCGCGGAACATGCCCGGCGTGAAGGCCGACAGCGGGTTCACGCTGACCCGCGGGCTGCGGGCCGGCCCCTTGAGCGTGTAGTTGAAGCCGAACAGCCCCTCGCCCCGCCGGGTAAAGAGCCCGCCCACGGCATTCACCACGTAGACCGGGGAAATCACGCCCTGCATGTCCATCTGCCCGCTTTCCAAGAAGTAATACCCGTCCATCGTGATGCCCATTGCCGCGCCCACCGCGCTGCTCGAATACAGGGTGACGCGATCGGGCGAAAGCTGGAACCGCGCTTCGAGCAGCTCGAAATGGATGCCGTCTCCGCCCAGCTGCTCGAGCAAGCCCACCACCGTCAGCGCGTTCAGCAGGGCCGCCATCGACGGCGCGTCCTTGAGGCGCATCGCGCCCTTGGCCGTCAGCTTGCCCTCGTAGATGCCCGGCCCCTTGCCCGGCACCAGCGTCACGTCCAGCTTGCCGTTGCGAGCGCCCTTGATCAGCCCCGCCGATACCAGCACGCCTGCCGCATCTTCGGCCTGGATACGAAAGGCGCTGCGCCCACCTTGCGGGATGACCCGCCCGGTGATCTGCGCCAGGCCATTGACCCTGCCGGTGAAACTGCCATCCGCGCCGCGCGACATGTCCAGCTCGGCGCGGAAATCCGTCAGAGCGATCCCGTCCGAAATCTGCAACCGGTCCAGCGCCAGCGACACCGGACCGCCGCGCCGCGCCCGCTGCTGTCCGCCACCGCCATCGCCGCCCAGCGAAGTCTGGCGCAGGTCCACGGAGCCGCCCAGCACGCGCACCGCCGGGGTCACGCCCGCCCCGCGCCCGACCAGTTCCACCGGGGCGCTCAGCCAGTTCCCGACCTGAACCTGCGAAAACGAGGCCCGGTCAAGCTGTCCGCTGTCGCGCAAGGTGACGGCACCTCGGGCGTTCAGCCCCGCGGCCGAAATCTCCAGCCGGTCGATAGAGGGCGGCTCCCCCAGCCGCCCCGATGCCTCCAGCCGACCAGTGCCGCCCTGCGATACCGCCCAGTCAAGCTGCGGCACGCGCAATCCGACCCCGGCCAGCGTCGAGCTTAGCCGGAACACCCCTGGCGCGCCCTTTTCAAAGTCGATCTCCATATCGGCCCGGCCCGCACCCGTCACGCTGCCCGGTGGCAGGCCGATGCCGAACTCCTCGGCGAACCGCTCCGACAGTTCGATCCAGCCGCGCACGGTGCTGGTGTTCGCGCCCGGGCTGATGTCGGTCTCGAATCGCCCGTCGAACGGCACCTGCCCGATGCGTCCCGCGCCCGCGACACTCAGCATGTCGTCGGCCAGCGCCACCTCCAGCGCCGATGCGGACAGCACCCGTCCGGGCACCAGCACCTCGCTGCGCACATCGCGCACCGTGCCGGCGATGTCGAACTCCACGTCCTCGACCGTCAGCTTGTCCAGCAGGCGCAGGTCGAGCACACCCTGCAGCTCCGCCATACCGTCGGCCAATGTGACCTCGCGCCCCGCCTTGGTCAGGAACTCCAGCGGCGGCTCGTCCAGCAGCGACAAGGCGGCGGTGATCGTGCTGCGCGTGCGCAGATTGACCTGCGCGGGCGTCCGTTTCACCGCCACGTCGGGGATGTCGAAACTGGTACCGGTGATATCGACCCGGCCGCCCTGTGGCGCGGTCACATATCCCCCCAGCGCCGACACCACGAAACGGTTGTCCATCAGCGACGCGTGCCCATGCGCGTTCTCGATCACCGGGAAATTCTTGATGAACTGAGTGCTGAACTTCTCGAAATCGAAACCCAGGAAAAAATCCGGGCTGCGCTTGGGCAGCGAGCGCAGGGCAAGCTGAATGTTCTTCAGTTCAGCCGCGCGGACGTTCTTGGTGATCCAATCGCGGGTCTTTTCCTCCAGCCGCTCGGGCCAAAGCTGCATCAGGCGGTCCGGGTCGATCCGGTCCATGTGACCGTCCAGCGTCACATCCCAGCCGTCGGGCTCGGCCCGCGCCTCGCCATTGAAACGCAGAACACCGTCCTGATCGCTGAGACTCAGTTCACCAAGCGTCAGCACGAACGGATCCAGTTGCAGGCGCATGTCCATCCGCGCGGCATTCAGCGAGATCGCCTCGGCGTACAGGTCCATCGGGTTGGCCTCCACCTCGTCCAGACCGACCTGCAGCAGGATTTCGCTGGGCCAGCCGTTTTCCATGCCAACCAGGTAGGCATGGCCCGTGGCGCTGGTCTTGACCCACTTGCTGTCGATGGACAGTTCGTTGAACCGGATCCTGTGCTCGGCCGGATCATAGGTGAAGTAACTGCGCACCGAAGAAAACGCGATGGGCGCGGTCGCGGCGTTCGGCTTCACCGCGCCCGCGCCGATCTGCAGCGTGGCGCTGAGCGGGCCAAGCTTGCCCTCCGCGTCCACCGACGCCCGCAACGCGCCGGAAATCGGCGCGTCTATCGCGTCGAGCCAGGCCAGCGCGGGCGACTGCCCCGCCACGTCTCGTGCCGGCATGTCCTCGAAACTCAGGCCGACCTCGGACTCGGCGTTGCCCAGTCGGCCGGTATAGTTCAACGCCAGCGTGGTGGCGTAATCCCGTGCGCCGATCAGGGCGAAATCCCCACGCAGGCGGATGTCGTCGCCTTCGCGCGTGACATCCAGCCGGCCGCCATCGGCGGTCCAAGCCCGCTCGGTGCGCTCGTCCTCGTAGCGCAGCGAGACGTTCGTGGCCTCGATCCGCGCCAGCTTGTGAAAGGCCGGGCGGTTCAGGACGTCGTCCAGCCGTTCGGCCAGTCCGGCCACGGTCACCGGTTCCCGTTCAGCCGCAGCGGCATCACCCAGCGTCATGCCCACTTCGCCTCTGTCATCGCGGCGAAAGGTAAGCTGCGCCCCCGACAGATGCACGGCACTCGGCTGCAACTGGCCCTGCAGTAGGGCCTGCAGATCGACCGTGCCCTGCACGTCCGACAGGCTGGCAATGGGCAGGCCGGTCTCGTCGCGTACCATCACATCCTGCAACGACAGGCGCGGCACCCAGCCTTCCTCGACCACCACGGCCATGTCGCCGAAATGCAGCGATATGCCATCGACGGCCGCGTTGACTTCGCGCGTCACGCGCTCGCGCACCCATTCCGGCGCCGACACCCGCGTGCCGATCATCGCCATGACCGCAACGCTCAGGCCCAGGCACAGCACAAGGATCAGTCCGGCACTCCAGAGACCGAACCGTTTGAGGCGTTTGCCACGTGGTTTCTTCTGCGTTGTGTCGCTCATTTTCCCGTTGCCGCGCGTTGACCGCGCTTTTGCCTGCTCCCACGTCTTTATTCTTGCCGCTCACGCGTTAATTTGAAACTCACTTTTTACTCATTGGAGAATTCGCATGCTCGAGACCGGTCAACCGGCCCCCGATTTTGCCCTGCCGCGCGACGGCGGCGACCTTGTCACCCTGTCCGATCAGCGCCCTGCGCCGGTGGTCCTGTATTTCTACCCCAAGGACGACACGCCCGGCTGCACCAAGGAGGCCATTGCCTTCACCGGCCTCGTTGAAGAGTTCGACGCGGTCGGCGCAAAGATCTTCGGCATTTCCAAGGATACCGTGGCCAAGCACGACAAGTTCCGCGACAAGCATGAGCTGGGCATTCCCCTTCTGTCTGACGCTGATACGCATGTGTGCGAGGAATACGGCGTCTGGAAGGAAAAAAAGATGTACGGCAAGACCTTCATGGGGATCGAGCGCACGACCGTGCTGATCGACCAGGACGGCATGATCGCCCGGATCTGGCCCAAGGTGAAGGTCGACGGCCACGCCGAGGAGGTGCTGGACGCGGTGCGCGCGCTTTGACATCCCAAAGCCTTGCCGCAATGGCCGTCGCGGTGCTGTCCACCGCCGACGGGCGCGAAAAGACCGCGCTGTCGCGACGCCATGCTGAAACCTGGTTCGCCGCCCGCGCGGCCGGACAGGATTTGCCGGTGGGTCACGCCACGCCGCCGCCAAGGCCCGCGCGTCCCGACTTGCCCCGCCTGCTGGACCCGCGCGACGTGCCGCGCCGCCGCCCGGGCACCGCGCCTGGCCGGCTGGCGATTCTTCACGCGGTGGCCCATATCGAACTCAATGCCGTCGACCTGCACTGGGACATCATCGCGCGCTTCACCGACACGAAGATGCCGCTCGGATTCTACGACGACTGGGTAAAATCGGCTGACGAGGAATCCAAGCATTTCAACCTGGTATGTGACTGCCTGGAGGCGAAGGGCAGCCACTACGGCGCACTCGACGCCCATGCCGGCATGTGGCGCGCCGCCGAGGATACTGCAGAGGATTTCATGGGCCGCCTCGCCGTCGTGCCCATGGTGCTCGAGGCGCGCGGTCTCGACGTGACGCCGGGCATGATCGACCTGTTCGAGACCGCCGGCGAGGACCGGACGGTCGAGGCGCTGAAGGTGATCTACGCCGAGGAAGTGGGGCACGTCGCCTATGGCTCCAAGTGGTTTCACTTCCTCTGCGGCCGGCACGAGATGGACCCCAAGGACGCCTTCCACGACCTTGTCCGCCGCTATTTCCACGGGGGCCTGAAGCCGCCCTTCAACGAGGAAAAACGCGCCGAAGCGGGCCTTCCCCCGACTTTTACTGGCCCTTGGCAGAGCGCAAAACCGGGGCTTGATAGCGCATTCATGCCATCAAGCCCTTAAGAATCGGCAATTTTCTGCCAGTTCCGGGCCAAATCGCCGATCGGCCCGCGATGGGCGGTCAAAATCCTTGCCCAATAGTGAAGGCCTGTGTACCCAACCCCGGACGATGCCACCGGACCATCCGGCCTAGAATGGACACTGTCGCACCCCAGAACGCGGCACAGGTTTGAGCATCGACATTGGGAGAGGTTGAAAGGGACGGACTCAATCTTGCGCAGACGATTTTTGATCAAGCTGAACCACATCCTGGAAAAACACTTTCCGGAACGCCGCGTTTTCCTGCGGTCCGACACAGACACCCGCTTCATCCGGCTGCGGCCCGCGACACAGCTTATCGCCTTCACCGGCGCCTCTGCCATCGTGGCCTGGGCAATCATCGCCACCGCCGTTTTGGTGATGGACTCGATCGGATCGGGCAATTTCCGCGAGCAGGCCAAGCGCGACCAGCGCACCTATGAAGCCCGGCTGAACGCGCTGGAAGACGAACGCGACAAGCGCGCCGACGAGGCGCTGGCGGCCCAGAACCGCTTCAACTCGGCGCTGGAACAGATTTCGGTGATGCAGACCGAACTCCTGACCTCCGAAACCCGCCGGCGCGAGCTTGAGACCGGGATCGAGGTGATCCAGTCGACCCTGCGCCGCACCATGAAAGATCGTGACAGCGCCCGCAACGAGGCCGCACAGCTTGCCGAAGCAATCGACAATTCCGGCGACACGCCCCTACCCGGCCAATCGGGCAGCGCGGGCGAGGACCCGATGGTAGAGTTCCTGTCGTCCCAGCTTGCCGCCACCGCGCAAGAGCGCGACCAGGTCACCGCCGACGCGCAGGATGCGCTTTTGCGGGCCGACGAGATGGCCACCCAGATCCAGCTGATGCAGGACCAGAACGACCAGATTTTCCGCCAACTGGAAGAGGCTATGACGATTTCGGTCGAGCCGCTGGACAAGATGTTCACCGCCGCCGGCATGAACCCCGATCGGCTCCTGGACACCGTGCGCTCGGGATATTCCGGCCAGGGCGGCCCCCTGATGCCGCTCAACTTCTCGACCCGGGGCGAAGACCCTTCGGCTGATACCCGCCGCGCGAACGGCATCCTTCAGGGCATGGACAAGCTGAACCTGTATCGCATCGCCGCCCAGAAGGCGCCCTTCGCGATGCCGGTCAGGTCGTCCTTCCGCTTCACGTCTGGCTTCGGCATGCGCTGGGGCCGGATGCATTCCGGCACCGATTTCGCCGCGCCGCATGGTACTCCGATCTTTTCCACCGCCGATGGCGTGGTCGTTCACGCCGGCTGGCAGTCGGGATATGGCCGCCTTGTGAAGATCCAGCACGAGTTCGGAATCGAGACGCGCTACGCCCACATGTCCAAGCTGCACGTGCGGAAGGGCCAAAGGGTCTCGCGCGGGGATCGAATTGGTGATATGGGGAGCACTGGACGTTCCACCGGCACCCATCTACACTACGAGGTCCGTGTCGGCGGCAAGGCCGTCAACCCCATGATCTACATCAAGGCTGCAAGAGATGTTTTCTAAGAGCAAAATCAACGACCCCGCGCCAAAGCCGGATTCTGCGGCCAAACCCGCCGCGCCGGCCGAACCGCGCAAGGACACCACCGAGAAACCCAGCAGTGGCGAGTTCAAGGCCGCGGCCCCCAAGGCCAAGCCCCCCGCTTCGGTCCTGTCGCCCGATCTTCACGTCACAGGAAACCTCAAGACCACCGGCGACGTGCAAGTCGAAGGCACTGTCGAGGGCGACATTCGCGCTCACCTGCTGACCATCGGCGAAAGCGCCACGATCAAGGGCGAAATCATCGCCGATGACGTCGTGATCAATGGCCGCATCGTCGGCCGTGTGCGTGGCCTGAAAGTGCGCCTGACCTCGACCGCCCGCGTCGAAGGCGACATCATCCACAAAACCATCGCCATCGAATCCGGCGCCCATTTCGAGGGTTCGGTGCAACGTCAGGACGACCCGCTCAACGCCGGCGGAAAGAAACAAGCCGCCCCGGCCCAGCAAGCGGCCTCGCCGGCGCCTGCCCCCGCGAACGAACCGGCCAAGAGCTGATCGCGATGCGCACCCAATAGAAAGGCGCCCGGGGGCATCCCGCGGCGCCTTTTTCATTGGCCACTCAATGTCTGCTACGCGGGACGAAGCGGATATCTGATTGATCCTTGCCTCTAATGAAATGAAAGTTCTTCCGCCCTTAGAACCGTTTCATTACAAAGTGGCATGGTACCCCTGATCTTGAGTTGATATAGGTGCCTGACAGTTTCGCGCCGTCTTCCACGACCATACCATTGTAAACCGCAATGAAGGTCGCATCCTCACGCTCCATGAACTCAAACTTTCCATCCAATGCTTTCCCTGCGATTATCTCGCTCGAGCGTCCCTTCGCCCCAAAGCTTATCCCAACAGAAAACCCCTGAAGTGCCCCGCCAGGGTATTGGCGTATGTGGTAGATGTAGCGACCGGACCAAGCAGGGCAACTTATCGCATGGTACCACTTCCCTGAAATCCGATTATTCGATGCGATGCTTTGGCCCGTCGGAGTTTTGAATGTGGCGTACATTGCGCCGTCTTGAGAGACGTGCTGTTCTCTTGCCTGATCTCGTTCTGATCGCTTTCCAAAACTATCAGCTTGCTGCGCAAGCATGGCCACGAAGAAAGCAAGAACGAATTTTGTTTTCCGCATTCATACCATCCTTGGACCAGTTTATATCACAAACGAAGACTGTAGACGACGAAACTGGCCGTGTAGGGGGTAGAAACGGGCTCGCACCCGACTTCGCCGCGCCCGCCACGCATCACCCACTGCCGCAATTCCGAAAATTCTAAAGCGTTTCGCCTTTCGCTGATGGATCAGGGTAAGGCGAAACGCTTTAGGTATTGCTTGACACTTAGCCCCCGATCCCCCATCTGTCGCTCATCGCTGCGATTGCGCGTGAGCCGGGTGAACCGCCCGAACCAGCAACCAGCCTGATTTTCCAGTTCCCCCATCACGCAGGGTTTCTGATGCGGCGCCAGATGGCGCGGGATCCGCCCGCTCCTTCTTAAAGTGTTCGCGCAACCCTTGCGCCCGCGCATCCCGTGCGGGCCATGTCTCTTGGTCACCGGCACGACGCCGCGTGGCCCGCAAAGGATACGACTTGTACGATTTCGACATGCTGGGCCTCGCGCCCGAACTCAACACCGCCCTCAAGACCGCCGGCCTGACAGAGCCGACGCCCATCCAGAACAAGGCCATTCCCCTGGCCCTCGAAGGCCACGACGTCATGGGCCTCGCCCAGACCGGCACCGGCAAGACGCTGGCGTTCGGCCTGCCGCTTATCCAGCACCTGCTCGATGCGCCCGGCAAACCGGCCGAGAAGACCGTCAAGGCCCTCATCCTCGCCCCGACGCGCGAGCTGGTGAACCAGATCGCCGAGTCGCTGCGCGGTCTCACGAAAGGCACCAAGCTGCGCGTCGTCACCGTCGTCGGCGGTCAGTCCATCGGCAAGCAGATCAGCCTTCTGTCGCGCGGCACCGACATCCTCGTCGCCACGCCGGGCCGCCTTATCGACCTGATGGAGCGCCGCGCGCTCGACCTGTCCACCGCGCGTCACCTCGTGCTGGACGAGGCCGACCAGATGCTCGACATGGGCTTCATCCACGCCCTGCGCAAGATCGCGCCGCATCTCGGCAGCCCGCGCCAGACCATGCTGTTCTCGGCCACCATGCCCAAGCAGATGGAGGAGATCTCCGCCGCCTACCTGACCAACCCCCGCCGGGTGCAGGTCTCGCCCCCGGGCAAGGCCGCCGACAAGATCACCCAGTCGGTGCACCACGTGGCCAAGAACGACAAGTCCGCCAAGCTGCGTGAACTCCTGGCCGACGACCCGCACGCCCTGACCCTCGTCTTCTCGCGTACCAAGCACGGCGCGGAACGGCTGATGAAGGGGCTGGTGTCCGACGGCTTCAACGCCGCCTCGATCCACGGCAACAAGAGCCAGGGCCAGCGCGACCGCGCGCTCAAGGCCTTCCGCGACGGCACCACCAACATCCTCGTGGCGACCGACGTGGCGGCACGCGGCATCGACATTCCGGGCGTCGCCTACGTGGTCAACTACGACCTGCCCGAAGTGGCCGACAATTACGTCCACCGCATCGGCCGCACAGCGCGGGCGGGCCGCGAAGGCGAGGCCATTTCGCTCTGCGCGCCCGAAGAAGCGGACCTGTTGCGCGACATCGAGAAGGTGATGAAGATCACCGTTCCCGTCGCCAGCGGCACAGCGCCTGCTTTCGAGCCGGGCCGCGGCCCAAAGAAACGCGGCAACGGGTCCAACCGTCGTCGTGGCGGCAAGCCCGCCCAGGGTGGCGGCCAAGGTCAGGCCCCCTCTTCGGCGCAAAAACCCCGCCGCCAGCGCCGCCGCAACCGCGCGGCCTGAGGCGCATAGCATGGGCCGGGGGCAACCCCGGCCTAGCCCCTCACGATCAACGTCTCCGGCGTCTGGTCGGTCAGAACCTCGGCGCCCGCCTCTGTCAGCATCACCGTGTTGGATATGAAGTAGTCCACGACGTCCGTATTGGTGAACCAGGAGTGGGCATGAAAGACCATGCCCACCTCCAGCCTGCGCTCGGAGCCGGGAAAGAGGCTGGTCACCATCGACCCGCCGGTCCAACTTGGCGGAAAGCCGATCCCAACCAGATAGCCGCAATGGTGTCGGTTATAGTCGGCCAGCCCCGCGACCGCCGCCACCTCGCGCCACGCGGCATAGGCGTCGCCCGCCACGCCGCCCGGCTTCAGCGCGGCACAGATCGCCTTCATGCCATCAATGGCCAACTCGACGGACCGCTCCACGCCTTCCGGCGCCGCGCCGACATAGACCAACCGCCCCATCGGCGCCTGGTATTTGCGATAGGCGCCACAGGTCTCCATGAAAACCGCGTCGCCCGTACGAAAAACATCGCCGCGCCACGTCGTGTGCTCTTCGCCCAGCCGAGACGTGGGCCGAAAGAACGGCCCGAAACCGGGATACTCGCTTTCGGCCAGGATCGCCGCGCGGTGGTATTCCGCCGCCACCTCGTAATCGCTTGCGCCATCCGTGACCGCCTCGATCGCGGCCAGCGTGCCAAGGTCCGCCGCCCGCGCCGCCTTGCGGGTATAGGCCATCTCGACGGGCGATTTCACCAGCCGCAGGTCGTCAATCAGGCCCGAGCCGTCGCTCCAGTCCGCATCGCCCTGCATAATCCGTCCCGCGTGGCGCGGCGTCAGGAACAGGCTGCGTTTCTCGATCCCGACGCGCCCGCCCTTGAGACCCAGATCGCCCATCGCCCGCAGCACGTGGTCCGACAATTCCTCGTTGTCCGCATGGCCATAGAACCGCGCGTTCCGCACCTGGTTGGCGACCGTGATCCCCTCCATGGCGCGGCAGACGAGCGCCATTTCGCCATCCGCGTTCAGTACCAGGACATGTGCCGCAAAGAACCCCCAATGATCCAGGCCGGTCAGCCAGTAGATGCTCTCGGGTACCGAGATCAGCAGCCCGTCCAGCCCCTGCGCTTTCAGAACCGCACAGGACCGTGCCACGCGGCCCGCCAACTCGCCGTCGTCGAATGCAGGCCCTGTCATGTCAGCAGCTTCAAAGTTTGACCGCATCGCGCAGGTAAGGCAGCCGGTTGCGCGCCGTCACCACACGCTCCGGGTCGACATTGGCGGCAATCACGGTCTCCTCGGCCCCGGCCACGGCTTCCTCCACGCCGTCCGGCGCAACGATCCGGCTGCCGCCGAGGTAGCGCGCGCCGCCCTCCTCGCCCGCGTGGTTGGCATAGGCCAGCCACAGCCCGTTCTCGAAGGCCCGCGTCGGCACCAGTTTCTCGGCCACCACGCCCCATTGATCGACCAGCGCCGTCGGCACCAGCGCCAGTTCGGCCCCGTGCTGCGCCGCCTTGCGCAGGCTTTCGGGCAGTTCGACCTCGTAGCAGATGATGATCGCGATCCGCATTCCGCCGTGATCGACCAGCGTGAGGCTGTCCCCGTTGGCAAATGTCTCTTCCTCGAAACTGCCCGGCGACGGCAACCGCTTGCGGTGGTTGGCCAGCGCCGCGCCATCGGCACCGACCAGCCGCGCGGCGTTGTAGATGACACCATCCGCCACTTCCGGATAGCCATAACACACGGCCGTCTCGTGCCGCTTCGCAATCTCTGCCACATCCTGAAAGAACGGACCCGTCGCAGGTTCGGCCAGCGCCGCGTGATCGGCCCCCATGTAGCCCGACAGGAACAGCTCCGGACAGACCATCAGGTCGACCTCGCGCTCCGCCAGCCGCAACTCCAGCGCGCGCAGCCGCGCACTTGTCGACAGACCGCCCGCATCGCATTGATAAATCCCAAGACGCATGTGCCCCTCCCCGGTATCGTCCGGCAAAGCCAACACGCAGATCGGTTTCAGGTCAATCTTTTAGAAGAGCGCCCTAGGCTTCCAGCTCGGCATCCCAGTAAAGGAAGTCGATCCAGCTTTCATGCAGGTGGTTGGGCGGGAACTTGCGACCGAGGTTGCGCAGCTGTTCCGCCGCCGGTGCGCGCGGCGGCTTGCGCAGGTTCAGCCCCGAGCGCCGCAGGCTTCTGGAGCCCTTGCGCAGGTTGCAGGGCGAACACGCCGCCACGACGTTTTCCCAGGACGTGATCCCGCCCTTGGCGCGCGGCACCACGTGGTCGAATGTCAGATCCCCCTTCGCTCCGCAGTACTGACACTGGAATTCGTCCCGCAGAAACAAATTAAAGCGCGTGAAGGCCACGCGCTTTTGAGGTTTGACATAATCTTTGAGAACGATGACCGAGGGTATCCTGATCTCGGTCGAGGGACTTCGCACCGTGTCTTCGTACTCGGCCACGATATCCACCCGGTCAAGGAACACGGCCTTCACCGCGTCCTGCCAGGGCCACAGCGACAAGGGGTAATAGGACAGCGGGCGATAGTCGGCATTCAGAACCAGTGCCGGATGATGTTTCAGCGCCGAGGGCGCCCTTACGAATTCCGTCCTGAAGTCTGCGTCCATGGCCTAACTTACCCCCGCTCGTATCGCCTCATGCTGTGGTACGGGGCGTGACAGCCACCCCTTGATTGAGTTCACTATATATCGTGTTACGCCTCTGGCAAGTGCTGGATTTGGCGGTACATCTTGCGATTTGCGTAGCGCGATTCCGTGACGGGGATGTGACACTTATCCACAAGGGTACGATAAGCCAAGGAACTGTGTAGGCCCTGCCAACAGCCCGAACGCATTCAGCCGGGTTGGCAGGGCATCAACACAGCCCCCGCGCGGCGCGTAGGGTATGTGCCGAGGATGTTTCGCCCCTGCCTGTTAGGCCGCGGCCTTGCGGCACAGACAACTTGCGCGAATTGGAATATCCGCTCGTGCGACCGCTTGGTCCAGCAGCAGCTTCACATGCGACACTTCCACCATCTCACCTCGGCGGTGCAGGCATTCGTGAAGCCCGTGCAACGCCCAGACATTGCGCGGGTGCTGGCTCGGACGCGGCAATTGTCCATCAAGCCCCAGATCGGCCCGATAAATCGCCTCGGCCTCCTCGAGTTTGCCCGCTTCCATCAGAAGCGCGCCCAGCGCGTGCCGCGACGGCTGTGGCCACGACCACGGCTCTTCATATTCCAGTCCATCATCCAGCGCGACCGCACGGCGCAGGTGCTCCAGCCCCTCTTCCCGCCGGCCGGATTTGAATGCAACCTCGCCCTGCATCATCGCCTCGCCCACGGCCAGCACATCGCGCGCGGTGTTGTTGAAAAGCATCCGCGTGTCGGGCACCAGCGCATAGGCCGCCTTGAAGTCCGCCATCGTTTGCTCGGCCTCCGCATGTCGACCCAGATTGGCCAGGGCCACTGCCTTAGCGTAGTAAATCAGCGCGTTCGTGGTCACGTATAGCTCTGTATCCTCGGGCTGTTCCAGCTCCAGGATCTCTTCCCACATTCCGAAACGGATATAGACATGCGGGGCGGCGGCCACGAAGGTCTCGAAAATATCAGGGTATGACCTGACCACCTCGTCCGGCACCTCGCCACGCAGGCGCGCCGCCGCAATCACCGCTGCCGCCTTCTGGCCCAGGAACATCGCGCCGTAGGCGGCAAAATGCAGGTTGTGGATGCGGTACAGCGCGTAGAAATTCGCCGCCCCCGCATAGTCCTTGAACCGCTCGTCCACCTCTGCCGCGGCAAGGTTGCGCGTCAGCACGTTCTGGTAGTCGCCGCATAGCACGTCGATATGGGTGCCCATATGCACGAGGTGCCCCGCATCGGGCACGAGATCGGTCAGCCGGTCCCCATGGCGCAGCGCCTTTTCGGGATGCGGCGACATCTCCATCAGGTGAATGTACATGTGCAATAGGCCCGGATGGTCCCACGCGCCGGGCGTCTCGGCAAAGGCGCGCTCCAGCACCGCCATCGCCTCGACGGTCGAGCCCTCGGGGTTGGGCACGCCGCTCTGGAAATCCCAAAGCTGCCAGGGCGTGCGGTTCATCAGCGCTTCCGCGAAGAAGCACGCCACATCGAGGTCGTCTTTGTGCGCATCGTAGACCGGGCGCATCGCCTCGGCGAACCCGTCGTTGAACGGCTGGTAATCCTCAATCTCAGGGTCGGTCGGATAGCGCGACGCCAGCGCCTCTAGCAGCGCACGTTCCAGCGGCCTTGCATACCTTAGCGCCAACCCCGCCTTCAGCGCGGCGTGGGCGCGCTCCAGCGCGGGCGCCTTTTCCTCGGGCGTGAAGACCTCCCAAGCCTTATTGTAGTTGGGCCCGATGCAATAGGCGATGCCCCAATGCGCCAGCGCGCACTCCGGGTCCGCCTCGATCGCCTTCTCAAAGCAGACAATGGCTTCCTCGTGGTTATAGGCAAACAACCAGACAAGGCCACGATCAAACCAGGTCTGGGCAACGGGAACCGATGTCACGGGGCGCGAGTAGGCGCCTAAATCAAAATAATCCGACATGATGAGTCTCCCAATTGAAGACCCGAGATTATCACAACTTCGGAACATCTCCGTGTCGCACATCTCTTGCGCGAGCAGTTGCGGTCGAACGCACGAAACGCCTGTTCTCGAACGGCGGCGTCTTACCAACATGGCACGCCGAAAAAAGCCCGACCAGCCAAGGGCAGGTCGGGCTGCTATAGCATTGCGCCAGATCTAAAAGGCGCTCAGGCCGCCTCGACCGCCCGGCGGGTCATCACCGCGACCAGATGCGCGCGATAGGCACCCGAGCCGTGCAGGTCCGAGATCATCCCGTCCGCCGGCACCGACAGCCCGTCCAGCGCGGAGGCCGAGAAGTTGCCGTTCAGCGCCTCCTCTGCCTCTGTCCAGCGGAACACGCCTTCTTCCGACGCGCCGGTGACGGCCACGCGCACGCCATCGGCGAACTTCGCCACGAAGACACCCACCAGCGCAAAGCGCGACGCGGGTTGTTCGAACTTCTGATAATTGGCTTTCTCCGGCACCGGGAACTTGACCTCGGTGATGATCTCGCCCTCGTTCAGCGCGGTCGCGAACATGCCGTCGAAGAAATCATCGGCCGCGATCTCGCGCTCGTTGGTCACCACCGTCGCGCCCGAGGCCAGCACCGCCGCCGGATAGCACGCCGACGGGTCGTTGTTGGCGAGGCTCCCGCCGATCGTGCCGCGATTGCGCACCGCCGGGTCGCCGATATTCTCGGCCATCCAGACCAACGCCGGATACGCGCCCGATCCCGCCGCAACCTCGCCGTGGGTCGTGCCCCCGCCGATGCAGATGCGGCCGTCATCATCGGTGCAGACACCCTTGATCTCGTCGATCCCGCTCAGGCAGACCAGCACCTCGGGCGCGGCCAGCCGTTGCTTCAGCGTGGGGATCAGGGTCTGCCCGCCCCCCAGCGCCTGGTTCTCGTCGCTCTGCTTCAGCAGGGCGACCGCATCTGCCACGGTGCTCGGGCGTTCGATTTCGAATGCGTACATTGTCTCTCTCCTTACCCTTGCATCGCCTGCCAGACGCGCGAGGGCGTCAGCGGCATGTCGATATGCGTCACGTCATGACCCGCGCGTTGCAGCGCATCCACCACGGCATTGACCACCGAAGGCGGGCTGCCGATCGCCCCGGCCTCGCCACAGCCCTTCACACCCAGCGGGTTGTGCGTGCAGGGCGTCTGGCAGGAATGGTCGACATCGTAGAACGGCACGTCATCGGCGCGCGGCATTGCGTAATCCATGTAGGACGCGCTCAGCAGCTGGCCGTCGGCATCGTAGGAGGTCTGCTCCAGCAGCGCCTGCCCGATCCCCTGCGCCAGCCCGCCATGCACTTGCCCCGAAACGATCATCGGGTTGATGACATTGCCGAAATCGTCGGCAGCGGCAAAGCTCTCGATGGTGACCTTGCCGGTCTCGGGGTCGACCTCCACCTCGCAGGCATAGGCGCCCGACGGGTAGGTGAAGTTCGCCGGGTCGTAGAACGCGGTCTCCTCCAGTCCGGGCTCGATCTCTTCCAGCGGGTAATTGTGCGGCACGTAGGCCGCCAGCGTCACGTCGCCCCAGGCCACGGATTTGTCCGTGCCCGCGACGCTGAATTGGCCGTCCTTCAGCTCGATATCGGCCTCAGAGGCCTCCATCAGGTGCGCCGCGATCTTGCGGGCCTTGGCGATGATCTTTTCCGTCGCCTTGACCATGGCACTGCCGCCCACGGCGATGGACCGCGAGCCGTAGGTGCCCATGCCCATCGGCGTATTCGCGGTGTCGCCATGTTCGATCTCGATCATCGACTCGTCGATCCCGATCATGTCCGCGACAACTTGGGCGAACGAGGTTTCATGCCCCTGCCCATGGCTGTGGCTGCCGGTCATGACGGTGATCCCGCCGGTGGCGTTCACCCGCACGGTGGCCGATTCATAGAGCCCCGCACGCGCGCCCAACTGCCCCACCAGGTTCGACGGCGCGATGCCGCAGGCCTCGATATAGCAGTTCACGCCAAGCCCGCGCAGCTTGCCCTTGGCCTTGCTGTCCGCCAGCCGCTTGTCAAAGCCGGACATGTCGATCATTTCCAGCAGCTTGTCCATGCAGGCGTTGTAATCGCCAGTGTCATATTCCACGGCCACAGGCGTCGCATAGGGGAACTCGGTGACAAAGTTCTGCCGCCGCAACTCGATCGGGTCCACGCCCAGCTCCCGCGCCGCCTTGTCGATGACACGCTCCAGCTGATACGTCGCCTCGGGCCGACCTGCGCCGCGATAGGCATCGACAGGCACGGTGTTGGTAAAGACCGCCTTCACGTTCACATAGATATTGGGCGTCTTGTAGTTGCCCGCCATCAGCGTGCCGTGCAGCCAAGTCGGGATCGACGGCGCGAAGGTCGACAAATACGCCCCCATGTTGGCATAGGTTTCCGTGCGCACGGCTGTAAAGTTGTTGTCCGCATCCAGCGCCAGTTCGATCTTGGTCACGTGGTCCCGGCCATGGGCGTCACTGATGAACGCCTCGGATCGCGAGCAGGTCCACTTCACCGGCCGGTTCAGCTTCTTCGCGGCGAAGGTGCAGAAGGCTTCCTCGGCGTAGTGATAGATCTTCGAGCCGAACCCGCCGCCCACATCCGGCGCCACGACCCGCAGCTTGTGCTCGGGGATACCCAGCACGAACGCGCCCATCAGCAGGCGGATCACGTGCGGGTTCTGCGACGTGGTGTAAAGCGTGCTGTCATCGGTGCCACGGCTGTAATCGCCCACCGCCACGCGCGGCTCCATCGCGTTCGGGACCAGCCGGTTGTTCACCAGCTCCAGCGTCGTGACATGCGCGGCGTTCTTGATCGCCTCGTCCACCGCGCCCTTGTTCTCCTCGACGAAGCCCCAGTCGTAGCACAGGTTGCTCGTCAGATCGTCATGTACCTTGGTGGCGCCATCCTTCAGCGCCTCCTTCATGTCCATGACGGCCGGCAGATCACTGATGTCCACCTCGATCGCCTCGGCCGCGTCCCGCGCCTGTTCGCGCGTCTCGGCCACCACGGCGGCAATGGGGTCGCCCACATGGCGCACCTTGCCTTGTGCCAGCACCGGGTGCGGCGGCTCCTGCATGGGCTCGCCATGCCGGTCCGTCACCTGCCAGCCGCAGGGAATGCCCCCCACCTCGGCGAAATCCGCGCCGGTGAAGACCTTGAGCACCCCGGGCATGCCCTCGGCGGCGCTGGTGTCCACGTTGTCCAGCGTGCCATGCGCCACGTCCGAGCGCAGGAAATGCACATAGGCCTGTCCGCGCAGGTTGATGTCGTCGGTATAATTTCCGGCCCCCGTCAGGAACCGTACGTCCTCGCGCCGCTTGGAACTGGCGCCGATGCCACCATCTTTGGGCATGTGTTAGTCCTCCCTGAAAACGGTGCGTGCACGCACGCACCCTACGCCTTACTCGGCCGCGATATTGCTGACGTCTTGTCCCGACGCCGCCAGGATCGCCTTGACGATGTTGTGATACCCGGTGCAGCGGCAGATATTGCCCTTGAGGTACTCGCGCACCTCCGCCTCGGTCGGGCTCGGGTTGTCCTTCAGCATCGCCTCCGCCGACATCACCATGCCCGGCGTGCAGAATCCGCATTGCAGCCCGTGGAATTCCTGGAACGCCTTCTGGACCGGGGTCATGGTGCCGTCCTCCGCGGACATACCCTCGATCGTGGTCACTTCCGTCCCCTCGGCCTCGGCCGCGAACATCGAGCAGGCCTTCACGGCCTTGCCGTCCACATGCACCACGCAGGCGCCGCACTGGCTTGTGTCACAGCCCACATGCGTGCCGGTCAGGCCCAGCGTATCACGGATAAAATCGACAAGTAGCGTGCGTCCTTCCACCTCGCCGGACGCAGGCTTGCCGTTCACGGTCATCTTGACCTGTGCCATCGGCTCCTCCCATTGGCTTTTCTAATTGGCTGGGTCCGAGTTAAACACGCTGCCCCAGACTTGAGAAGGCACTTTCTGTCGCGCCACCCCCCTGCCTTCGTCTTACTTGCGCGCTCGCGGATCGGCTCGGGCGGCAGAAGACGCCGCCCTATCGTTCACCCAAATGGTTGACTAATATCCCGCACGATGTTATTCACCCATATGGATGAACAAGACTCACAGCAACGACTGACCGACATCCTCAAGGCCGCAGGCGACCCCACCCGCCGCGCCATCCTGACGCTTCTGGCGCAGCATGGACCGCTTCGGGTGACCGACATCGCCGCACGGTTCGACATAAGCCTCAATTCCGTCTCCAAGCACATCAAGGTACTCGAAGGCGCGGGGCTGGTCACGCGCCGCACCGAATGGCGCGAGCACATGATCGAATTGCGGGTCGAGGAACTTGCCCATGTCGACCGCTGGTTCCGTGACTTGCGTTCGATCTGGGCCCTCCGGCTGGAGGCGCTCGACCATCTGCTCACACAGGAGACCGACCCATGACTGCCACCGAAAATGACCTCACCCTCACCGTCGAACGCGTGATCGACGCCACGCCCGAGCGCCTTTTCGATGCCTGGCTCGACCCCGACACCATGAAACGCTTCATCTGCCCCGGCGAGACCGTGGTGCCCCGCGCGTCCTCGGACGCGGTCGAGGGCGGACGGTTCGAGATCATCATGCGCAACGGCGACAAGGACCTGCCCCACACCGGCACCTACAAGGAAATTGACCGGCCCAACCGGCTGGTCTTCACCTGGGAAAGCCACGCGTCACGCGATGACAGCGAGGTCACCATCACCTTCACCCCCGGTCCGGGCGGCACGCGCGTGCAACTGACCCAGGTCCGCTTCGTCAGCGAAGAGCAGCGCGAAGGCCATCGCTGGGGCTGGACCGGCATCCTCGAAAAGCTGTCGCAACTGGACGGCTGAACCCGGGCGCCGGGCGGGCCCTGCCCCTGCCCGGCGTCCCTACCCGGCCTGTTTCCGCTGGCGCGGCTGCGGACGCGTCGGGATTTCCTTCAGCAGGCCGCCGACGCCCATCGCCGCGAAATCCGCCGCACCGATCGGCACCCCGCAGGCGACCCGCGCCAGCACCCAGTCCGCCCCGTGCAGAACCGGCGAGCGCGCGCTGTTGGGCAACCCGATCACGGGTCTCGCGCCCAGCCGCCCTGTGAACAGCAGGTTCCCCGGGTCGACCGGGATGCCGAACCGTTCCACCGTACCGCCCGCGCGCCGCAACGCCTCGGGTCCGGTGTCGCGCGGATCCGATGTTGCCGACCCGGTCAGGATCAGCACCACCTCCCCCGTCGCCGACGACATTGCCTCGGCCAGAGCAGGCGCCTCATGCGGGCAACTCAGCGTCTGTTTCAGGCGCATTCCAAGGGCCGCAAGCCGCGTGCGGATCGCCTCGACCCCGCGCAGGCCAGGACCGTCCGCCGTGTCGCTCACGATAAGGCTGGCGCTCTCGTATTGCGGAGGGTGCAGCCGGATCGCGCCGCGCGCCGCCTCCGCCGCGCGGGCCAGCGCCTCTGCCGCCACCCCGTAAGAGATGATCTTGACCGTCGCCACCATCCCGCCGGGATGGGTCTGGAACCACGGCGCAACCGTGGCCAGCGTGATCATCGGATCCAGCATGTTGGCCGCCGTGACCTTGGCGGCATCCACCGCGACCACGCCGGGCGCCTCGGCCACCAGGTTGACCCGACCCGTGAACGCCCGGCTGAGGGACATTCCCGTGGCGCCGTCCAGAACCGCCTCGGCCAACCGCGCGGCGGCGGCATCCTCGTGCAGGTCCTCCGGGTCCAGCGTGGCGACCACTACCTCGGTAAAACCCGCCGCGCGCAAACGTGCGATATCCGCTTCGGTCAGAACCTGCCCCTTGCGCAGGCGACCGTCCGGCAAATGCTCGCTATGCGCCAGGATCGCGCACGCCGCCTCCGCCAGCGCGACCGGTCCGAACTTCATCCGCCTTTCCTGAGCACTTGCGTCACCTCGGCCAGGATCGCCACGGCAATCTCGGACGGTCCCGCCGCGCCGATATCCAGCCCCACCGGCCCGTGAATGCGCGCGATCTGGTCAGGCCCGAAGCCTTTCTCCTCCAACCGCGCCACCCGCTTGGCATGGGTCCGGGTCGAACCCAGCGCGCCGATATAGAAAACATCCGACGCCAACGCCGCTTCCAGCGCCGGATCGTCAAGCTTGGGATCGTGGGTCAGCAGCACCAAGGCCGTCCGGCTGTCCAGCCCGTAGGCGGCCACCGCCTCGTCTGGCCAATCGTGCAGGATCACCTCGCCGGGAAAGCGCGCCTCGCTGCCGAAACTTTCGCGCGGGTCGATCAGCAGCGGGTCGTATCCCGCCACCCGCGCCATCGGCACCAGCGCCTGGGCGATATGCACGGCGCCGACGATGATCATCCGCAACGGCGGATTGTGGATCGCCACGAAGGTCGTCCCATCCTCCTCGAACCCCGATCGGTCGGCGCGAAAGCGGTCTGCGTACCCCTCGCGCACCAGCCTGCGCTCGGCCTCCATGCCGGTGATATAAGCCACCGGCACCCGCGCCTCGCGCGCCAGCACCAGGTCCTTCAGAAGTTCCACCGGCATCACCGTGCCCACCGGCTCTACCAGGACCCGGATCGTGCCGCCACAGGCCAGCCCCACGGCAAAGGCGTCGCCGTCGCTGACCCCGTATTCCAGCATCACGGGCGTGCCGTCCTCGATGGCATCCAGCGCTTCGGCCACCACCGCGCCCTCGACACAGCCGCCCGAGACCGATCCCTCGATCTCGCCTGCGCCGGAAATCGCCAACTGGCTTCCCACGCGCCGGGGCGCACTGCCCCAGGTTTCCACCACGGTGGCCAGCGCCGCGCCTTTGCCGGCCTCGTGCCAGGCCAGTGCTGTCTCGGGGATCGTGTCGAACCGGTAGGTCATGGCCCCAATATGGGCCGGGTGCCCGGCTTTCACAAACGCAATTTCGGCTGCGGTCGAGCCCCAAGATTCTTCGTACGAAGAATCCTGGACCTGCACCTCCCGCAACGAAAAAGCCCCCCGCCAATCGGCGAGGGGCCACTCCGTTTGATCAGTGCAAACGTCAGCTGTCGTTCAGCAGTCCGGTGATATTGCGGACCGCGGCGCGGCGGTTCTCGCGGATGTCACCGGCCTGGCGGATTTTCAGGTCCGCTTCGCCATACCCCTGCACGATCATGTTCGCCGGGGGCACGTCGAAATACTCGGTCAGGGCCAGCGCCACCGATTCCGCGCGGCGGTCGGACAGCGCCAGGTTGTTGCTGGCCGGACCGACCGTGTCGGTGTGACCTTCGATCAGGAACACCTGGCGCGGGTCTTCGGCGATGGCGTCGCGCATCGCGTTGCCGAGCACCGAAAGGTCCCTGGCCTCTTCGGGGCGGATCACCGCGCTGCCGGTCTCGAAGTTGACCGTATCAAGCGCGATCACCGGCACCTGGTGCCGCACCGCATCCACGAACCGCACCTGGTTCAGCGAATAGCGGCGTGTCGCAGGCGCGTCCCGGGTGGCCAGGATGGCCGTACGCAGCTCGTCTTCCGACGCGTTGGTGTAGTCGTACTCCTGTGCACGGGTGTCGGCCAATTGCTGCACGTTCACCGCCTCGACCTGGCGCGTATCGTCAAACAGCACCACCTGGTCCCCGTTGGGATAAACCTGCGTCCGGCGCAGCACACGGCCATCTGCGGAGCGGATGGTGATGGTCTGCGTGCCGTCCTGTGCCGTCACGGTGTTGCGGGTCGAGCCGTCGTCGAAGGTCTGCACGCGCACATCGCTACCCGGACGGCGCAGAAGCGCGTCGTCATCCTTGATGATGCGATACCGACCGTTGTTTTCCACCACGACGCGGTCACCGCTGTTCGAGACCACGGTGCCGCCATCGTCGGTCACCTGCCCGATCGCATAGGCACCAAGCCCGATCGCCGCGGCGGCGGTCAGGATATCGCGCAGGTTCTCGTCGCGGTCATCGCTGGTCCGCGGCGTTCCGGCGGCCGGGGCCGTCTCGGTGTTGGTCGCGTTTTGCGCATCGCCGCCAACGGTCGTCTCGAATTCCTCGTCGGACGAGCGCGTGTTCTCCTCGGTAAGCGTCACCTCTTCGCTACTGACGGCCTCGGCATCGTCGTTGGCAGCAGCGGCGGCTGCGGCCTGCTCCTCGACCTGGGCGGCGGCTTCGGCCTGTGCCTGGGCCTGCGCTTCCGGGTCTTCATCGATCTGCGGTTCAGGCAAATCGGTCGTGGCCTGTTCCGTCGGCTGTTCGTCTGTCGCGGAATCGGTTGCTTCGCCGGTCTGCTGGGCGTTGGGTTCAGCCTCACCCTCGGCCTGTTCGGCTTCGAGCGCCTGCTGCAGCTCATCTTCTTCGGTCTGGGCCGTGTCGGCCGGCGCATCGCTCTCGGCCTGTTCGGTCTCCGCGGTCGCGGGGGCGTCCTGCGATTCCGCCTCGGCCCCTTCCGCCTCAAGCGCCTGCTGCAGCTCATCTTCTTCGGTCTGGGCCGTGTCGGCAGGCGCATCGCTCTCGGCCTGTTCGGTCTCTGCACTCGCGGGGGCGTCCTGCGTCTCGGCCTCAACTTCGGCCTGAGCGTTCGCATCCGTCTCGGCCTGCTCGGCCTCGAGCGCCTGCTCCAGTTCCTCTGTCTCTTCGGTGGCAGTGTCCGACGCAGCGGGCGCCTCGGTCTGGCTCTCGGCCTCAGCCGCGGCGGCGGCCTCTTCGTCCTGTTGCTGCTGCGCAGCCTCGGCTTGCGCGGCCTCTTCGTCCGCAGCCTGCGCTTCGGCCTCGGCAGCGGCCTGTTCTTCGGCGGCCTGTTCTTCGGCGGCCTCGGCAGCAGCCTGCTCCTCAGCGGCCTGCGCTTCTGCCTCGGCGGCGGCCTGGGCTTCCGCCTCGGCCTGGGCTTCGGCTTCAGCTGCCTGCTGCTCTGCGGCTTGCTGTTCGGCAGCTTGGGCCGCGGCTTCGGCTTCTGCGGCGGCCTGGGCTTCGGCTTCGGCGGCGGCCTCGGCTTCTGCTTCTGCTTCTGCATTGACGTTCGGTTGGACTTCCTCGACATCCGCCTGCGCGGTTTGCATCGTTTCTTCGGCCTGCTCCGATGCGGCGTCCATCTCCGATCCCGCAGCCGCTCCGATTGGAGACAAGTCTGCCACGACTTCGTTGATCTGTGCGTCGCTGCACGCCTCCGTGCCCTGAGAGCCACTGGCTTCGATCGCCCCGCAGAGGGCCAGCGTCTGGCGATCAACTTCGTTTTCTACCACGACGTCGAGGCCCGGCACGGCGCAGGGCAACTCGGAGCTTCCCGAACAAGTGGGCAAGTCGCCTGCGGCGGTCTGAGCCGCAAGCGGAAGCGGCGCGGTCTGGCCGATCGCAAGCGCGATGGCGGCGGTGGTGGATGTCAGCGTCAGTCGGCGCATATCTCTTCTCTCCCTAGATACGGATACCGCGAACTCGTGCGGCGTCACGGCCCAACGCCCGGCATGCCAGAGTGTTCCGATAAGGAGGGTGCGGCATCGGCGGAACCCCGCCGGTTCGCAGGATTCAGAGAAGCGCCATCAACCGTGCCTTCTCGCCGCTATCGTGCGGCGCACTGATCGCAGCCGCCAGATCTTCCAGCGTCGCGATGGAATGACCGGCCCGAAACGCGTCCACATGGGGCAGCATGGCCCGGATGCCGGTGGCGCGCGGGGCGAAACCGTCCCAGCGCAACAGCGGGTTCAGCCAGATCAGGCGTCGCGACGACAGGTGCAGACGTTGCATCTCGCGGCCCAGGTCAAAGCTGTCGTCACGGTCCAGCCCGTCGGTGATCAGCAGGACGACCGCCCCCTGCCCGGTCACCCGCCGCGACCAGTCGCGGTTGAACGCGTGCAGGCAGGCCGCGATCCGCGTGCCACCCTCCCAGTCCTGCGCCTCGGCCCCGGCCGCGGCCAGCGCGGCATCCACGTCACGCGACGCCAAATGGCGCGTGATGTTGGTCAACCGTGTCCCGAAGGTGAAGGCATGCACCGCCGCCCAGCCCGCGCCTTTCTCGTTCGCCACGGCATGAAGGAAATGCAGAACCATCCGGCTGTACTGGCTCATCGAGCCGGAAATATCGCACAGCACCACCAGGTTGGGCCAGCGCGGACGCGGCTTTCGCACGTGGATGCGCCGCATCTCGCCCCCCTTCCGCATGGCCGCGCGCAGGGTCTTGCGCGCGTCGATCCGCGTGCCGGTCGTGGCAGGTATCCCTCGGCGCGACGCGAAGGGTTTCACCGGCAGGCTCAGCCTGGCCAGCATCCGCTTGGCCTGGGCGATCTCGGCGGTGCTCATCTGTTCGAAGTCCAGGGTCCGCAGCCGTTCCTCGCGGCTCATGGTCAGGGACGCGTCGATATCGATCTGCGTTTCCTCGTCGGCCTCCTGGCTGTCCGCCTCGGGCATCTCGGGCTCTATACCGTCCAAGAGCGCCTCGGCCGCGCGCTTCTCGGCCGCCTGCGCGCTGCGGTCCTCCTGCACGCCGCGGATGGCGGGCAGCATCATCGCCATCATGTGCTCCATGTAGCGCGGGTCGCGCCAGTAAAGGCGGAAGACCTGGGCAAAGACCGCCCGGTGCTCGGGGCGCGACACGAAACAGGCGCGCAGCGTGTAGAAGAAATCGGATCGCGAGGTGAACCCCGCCGCTTCGACCGCGCGAATGGCGTCGATCACCCGCCCCGGCCCCACCGGCACCCCGGCCTTGCGCAGCGCGCGGGCAAAATGGGTGATGTTGTGGCCGAGCTTGGGATGCTCCGGCAGGTCGAGGTCGGGGTATTCCATCAACCGTCCCGGTTGGGGGCCAGCCCCCAAACACTCGTCAAATTGGGGGGCAGCCCCCAAACCCCCGGGATATTTCCGGCCAGAGGAAGACTCATGCCGGCTCCAACCCTGCCTTGGCCTCGTCGAGGATACGCTTGGCCTCGGACCCCTGCATTTTCTGGATGTCGTCCTGGTATTTCAGAATCGCGCCCAGCGTGTCGGCGATCACCTCGGGGCTCAGCGACATCACGTCCAGCGCCACCAGGCACTTCGCCCAGTCGATCGTCTCGGCCACGCCGGGTTTCTTGAACAGGTCTTCCGTGCGCAGTTTCTGGACAAACGCCACCACCTCGCGGCTCAGCATTTCCGCCGCCTCAGGGGCGCGGGCCTGCAAAATCTCGATCTCGCGATCGAAACTGGGATAGTCGACCCAATGATAGAGACAGCGCCGCTTCAGCGCGTCATGCACCTCGCGCGTGCGGTTCGAGGTCAGCACCACGATGGGCGGCTCGGGCGCGCGGATCGTGCCCAGTTCCGGGATCGTCACCTGGAAATCGCTCAGCGCCTCCAGCAGGAACGCCTCGAAAGGCGCGTCGGTGCGGTCGAGTTCGTCGATCAGCAGCACCGGCGCCCCGCCCTCCTGCGGGCGCATCGCCTGCAAAAGAGGGCGTTCGATCAGGAAATCCTCGGTGAACAACTCGTCTGTCAGCCGCTCGCGGTCCACGCCGCCACTGGCCTCGGCGGCGCGAATAGCGATCATCTGCTCGGCGAAATTCCACTCGTAGACAGCACTGGACGCATCCAGCCCCTCGTAGCACTGCAGCCGGATCAGCCTGCGCCCCAGCCCCGCCGCCAGCGCCTTGGCGATCTCGGTCTTGCCGACGCCCGCCTCGCCTTCCAGGAACAGTGGCCGGCCCAGGCGCAGTCCCAGGAAAACAACCGTCGCAAGGCTGCGCCCGCAGACATAATCCTGCCCGGCCAGCATCGCCTCCACGTCGTCGATGGATGTCAGTTCACTCATGCACGGCCTCCCTTGCCCATGCAGAACTGCACGGCATCCGCGCGTCGTCAAGGCCCAGCCCCCCGGGCGCGGCACGCCGCCGCCCCGCACAAACCCCATTAATTTTCCAAAGTTTTGCCCTTATTGCCCCCTAGCATACATTCCAATAACCCGTGCCAAGCGGGGAAACTCCGAGCTTCGAGGTCCGAGCATGAGCGCAGATTATCCCAAGGCGCTGGATACATCCCTGTCCGGGCTGGACTGGGAAGACTGGCTGGACAAGCTGGACGACGCCGCCGATGCCGACGGCTATGTCGAGCGCCTGGGTGATGCCCATGCCGCCATCTTCATCGAGCACACGCCGACGCTACTGGTCACCTTCGAGGCCTTCCCCGCCCTGCGCGTGACGTCACCCGAGGCCCAGCCGCTGGGGTGGCAACTGGGCCGCGCGCTTGGCTGGTCGCACCTCTGCCTGGCCAGCCAGACCGACAGCTGGTTCCGCGAGGGCCGCGTCTTCGGCTTTTTCGACCGGCTGATCGACGACGGCTTCTTCGAAGAGTTCGACCAGGTGATCTTCTACGGGGCCGGCCCTGCCGGCTATGCCGCCGCCGCGTTTTCCGTGGCGGCCCCCGGCGCCCGCGTGCTGGCGATTCAGCCCCAGGCCACGCTCGACCCACGCATGAGCGAGTGGGACGAACGGTTCCGCCGTAGCCGCAAGCTCGATTTCACGTCCCGTTACGGCTATGCACCCGACATGCTGGACGCCGCTGACCGCGCCGTGATCCTCTACGACCCCGACATCGAGGAAGACGCGATGCATGCGGCCCTCTTCGCCCGCAGCAACGTCAGCCGCTACCGGATGCGGTACATGGGGCCGCGCCTCGATCGCGGTCTGATGCGCATGAACATCCTCCTGCGCTTCATCGCCCAACTCAGCGCCGGCAAGCTCGACACCGCCAGCCTCGCCCGGCTCTACCGGGCGCGGCACACGGATGTCCCCTATCTCAAGGCGCTGGTGACCCGGCTCGAAGATGACGGCCGTCACTACCTGACCGCCCGCCTGGCCCAGCACGTAATGCGCACCACGCCCGGGCCGCGCTTCCGACGCGCTGTCCGCGCCGCCTACGACAAAGCCGAGGAACAGGGCATGCCGATGCCGCCGCGCGAAATCGACTGATCCACCGTCTGAGCCACTGGCGCAGCCGCGCGGGCTGTTGTAAGCCCTCGGGCCATGAGCCGGACCCTGACCATCCCCCGCCCCGACGACTGGCACCTGCACCTGCGCGACGGCGCGGTGCTGCGGGCCGTTCTGCCCGAGACGGCACGCCATTTCGGGCGCGCCATCATCATGCCCAACCTCGTGCCGCCCGTGGTCACCGGGGCCGACGCCGCCGCCTACCGCGACCGGATCATGAATGCGCTGCCCGCCGGCATGGATTTCACGCCGCTGATGACCCTCTACCTGACCGAGGAAACCGATCCCGAGGATGCCGCCGCCGCCCACGCCTCGGGCCTTGTGACGTCGGTCAAGCTCTACCCGGCCGGTGCCACCACCAACTCCGCTTCCGGCGTGCGCGATTTCGACCGCGTGCGCCCGGTGCTGGAAAAGATGGCCGAGATCGGCATGCCACTCTGCGTACATGGCGAGGTGACCGACGCCGACATCGACATCTTCGACCGCGAGGCGGTGTTCATCGACCGCGTGCTCGATCCGCTCCGCCGCGCCACGCCCGGCCTGCGCATCGTCATGGAACACATCACCACGCAGCAAGGCGTGGACTACGTCAAATCGAACGCCGAAAACCTCGGCGCCACCATCACCACGCATCACCTCGTGATCAACCGCAACCACATCCTCGTAGGCGGCATCAAACCGCATTATTACTGCCTGCCCGTCGCCAAGCGCGAGGAACACCGCCTCGCCCTGCGCGCCGCCGCCACCTCGGGCGACGCTCGCTTCTTCCTTGGAACCGACAGCGCCCCGCACACCGACCCGAACAAGGAATCGGCCTGCGGCTGCGCGGGCTGCTTCACCGCCACCAACACGCTCTCGATCCTCGCCGAGGTGTTCGAACAGGAAGGCGCGCTGGATCGCCTCGCCGGTTTTACATCCGAACACGGCCCCGCCTTCTACGGCCTGCCCGTCAGCACCGACACGATCACGCTGACCAAGGGCGACCCTGTCGCCTATCCGCCCAAGATCGACACCGGAGACGGCCCCGTCACCCTGTTCGATGCGCAAATGCCGCTGCATTGGCGCGTCACCTGATCCTTCCTCTGGCCCCAAATAACCCCGCCGGAGGCTCCGGCGCTTTCCACCAAGGACCAACCGCATGATCCCCTCGACCTATCCCGACCAAGCCGAGATCGCCCGCCTAACCGCCCGGATGCTGCTGGAGATCGAGGCCGTGCACTTCAATGCCGATGAGCCCTTCACGCTAGCGTCGGGCCTGCCCAGCCCCACCTATATCGATTGCCGCAAGCTCATCTCCTTCCCGCGCATCCGCTCCACCCTGATGGATTTCCTGACCATCACCGTGATGCGCAATGCGGGCTTCGAGGCCTTCACCAACATCGCCGGGGGAGAGACCGCCGGCATCCCCTTCGCCGCGCTGGTGGCGGAACGCATGGCCCTGCCCATGACCTACGTGCGCAAAAAGCCCAAGGGCTATGGCCGCAACGCCCGGATCGAGGGCGCGATGACCGATAGCGATCGCGTGCTCCTGGTCGAGGATCTGACCACCGATGGCGGCTCCAAGCTCAGCTTCGTCGACGCCATCCGCGACACCGGTGCCACCTGCGGGCACACCGCCGTCATCTTCTATTACGGCATCTTCCCCGAAACTGAACAGACGCTGGGCGACCACGGCGTGGCGCTGCATTACCTCTGCACCTGGCGCGACGTGCTGGCCGAGGCGCGCGCCCAGGGCAGCTTTGACGCCGCCACGCTCGACGGCGTCGAATCGTTCCTCGACGATCCCCGCGCCTGGCAGGCCGCCCGAAGCTGACGCACGCCTGAGTCGCCCCTGTGCGGCCGCCGCAGACGCCGGTTTGTGAAAATTTTTTATCGTTGTGCTGACGCAACGGTAACTCGCCTCCGTCACACGAGCCGAACGATATCTTGACGCAACGCCTTGCCTGGGGGCAATATATTGTAGGGTCTGGATATCCACAGCGTATCCACATAAACATACCAGTTGCCACCGCGCAGGCCCGCTCGCTAAGAGACCAGCCTACGGGGACAGGCACGGCAGCGACACCGCACCGCAACCCGGGATCAGAGCAGTACGGGGGATAAAATGAGCGAAGTTGCGACCTTCAATGCGTCCGGCACACCGGCCGCCCCGGATGCGCAGACACCGGAAGCCCTGCCGCATTCCACCGAGGCCGAACAGCAGCTTCTGGGCGCGATCCTGACCAACAACGACATTTACGACCGTGTCGCCAACCTGATCGGCCCGCAGCATTTCTACGATCCGGTCCACGCTCGCATCTACGAGACCGCCGCCGCCCGCATCGCCAAGGGCAACCTCGCCTCGCCGGTCACGCTGAAGACCTTCCTCGAAGACGATGAGGGTCTGAAGGAACTGGGCGGCCCCGCCTATCTCGCCCGCCTCGCCGGTGCCGCCATCTCGGCCTTCGCCGCCCGCGACTACGCCCAGATGATCTATGACATGGCCATCCGCCGCGAGCTGATCGGTCTTGGCAACGACATCGCCGGCAAGGCCCAGCGCGCCGAGGTCGATCTCGAACCCCGCGACCAGATCGTCGAGGCCGAACAAAAGCTCTATAAGCTCAGCGAACAAGGCCAGTCCGAAACCGGATTTCAAAGCTTTCTCAGGGCCGTAACCGACGCTGTTAATGTCGCGAACGCCGCCTATCAGCGCGACGGCGGCCTTGCCGGCATCTCCACCGGGCTTGTCGACATGGACAAGAAACTGGGCGGCCTGCACAAGTCGGACCTTCTCATTCTCGCCGGGCGCCCCTCGATGGGGAAAACCTCGCTGGCCACCAACATCGCCTTCAACATCGCCAAGGCCTACAATCGCGGCACGCTGCCCGACGGCTCCGAAGGCGCGGTCGAGGGCGGCGTCGTGGGCTTCTACTCGCTGGAAATGAGCGCCGAACAGCTGGCCGCCCGTGTCCTGTCCGAGGCCGCCGAGGTGCCATCCGAACAGATCCGCCGCGGCGACATGACGGAAACCGAATTCCGCCGCTTCGTCGAGGCCGCCAAGACCCTCGAATCCTGCCCTCTCTACATCGACGACACGCCCGCCCTGCCCATCTCCCAGCTGGCCGCGCGGGCCCGTCGGCTGAAGCGGACGCACGGGCTGGACGTGCTGATCGTCGACTACCTTCAGCTTGTCCGCCCCGCGTCCGCAAAGGACAGCCGTGTGAACGAGGTCTCCGAGATCACGCAAGGCCTCAAGGCCATCGCCAAGGAACTCGACATCCCCGTGATCGCCCTGTCGCAGCTCTCGCGCCAGGTCGAATCCCGCGAGGACAAGCGCCCGCAGCTTTCCGACCTGCGCGAATCCGGCTCGATCGAACAGGACGCCGACGTCGTGATGTTCGTCTTCCGCGAGGAATACTACGCCGAGCGCGAGAAACCCTCCGACGACAAGCTGGAAGAGATCGCCGCCTGGCAGGAACGCATGGAGCGCCTGCACGGCCGCGCCGAGGTCGTCATCGGCAAACAGCGTCACGGCCCCATCGGCACCGTCGAACTCAGCTTCGAAGGCCAGTTCACCCGCTTCGGCAACCTCGCCAAACCGTGGCAGCAGGACGGCACCGAATTCTGAGCCGGCGCTTGGTCCGCCTTAGGGCTTGACCCCCCGGCCCATCCAGTCAAAACCACAGCCCATGAGTAGTTCCGGCAAGCTTACCATCGACCTCGACGCGCTGACAGGCAACTGGCGCGCGCTCGACGCGCAGACCGCCGTGGAAACCGCCGCCGTGGTCAAGGCCGACGGCTACGGTCTCGGCATGGCCCGCGTCGCCCGCGCCCTGGCCCGCGCGGGGGCCAACACCTTCTTCGTCGCCATACCCAAGGAAGGCGTAGAACTGCGCCAGGCGCTCGGCCCGAAACCCGACATCCACGTCTTTTCCGGCCACATGGCCGGCGACACCGACATGATCTCGGACCTGGGCCTCACGCCCATGCTGAACACCACCGATCAGTTGATCCGCCATCTCGAGGCGCTGCCCGGCCACCCCTTCGGCATCCAGCTCGATTCCGGCATGAACCGGCTGGGGATGGAGCCCGCCGAATGGGCCGCCGTGCGCGACACGGTACTGGCCGCGAACCCGGTGCTGCTGATATCGCACCTTGCCTGCGCGGACGAGCCCGACCACCCGATGAACGCGCAACAGCTTGCCTGCTTCAGGGAGATGACCGACGGCACCGGCGTGCCGCGCTGCCTCGGTGCCACCGGCGGCGTGCTGATGGGGCCGGACTTCCACTTCGACATGACCCGTCCGGGCATTGGCCTTTACGGCGGCCTGCCCTTTGCCGATGCGCAGCCTGTCGTCACGCTCGACTTGCCGGTGATCCAGACCCGCCACCTGGAACCGGGCGAGACCGTGGGCTACGGCAACACCTTCACGGCCACGCGCGAAACCCGCATCGCCACCGTGTCCGCGGGCTATGGCGACGGCATTCACCGCATCATGGGCCCCAAGACCGTGCTTTACGCCGACGACACGCCCTGCCCGGTGGCGGGCCGTATCTCGATGGACTCGATCTCGGTCGACATCACCGATCTCGGCTTTGATCCCAAGTGGCTCCGCATCCTGGGCGCGGAGCAGACTGTCGACGACCTCGCCGACAACGCCGGCACCATCGGCTACGAGATCCTGACCGCGATGGGCGCGCGCTACGACCGGCTCTATACCGGCGGATGAGCCTGGTCCTGTCGCCCCTCGCCGCGCTCGGGCGCAACACGCTGGCGGCGCTGGCGATGCTGGGGCGGATCACGCTCTTCGCCCTCTCGACCTTCAGCCACATCCTGCGCCCGCCCTACTACCCGCGAGAGGTGTTCAACGCGCTGATGCAGGTGGGCTGGCTGTCGCTGCCCGTGGTGGGCCTCACGGCCATCTTCACCGGCGGCGCGCTGGCCTTGCAGATCTACTCCGGCGGCGCGCGTTTCAACGCCGAGGCCGTGGTGCCCCAGATCGTCGCCATCGGCATGGTGCGCGAACTGGGCCCCGTCTTGGTCGGCCTGATGATCGCCGCCCGCGTCACGTCCTCGATCGCCGCCGAAATCGCCACCATGAAGGTGACCGAGCAGATCGACGCGCTCGTCACCCTATCGACCCACCCGATGAAATACCTGGTCGGCCCCCGCGTGCTGGCCGCCCTCGTCACCGTCCCGCTGCTGGTCGGCGTGGGCGACATCATCGGCATCCTGGGCGGCTACACCGTGGGCGTGCAGAACCTCGGCTTCAACGCCGCCACCTATATCCAGAACACCGTGGATTTCCTCGAACCGCTCGATATCGTCTCGTCCCTCGTCAAGGGCGCGGTTTTCGGCGTCATTGCCGCCGTCATGGGCTGCTACTACGGCATGAACTCGGGCCGCGGCGCGCAGGGCGTCGGCCGCGCCACAAAGGGCTCGGTCCAGGCCGCCGCCATCCTCATCCTCGCCGCCAACTTCCTGCTGACGGGGGTGTTCTTCTCGGTATGATCGAGCTTTCGGATGTTCATAAGTCCTTCGGCGACAACCACGTCCTGCGCGGCGTGAACCTGTCGATCCCCAAGGGCACGTCGATGGTCATCATCGGCGGCTCGGGCACGGGCAAATCCGTGGTCCTGAAATGCATCCTCGGCCTCATCCAGCATGACAGCGGCCTCATCACCCTCGACGGCCAGGACGTCACCAAGGGCGACCGGGATGCCTTCCTCGCCCGCTTCGGCATGCTCTTCCAGGGCGGCGCGCTCTTCGACTCGCTGCCCGTCTGGCAGAACGTCGCCTTCCGCCTTTTGCGCGGCTCGCTCAAGCGCCCCTGGGCGGAGGCGCGCGAGATCGCCATCGAAAAACTGCGCCGCGTCGGCCTCACCCCCGAGCAGGCCGACAAGTACCCCGCCGAACTCTCTGGCGGCATGCAGAAACGCGTCGGATTGGCCCGCGCCATCTGCGCCGAGCCCGAGATCATCTTCTTCGACGAGCCCACCACCGGCCTCGACCCGATCATGTCGGGTGTCATCAACGAGCTGATCCGCGAAATCGTGGTCGAGATGGGCGCGACCGCCATGACCATCACCCACGACATGACATCGGTGCGCGCCATCGCCGACAACGTGGCCATGCTCCACGGCGGCAAGATCCGCTGGACCGGCCCGGTCGCCAACATGGACAATTCCGGCGACCCCTATCTTGAACAGTTCATCACCGGCTCCGCCGAAGGGCCGATCGAATCTGTGCGCTGACTGCCCGCCAAAACTTTTCAGAAAAGTTTTGGCAAAAGTCTTCTCAAGACTATTACTGCATCGTCGCCCGGCTCGTCGCACTCCATCCCGTTTTCCCCCTTCCCCACGCTTGCCATAGCGACCCGGCCCTCTTAGCTCTGGATCATTCCAGCTAAAGGCCATTCATGCTCAAATACCTCAACCTGACCCTTCTGGTCCTCTTCCCCGTCGCCTGGTTCGCCCCCCTGATGCGCGCCGGTCTCCTCCCGCTCTTCGGCCTCTCGGAGATCTCCGTCATCACCGGGCTGCAATCGCTCTGGGACAGCGACGTGTTCCTGGCCCTCATGGTCACCTTCTTCGCCCTTTTCGCGCCCTACGTGAAAACCATCGGCCTCGCGCTCATCCATTTCGGCCTCCTGCGCCGCAAGACCCTGCCGGCGCTGCAGATCCTCGGCAAACTCGCCATGGCCGACGTCTTTCTCGTGGCCCTCTACATCACGCTGACCAAGGGCATCGGGGTCGGCCGGATCGAGACCGCCTGGGGGCTTTACCTCTTCACAGCCTGCATCCTCGCCTCCATCGCCATCGGACATTTCACCGAAAAAGGTGCTAAGCGTGCGGGAACCAATACGAATTCCAGGGCGTTGCCCGATGAATAAAGGCCGTTGCAGGTCCATGCCTGTCCTGATTTCCCGAAAATTTCAGTAGGCGATTTGCAAAAATCGGCGTAAACTTGCCGATATTGCATTGGCAACACTTTCTGGGGGAAGTGATGACCGACACCATTCGTTCGATTTTTTTAATCGCCCAAGTCTTTCTCAACCGCCTTGCCGTGGCCGTTTTCGCCCTGGCTGCGCTTGCACTGGCCCTAGCGACAATCCTCGCCGCGTTCGGCATTCTGCCCTGGCTCGAGTTTCAGGTCAGCTTCGGCGGGCAGATCTATGAAAACGCCGGACAAATTGCACAGATCGGCCTGACCGTTCTCGCCGTCCTCCTGTGCTTTTACCTGCCCACCAACGCCCGCGTCATGGCGCTGGAAAACTCGCACCGCCGCTTTCACATGAACATGCATGACGTCACGCAGGCCTATTCCGCCGCCCATGCCGCCGACCGGGCCGGCATGTTCCGGATCCAGTCCGAGTTCGACGCCGTACGAGAACGCCTCGCCTACATGCGCGAGCATCCCGACCTGGAATCGCTGGAGCCGCAGATCATGGAGGTCGCGGCCCAGATGTCCTACATCAGCCGCGACTTGGCCGAGGTCTATTCCGACGACAAGGTCGACCGCGCCCGCGCCTTCCTCAAGCAGCGCCAGCAGGAGGTCGAGCAGTTCAACAAGCGTCTCGACCACGCCAAGGCCGTCGGCGTCCGGCTCAAGCAATGGGCCCAGGATGTCGATATGGAGGAAAGCGTCGCGGTCAGCCAGCTTGAACGCCTGCGCGACGACCTGCGCCCGATCCTGCCCGAACTGGGCTACGAGGAGGTCTCCGGCCTGGACGGCACCGTGGTCGGCCTGCCCCAGCGCGCCGCCGAGTAACCGCCGCGCGAGTGCCGCAACGCGAAGGCGTTTGACCGCGCCCCGCGCTTGGGGCATGACCCCGCCATGGGAAAAACCGCCTCCTTCACCTGCACAGCCTGCGGCGCCGTCCACTCCAAGTGGTCCGGCCGCTGCGACGCCTGCGGCGAATGGAACACGATCATCGAAGAGGCCCCCCTGTCCGCCGGCCCGGCCTCCAAGTCGCTCGGCGCCAAACGCGGCAACGCCATCGCGCTCAGTGACCTCTCCACCGCCGAAGCGCCCCCGCCGCGCACCCATTCCGGCATCGCAGAGCTTGACCGCGTCCTCGGCGGCGGTCTCGTGCCCGGCTCGGCCACGCTGGTGGGCGGCGATCCCGGCATCGGCAAGTCCACGCTGCTGCTGCAGGCCGCCGCTCGTTTCGCCCAGGCCGGCCTGCAAACCGTCTATGTTTCGGGCGAAGAGGCCAGCGCCCAGGTCCGCATGCGTGCCCAGCGCCTCGGCCTTGGCGACGCGCCAGTGAAACTGGCCACCGCCACCGCCCTGCGCGACATCATCACCACGCTCGATCGCGACACGCCCCAGCTGGTCATCATCGATTCGATCCAGACCATGTGGGCCGACAATGTCGACAGCGCGCCCGGCTCGGTCGCACAGGTCCGCGCCGCCGCGCACGAGCTTGTCACCTTCGCCAAGCGCAAGGGCTGTTCCGTCATCCTGGTGGGCCACGTCACAAAGGAAGGCCAGATCGCCGGCCCGCGCGTCGTCGAACACATGGTCGATTCGGTGCTTTATTTCGAAGGCGAGCGCGGCCACCAGTTCCGCATCCTGCGCGCGGTCAAGAACCGCTTTGGCCCCGCCGACGAGATCGGCGTGTTCGAGATGACCGGCTCAGGCCTCGCCGAGGTCCCCAACCCCTCCGCGCTCTTTTTGTCGGGCCGCGGCGACCCGTCGCCCGGCTCGGTCGTCTTCGCCGGCATCGAGGGCACCCGCCCCGTGCTGGTGGAAATGCAGGCGCTCGTCGCCCCCACGCCCCATTCCCAGCCGCGCCGCGCCGTGGTGGGCTGGGACGGCGCCCGCCTCGCCATGATCCTCGCCGTGCTCGAGGCCCGCTGCGCCGTGCCCTTCGCGGGGCTCGATGTCTATCTCAACGTCGCCGGCGGCATCCGCATTTCCGAACCCGCCGCCGACCTTGCCGTCGCCGCGGCCCTTCTCAGCGCGCGCGAAGACACCGCTTTGCCCGCCGACTGTGTCCTTTTCGGCGAAATCTCTCTGTCCGGCGCCCTCCGCCCGGTGTCCCAGACAGAAAACAGGTTGAAAGAAGCCGCAAAACTTGGTTTTAGCTCCGCAATCATTCCCGCCGGGGGCAAGACCGGCGGAACGGGGGGTCTGTCGCTCAACCAGATCAGCGACCTGACCAGCTTCGTAGGTGAGATTTTCGGCGCCGGGTAGCGCGCCCAACCAAAGGTAAAACAGGACGCGCTCATGGAAGGCTTCACCATCATCGACGGGATCGTCGCGCTGATCATCGTGCTGTCGGCACTCCTCGCGTATTCGCGCGGCATCGTGCGCGAGCTTCTGGCCATCGCCGGCTGGATCGTCGCCGCCATCCTCGCTTTCCTCTTCGCACCGCAGGTCGAACCGCTGGTCAAGGAAGTCCCCGTGGTGGGCGATTTCCTCGCCGACACCTGTGCGCTCTCCATGCTGGCCGCCGCGGCGGCGATCTTCGCCGTCACCCTCATCGTGACCTCGCTCATCACCCCGCTCTTCTCCTCTGTCGTGCAACGCTCTGCCCTGGGCGGCATCGACCAGGGCTTCGGGTTCCTCTTCGGCGTGGCGCGCGGCATCCTCCTGGTGGCCATCGCCTATTTCGTCTACGAAACGGTCGTCACCAGCCAGGACATCGAGATGATCGACGACAGCCGCTCGGCCCGCGTCTTTGCCCAACTCACCTCCAAGGTCGAGGACGGCAACCCCGAACAGGCGCTCGGCTGGATCACCCAGAAATACGAGGACCTGGTCAGCGCCTGCGACGCCCCGGCGGATCCCGTCGACCCGCAGCCCACCGAGACCGGGCAATAGGCGCCGCTTGCCTTCCGCCCCCCTCTTCGCGGCGATCCTGATCGCCGTCTGCGGCTCCTTCATCGCGATGCAGGCGCCCATCAACGCGGCGCTCAGCAAAAGCATCGACAGCACGCTGGCGGCGGCGACCATCTCCTTCGGCGTGGGCTTTTTCATCCTGCTCGTGATCACGCTCCTCTCCGGCGAAGGTCCCGGTCTGGCCCGCATCCCCTCGGTGCCGAAAGTCCTGCTGATCGGCGGTGCGCTCGGCGCCGTCTACGTTTGGGCGGCGCTTTGGGCCGTGCCCCTTCTGGGCGTGCTGACAACCACGACGGCCCTGATCCTCGGCCAGATGGTCGCAGCCCTGCTGCTGGACTATTTCGGCGCCTTCGGCCTCGCCCCGCGCGACGTGTCGCTGCAACGCGTGGTCGCGGCCCTTCTGGTCGCCGCCGGTGCGATCCTGTCGCGGTATTGACGCCCCCCAATCCCGTGCGGCGCCCTTTCATCGTTCTTCAAATACTCAAAATTGCCCGGCCGGGATCAGGCCATCGCCCCGAAAAACCGTCGCCCAATCAACACGTCACGTCACGACATCAGATTTTACATGATAGTTTCGTGACATATCCCCCGCGAGCCACTATCTAGAGGCTCAAGCGTCCACGGATTCGGAGCTGCCCCTTGTCCGACAAGCAAATGCCCCCTGCCCATCCTTTCGACTTCGACGCGGTGCGCGACACCGGCGACGAGGACAAACTGCGCGAGGAGTGCGGCGTCTTCGGGGTGATCGGCGTCACCGACGCCGCCAATTTCGTCGCCCTCGGCCTGCACGCCCTGCAGCACCGCGGCCAGGAGGCCGGCGGCATCGTCAGCCACGATGCCGAGGAAGGCTTCAACTCCGCCCGTCGATTCGGCTACGTGCGCGACAACTTCACCCGGCAAAGCCTGATGGAAACCTTGCCCGGCCCGCTTTCGATCGGGCACGTCCGGTATTCCACCGCGGGCGGCAAGAACCCGGTGATCCGCGACGTGCAGCCTTTCTTCGGTGAATTCGCCATGGGTGGCGCGGCGATTGCCCATAACGGCAACATCACCAACGCGAACGCGCTGCGGCGCGAACTGATCGAGCGCGGCTCGATCTTCCAGTCGAATTCCGACACCGAGTGCATCATCCACCTGATGGCCCGCTCGCTGCAACGCAATATTCCAGAACGCATGGAAGACGCCCTGCGCCGCGTCGAGGGCGCGTTTTCCATCGTCGCCATGACCCGCACCAAGCTCATCGGCGTGCGCGACCCGCTGGGCGTCCGCCCGCTGGTCCTCGGCCAAGTCGGCGACGGCTGGGTGCTCAGTTCCGAAACCTGTGCGCTCGACATCATCGGCGCCCGTTTCGTGCGCGAAATTGAACCGGGCGAGATGGTCGTCATCAACGAGAACGGCGTCGAAAGCCACCGCCCCTTCCGCCCGCGCCGCTCGCGCTTCTGCATCTTCGAGCATGTCTATTTCTCGCGCCCCGATTCCATCATCGGTGGCCGATCGGTCTATGAAACCCGCCGCCAGATCGGCGTGGAGCTGGCCAAGGAAAGCCCGGTCGACGCCGATCTCGTCTGCCCGGTGCCCGATTCCGGCACCCCCGCCGCCATCGGCTATAGCCAGGAAAGCGGCATCCCCTACGCCATGGGCATCATCCGCAATCAGTACATGGGCCGCACCTTCATTGAGCCGACAGAGCAGATCCGCAACATGGGCGTCCGGCTCAAGCTCAACGTCAACCGCGCCCTGATCGAGGGCAAGCGCGTGATCCTCGTCGACGACAGCGTGGTGCGCGGCACCACCTCGCGCAAGATCAAGGAGATGATCCTCGACGCCGGCGCGGCCGAGGTGCATTTCCGCATCGCGTCGCCCCCCACGGCCTGGCCCTGCTTCTACGGTGTCGACACCCCCAACCGCGAGAAATTGCTGGCCGCCACCATGTCCGAGGACGAGATGCGCGACCACCTCGCCGTGGACAGCCTCAAGTTCATCTCGCTTGACGGTCTCTACCGCGCCGTGGGCGAGGCCAAGGGCCGCGACACAGGCTGTCCGCAATATTGCGACGCCTGCTTCTCGGGCGACTACCCGGTGGAACCTTCCGACCAGATCGAAAAGGGCTTCGAACTGAAGGCGGCGGAATAACGAGGCCGCCTGCACCGGCTTGTAAGCGTCCCTCCGCCAGTCTGATGCTGCAACGCAGCGCCATTCCGCCGATGCTTGAAAACCTGGGTTTTCATTGCCCCGAGTCGCCCTTAGGGCCTGCGCGTTCACCCGTGCAACGCAAGCAGGCAAGAAATGGCATCCGAGACCGACACACCCCGCGAAACACTCGAGACGGCGACCGACAAGAACGCGCTCCCCTCGGGGCGCCTCGCGCTGCTCGGAACCTTCATGAAACCCGATGGCGACCGCGCGCTCATCCGCACCGCCTCGGGCAAGATCGCGACCGTCACCAAGGGCACCACGATCGGCAACGCCAAGGTGATCGCCATCGAGGAGGGCAGGCTCGTGCTCATGCGCGGCACCAACACCACGACGCTGGAAATGCCGCGCGGCTGAGGCTTGACCGCACCCGGTCCGACAGGGCACACGCCCGACATGGCCGATACGCCGCTTCGCTACCGCCCGCATCATTTTCTCTGCTCGCTGGGATTCCAGGGCAAGGGCTATTCCGACGCGTTCACCGCCAACATGGCCCGCATCGTCGACGACCGCCTGCGCGCGCCCGGCGGCAATGACGTGGCGATCGAGGTCGTCGGCGCCACCGACGACATCTGCGCGCCCTGCCCCAAGCGGCGCGGCACGCTCTGCACCTCGCAAGCCAAGATCGCCACGCTCGACACCCGCCACGCCGGCGCGCTCGGCCTTTCCGTGGGCACTTGCCTCACGTGGGGCGAAGCCAAGCAGCGTATCAAGGCAAACGTCCTGCCCGGCGCCCTGACGCAGCTCTGCGCAGGCTGCCAATGGCTCGACCTCGGGCTGTGCGAAGCCGCTCTGAAAAAGCTTCACGAAAGCGCCTGAGCCGTTTTCTACTCAGGAAACACCCCGGAAAATACGCATTTTCCGGCACAGAATTTGCGCAAATTCTGCCCCGCCCAAACGCAAAGCGCCGCCCCGATCCGGGACGGCGCTAGCAAACTCTTGTCCGTCGGGTCTTAGCCCTTGCGTGCCTGCAACGCCTTCCAGCCGCCCCAGACGACCATCGCCGCGATCACGGCCTTGACCGCGTCACCCAGCAGGAACGGCGCCATCCAGCCGGCCCAAAGGTCGGGCATCGTCGTGCCCATCACCATTGCCGGCCATGCCAGCCCGGGCACATACAGAAGCGCCGAGATCGCCATGGCGATCACCGCAGTCGACACGACACCCCGCGCCAGACCCTTTTCCACGGCCAGACCGGCCAGGAACGCCATCGCTGCAAAGCCAAAAAGGAAACCAGCCGTCGGCCCCATCAGCGCCGCAACCGAGGCACCGTTGGCAAAGACCGGCAGGCCCATCGCGCCATAACCCAGGTAGGTGACCAGCGTCGCCAGCCCCAGCTGCGAGCCGAAGGTCAGCCCGACGATCAGGATCGCCAGCGTCTGCAATGTCATCGGTACCGGGAAGAACGGGATGCTCACCTGCGCGGCCATCGCGATGAACAGCGATCCGCCGATCACCAGCCCCAGTTTTTTCGTCAGACCTTCGTGGCCGATTACGGCCTTGCTCAAAACGGTATCCGCCATGGCGCTGTCCTTTCCTGTCTCGTTTCACCCGCCTTTCTTGGCGCCGCGGCACCAAGTGTCAAGACATTATAACGCCCGGCTCTCCCTATGACACATCGACGAAAGGCTGGGCGCGCGCCCGCGGCACCATCCCCGACGCCAGGCGTCGGCCCGACGCTTTACACTTGATATTGCCCGGCCGGGATGAGATTTGGCAGGGCATGGAAAACGCACCCTCTCGCAAACTGGCCCTGGTGACCGGCGCCTCCCGCGGCCTCGGCGCGGCCCTCGCCCAGGCGCTTGCCCCGACCCACCACATCGTCGCCGTGGCCCGCACCACCGGCGCGCTGGAAGAGCTCGACGACCGCATAAAGGCGCAGGGCGGCGACGCGACGCTGGCGCCCATGGACATCAACACCGAGGCCGCCATGGCCCAGCTCTGCCGGTCGATCTACGACCGCTGGGGCGCGCTCGACCTCTGGGTGCACACGGCCGTTCACGCCGCCCCGATGACGCCCACGCACCAGATCGACGCCAAGGACTGGCGCAATTCGCTCAACACCAATGTCGACGCTGTCGCCCGCCTGATCGGCTTTGTCAGCCCGCTTCTGGGCGAGACCGGCCGCGCCGTCTTCTTCGACGACCCCCGTGCCGGACAGAAATTCTTCGGCACCTATGGCGCCACCAAGGCCGCCCAGATCGCGCTGGCCCGCAGTTGGCAGGCCGAGACCGTCAAACTCGGGCCGAAGGTGCAGGTGCTCGACCCCGGCCCCATCGCCACCGCGACCCGTGCCCGGTTCTTCCCCGGCGAGGACCGCGACGCCCTGCCCACCGCCCCCGACGTGGCCGCGCGGCTACTGCCCGAGATCCTGTAGCACCCGACAGGCTTGGTCGCGCCCATCCGGCAAGTGCCGGCACACGGGCCTGTCTCCTTGGAAAACCGGTGCGCAAACACGCCAGATAGCCCTGTAGCACGGGCGGCAGACCCATTGCGCCCCAAACAGATACATCATAAAAACCACGACTTGCCTGTTTCTTGCGGAAATTACTGCGTTTCCCTGAAACTTTCCGCCAGCCCGTTCCGTCTGTTCGTTCGCGGGGGCGCAGAAAGACAGGAAACCACGGATGCGCATTCTTATCAGTGTTCTGACAAAACGCAGCCGACAGGCTGAAGCACCGGCCGAAGAAGCATCGTCGCGGATCACACGCGACGAGATCGCCAGCCTTTTCGCCGCAGAGCTCAGCTACTGAGGTCGGCGGCCTGCCTCTCACAGTCCTGACGCGGCGAAGGCATAGACACAACATTCGATCCGATTAAGCCTTGGAACACGCGCGTCAGGATGCGTGGCGTCCCGGTAATTGCAGGCTTTTTCCGGTCGAATGTATTTACAGTTGCATCCGCCCCGCCCCGGCTTTTTCTTGCCAAAAATACTCCCTCCAACACCCGCCACCTGATGCCACGCCCGGACGTTCTGTTGCCCTCCGGACGCGGCCCCGTACAGCCCATATCCCGCACAGCCTGCAGCGCTTGCTCCCTGACCACAGCCCCGCTACACAAGGCGAAACGCCGCCAATCCGACACACCGGCAGGAGCAGCCCCTTGCGCATTCTCATCACCAATGACGACGGTATCTCGGCCCCCGGCCTCGCCGTTCTGGAAGAGATCGCGACCGACCTTGCCGGCCCCTCGGGCGAGGTCTGGACCGTGGCACCGGCGTTCGAGCAATCGGGCGTCGGGCACTGCATTTCCTACACCACCCCGATGATGGTCAGCCAGATGGACGAGCGCCGCTTTGCCGCACAAGGCTCGCCCGCCGACTGCGTGCTGGCCGCCGTGCATGACGTGATGAAGGACGCGCCCCCCGACCTGATCCTGTCGGGCGTGAACCGCGGCAACAACGCGGCCGAGAACGCGGTCTATTCCGGCACCGTCGGCGCCGCCATGGAGGCGGCGCTGCAAGGCTTTCCCGCCGTCGCCCTCAGCCAGTATTACGGCCCCCGCAACCGCGATCTCGACGACAAGTTCGAATCAAGCCGCCAGCATGGCCTTGCCACCCTGCGCACCCTTCTGGACAAGGGCGTCTGGACGCAGGACGATTACGGCATCTTCTACAACGTGAACTTCCCGCCCATCCCCGGCGCCGAGGTGCAGGGCGTCCGCGCCTGCCGCCAGGGCTTTCGCCGCGACATGGGCTTCGGCGTGCAGCCTACCACCTCGCCGTCCGGGCGCCGTTTCCTGTGGGTCACCGGCGCACCGCAGGGCGAGCCCACCGCCGACGGCACCGATGCCGACTGGAACCTCAAGGGCTACATCTCGGTCACGCCCATGCGCGCCGACCTCACCGCCCATGACGCCCTCGACGCGCTCAAGGCGATCGAATGACGCTGATGACCGAGGATGCCGACGATATCGCCGAACGCAAGATGCAGTTTCTCTTCGCGCTGCGCTCGCGCGGGGTGACCGACAAGCGCGTCCTGTTGGCGATGGAAAAGATCGACCGCGGCGCCTTCGTGCGCGGCCATTTCGCCACCCGCGCGTACGAGGACATGCCGCTGCCGATCGCCTGCGGCCAGACCATATCGCAGCCCTCCGTCGTCGGCCTGATGACGCAGGCGCTCAAGGTCACGCCCCGCGACAAGGTGCTGGAGGTCGGCACCGGCTCCGGCTACCAGGCCGCGATCCTCAGCCAGATTGCCCGCCGCGTCTATACCATCGACCGGCACAAGGCGCTGGTGGCCGACGCCAGCACCATATTCCAGGCGCTGGACCTGACCAACATCACCGCCCTGACCGCCGATGGCAGCTTCGGCCTGCCCGAACAGGCCCCCTTCGACCGCATCTTGGTGACGGCCGCGGCGGAGGATCCGCCCGGGCCGCTCTTGGCGCAGTTGAAAATCGGGGGTATCATGGTGGTACCCGTGGGGCAGTCCGACGCGGTACAAAGCCTGATCCGGGTCACAAGGTCCGAGACCGGCTTTGATTACGACGAACTGCGCCCGGTGCGTTTCGTGCCCCTGCTCGAAGGGTTGGGCCGGGACTGACAGGACAGGACAGAACCACAAGGCCGGGACCGCCCCGGTCACCGCTTTGATCCCCGGGCAACAAGGGGACCGAGATGAGGACAAGATCGAGATGAGCCACTTCAAGACCCCCATGCGACCCCTCGTTTGCGCCGTGGCGCTGCTGGCCGTGGCCGGATGCGACAATTTCGACATCGACATGCGCGACGGCGGCCCGGGCACCGCCGAGGCCGCGCGCAACGCCAGCGCAAACCGGCCAACCCCCGACAGTCGCGGCATCATCTCCTACCCGAATTACCAGGTGGCCGTGGCCCGCCGTGGCGACACGCTGCAAAGCCTCGCGCGCCGCATCGGCGTCGACGTGGGCGAGTTGTCCCGCTACAACGGCATTCAACCGGGCGACACCCTGCGCGACGGCGAAATCATCGCCCTGCCCGGCCGCGTTGCCGAACCCGCCGGTGGCCCGCTCACGCCGCGCCCCGGCGTCGACATCGCCTCGGTGGCCGGGAACGCGATCGAGAATGCAAGCTCGGGCCGCACCAGTTCCAACCGCACCCTCGACCGTGGCCAGTCCGGCGTCGAGCCCGTCCGCCACCAGGTCCAGCGCGGCGAGACCGCCTTCACCATCGCGCGGCTCTACGACGTTTCCGTGCGCAGCCTGGCCGACTGGAACGGCCTCGGCACCGATTTCGCTGTCCGCGAAGGCCAGTACCTGCTGATCCCCGTGGCCGTGCCCGACGCCAAGCCCGCGCAGGTCCAGACCACGGCTCTGGAAACCACCTCTCCCGGCCAGGGCAGCCCCACCCCCACGCCGCCCTCGGCGGCCCAGCCCCTGCCCGAGGAAAAGACCGTTGCTGCCGCCAAGCCCGTGGAAAGCACCGCCGCCCCCGACCTAGGCGGCAACACCGCCAGCGCCAGCAGCAATGCCCGCATGAGCTATCCGGTGAAGGGCGACATCATCCGCGAGTATTCCAAGGGCAAGAATGACGGCATCGACATCGCGGCACCGGCCGGCACGCCCGTCCGCGCCGCCCGGTCCGGCACCGTGGCGGCCATCACCAAGGACACCAACGGCGTGCCGATCATCGTGGTCAAGCACGACCAGAACCTGCTGACGGTCTATTCCAACGTCGATAAGGTAAGGGTATCCAAGGGGGACAGCATCTCCCGCGGCGGCCAGCTGGCTTCAATCCGCACCGACGGCTCCGCAGCCCTCCATTTCGAGGTGCGCGAAGGCTTCGAAAGCGTCGATCCGCTGCCCTACCTGCAATAGGCGCATTACGCCCGGTCGCGCCTCGGGTAGAGCAATAATTTCCGAGATATTATTGCGCGGCTCGCAACAACAGGACCCCACCGTAGGGTGGGGTTCCACCCCACCACCGCGAAACCGATCAAAACAGGCACAGCTTCCGGCCCGTTTCACAGTTCCAAAAATACTCAGGTAAACCCTACAGGCTCACGCCCCGCCGTCCGGCCAGATCAGTGAAATACTGCCACGCCACCCGGCCCGAGCGCGACCCGCGCGTCGCCTGCCACTCGATGGCATCGGCCCGCAGCGTGGCGTCGTCGATCTCGACCCCGTAGGCGTCGCAATAGCCCCGGATCATCGACAGGTACTCGTCCTGGTCGCAGGGGTGGAACCCCAGCCACAGCCCGAACCGGTCCGACAGCGACACCTTTTCTTCCGTGGCCTCGCTGGGGCTGATCGCGCTCGACCGCTCGTTCTCGATCATGTCGCGCGGCATCAGGTGGCGGCGGTTCGACGTGGCATAGAACACCACGTTCTCGGGCCGCCCCTCGATCCCGCCATCCAGAACCGCTTTCAGCGACTTGTAATGCTGGTCATCATGGCCAAAGCTCAGGTCGTCGCAGAACAGGATGAACCGCGCGTCGCTCTGCCGCAGGATGTTCAACAACCGCCCCACGCTGGGCAGGTCCTCGCGCTGCAATTCCACGATCTTCAGGTCCGGCCCCTCGGCTCGCACGGCGGCATGCACCGCCTTCACCAGGCTCGATTTGCCCATCCCCCGCGCGCCCCACAAGAGCGCATTGTTGGCCGGCAGCCCCTTGGCGAAATGGCGCGTGTTGTCCAGAAGCGTGTCGCGCGAGCGGTTGATCCCCACCAGCAGGTCCATATCCACCCGGTTCACGTCCGGCACGGGGTGCAGCCGGTCGGGCTCCACATGCCAGACAAAGGCATCTGCGGCGTCGAAATCCGGCGCCTCCATCGGTGCCGGGCGCATCCGCTCCAGCGCGGCGGCGATCCGTTCCATCGGGTCTGCGGTCATGTCTTGCTCCGGTCTTCATCCAGATCGTCGAGGTCGCCCGCGTCGTCCTCGTCATCTGCGTCGAACTCGGCCTCCATCGGATCGACCTCGTCGTCATCCTCGAACCATACGCCCTCGGCGCGCAGCTTCTCTTCACGGGTCTTCTCAACCCGGCGCACAAGGAAGATGGAAATCTCATAAAGTCCGTAAACCACGGTGAACAGGATCAGCTGCGTCACCACGTCCGGCGGCGTCACGAGGGCGGCCAGGAGCAGGATGCCGACCATCGCGTATTTGCGCACCGCGCCCAGCCCTTCGGCGCTCACCAGCCCGGCCTTGCCCATCAGGGTCAGAAGCACCGGCAACTGGAAACAGATGCCAAAGGCCATGATGAATTTCAGCGTGATATCAAGGCTCTCGTTCACCTTCCCGAAGAAGGTGATGCGCAGACCGTTATCCGTCTCGGGCACGACCGCGCCCAGGTTTTCGGGCACCACGGGCAGGTTCGGGTCGGCCACCGTCTCCACCTCGCTAACCGATCCGGTCAACAGGTTGGCAAAGATCGAACTGACATCCGCGAACCCTAGGAAAAAGTTCATCGCCAGCGGCGTCACCACGAAATGCGCGAAGGCCGCGCCCAGCAGGAACATGATCGGCGAGGCGATGATGAAGGGCAAAAACGCCGCCTTCTCGTTCCGGTACAGCCCCGGCGCCACGAACCGCCACATCTGCGCCGCGATCACCGGAAACGCCAGCATGAAGCCGAACACCATCGAGATACGGAAAAGCGTGAACAGGTATTCCTGCGGGCTGGTGTATTGCAGCGTCGGCGACGGGTCGCCCAGCGTCCGCAGCGTCGCCTCGATCGGGCCAAGCAGGAATTGCAGGATCGGCTCGGCCACCGCGAAAGCCAGGATGATCCCCACCAGGAACGCCAGCACAGAGCGGATAAGCCGCGTGCGCAACTCCGCTAGATGCTCGATCAGCGGGGCCGAGCTCATCTCGATGTCGTCGTCGTCGGTGGCGCTCATGCAGGTTTATCCGAGGCGGGCTTCTTCGCAGCCGGTTTCTTCGCAGCCGGTTTTTTCGCCGGCGCCTTGCTTGCAGCCGCCTTTTTCGGCGCCGCCTTCTTGGGCGCGGGTTTGGCCCCGGATTTCGGCGCTGCCTTTTTCACCGGCGCCTTCTTGGGCTGCGCTGCCTTGGCCGTGCTGTCCGTCTTCGCCGCCGCAGGCGTCGGCTTCGCAGTGTCGTCCTCGGCCTTGGCCTTGGCCGCTTCTTCCGCCGCCTTGCGTTCCTCGGCCATCTCGGCCGAACGCTTCGAGATCTTGTCGACCATCGCCTTGCGGTCGTCGTCGAACTCGGCCCGCTTGGGCTCGGGCCCGGCCATGGTCTTGGCGGTGAAGCTGTCGGTCGATTTCTTGACCTCGTCCATCGCCGCGCCCATCGGGTTCGTGGCCGATTTCAGGGACTTGGACACCTCGTTGACGCCCGCCTCATCCGCCGCGTCGTTCATCGCCCGGCTGAATTCGCGTGCCATCTGCTTGGCCTTGCCCACGAACCGTCCCACGGTCCGGAACATGCCCGGCAAATCCTTTGGCCCCACGACGATCAGCGCGACGATGCCGATCACCATGAGCTCGGTCCAGCCCAGGTCGAACATTCTGAAGCGTTAAACCTTGTCTTTTTCTTTGCCGTCTTCGGGCGTGACGTCCCGGGCCGAATCCGCAGCGTCGTTGCTGGCGTCCTCGACTTCCTTGTTTCCTTCCGCGACGCCCTTCTTGAACGAGGTGATGCCCTTGCCCACCTCACCCATCAGCGACGAGATCTTGCCGCGTCCGAAAAGGACCAGCACGACCACCGCAATCAGCAAGAGCCCCGGAAGGCCGATGTTGTTCAGCATGATATGTCTCCCTTATCCCGGCCCCGTTTCTGAGGTCCCGCAGGATGTACGTCAACCGTATCTAAGCGGTTGCGCCGCCGGTTGGAAGAACCAATCCGCCGCAGAGTCCGGGTTTTTCCACAGCAGAGCCAGAAAATTCGAATCTTCTGGCTCAATTTTTGCGCAAAAATTGACGCCTAGCCCGCCCGCCGCGCCGAAGCGAAGACCGTGGCACATCCGACCAACAGCACGACCACGCAGATCGCCAGCAACTGTTCGTACTTGTGCCACTCCGCCAGCGGCGTCGGCGCGAACACCGCGCCCCTTGCGAAATAGGTCATCGCTCCTGCCATCGCCGCCGCGAAACTGACCGAGAAGGCCCAGACAGGCACCCGCCGCCCCATCACCAGTCCCGCCAGCAGAACGGGCGTCAGGAACAGGCTCGCGGTGCCGCTGACCGCCACCGCGTCAAAGAGGCTCTGATTGTCCCACAGCGTCAGCGCGGCCCCTGCCAGCATGAAGCCCACCATCGCCATGCGCCCGCCGGCCAGCGTGCGCGGCGCAAGCCCCAGCTCGTACACCATCAACCGCGCCGCACTGGCCAGCGCGGAATCGAGCGTCGACAGCGCACTGACCAGCAGCGACACCAGCAGCGCCACATAGACCCAGACCGGGAACATCCGCGCCCAAGTCCCCAGCAGTTCACCTTCGTATTCCGCGCCCCGCAGCGCCGCCTCGATCCCGAAAAAACCGAAGCCCACGATGCAGAGAAACGAGATCCAGAAGGCGTGCAGGAACGACGCGCGAGTCGTTTTCTCATCGGCAAGGAATCCGCGATCCATCATCACCGGGTCATGCACCGGGTAGGAAAACACCTGCAGGAACGCGACCAGCAGCAACACCTGCCCATTCCACGCCCCGCTCGCGCCCTCGGACGTCAGCACCGCGCCGATATCGAACCCCGGTGCAGCTACCAACGCCACGAAGGCCACGCCGAAAACCACTATGAAAACAAGCATCTGCACCACGTCCGTGCGCAGCGCCGCGCTCAACCCGCCCCAGGCGCTGTAGGCCAGGCCCAGCCCCGCCACCAGCAGGATCGACGCCTCGCGCGCCATGCCGACCTCCGGCAGGGCCGCGGCAAAGATCAGGCCGACGACCAGCAAGTTTGCGAACACCTCCGACAACAGCCGCAGTGCGATGACGATGTTGTAAAGCGTCGTGCCCGTGCCGCCGAACCGCCCGCGCAACCAGTCCTGCACCGAGCCGGCCCCCTCGCGCCGCAGGCGCGCCACGACGAAGCCGCCGGTCAGGAACGAGCCATAGTAGGCCGCATAGGCCAGCACGCCCCAGATCCCGTAGAAATACCCCAAAATGGCCGAGTTCATCAGCGACCGGGCAAAGATCCACGTCGTCACCTGGCTCAGCACCAGCACCCACAGCGTCGGCGCCCGCCCGGCCACGCTTGCGCCCCCGAAGAACCCTTCGACCGTCGCGCGGCGCGGGGTTACCAATAGGCTCGCCACCAGAACGAGCCCGAAAATGGCAATGATGGCAGTGGTTTGCATGGGCGCCGCTCCTCTTCGGTCCAAGTCTCGAACCGATAGCAGCGCCCCTGCACCCGCGCCAGACTCTTCGCGCATCCCGACGCGAACGTGATCGCCCGTGTGCGCGGCTATTACATCGTGGCGTTGATCGCACCGCCATCCAGCAGGATGTTCTGCCCCACGATGAACCCAGCGTGCTGGCTGCACAGGAACGCGCAGGTTGCGCCGAATTCCTCGGCCGTGCCATAGCGCCCGGCCGGGATCGTCGCCGCCCGCTGCGCACGGGCTTCGTCGATGCTGATCAACTGCGCCTCGCTCACGCCCTTGTCCAGCGAATCAGCCCGGTCCGTTGCATGAATGCCAGGCTGCAGGTTATTGATATTCACACCTTTTCCCGCAACCTGCCGCGCCGTGCCCGCAACGTACCCGGTCAGCCCCGCACGCGCCGAATTGCTCAGCCCCAGCACCGGGATCGGCGCCTTCACGCTTTGCGAGGTGATGTTCACGACCCGGCCCCAGCCGCGCTCCATCATCCCCGGCACCAACGCCTTGATGAACGCGATGGGCGTCAGCATGTTGGCATCCAGCGCCTTGATGAAATCCTCCCGGTCCCAATCCGTCCACTTTCCCGGTGGCGGGCCACCTGCGTTTGTCACAAGGATATCAACGCCTTCCGCGGCGCTTATCACCTTCTTCTGCCCTTCCGGCGTGGTCACGTCACAGGCCACGGTGGTCACCTTTACGCCGAACTCGTCGCGAATGGCCTGCGCCGACACCTCCAGCGCCTCTTCCCCGCGGGCGTTCATCACCAGGTCCACGCCCGCCTCGGCCAGCGCCCGGGCACAGCCCAGCCCCAACCCTTTCGACGACGCGCAGACCAACGCGCGTTTACCTTTTATTCCAAGGTCCATGATACAAACTCCCGATATTTTCGACCCCAGTTAGCACTGCCTCCCGCCAAAGGACCAGCAAATCCCCTGTTCGCGTCGCCATGTTGACCACATGACGCCATAATCCTACGCTACGCCACCCAAGCAGGGCAGCGCAGGTCCGCCAACGGACCGCAACAGGACAAAGGAACACCATGACCAAGGGCCCAGAGCGTCCGGCCTACGCCATCCCCGTCCTTCGGGCGGCGGATTTCACGGTCATCAACGGGGCCAACCTGGGCGATTCCATTTCCTTCGCGCACGAACTCGACCTCGACGACACCTATGACCTGCGCGTCGGCGCCCGCCTGCACCGCATGTCGCTGGCCCCCGGCGACGGCAATGCGCTCACCGTCATGGACGGCTCCCGCCTTGGCACACCCGGCGCCACCGTCCATCTCGACAGCTGCCTGACAATGATGTCCGCCAACGGCCAGACCTCCGAGATCCTGATCCTGGTCGAGGTCGACGCCGCCGGCGACGTGGCCCAGGTCTATGCTCACCCGCTGGCCCAGCTGAAACCGCGCACCGGCTACAGCCTCGTGGGCATCGACACCGTCAACGCCCGCCAGAAATTCGCGGAAGTGGCCTGCGTTTCGTTTTCCAAGGGCACGCATATCACCATGGCCTCCGGCGCCCAGACCGCGATCGAGGATCTCAAGATCGGCGACCGCGTCCTCACCCGCGACGACGGCCCCCAGCCAGTGCGCTGGATCGGTCAGTCCACCGTGCGCGCCGTGGGCGAGTTCTCCCCCATCCGCATCCGCGCGGGCGCCATGAACAACACCGGCGACCTGCTGGTCAGCCCCGATCACCGATTGTTCGTCTATCAACGCTCCGACGCGCTCGGCGCCGGCCGGTCCGAGGTGCTGATCCGCGCCCGCCACCTGGTGAACGGCGACACCGTGGTGCAAGAGGATGGCGGCTTCGTCGAATACTACCAGCTGCTCTTCGACACCCACCAGATCATCTATGCCGAAGGCATCGCCGCCGAGACCCTGCTGGTCGACCCGCGCACCCGCGCCGTCCTGCCGCAGGATCTCAACGACGAACTCGCCCGCGCCCTGCCCCTGGGCGGGCACGGCAACCGCGCCCACCTGGAATTCGAGGTGAACGAGGCCGACATCCAGCCCGACATGGCCCGGCTACTCAAGGACGCCTCGACGCGCTGATCCGCCTCACACCTCCGAGTAGGTGTAAAAGAACTCCTCGCGCACGATCTTGCCATCCGCCACGGTGTAAATGCCGACCTCCTCCATGTCCGACACCTTGCCGGTCTCCGTCTCCTTGACCTTCGAGCGGAAGATCACCGCGAACCGGTCGTCGCCGTGCCACATCGGTCCGGCGACCTCGGCCTCCAGCATCTCCATCGCGCCTTCCCACCACTCGTGTTTTGCCCGGATCCCGTCCAGCCCGTGCGTCTCTCGGCCCTGCCCCATGTCGACGGCCTCAACCGACACCGCGTCGGCGGCGTAAAGCCGGCCCAGGTTTTCCTTCGCCCGGCCCTCGCGGCACCCGGCGACCAGTTCATTTGCAATCTCCATCATGCCCATCTGTCGAAACTCCCATTTCTGACGTTCACGTAATGTTCCAATGCTGCCACGCCGCAGCGTTCCGGTCCACTGGCGTTTCGATGCCGCAGGCGGTCTCTGGCCACATCCTGACAGCATCACCCTGGCACACCAAGATGACACCGACGCGATGCCACTCGAATACCGACGCGATACCGACGCCCGAATCTTGCACCCGCCCCGCGCCGCCTCTATAGCGTCGCTCATGTTGGATACCGTCCCAAATCGCCCCGATCTGCCGCCCGAAATCGCGCGGCGGCGCACCTTTGCCATCATCAGCCACCCCGATGCCGGCAAGACCACCCTGACCGAGAAGTTCCTGCTTTACGGCGGCGCCATCCAGATGGCCGGTCAGGTCCGCGCCAAGGGCGAGGCACGGCGTACCCGCTCGGACTACATGCAGATGGAGAAAGACCGGGGAATTTCCGTCTCGGCCTCCGCAATGTCGTTCGATTTCAACGACTTCCGCTTCAACCTTGTTGACACGCCCGGCCACTCGGACTTCTCCGAGGATACCTATCGCACCCTCACCGCGGTCGACGCCGCCGTCATGGTGATCGACGGTGCCAAGGGCGTGGAAAGCCAGACGCAGAAGCTGTTCGAGGTCTGCCGACTGCGCGACCTGCCGATCCTGACCTTCTGCAACAAGATGGACCGCGAAAGCCGCGATACCTTTGAGATCATTGACGAAATACAGGAGATGCTGGCGATCGACGTGACCCCGGCCTCTTGGCCCATCGGCGTCGGCCGCGATTTCATCGGCTGCTACGACATGCTGCGCAACCGGCTGGAACTGATGGACCGCGCCGACCGCAACAAGGTGGCGGAAAGCATCAAGATCGACGGCCTGGACGACCCCAAGCTGGAGGACCACGTCCCCGCGCATCTGGTCGAGAAACTGCGCGAAGACGTTGAAATGGCCCGCGAATTGCTGCCGGATCTCAACCCGCAATCGGTACTCGAAGGCCATATGACCCCGATCTGGTTCGGCTCCGCCATCAACTCCTTCGGCGTCAAGGAATTGATGGACGGCATCGGCACTTACGGCCCCGAGCCGCAACCCCAATCGGCCGAACCGCGCCAGATTTCACCAGAGGAATCAAAGGTTTCCGGCTTCGTCTTCAAGGTGCAGGCCAATATGGACCCCAAGCACCGCGACCGCGTCGCCTTCGTGCGCATGGCCTCGGGTCATTTCAAGCGCGGCATGAAGCTCACCCATGTGCGCTCCAAGAAACCCATGACGGTTTCCGCGCCCGTGCTCTTTCTCGCCTCCGACCGCGAACTGGCCGAAGAGGCTTGGGCCGGCGACATCATCGGCATCCCCAACCACGGCCAGCTGCGCATCGGCGACACCCTGACCGAGGGCGAGGCCCTGCGCGTCACCGGCATCCCGTCCTTCGCGCCGGAACTGCTGCAAAACTGCCGCGCAGGCGATCCGATGAAGGCCAAGCACCTTGAAAAGGCCCTCATGCAATTCGCCGAGGAAGGCGCCGCCAAGGTGTTCAAGCCGACCATGGGCGCGGGCTTCATCGTCGGCGTCGTGGGGCAATTGCAGTTCGAGGTTCTGGGCAGCAGGATCGAGCTGGAATACGGTCTGCCCGTCCGCTTCGAGCCGTCGCAGTTCACCTCCGCCCGCTGGGTCCACGGCCCGAAAGAGGCGGTCGAGAAATTCGTCAACGCCAACAAGCAGCACATCGCGCTCGATAACGACGGCGACACGGTCTACCTCACCCGCCTGCAATGGGACATCGACCGCATCGAACGCGACTACCCGGACGTCAATCTGTCGGCGACCAAGGAAATGATGGTGTGACGGGCCTCTTCGCATCATTCTGGCGCAATGGATGACCAGGTATACCCCGGCGGATTTGCCTCTCTCGTAAAGCGGTTCGAGGGCAAGCGCACCCAATTCACCAATTGGCAAGACCTGCTGCCGCCAATCGATGCGGACCTCTCGCGCTTCTTCCTCGCGACGGTTTCCCCCGGCCCCGTGCCACCGCGCCGGAAAACGCGCGACATCCACGAAAAGCACGAGGATTTCAGCGTTCAACTGGCCGGCTACAGCGAGGCGCATGTGCTGAACGCGATCCTCATCGCGGTGCTGCGCCGGCGTGATCCGCCGGATGAGGCCCTGACCCTGTTTTTCCGCCTGTGGTCCGAGCATGGTGCACGCCTGGTCAAGGACATGCCCGTGCGCTGGATGGTGTCCTCCGCCACCACCTTTGCGGATCATGGCCGGACCGGCGACCAACGCGCCTGCGGGATGGGGCTTTCGGTGCTCTTCGACACGATCAAGCTCTACGAGAGCGAACGCAGCTACAGCGGGCTCTCCGGGCGAAAGCTCTTCAGCCTTCGGCCCGGTGAAAAGCACCACAGCATGCCTTTCGGTGTCACCCGCTATTCCTTCAAGTCTGGCGACCTCGACAAGAACATGCTCGCCCGGCTCTGGCTGCTGTCCGAGGCCGACGCGACCATCGCCCCTCTTGCCCGCGCGATGCTGCGGTTTGTCGTCACCGACACGCGTACCGTCTTCTCCCGCGTCCAGCGAATGAAGACGGCACGGGCAGAGCGTCGTGCCAGGAAGCAACCGTGACCCTGCAGAACCGAGTCCTGCCCACGGGCGAGATCGCGGCCACGCCGGAACGCGGCACCCTCATGGGAAACCGGGGCATCCTGCACGACGCCGATCAACGACTGGGCAAGGCGCGCTGGCGGCACGCTCACTGGGTCACCTGTCAGCTGAGCTTCAAGGGCCGCCGCCGTGCCCTGATGCAGCCCGGAGCCTACACCGAACTTTTCTTCCTCGACGAGCCCACGGCGCTCGCCGCCGGTCACCGCCCCTGCGGCGAATGCCGTCGCCCGGAGTTTAAACGCTTCGTTTCGCTTTTCCACGCCGCCAACGGCACCGCGACGCTGGCCGAGATCGACCGCCTGATGCACCGCGATCGCGTCACGCGCACGCGCGCGCGGGTCCGCCACACGGCAGCCCTCGAAACGCTGCCCGATGGCGCCTTCATCCTGCACGACGACGCGCCGCATCTGGTATGGGGCGACCGCCTCCTGCGCTACACCCCCGGCGGCTACACCGCCGCCCTGCCCCGCACCACGAGACCCGCGACCGTGCTCACACCTGCCTCGACCGTCGCCACACTGGCCGCCGGGTACCGCCCTTCACCGCACCACTCGGCCACGCAAACGCACCCCTGACCTTCTCCTGGCCTCAAATATCCCTGCCAGAGGTACCGACCTCTTGCGCGCACACCGCCCCTGTCACATGCTCAGGCCATGAGCAGTGACCCCACATGGGGCGTGGTCGCCACAATCAGGGCGCCCGCCCAGGACATCCTGAATTTTGCCGCGCACTACCTCGACCTGGGCGCCCACCGGGTGTTTGTCTACCTGGACGAGGACACGGCGCAGGCCCGCTCGGCGCTCAAGCGGCACCCCAAATGCCGCGTGATCCTGACGGATGCCAATTACTGGAAACGCCGCCGCCGCGACAAGGGGCGGCCGGACGCGCACCAGCACCGCCAGTCGCTCAACGCCACGCATTGCTATACACGCGATCCGCAGGTCGACTGGCTCCTGCATGTCGACGTCGATGAATTCTTGCAGCCCCTGTCGCCACTTGCCGCCCAACTGGCTGCGATCCCGCCCGGCATCCTGTCTGCCCGCGTGCGCCCGATCGAGGCAATGCAGCCCGATCCCGCCGACCCGCCGCCGCCCGGTACAATCTGGTGCAAGGGCTTCGATCCGATGCTGCGGATCCGCCGCGAACAGACCGCCAGGCTTTACCCCTGCTACGGCGAGCATCTGAATGGCGGCTTTCTCAGCCACGTCGCCGGGAAGATATTCGTGCGCACCGGGCAGCCCGATGTCAGCGTCCGTATCCATAACGCGTTCGTCGGAAAGACACGCGATTCCAACCTCTTCGACCTCCACGACTGTCGCCTCGTGCATCTTCATGCCCCCACCTGGGACGACTGGCAGGCGCGGTTCCGCTACCGGCTCACCCGAGGCTCCTACCGGCCCGACCTCAAAGCCAACGCCCGGCACTCGGAAACGGCCCTGACGATGCACCAGCTGTTCTCGATGCTCGAGTCCGAGGGCGGCGAAGACGCCCTGCGCGCCTTCTTCACCGAGGTCTGTGTGGCCACGCCGGACCTGCGCACCCGGCTCGACGCGCATGGCCATCTGCACGCGGTCTCCCTCGATCTGGACGCCAAACGCGCCCGGCATTTCCCGAATTTCACCTGATCGCCCTTGATTGTTGCCGCAACGCACACAATTCACACGACATACACACTTTGTCCGTCCCGAGGCGTCGCACATTGACCAACGCCCGGCCTTCAGATAGGGGAAGTGCACCAAGGCCCTGCACTTACGGGCCAATTCGAGATGGCGGGCCAGAATCGTGTCCGCAAACCTGTGGACATACATGACAAAATTTTCTGACCTGAGCCTGAACCCCAAGGTTCTGAAAGCCGTCGAAGAAGCCGGCTACGAAACCCCCACCCCCATCCAGGCGGGCGCCATACCTCCCGCGCTCGAAGGCCGCGACGTCTTGGGCATCGCCCAGACCGGCACCGGCAAGACCGCCGGGTTTACCCTGCCCATGCTGTCGCTTCTGGCCCGGGGCCGTGCCCGCGCGCGCATGCCGCGCAGCCTGGTGCTTTGCCCCACCCGCGAACTCGCCGCGCAGGTGGCCGAGAATTTCGACACCTATTCCAAGTACCTCAAGCTGACCAAGGCGCTGCTGATCGGCGGCGTCAGCTTCAAGGAGCAGGAACAGATCATCGACAAGGGCGTCGACGTTCTGATCGCCACGCCCGGACGCCTGCTCGACCATTTCGAGCGCGGCAAGCTGATCCTTTCGGACGTGAAAGTGATGGTCGTGGACGAGGCCGACCGGATGCTCGACATGGGCTTCATCCCCGATATCGAGCGCATCTTCGGCCTGACGCCCTTCACCCGCCAGACGCTTTTCTTCTCCGCCACCATGGCGCCCGAGATCGAGCGCATCACCAACACGTTCCTATCCAGCCCCGAACGCATCGAGGTCGCCCGTCAGGCGACGGCCTCCGAGACGATCGAACAGGGCGTGGCGATGTTCAAACCCTCGCGCCGCGACCGGGCAGACAGCGAGAAACGCAAGCTGCTGCGCGCGCTGATCGACGCCGAGGGCGAGAAGCTGACCAACGCGATCATCTTCTGCAACCGCAAGACGGATGTGGATATCGTAGCCAAGTCGCTCAAGAAATACGGCTACGACGCTGCGCCCATTCACGGCGACCTCGACCAAAGCCAGCGCACCCGCACACTCGACGGCTTCCGCGCCGGCGATCTGCGTATTCTCGTGGCCTCCGACGTGGCCGCCCGCGGCCTTGACGTGCCCTCGGTAAGCCATGTGTTCAACTTCGACGTCCCCGGCCACCCCGAGGATTACGTCCACCGCATCGGCCGCACCGGCCGTGCCGGGCGCGACGGCAAGGCGATCACGCTCTGCAACCCGCGCGACGAGAAAGCTCTCAGCGCGGTCGAGAACCTGATCCAGAAAGAGATCCCCAAGCTCGACAACCCGCTGGGTAACGCCGCGCCCGAGCCCAAGGCCGACGCAGCCACCGAGGACGCGCCGAAGAAGCCACGCCGCTCGCGCAGCCGCCGCAAGTCGGATGAGTCGCAAGAGGCTCAGGAGACCGCACCACAGAAAACCGAGGACGCCAAGTCCGAGCCGACAGCCGACGCGAAATCCGAATCCAAGTCGCAGGACGAAGGCGAGAAACCTTCGCGCGGCCGCAGTGGCAGCAGCGGCAAGAAGCAGGACAACAAGGACAAGTCCGGCCCCGTCGGCATGGGCGACCACCTGCCCAGCTTCATCGCCAAGAGCTTCGACGAGCGGATGGTGTCCTGAACCGGCCTCGTAGGGTGGGTGAGAACCCACCTTCCGCACGCGTCAAACCGATTCCGTAGGGTGGGCGAAAGCCCTCGCGCCCCCCCGCCCCAAGCGTTATGACAACCGGCTGATAATCACCGTCACCTCGGGCTTCTTGCCGATCTCGCCCTGCGCGCTCTGACGCGCCACCTTGCGCAGTCCGTCCTCCAGCGCGTCATCGTCGCTCAGCGTCTTGGGCTTCGCACGCCCCATGAACTGGCTCAGGTCCTCTTCCAGAACGTCCACCAGCGGCGCGCGGCTGCTGCCGGTCTCGGCCAGCCCCATGATCTCGCACCAGGGCTCGCCCAGCGGTTCGTCACTCTCGTCCAGGATCACGTTGATCGTCACGTGCCCGTTCAGCGCCATGCGGATCCGGTCGCGCACGATACCGTCAAGTGCTCCGACCTTCACCGACCCGTCAAGGTAGGTCCGCCCGGTGTCGACATACTCGGCCACCTCTGCACGGTTGCCGCTCAGATCGATCATCGTGCCGTTCGGCGCCAGAACCCCGTGCAGCTTGCTTTCGCCCGCCAGCTTCACATGCTCGCGCAGGTGCCGGTGCTCGCCATGCATCGGAATCACGAATTGCGGTTGGACGATCTGGTGCAGCTTCTTCAGGTCGGGCCGGTTGGCGTGCCCCGACACGTGGTAAAGGCCGCTGCTGTCATCCACAACGTCCACGCCCTGTTCGCTGAACTGGTTGATGATGCGAATGACACCGCGCTCGTTGCCCGGAATCGTCTTGGACGAGAACAGGAACGTGTCCCCGGGCTTCAGCGTAATCCCGTTATACTTGCCCTGCGCCAACTGCGCACTGGCCGCGCGCCGTTCCCCCTGGCTGCCGGTGACGATCAGCATCACGTTCTCGCGCGGAATGTCCCGCGTGTCCTCGGGGCTGATCGTGCGCGGGAAATCGGTCAGCACGCCGGTCTCGACCGAGGCTTCGATCATCCGCCGCATCGCCCGGCCCAGCAGACAGATCGACCGCCCGGCCCGTTCCCCGGCCTGGGCCAGCGTCTTCACCCGTGCCACGTTGCTGGCGAATGTCGTCGCCACGACCATGCCCTTTGCGCCTGCGACAAGCTTCTCGATCTCGGGGCCCACGGTGCTTTCGCTGCGCCCCTCATGGGCGTTGAACACGTTGGTCGAGTCGCAGACCAGCGCCTTCACCCCCGGCTTGGCGATCTCGGCCCACATCGCCTCGTCAAAGGCCTCGCCCACCACCGGGTCCATGTCGATCTTGAAATCCCCCGAATGCACGATCCGCCCCGTCGGCGTGTCGATCACCAGGCCGGAACTTTCCGGGATCGAATGCGAGATCGGCGCGAACCCCACGGTGAACGGTCCCGCTTGGGTCGTCTCGGGCCAAGGCGACACGGTCTGCACCGCCTTCTCCGGGTGGCCATGCTCGTCCATCTTCCGCCGCGCGATATTGGCGGTGAACGCCCGCGCGTAAATCGGCGCTCCCAGCTGGTCATAGTAATGCGCCACAGCACCCACGTGGTCTTCGTGCGCGTGGGTGATGAACACCGCCTCCAACTGGTCGCGCCGCTCTTCCAGCCACGCGATGTCGGGGAAAATCAGGTCCACCCCCGGCGTGCCATCCATGTCCGGAAACGTCACGCCGAGGTCCACAAGGATATACCTTTCCTTGCCCGGCGCGCCGTATCCGTAGACATAGGCGTTCATGCCAATTTCCCCCGCCCCGCCAAGGGCAAGGTACGTCAATCTCTCACTGCTCATCCCCGATCAGCCTTCCTTGTTATGGGCATGGATCACGGTCAGCCCATGCATCGTCAAATCTTCTCGAATTTCGTCGAACAGCAGGTCGCCCTGCGCGAAAAGCGGCGCAAGGCCACCCGTGCCGATGATCTTCATCGGCGTCTCGTACTCGGCCCGGATGCGCTCTGTCACACCGCTGACCAGCCCGACATAGCCCCAGAACACGCCCGACTGCATACAGTCCACCGTGTTGGTGCCGATCACCTTCTGGGGCTTCGTCACGTCGATATGAGGTAAGGCCGCCGCCGCCATGTGCAAGGCCTCGAGGCTCAGGTTGACGCCGGGGGAAATCACGCCCCCGACATAGGCGCCATCCTCGGCCACAACGTCAAAGGTCGTTGCTGTGCCGAAATCCACCACGATCAGGTTGCCGCCATAAAGGTCGTAGGCCCCGGCGGCATTCACCAGCCGGTCCGACCCCACCTGCGTGCCCTCGTCCACCCGCGGCTGGCGCGGCAGCGCGCATTCCGGCTTGCCCACCACGATGGGCCGGCAGCCAAAGAAACGGTCCGCAAAGACGCGCAGGTTGAACACCACGCGCGGCACCGTGGACGAGATGATGACATCGGTGATATCGAGGTCGATCTCGTAATGCTTCACAAGCGTCGAGAACCACGTGAAATAGGCATCCGCCGTCCGCGCATGGTGGGTCGAGGTGCGCAGGGTGCACAGAAACTTCGACCCGTCCCAGATCGCGAAAACCGTGTTGGTGTTGCCGCAGTCGATCGCCAGAAGCATGGGGGCCGCCCCTCTCTTTCGTCAGAAAAACACGTCCGCCGCCGGGATGACGTGGCGCGATTTGGCATCTGTTAGAACAAGATTGCCGCCCGCGTCCACCGTCTCGAACGTGCCGGTAAATTCCTCGCGGCCCGTCCTCGCGGTTATTACTTCGCCCAAGCGCGCCGCCCGGTCCATCCAGGCCGCGCGAATGGGCGCAAATCCATAGGTCGCGAACTGTGTCTCCAGCTTGGCATAGGCCGGAGCAAGCAGGTCAAGGAACTCCTCCGCTGCAACCTCCACCCCGGTCTCGGACATGAGCGATACGGGCCGCACAGCCCCCGGCTCCACCGCGTCCGCCTCGGGTGCGTCGCGCAGGTTCACCCCGATTCCGATGGCGAAATGGCTTAGCCCGCCACCCGCGCCCGCGCTTTCCAAGAGTATCCCGGCCAGCTTGCCGCCGTTCAACAGCACGTCATTCGGCCATTTCAGCGAAAAGCCCGTCGGCCGTCCCGTCACTGCCACGAACGCATCAAAAAGCGCCAGCGAGGCCACGAAAGACCGCAGCGCCACCTGGTCCGGGCTTTCCGTGGGCCGCATCACCAGCGTCGCCGCGAAGTTGCCCGCCGGGTTGGCCCAGGGTCGCCCGCGCCGCCCCCGCGCCGCCGTCTGGTGCCGCGCCATTATCCATTCCGGACCGCTCAGGCCGGGCGCAATTCGCGCCGCCTCGGCGTTGGTGCTGTCCACCTCGTCCAGCACCCGCCGCCCGTATCCTTCTGGCCACGGCTCTTTCATTGTTCAAAAAATACTCCCGCCGGAGGCGCCCGAAAAACAAAGCGACGCGCCAAGGGCGCGTCACCTTTTTCCAGACTGCGATGCGGTTCAGTCGACAAGCGTCGCCGCCGCCGCCTGCGCCATGGCCTCGACGCCGAACATGTTCAGCATCCCCACGACCATGATCGCCGCCGACGCCATCAGGAACCCCCACAGCACCGGCGATTTGCGCGCTTCCAGCGGCTCGCCCTCTTCGCCGAAATACATGAAGAAGACGATGCGCAGGTAATAGAACGCCCCGATCACCGACGCGATCACCCCGGCCACCGCCAGCCAGACAAGCCCGCCATCGTAAGCGGCCCGCAGTACGTAAAGCTTGCCGAAGAACCCCAGGAAAGGCGGCACGCCCGCAAGGCTGAACATCAGGATCAACACCGCCAGCGCCCGGCCCGGATGCGCCCGGGAATAAAGGTTCAGGCTGGCGATATCCGTCACCGGCCGCCCGTCGCGTTCCATCGAAAGGACAAAAGCGAAGGTGCCGACGTTCATGGTCACGTAGATCGCCATGTAGACCAGCATCGCCTGCACGCCGAACGCCGTGCCCGCCGCCAGCCCCATCAGGGCGTATCCCATATGCGCGATCGACGAATAGGCCATCAGCCGCTTGATATCGGTCTGCCCGATCGCGGCGATCCCGCCCAGGAACATCGACAACAGCGACAGCACCGCGATCACCTGCTGCCAGTCGCCCACCACGCCGCCGAACGCGTCATGCGCCACGCGGGCGAAAAGCGCCATCGCCGCCATCTTGGGCGCGGTGGCAAAGAACGCCGTGATCGGTGTCGGCGCGCCCTCGTAGACGTCCGGCGTCCACATGTGGAACGGAACCGCCGAGACCTTGAAGGCCAGCCCCGCCAGCACGAACACCAGCCCGATCAGCAATCCGAGCGGCGCCTGTCCTTCCGCCGATGCGATGATCCCGGAAAACAGCGTCGTGCCGGTATAGCCATAGACCAGCGAGGCCCCGTACAGCAGGATGCCCGAGCTGAGCGCGCCCAGCACGAAGTATTTCAGGCCCGCTTCGGTCGATTTCACGCTGTCGCGCCGCAGCGAGGCGACGACGTAAAGCGCCAGCGACTGCAACTCCAGCCCCATGTAAAGCGCCATCAGGTCACCGGCACTGACCATCATCATCATGCCCACGGCCGCCAGCGCCACCAGCAGCGGATACTCGAACCGCAGCATGTCGCGCTGCGCCATGTAGTCCTGCCCCATCAGCAGCACGGCCGCCGCCGACAGCAGCACCGCCACCTTGGCGAACCGCGCGAACCCGTCATCGTTGAACATGCCGCCGAACGCCGTGCGCGTGCCATCGCCCGAGAACCCGATCCAGGCCGCCATCACCACGAAGACCGCCGCCGTGATCCACACCAGCAGCGGCGCGTACCGATCCTTGCCGGTATAGGCCACGCCCAAAAGCGCCGCCATCGCGTATACCGAGATCAGGATCTCCGGCAGGATTACATTCAGATCAGCCTGCATGGGACTACTCCGTCGCAGCGGCCAGCTTGGTCGCGCTGTCCGCGTCGACCAGGGCCGTTTCATAATTGGAAATCAGCGCCTCGACCGAGGGGCCGATGATGTCGGTCACAAGGCTGGGATAGACGCCCAGCAGCAGGGTCATCACCACCAGCGGGGCAAAGATCGCCTTTTCGCGCTGCGTCATGTCCTTGATCGACTTCAGGCTTTCCTTGATCAGGTCGCCCAGCACCACCCGGCGATAGAGCCACAGCGCATAGGCCGCCGACAGGATCACGCCCGACGTGGCCACCAGCGCCACCCAGGTGTTGACCTTGAAGATCCCCATCAGCGTCAGGAATTCCCCGATGAAGCCCGACGTGCCCGGCAGACCCACATTGGCCATCGTGAACAGCATGAAGATCAGCGCATAGGCCGGCATCCGGTTCACCAGGCCGCCATAGGCGTCGATCTCGCGCGTGTGCATCCGGTCATAGATCACGCCCACGCACAGGAACAGCGCACCCGAGATGAAGCCGTGGCTCAGCATCTGGAAGATCGCCCCGTCGATCCCCTGCTGGTTCGCCGCGAAGATCCCCATGGTGACGTAGCCCATGTGCGCCACGGACGAATAGGCGATCAGCTTCTTCATGTCTTCCTGCGCCAGGGCGACCAGCGAGGTATAGACGATGGCGATGGCCGACATCCACAAGACCAGCGGCGTCAGCACTTCGGACCCCACCGGGAACATCGGCAGGCTGAATCGCAGGAAGCCATAGCCGCCCATCTTCAACAGGATCGCCGCCAGCACGACCGAGCCCGCCGTCGGCGCCTGCACGTGCGCATCCGGCAGCCAGGTATGCACCGGCCACATCGGCATCTTCACCGCGAAACTTGCGAAAAACGCGATGAACAGCAGCGTCTGCATGCCGCCCACGATCTGGATGCCCAGCAGGCTGAACGTCTCCGACCCGAAACTGTGCGTCATCAGAGTCGGGATATCCGTCGTGCCCGCCTCGGCGAACATGGCGACCATCGCCACCAGCATCAGGACCGAGCCAAGGAACGTGTAGAGGAAGAACTTGAACGACGCATAGATGCGTTCCTTGCCGCCCCAGATCCCGATGATCAGGAACATCGGGATCAGCCCTGCCTCGAAGAACAGGTAGAACAGCACCAGGTCCAGCGCCATGAACACGCCCAACATCAGCGTTTCCAGCAGCAGGAAGGCGATCATGTATTCCTTCACCCGGTGCGTCACGTTCCAAGACGCGGCAATGGTGATCGGCATCATGAAGGTCGTCAGGATGACAAACAGGATGCTGATCCCGTCCACGCCCATCTTGTATTGCAGCCCCAGAAGCCACTCGCGCTCTTCCACGAACTGAAAGCCCGTGTTGTTCGGGTCGAAATCGAACAGGATGAACAGCGAGACCAGAAAGGTCAGCCCGGTCGCGATCAGCGCCACCCACTTGGCATTGCGCTGCGCCGCCTCGTCATCACCGCGCAGGAACACCGCCAGGATGAAAGCCGCGATGGCGGGAATGAAGGTGGTGATGGAAAGCAGGTTATCCATTAGTTCGCTCCCCCGCTAAGGCTCACCCATGTGACAAGCACCGCGATCCCGATGACCATGGCAAAGGCATAGGTGAAGATGTATCCCGACTGGGCCCGTCCGGCGAGGCGGGTGAAGAACGGGATGATTCCCATCGCGACCCCGTTGATGGTCCCGTCGATGACGTTGCCATCGCCCTTCTTCCACAACAGGCTGCCCAGCCGCTTGGCGGGCCGAACGAAGACAAAGTCGTAGATCTCGTCGAAATACCACTTGTTCAGCAGGAACAGGTACAGCGGGCGCTGGTTCTCGGCCAGCCGTCCGGGGATCGACGGGTTCAGGATGTAGAACCAGAACGCCGTCAGGAAGCCGACGATCATCGCCACGAAGGGGCTGACCTTGACCCATTTCGGCACCGCGTGCGCGTCGTTCAGGATCGTGTTGCCCTCGGCGGCATAGATCGCGCCCTCGCCCGGCTCGCCGGTGAACACATAGTGATGCTCCTCGCCGTAACCGCCTTCTTCGGTCTCGGCATGGGCCTCACCCTCTTCGGCATGGCTCTCGTCGGCCGCCGCGGTCTCTTCACCGTGCTCCTCGGCGCCTTCTTCGTGGTGCTGCTCTTCCGCGTAAGGCACGCCAAAGAACTTCGCCACCGTGTCCGTATGCCCGAAGAAGCTGTTGTACCAGATCATGCCGGCAAAGATCGACCCGAGCGCCAGCACGCCCAGCGGCGCCACCATCACCATCGGGCTTTCATGCGCGTGCTCATGCGTGTGCTTGTCGCCGCGCGGCTCGCCCCAGAAGGTCAGGAACATCAGCCGCCAGCTGTAGAAGCTGGTGAACAGCGCCGCGATGACCAGCGCCCAGAAGGCAAAGCCACCACTGGTGCCCGCATAGGCACTCTCGATGATCGCGTCCTTCGACAGGAAGCCGGCAAAGCCGATCGTGGTCAGCGGGATGCCCACGCCGGTAATCGCCAGCGTCCCGATCAGCATGGCCCAGAACGTATAGGGAAACTTCTTGCGCAGCCCGCCATAGTTCCGCATGTCCTGCTCGTGATGCATCCCGTGGATGACCGAGCCCGCGCCAAGGAACAGCATCGCCTTGAAGAACGCGTGCGTGAACAGGTGGAACATTGCCACGCTGTAGGCCCCCACACCCGCGGCCACGAACATGTAGCCCAGCTGCGAACAGGTCGAATAGGCGATGACGCGCTTGATGTCGTTCTGCACCAGCCCCACCGTGGCCGCAAAGAACGCCGTCATGCCGCCCAGCACCGTGACGAAGGCCAGCGCGCCGGGCGCGAACTCCATCAGCGGCGACATCCGGCAGACAAGGAAAACCCCCGCCGTCACCATGGTCGCCGCGTGGATCAGCGCCGACACCGGCGTCGGGCCTTCCATCGCGTCCGGCAACCAGGTGTGCAGGAACAGCTGCGCCGATTTGCCCATCGCGCCGACGAACAGCAGGAAGGCGATCAGGTTCGCCGCATTCCACTCCGTCCAGAGGAACGTCAGCTGCGTATTCGCCAACTCGGGCGCCGCCGCGAACACGTCGTCGAAATTGATCGAGCCTGTCAGGAAGAACAGTGCAAAGATCCCCAGCGCAAAGCCGAAATCCCCCACCCGGTTCACCACGAACGCCTTGATCGCCGCCGCGTTGGCGCTTGGCTTGCGGAAATAGAACCCGATCAGCAGGTAAGACGCCAGGCCCACGCCCTCCCAGCCAAAGAACATCTGCGCCAGGTTGTCCGCCGTCACCAGCATCAGCATGGCGAAGGTAAAGAGGCTCAGATAGGCAAAAAAACGTGGGCGATAGCTCTCGTCGTCACGGAAATTCTCGTCATGGGCCATGTAGCCCATCGAATACAGGTGCACGAGCGCCGACACCGTGGTGATCACGATCAGCATGATCGCCGTCAGCCGGTCCAGCCGGATCGACCACGCCACGTCCAGTTCGCCCGACTGGATCCAGTCGAGGATGTGGATGTACTGCGTCGTCCCGTCGAAGCTGAAAAACACGATCCAGCTCAGGAGCGCCGACAGGAACAACAGGCCCGTGGTCACCCACTGCGCGCCCGCGTCCCCAATGACGCGCCAGCCGAAGCCCGCGATGATGGCGCCCAGAAGCGGGCCGAATAGAATGATCTGTTCCATGCCCTCAGCCCTTCATCACGTTGACGTCTTCCACGGCGATCGTGCCGCGGTTGCGGAAGAAGCAGACAAGAATGGCAAGCCCGATGGCGGCCTCCGCGGCGGCCACGGTCAGCACGAACAGGGTAAAGACCTGCCCCACCATGTCACCCAGGAAGCTGGAAAATGCCACGAGGTTCACGTTGACCGACAGCAGCATCAACTCGATCGACATCAGCAGGATGATCACGTTTTTCCTGTTCAGGAAAAGCCCGAAAATCCCGATGACGAACAGCGCCGCCGCCACCGTCAGGTAATGCTCCAGTCCAATCATGTCGTCCCTCCGGGCCGCGCCCGTTCGTTTGTCTTTTCATCCCGTCCCGGGCCTGACCCGGGACCTCATTGTCTCTTGCCCGGGCCCGACGGTCCGGGAGGCCCCGGATCAGGTCCGGGGCGCGAACAGCAGGATTACAACCCCTGCCCCGGTTTCACGTCCTTCAGTTCCATCGCCTTGGCCGGATCGCGGTACATCTGCGCCAGCACGTCCTGCCGCTTGACGTCCGAGCGGTGGCGCAGCGTCAGCACGATCGCGCCCATCATCGCCACCAGCAGGATCAGACCCGCCAGCTGGAACAGCAGGAAATACTGGTCATACAGCAGCATCCCCAGCGCCTTGGTATTCTCCAGGTCGGTCGGCGTGACGGCCGCGCGCGCGCCCTCGGCATCCGTGGCCATCTGCCAGTTGCCGAAGGCGACGCCGAATTGCATCAGCAATATGATCCCGATCAGCAGCGCCAGCGGCATGTATTTCGCCATCTCCGCCTTCAGCTCGGCGAAATCCACGTCCAGCATCATCACCACGAACAGGAACAGCACGGCGACCGCGCCCACATAGACAATGATCAAGAGCATCGCCACGAACTCCGCGCCCAAAAGCACGAAAAGGCCAGCCGCGGACAGGAACGCCAGGATCAGCCACAGGACCGAGTGCACCGGGTTCCGGCTGACCACCGTGAACAGCCCCCCCGCCAACAGCGAGACCGCAAAGAGATAGAAGGAAAACGCGGCAATGGTCATGTGTCCTGATCCTCGTCCTTGGCCTCGTCCATGACCTCGCGCGCGAAATCCATCGCCCGGTTCATGGACGGGATACCGGCAAACATCGCCATCATCGCGATGGTCTCGGCAATCTCGTCTTTCGTGGCGCCCGCTTCCAGCGCGTGGCGCACGGTCATCCTGATCTGCGTATCGCTCTGCGCGCCCAGCATGGTCAACCCCGCAAGCGTGATCAGCAGACGCGTCTTGGCGTCCAGACCGTCCTTGCTGATGCCGCGGCCGAACATCATCTCCATGAATTCCTTCGGCATGGTGGGCCACATCGCCTCGAACCCCTTGGGCGAGAACGACTCAAGCGCCGGATTCATGGTCTTCACCATCTCCTGCGCCTGGGCCATCATGGCCTCGAACGGGTTCGTCGGATTACTCATCTGTAAGGCGCGTCCATTTCCAGGTTGCGGGCGATCTCGGCTTCCCACCGCTCGCCGTTCTCCAGCAGTTTCTGCTTGTCATAGAACAGCTCTTCGCGGGTCTCGGTGGCGAACTCGAAATTCGGCCCCTCGACGATGGCATCCACCGGGCAGGCCTCCTGGCAGAAGCCGCAATAGATGCACTTGGTCATGTCGATGTCATAGCGCGTCGTGCGGCGGCTACCGTCGTCGCGCGGCTCGGCGTCGATGGTGATCGCCTGCGCGGGGCAGATCGCCTCGCACAGCTTGCAGGCAATGCACCGCTCTTCGCCATTGGGATAGCGCCGCAGCGCGTGCTCACCCCGGAACCGCGGGCTCAGCGGGCCCTTTTCATGCGGGTAGTTCAGGGTCGCCTTGGGGGCGAAGAAGTATTTGAACCCCAGCTTGAAGCCGTTGAACACATCCTTCAGCAGGAAGTATCCCGCAGCGCGTCCGTAATCGATCTGCGTCATGGTCGTCAGCCTCCCATTGCGTAGCGGGCCCAGAACGACCCGAAGACTTCGAATTTCGCCAGGAAGGACACGATCACGACCCAGGCGAGCGACAGCGGCAGGAACACTTTCCAGCCGATCCGCATCAGCTGGTCATAGCGATAACGCGGCGTGATCGCCTTCACCATGGCGAAGAGGAAGAAGAAGAACGCCATCTTCGCGACCATCCAGAACACCCCGTCCGGCAGCCCCGGAATGGGCGAAAGCCACCCGCCGAAGAACAGCAGGCTCGTCAGCGCGCACATCAGGAAGATCGCGATGTATTCCCCGGCCATGAACAGCAGGAAAGGCGTGCTAGAATATTCCACCTGGTAGCCCGCCACCAGTTCCGATTCCGCCTCCGGCAGGTCGAACGGCGGACGGTTGGTTTCCGCCAGGCACGAGATGAAGAACAGGAACACCATCGGCAGGTGCGGCAGCCAGTACCAGCCGAAGAAGCCGAAATTCGTGTCCTGCGCCGCCACGATGGACCCGAAGCTCAGCGAGCCGGTCGAGATGATCACCCCGATGATGATCAGGCCGATGCTGACCTCGTAGGAAATCATCTGTGCCGCAGACCGCAACGACCCCAGGAACGGGTATTTCGAGTTCGAGGCCCAGCCACCCATGATCACGCCGTAAACTTCCAGCGACGAGACGGCAAAGACAAAGAGGACCGCGACGTTGATATCCGACAGGACCCAGCCGTCATTGAGCGGAATCACCGCCCAGGCCAGCACCGCCAGCACGAAGCTCGTCATCGGCGCCATCATGAACACGGTACGGTCCGCGCCCGCTGGTACGACGACTTCCTTGAGCACGTATTTCAGCGCGTCGGCCACCGTCTGCAACAGGCCATAGACCCCCACCACGTTCGGCCCCCGCCGCATCTGCACCGCGGCCCAGATCTTGCGGTCGCCATAGACCAGAAACAGCAGCGACACCATCACGAAGCCCACCACCGCAAGGCACTGCGCCATGATCAGGACAAAGGTCCCAAGCGGGGTTGTCAGAAATTCAGCCATTCGTCCCTCATACCGTCGGTATCCCGTTCTCTGCGCAACTGGCGGCCACGACTTCCGCGTCGATCCTTATGATGCCGCCGGGCAGCGTCGGCGAGATGGTGTAAACCGCATCTGCGGTCCAGATGCCACCCCGTTCGTCCACATTCGTGCGCACGTGGCGCGCAAATCCGTATCCCCGGATCAGCGTGTACTCCGCCGCCGCGCATTCGGCGTATTGGCTGACGTCCTCGGCTGTCCGCGCCCCGGCCATTTCCACGCGGAAATTCACCAGGTCCCCGTCCAGAAGGCGCGTCTCGATGCCCCGATACTCGGGATCGAACTCCGCGTCGGGGTCAGCGCCCGGCGCGGCACAGGCGGCCAGGCCCGCGAAAGCCATGACCGACAGCGCCCATATGCCAAGCGCGGCTTGCGTCATTCCGCGGCCACCGGCTCTTCGCGGCGGTCCTTGGCGTTTGCGCTCAGTTCCGCCATCAGCGCGCTGGCCCGGGCAATCGGGTTTGTCAGATAGTGATCGCCCAGTGCGGCCCCGATGGAGCCCGACGACGGCTCGACCTTATCCACCATGGTCCACTCGTTCTCGGGCACCGCGTCGATCTGTGCGACATGCGGCACCTCCTCGATCAACGCACGGCGCAGCTGCGCCAGGCTGTCGAAGGGCAGCACCGCGCCCATCTCGCCCGACAGCGCCCGCAGGATCGCCCAGTTCTCCTTGGCCTCGCCCGGCGGGTGCCCGGCGCGCAGCGCCAGCTGAGGACGCCCTTCGGTGTTCACGAAGACGCCCTGTTCCTCGGGATAGGCCGCGGCGGGCAGGATGATGTCGGCGCGATGCGCGCCCCTGTCGCCATGGCTGCCCTGGTAGATGACCAGCGGTCCCTCCGCGATCTCGATCTCGTCTGCGCCCAGGTTATAGATCACGTCCGCGCCGTCCAGCGCGGCGGTGATCCCACCCTCGGTCACACAACCGGCATCCATCGCGCCCACGCGGGAGGCGGCGGTGTGCAGGACCAGCATCTTGGCACCCATTTTCTCGGTCAGTTGCATCGCCATGCTCAGCGCCGCAGGCCCGCCATCACCGATCAACGCGCCCTGCCCGATGATCACGATCGCGTCCTCGGTCTCCTTGGCCTCGGACAGCAGTTGCGGCAGCACCCGGTTGCGCGGCCCCAGCTCGGTCGCGTCAAAGGTCAGCTCCGCAGGTTGCCCGGCATGCACCACCTCGGCCCCACGCAGCCACGCCTTGCGGATGCGCGCGTTCAGCACAGGCGCCTCAACGCCCGGATCGGTTCCGATCAGGACGATCTTCTTCGCCGTGTCGATCTCCTCGATGCGCGCCGTGCCCACATAGGCCGAGCGGTTGCCCGGCACCAGGTGCGCGCCGTCGGTGCGGCATTCCACGCGCCCGCCCTGGCCTTCGACCAGCTGGCGCAGCGCGAACGCCGCCTCCATCGGCACCAGGTCGCCCACGAGGCCGGCCACGGTCTTGCCTTTCATGGCCGCAGCGGCCTTGCCCAACGCTTCGGGCCAGGTGGCCGGACGCAGCTTGCCGTTCTCGCGGATAAAGGGCTTGTCCAGCCGCTGACGGCGCAGCCCGTCCCACACGAACCGCGTCTTGTCCGAGATCCATTCCTCGTTCACGCCGTCATGGTTGCGCGGCAGGATGCGCATCACTTCGCGCCCCTTGGTGTCCACCCGGATGTTGGACCCCAGCGCATCCATCACGTCGATGGTTTCCGTCTTGGTCAGCTCCCACGGACGGGCAGTGAACGCATAAGGCTTGCTGACCAACGCCCCGACCGGGCACAGGTCGATGATGTTGCCTTGCATGTTGCTGTCCAGCGTCTCGCCCAGGTAGGCGGTGATCTCGGCATCCTCGCCCCGGCCGGTCTGGCCCATCTGGTTGATACCGGCCACCTCGGTGGTGAAGCGCACGCAGCGGGTGCAGGAAATGCAGCGCGTCATGTGGGTTTCCACCAGCGGCCCAAGGTTCAGGTCCTCGGTCGCGCGTTTCGGCTCGCGATAACGGCTGAAGTCCACGCCATAAGCCATTGCCTGGTCCTGCAAATCGCACTCGCCGCCCTGGTCGCAGATCGGGCAGTCCAGCGGGTGGTTGATCAGCAGGAACTCCATCACGCCTTCCCGGGCCTTCTTGACCATCGGGCTGTTGGTGCGCACGACCGGCGGCTGGCCTTCGGGGCCGGGCCGCAGGTCGCGCACCTGCATGGCGCAGCTGGCCGCCGGTTTCGGCGGCCCGCCGACAACCTCCACAAGACACATCCGGCAGTTGCCCGCGATCGACAACCGCTCGTGGTAGCAGAACCGCGGGATCTCGATCCCCACCTGCTCGCAGGCCTGGATCAGGGTCATCGCCCCGTCCACTTCCACTTCCTGATCGTCGATGATGATTTTGCGAAGGTCAGACATGAATTCTCACTTTGCTCTCAGTAGCTGCCCGATCTGGCTGCCATTCGCCATTTCGGCTTGGCCCAGAACACACAGGCTGGCGGGGTCAAGGTTGCTGGCCCCTTTCGATTTGAAATACGCGTTGCGCCGCTCGCGCATGGCCGCCTTGTTGGCGTCGTTGTTGATATACGCATCGATCTCGGCCTCGCTATAACCGCGCTCCGCCGCCGCTTTCTTCAGCGCGCTGGCATAGGATTGCGCCCGGAACAGCCGCCCGCCGATGCTGCCGCACTCGCGGCGGATCTTGTCGGCTGCCGCAAGATAGAGCAGCCCCTGGTTGATCCCGGCCTCGTCCTTCAGTCCCGCCTGTGCGGGCAGTGCTGCCGCCGCCAGGGCCGCGCCAAGGGCCAGACCCACGATCTTGCTCGATACACGTTTCATATCTGTCTTCCTCTCACAAGGGCGCCCGGACCATCCGCCGCGCCATCTGCTGCGCAGATGGTCCCCAGCGGCGCTGTTATGCAATAACAGCCGCCCCATGCCTTTGATATGAAAGAGGAAATTACCACAGCACACATTTCCCCGTGAAGGTCAGCTTGTTGCCATTGGGTTGTACCGTGCCGCGCGGCGCCAGCGGGCTGATGTACCACTCCACCTCCGAGGTGCCGAAATTCTGCACGCAGTACCGTTTGCCCTCGTAGGCCCCCGCCGCCAGCGCGCCGTCATAGCCGCGGTTGACGCGCGGCACGGTCACGACGAACCGCTCGCGGTTGTCACGCGAGGCCGCCTTGGACTTCTGCTTGTAGAACACCCCGTTGAACGTGACCCGTTCGGTGGTCCGGTTACACCCCGCAACCATCGCGCCGGCCATCAGCACCAGCACAAGGGCCCGCGCCCCGTTTTTCAATGTCGTCATCCTGGTCACGCTCTCTGGCCTTCCATTCTTGTCATTCCGCCGCCACAGGGGCGCAGCCGCGGGTCTGCCACAACCGGGCCTCTTCCAGGTGAGACCAGCCAAAGGCATGGTCACTGTCGCCTTCCGCCTTCCGGCGCTCCAGCCGTTCCAACCCCTCGTCCAATGTCGGCCGGTGCCCCTGCGGCACCCACCACATGACGAAATGCATCTCGCCCATCACCTCGAACCATTCCGCGCGGCGTTCATAGAACTGCCGATGCACGGTGTTCCAAACGAAATTCTCCAGGCTCGCCGCATCTTCCCACACGGTCAGGTTGGCCACGAACTGCGGATCCCCCCCGATGCTGGTCTCGGTGTTGCCCGTGCCAGGCTCGCCCGAGCCTTCCATCATCCACACGAACCCTGGCATCCGCTTGCCCATGTCGTTCACACGGTCCAGCGCGCCCATGAACTCCGCCACGCGCGGGTCGTCCGTGGGCGCAACAAGGCGGCCGACATTCAGTTGCGCAAGATGAGGTGTGCCGGGCATCGGTTCTTTACTCCGCCGCCACCGCAGACACCTTGCCGGTGCGCTGCGCCTTGATCCGGTCCTCGATCTCGTCGCGGAAGTTGCGGATCAGGCCCTGGATCGGCCAGGCCGCCGCATCGCCCAGGGCACAGATCGTATGACCCTCGACCTGCTTGGTGACGTCGAACAGCATGTCGATCTCCTCGACCTCCGCCTCGCCGCGCACCAGCCGGTCCATCACCCGCATCATCCAGCCCGTGCCCTCGCGGCAGGGCGTGCATTGCCCACAGCTTTCGTGCTTGTAGAATTTCGACAGCCGCCAGATCGCCTTGATGATGTCCGTGTTCTTGTCCATCACGATCACCGCCGCGGTCCCCAGGCTCGATCCGACCTCGCGCAGCGCGTCGAAATCCATGATCGCGTCCTTCATGTTCTCGCCGCGCACGCACGGAACCGACGAACCACCGGGAATGACCGCTTTCAGATTGTCCCACCCGCCGCGGATGCCGCCGCAATGCTTGTCGATCAACTCTTCAAAGCTGATCGACATCGCGTCCTCGACCACGCAGGGGTTGTTCACATGGCCCGACACGGCGAAAATCTTGGTGCCCGCGTTGTTGGGCCGTCCGAAGCCGGCGAACCAGTCCGCCCCGCGCCGCAGGACCGTCGGCACGACCGCGATGCTTTCCACGTTGTTCACCGTCGTGGGACAGCCATAAAGCCCCGCCCCGGCCGGAAACGGCGGCTTCATCCGGGGCATGCCCTTCTTGCCTTCAAGGCTTTCCAGCAGCGCGGTTTCCTCGCCGCAGATATACGCCCCCGCGCCATGCGCAAGGTACAGGTCAAAATCATAGCCCGACTTGCAGGCGTTCTTGCCGATCAGCCCGGCCTCGTAGGCCTCGTCGATCGCCGCCTGCAACGCTTCCTTCTCGCGGATATATTCACCGCGGATATAGATGTAACAGGCGTGGGCCTGCATCGCGTAGCTGGCGATCAGGCACCCCTCGATCAGCGTATGCGGATCGTGGCGCATGATCTCTCGGTCCTTGCAGGTGCCCGGCTCGGACTCGTCGGCATTGACCACCAGGTAGGCGGGCCGCCCGTCGCTTTCCTTGGGCATGAAGGACCACTTGAGCCCGGTCGGGAAGCCCGCGCCGCCCCGGCCGCGCAGCCCGCTGGCCTTCATCTGTTCGACGATCCACTCGCGCCCGTTCTCAAGGATGGTCTTGGTCCCGTCCCAATGGCCACGCGCCTGCGCGCCCTTCAGGCTGCGGTCGTGCATCCCGTAGAGATTGGTAAAGATACGATCCTGATCGTCCAGCATCAGATAACCCCTAGTTTCCCCGGCTGTCGCGCCAGATTTGATAGATGAGCCAGAAGGCGAACAGGAATCCCGCCAGTGCCACAAGGTCGAAGGCGAGGCGCAGCTCGGTGCTGAACCCCTCCTTCTCGCCGATCAGGGTGACCAGCACCCAGAACACGCCCGTGCCGGCAATCACCAGCCCGGCGCGTCGGCCCTTTTTCGACACTGACTTTCGGTCGCTCATTCGCCTCGCTCATTCAGTAAACGTCGCCCTTGTCCACGCGCTTCGAGAACTCGGTATCGCCGCCCGCCGCCAGGGTTTTCGCCTGATCGATCCAGTTGTCGCGGCTCACCCGGCCCTTGAAGCCGATAAGGTTCGCGTCGACCCATGCCACCTCGTCAGAGGTCCAGTTGGCAATCTGGTCGAAATGGTAGAACCCCATGTCGTGCAGCACGCCTTCCAGCTTCGGACCGACGCCCTTGATTTCCTTCAGGTTGTCGGCGCTTCCACCGCGCGGGCCGGACAGCGTCGAGGGCTTGGTGCCCACATCCTCTTCGGCGGCGTCCGCGGTCTTCGTCTTCGCCTTCGGCTTGGCCGCCGCCTTCTTGGTCTTGGCCTTTTTCTCAGGCTTAGGCGCCTTCGGCGCGGGATCTACTTTGGCCCCCGCCTCTGCATCCGTCGAGGCCGAGGTAAAGGTCGGATCCTGCGCCGTGGCGGCATCGTTCCCGCCGGAATGCGTCTCGGCCCGCATCGCGACCTTGTCGGTTCCCGCCGCCGCAGCGCTCGTGCCCGTGCGCGCGTTCAAAGGATCGGCCTTGTTCGGCAGGATCGGCTCGGGCTCGGTACCCACCGGCGGATTCGGTTTCGGCGGGTTGGGCACGGGCGCATTCGGCGCGGGCGTGCCCCGGTCCTTCGGTGCATTCGCCTTCGGCGGGCCGGAGGGCTTGCCGCCAGATGTTGCCGCCGCCGCAGTTCCCTCGGGCATTTCCTCCAACTGCCCCAGGTCCGCGTTCTCGCCGGTGCAGAAGATCTGCAACAGAACCAACGCCATGAACACGCCCATCGCAAGCCCCAGCAGAAGCGCCGCGAAGATCCCGACTTTGCCGATCGCAGCGTAGATCGCGATGATCCCCGCTGCAAAACCGACGCCCAAGCATACCAGCTTGCACTGTGACTTCAGTATATCATCGAACATGGCTCAACTCCCTTTGGCGTGAAGATCGTCTAGTAGACGTCCCCCTTTTTGACTTTCTTCGAAAAATCCGTCGTTCCGCCATCGGCCAGAGTTTTCGCCTGGGCGACCCAGTCGTCCCGGCTCACGCGGCCCTTGAACCCTTCCAGGTTCTGATCCACCCAGGCCACTTCCTGCGGCCCCCATGCAGCGATCTGATCGAAATGGTAAAAGCCCATGGAGTGCAGAAGTTGCTCCAGCTTCGGCCCCACGCCCTTGATCATCTTCAGGTCATCCGCCCCGCCGTCGCGCGGCGCGTCCATCGTCTCGGGCTTGGTGCCCGCGTCTTCGAATTCCGCTGCGGGCGCCTTGGCCTTGGCCCTCTTGCTCTTGTCGTCGCCAGCCGGTTCGTCCTTGGACACCGGGTTGGCCTTGCTCTTGGCGGGCGCCTCGGCCTTGGTCGTACCGGTATCGTCGGCGGGCCGGCCTTCAGAGCGGTCGGGTTTCGGCGCCTTCAGCCCCGGGTTGGCGGGCGACTCGTTCAGTTTCACTTTCGGCGGCGCGGGCTGATGGTTCGCACCATGCTCGCGCCACGGCGCCACCAGCGGCACCTCGCTGCCGTCGATCCGCTTGATCGTGTCGTCCAGATCCACCGCACGCTGGACCGAGCCATTATATTTCGTGTGACCCGAGTCGAACTCTTTCAGCGTCGTCAGACCGGCCAGCGGCTCGGACGCATAGCGCCCGTTCTGCGGCCCCGGCACCGGCACCTTGCCGGCGGCGAACTCGTCGATCATCTCGGCAAACCGCTCGGCGGTCAGATCCTCGTAGTAATCCTTGCCGATCTGCGCCATCGGCGCATTGGCACAGGCCCCAAGGCACTCCACCTCTTCCCAGCTGAACTTGCCGTCGTCGCTGACCGTATGCGGCTTGTCCGCGATCTTTTCACGACACACCCCGATCAGGTCCTCGGCCCCGCAGATCATGCAGGACGTGGTGCCGCAAATCTGGAAATGCGCTACGCTGCCAACCGGAGACAGCTGGAACATGAAATAAAAGCTGGCCACTTCCAGCGCCCGGATATGCGCCATCTCCAGCATCTCGGCGATATGCTCGATCGCCGGGCGTGTCAGCCAGCCTTCCTGCTCCTGCGCCCGCCACAAAAGCGGGATGATGGCGCTCGCCTGGCGCCCTTCGGGATATTTCGAGATCTGCGCCTCGGCCCACGCCTGGTTGTCCGGCGTGAAGGCAAAGCTCTCGGGTTGTTCTCTGTGTAGACGTCTCAGCATCAGGCTGCGCACGCTCCTGTCGTCATTCGGATGCCGCCGCCCTCAAGGCGCACGGCGCGTTCGGTGGTGACCATGTAGGCGGCCATCTGGGTCGATTGCTCGCGGGTCAGGCCGGTCTGCAGTTCCACCGGCAGGTAATCCCCCTCGGTCTTCAGGGTGCAGCCGATGCTGGCCACCGCCACCTGGAACTTGGCCACGTCCTGCTCGCCCGTCCCCTCGGGCGGCGCGGTGCAGCCTGCGACGATCCCCATCGCCGCAATGGCGCCCATCAAACCGAATTTTGTCTTCATCTTGTCGTCTCTCCGAACCTTCGCCGCCCCTGTTTCGGCCTTGTTCTTCTACAGGGTCAATATCCGTTGTCCCGCCTAGCGGTCGATCTCCCCAAAGACCACGTCCATCGTCCCGATGATCGCCGCCACGTCGGCCAGCTGGTGCCCGCTCGCAACATGGTCCATCGCCTGCAAATGCAGGTAGCCCGGCGCGCGCAGCTTGGCGCGATAGGGCTTGTTGGTCCCATCCGACACCAGGTAGACGCCGAATTCCCCCTTGGGCGCCTCGACGGCGGCGTAAACCTCGCCCTCCGGCACGTGGAAGCCTTCGGTATACAGTTTGAAGTGATGGATAAGGGCCTCCATCGAGGTCTTCATCTCGCCCCGCTTGGGCGGCGTGACCTTGCCGCGGGACAGGATATCGCCCTGCCCCTCGGGCGCGCGGAGCTTCTCGATCGCCTGCAGCATGATCGACGCCGACTGGCGCATCTCCTCCATCCGGATCAGATAGCGGTCATAGCAGTCGCCGTTCTTGCCGACGGGGATCTGGAAATCGAACTCGTCGTAGCATTCATAGGGCTGCGACCGGCGCAGGTCCCACGCCATCCCGCTGCCGCGGACCATCACCCCGGAAAAGCCCCAGTCCAGCGCCTCCTGCTGGCTGACGACGCCGATATCGGCGTTACGCTGCTTGAAGATGCGGTTCTCCGTCAGCAGCCCGTCGATATCGTCCATGAACTTCGGAAATTCGTCCCGCGCCCAGGTCTCGATATCGTCCAGCAACTCCGGCGGAAGGTCCTGGTGCACGCCACCGGGCCGGAAATAGGCCGCGTGCAGCCGCGCGCCACAGGCCCGCTCGTAGAAGATCATCAGCTTCTCGCGTTCCTCGAAGCCCCACAGCGGCGGGGTCAGCGCGCCCACGTCCATCGCCTGCGTCGTGACGTTCAGAAGGTGGCTCAGGATTCGCCCGATCTCGGAAAACAGCACCCGGATCAGGCTCGCGCGGCGCGGCACCTCGACGCCGGTCAGCTTCTCGATCGCCAGGCACCAGGCGTGCTCCTGGTTCATCGGCGCCACGTAGTCCAGCCGGTCGAAATAGGGCAGGTTCTGCAGGTATGTCCGGCTCTCCATCAGCTTCTCGGTGCCACGGTGCAGCAAGCCAATGTGGGGATCGCAGCGTTCCACGATCTCGCCGTCCAGCTCCAGCACAAGGCGCAACACGCCGTGCGCCGCCGGGTGCTGCGGGCCGAAGTTGATGTTGAAGTTACGGATCTTCTGCTCGCCGGTCTCGGCGTCGGCAAAGCCCTTCGTCATCGTGTTGGAGCCGTCCATCATCCTTGGTCTCCTTATCCTCTATCGTCCGCGCGCGGGCCGAACGCCATCAGGTACAAAAGCGCCAGTGCGCCCAGCGGAAAGATCGCCACCAGCGCCCATGGGCTGGCGATGCCGTAGCCCGGCAGCAGCTTCCAGAACGGGACCACGAACGCCGCCATGAACAGTATCACCCAGACCATGTCGGCTGCCCCATATTCCGCCCCGGCTCACTTGGCCTTCTCGTCGGTTTTCTCGTCGCCCGGAAGGATATAGTCGGCACCCTCCCACGGACTCATGAAATCGAACTGCCGGTATTCCTGCGTCAGGTTCACCGGCTCGTAGACCACGCGTTTCTGCACTTCGTCATAGCGCACTTCCGTATAGCCCGTGGTCGGAAAATCCTTGCGCAGCGGGAAGCCGCGGAACCCATAGTCGGTCAGGATGCGCCGCAGGTCCGGGTGGCCGCTGAACAGCACGCCGTACATGTCGAACACCTCGCGTTCGAACCAGTTGGCCGACGGGTGGATATCGGTGATCGACGGCACCATGTCCTCTTCGCGCACCGCAACGCGCAGGCGGATGCGCTGGTTCTGGTACATGCTCAGGAAATGGTAGACCACGTCGAACCGCTTGGGCCGGTCCGGGTAATCCACCGCCGTGATGTCCACCAACGTCGAAAAGCGGCAGTTCGGATCGGTCTTCAGGAATTCCACCAGTCCCTTGATGCTGGTCAAGGCCACGGTCACGTTCAGCTCGCCATGATCCACCGACCAGCCGGCCACGCAATCGGGCCGGCGGCTTTCGATATGGGTTCCAAGTTCGGTCAGCGCGTCAGTCATCTTGCATCCCCCAAAGGCGCCTCAGCGCACGATCGTCCCGGTGCGCCGGATCTTGCGTTGCAGCTGCATGATGCCATAGACCAGCGCCTCCGCCGTGGGCGGGCAACCGGGCACGTAGACATCCACCGGCACGATCCGGTCACAGCCGCGCACCACCGAATAGCTGTAGTGATAGTATCCCCCGCCATTGGCGCAGGAGCCCATGCTGATCACGTAGCGCGGCTCGGGCATCTGGTCATAGACCTTGCGCAGCGCCGGCGCCATCTTGTTGGTCAGCGTACCGGCCACGATCATCAGGTCCGACTGGCGCGGGCTGGCGCGCGGCGCCGTGCCGAACCGTTCCAGGTCATAGCGTGGCATCGAGGTGTGCATCATCTCGACGGCACAGCAGGCCAGACCGAAAGTCATCCAGTGCAGGCTACCGGTGCGGGCCCAGTTGATGATGTCCTCGGTCGAGGTGACGAGGAATCCCTTGTCCTGCAATTCGCGGTTCAGCGCCTGCGTGGCGGTGTCGCGCTGGTAATCGTCGGCATATGCCTCCAGCGGCACCTGGCTCGACGGTCCGGTCTTGATCCGCGGAGACTGGTACCCTTCGCTCTGCACCTCGGTGACCATCTCGTCATCGGCGGTGTGCGCGGTCTTGTCCTCTACTGCCATTCCATCGCCCCTTTCCGCCATTCATAGGCAAACCCGGCCGTCAGTACCGCCAGGAAGACCATCATCGACCAGAACGCCGTCATGCTGAGATCCGCGAAGGCAACCGCCCAGGGAAACAGCATCGCAATCTCAAGATCGAAGATGATGAACAGGATCGAGACAAGGTAAAATCGGACATCGAACTTCATCCGCGCGTCGTCGAAGGCGTTGAAGCCGCATTCGTAGGCACTGACCTTTTCCGGGTCGGGGTGCCGCACGGCCAGAACGACCGCGGCGAGGATCAGGACCAGTCCGAGACCGATGGCGATACCCAGAAGAACGAGAACAGGGAGGTACTCCCTCAGCATCTCTTCCACGTGTGGCTCCTTTCATGCGCGCCGTGCCATCAAGGCGGACCGCGCATAAGATTGGCGTACAGTACTCGTGAGGGTTTACCGCTGCCCCGGGGCAGGGTCAACCAAGCGAGACGTGATTTCGCGCGCCCTTCGACGCCAAAAAATCCGCGAATACGCTGCTGTATCGGTAATAGGTGGTTTCTGGTGTACCAGACAAATTGACGCGTCCCGGTTCGCGCGCGAAACGCCCCGGCACTTCGGGGGCACAAACAGGCCCGGATCGCGACGCCTATCGCTCTGCGCCGCGCGCCCCTTCAGCCTGCCCCGGTCAGAACGTCAGCTTCAGCCCGGCGATCAGCGTGTGCGACTCAACCGACCTGTCGCCGGTGATTGTCGGCAGGATCAGCGGCACAAAGCCTGCGTTGTACATGTACTCCGCCCCCAGCGTGACGCGCCGCGTGACCTCGTACTCGACGCCCAGGATCACCTGCTCCATCCGTTCCCATTCGGTGCCGTCGGTGCCCTGCACCCCCCGGCTGGCGGAAACCGACCAGGTGATCGGGTTGCCGGCCAGTTCGCGGTGCCACCGCGCCTGCAGCGTCGTCGCCTGCACGTGGTGACCCGTCGCGGGCCAGCCATGCATCGAGCGCGTGAACTCCGCCTGCACGTCGAATCGCGGCCCGCTCCAGGTCAGGTTGACGTCCCACAGCTCGTTCCAGAAGCGATTGATCCCCCGCCCCGGCGGGTGATGCGCGATGGTGCTGTCATAGATCGACCCGCGTAAAAAGCCGCCCCCGACCGTCAGGTCATGTCCCGGCGCGGTTCCGAACCGATGCGATCCGTTCAACGTGAAATTCGACAGCGCGCCATCGTTCCTCGGGCTGCTGATCACCCGGTTGCCGCGATGCGCCGGAATCAGGGTAAAACTGAACTCGGACCGGTCGGTGACATACCCCAGTTCGATCACCGGGTCTTCGCTCTGGGCCCAGAAATAATGGCTGGAATGGGTGTGGGTGAACGGTGCGTAGCTGGCAAAATTACCGAAACTCAACGTCTTGCGCCCGACCGCCAGGTAAAAGGGCGACCGGTTCAGATCCCCGAAAATTACCATGTACTTGCGCAGCTGCACATCGTCCTGCCCGGGATATTCGACCTCGGTGAACTCGCCCTGTACAAAGCCCGTCACCCACGGCAGCGCCAGCGTGGCATTGAGCGAGATCTCGTTGATCACGCCATAGCTGTCGGACGTGCCGCGCGTATGCGTCGGCGGCAGGCGCGACAGGATGGGAAACTTGCCGGGCGTGTCGGTGCGCTCGGAAATCTGCGTGGCGATCAGCCGCCCGCCAAAGGTGAGCGAGCCCTCCGGCACCTGTCCTTTGGCCCGGGCCCGCAGAAGTCGCGCCACCTTGTTGGTCACGTCGTTCTGGCGGTCGAAAACCCGTTCGGAATAGCGCAGATCGGCGCGCAATCGGCCGTCCGCCGTCGCGTAAATACCCTCCTCGGTCGCGGCGAAACCAGCCGAGAACCAGCACAGCGCGACGCACAGCATCGCCGTTTCCAAAGCTCCGAGACGTTGCAGAATGCGCTTCATAACCGTCCTTTCCGGCCCCACGGGGCTCAGAAGGCGGCAGAAAAGTTGATTTTTCGTTAAATTCGGCGGTATTTTCGCCGGTCAGTCACCGCCGCGCCAAGGCGGCTCCCGCTTGTCGAAAAACGCCGAGATACCGGCCTGCGCCTCCGCGCCCGCCCAGCAGGCGCTGAGCGCCTCGATCGTGTCGTCGATCACGTCCGTGTCGATCTTCGGTCCCAGCCGACGCAACAGGCTCTTGGCCTGCGCCACGGCCTCGGGCGCGCAGTCCAGGTAGGGCGCAACCTCTTCCTCGATGGCCTGATCCAGCGCATCCTGCGGCACCGCGCGGGCCAAAAGGTCCAGCCGGACCGCTTCGGCGGCATCGAACCGCCGCCCCGACATGAAAAACCGGCGCGCCTTAGCCTCGCCCGTCCGCGCCGCGACATAAGGCCCGATGGTGGCCGGGATCAGCCCCAGCCGCGTCTCGGTGCAGGCCATCTGCACGCTGTCCGCGCCGACCGCGACGTCACAGACCGAGATCATGCCCAGCCCGCCGCCGAACGCGTTGCCATGCACCCGCGCGATCAGCGGCTTGGGCAGCGTGTTGAGCGCCTGCAACATGTAGGCCAGCTTGCCCGCCTCCGCGGCCCGCGTCTCGGGATCGGCCGCGAACTGGTCGCGCATCCAGCCAAGGTCGCCCCCGGCACAGAATGTCTTGCCTTCCGCGGCCATCACCACCACGCGCACACTTTCGTCCGCGCCCAGCGTCTGTGCGGCCGCGTGCAGCTCTGCGATCATCCGCGCAGACAAAGCGTTGTGCTTCTCCGCCCGATCCAGCCAGAGCGTCGCCACGCCGCGGTCGTCCCGCTCGATCCTCACCGTTTCGTACATCCGTCCTCTCCCAGCGCCAAAATTCTTCCAAGAATTTTGACAAGAATTTTCGAAAATTCTTGTCACCCGGTCCGCATCGCGCGCGCCATCTCCGCCGCCCGCGCCAGAACATCCCGGTCCAGCCCCGTGTCGTATCCCAGCGACACCAGCCGGTCATGCACCTTTTCGGTCGCCACGTTCCCCTTGGCCCCCGGCGCATAGGGACAGCCCCCCAGCCCTCCGACGGCGGCGTCGAACACGCGTACCCCGTGTTGCAGTGACATCTCGATATTGTCCAGCGCCCGGCCTGCGGTATCATGGTAATGCCCCGCCAGCTTCTCCGCCGGTACCACCTGCGTCACCGCCCGCAGCATGGCGCCGATGCTCTCCGGCGTGCCCTGCCCGACCGTGTCGCCCAGGCTGATCTCGTAACACCCCATCTCGTAAAGCCGCCCCGCCACCTCGGCCACCTGGTCGGGCGCAACGCGCCCATCATAAGGGCAACCCGTCACGCAGGAGACATAGCCGCGCAACGGCACGCCCACTTCCCGCGCGGCCTCGGCCACCGGGGCAAAGCGCTCCAGGCTCTCCTCGATCGTGGCGTTGATATTGGCCTTGGAAAACCCTTCCGAGGCGGACCCGAAAATCGCCACCTCGTTCGCCGCCGCCGCCATTGCGTCCTGGAAACCGCGCATGTTGGGCGTCAGCGCGGCATAGCTCACCCCCGGCACACGGGTGATCCCCGCCAGCACCTCGGCCGAGCCGGCCATCTGCGGCACCCATTTGGGGCTGACGAAACTCGCCACCTCGATCCGGGAAAACCCCGCGCCGCTCAGGCAGTCGATCAGCGCCACCTTCTCGGCCACCGATATCTCGCGCTTTTCGTTCTGCAGTCCGTCGCGCGGCCCGACCTCGAAGATCTCGACCCGTTCAGACACCCGCGTCCTCCTTCGGCGCCGCATAGAACGCCTGCTCGTATATCCGCGCGCCGCTCTCCTCGGGCAGCGCCGCCTGGAACGCCGCCCGCTCGGTCAGCCTTTCGTACCATTTCGCCGTCTCGGGAAAGCCGTCCAGCGTGGCGAAATGCTGCGCCATGTACACCGCCTGCCCCACGGCGATATCGCAGGCCGAATAGCCCCCGGTCAGCAGGTAATCGCGGTTCTCCACCGGCGTGCTCAGCCGCGCCTCGATGGCGCCATAGCATTTGCGCAGCCGCGCCGCCTCCAGCTGCATCACCGTCGGGCTGCGCATGTGATCCTCGCGCAGCACGATATGCTGCTGGGTCAGGATCGCGACATGCTGGCTCACCGTCTCGGCGAAATTCAACCAGACCAGATAGGCCATCCGGTCCATGTCGCCGGGCATCCGCCCCATCCCGCGTTCCGGGAACTTCTCGCAAAGGTATTCCAACATCGCGCCCGATTCGAACATCCGCTCGCCCTCGATCTCCAGCGCGGGCACGCGCCCCGCCGGCGACAGGCTCAGGAATTCCGGCTGGCGCAGGCTCTTGTCGAACGCATGGGTCACCACGCGAAACTCGACGCCTTCCAACTCGTTCAGCAGCCACAACACCCGCATCGAGCGGCTTTGCGGCACATGGTGCAGGACAATCACGCCATCATCTCCTTGGTCAGCACCGGACGCGTCGCTTGCGCCGCGGGGCAGGTTTGCATCCAGCCGCACCACGCCGCCAACGCGGATCCTGCGGCGATCCTCTCCTCCCTGCCCGGCACCATGTCAAAATAATCCAGCATCGGCCACAGGTGCCATTGTGCCAGCTCCAATGCGCCGGAGCGCCCTCGCCTCCAACACGGGACTCCGGCCAAACGTTTGCAGCCGGGTCAAAGCCTCGGCGCCTTCTCCAAAAGTATCATCCTCGTCAAAGTCATGCGTCACCCCCTTCGCCGCCAACCCCATCCGCACGCTGCGCATACAGACGCCAAAGTGATAGCCCGTCAGCCGCAAACCATCCGTCACGCCGCCGCCTCCGCGTCCTCCTCCAGCCGGATCAGCGCCGCCCCGGCCTCCACCTGTGTGCCCGCATCGGCCAGCACCTCGGCCACCACCCCGTCGCGCGGGGCCAGCAGGCTGTGCTCCATCTTCATCGCTTCCAGCACGGCCAGCCGGTCGCCCTTGGCCACTTCCTGCCCGGCTTCGGCAAAGACAGCCTTGACCATGCCGGGCATCGGCGCCTCGATCACGCTGGCGTCGCCTGCGGCAAACTCGCCCCGCTCCAGCGGGTCGAGGATGTCGAACCCGATCCCGTAGCCCGCAAAGACCGTCACCAGTTCGCCCGTCACCGCCACCTCCGGCGCCAGCGCCCCGTCCAGCTGCCAGCGCCCGCCCACGCGCCGCGCCGCGACCCGCCTGTCGCCGACCTCCACGTCATGCGCCTCCGCGGACAGGCTTTGCACCTTTGCCTGCACCTCCTCCCCCTCGCGCCGCAGCACCACGCTCCGCCGCAAAGGCTGCCACAGGACAAACCCGGTCTCCGCCCCGCCTCCGTCCAACAGGCCAAGGCTCGCCAACGCCGCCAGCGCCACAGTGGCATCACTCACCTCCGGCGCCGCGCTCAACGCCTCCAGGTCCCGTGCGATCAGCCCGGTATCCACCTCGCCGCGGCCAAACGCTTCGTGCCGCGCCAGCGCCCCCAGGAAAGCCAGGTTCGTCACCGTCCCTGCCACCTGCGTGGCTTCCAGCGCAGCGCCCAGCCGCTGCAACGCCACCGCCCGCGTCGGCCCATGCGTCGTCAGCTTGGCAATCATCGGGTCGTAATGCGGGCTGATCTCGTCCCACGCCCGAACCCCGGTATCCGCCCGCGCCCCCTCGGGAAACACCAGGTGCCGCAAGCACCCCGTCGCAGGCAGAAACCCTTTTGGCACGTCCTCCGCATAGAGCCGCGCCTCGAACGCATGGCCATTGATCGACAGGTCCTCCTGCCGCTTCGGCAGCCCCTCGCCCGCGGCCACGCGCAACTGCCACTCCACCAGGTCGACGCCGGTGATATCTTCCGTCACCGGATGCTCCACCTGCAGCCGGGTGTTCATCTCCATGAACCAAAAGCCGTCGCTGCGCAGCCCATCCGCACCGTCCACGATGAACTCCACCGTCCCCGCCCCGGCATAGCCGATCGCCTCCGCCGCACGCACCGCCGCCGCGCCCATGGCCTCGCGCACCTCCTCGGTCATCCCCGGCGCTGGCGCCTCCTCGATGACCTTCTGGTGCCGTCGCTGCAACGAGCAATCCCGCTCGAAAAGATGCACGGCGCTCTGCCCGTCGCCAAAGACCTGCACCTCGATATGCCGCGGCTGCTGGATATACTTCTCGATCAGGACAGCGGCGTTGCCAAAGGCCGTCTTCGCTTCGGCTTTTGCACTCTCCAGCGCTTCGGCAAAGCTCTTGGCCTCCTCTACCAGCCGCATCCCCTTGCCGCCGCCGCCCGCCACGGCCTTGATCAGCACCGGATATCCGATCTCCCCGGCCTTTTCGGCCAGGACCCCCGGATCCTGATCCTCGCCATGATAGCCCGGCACCACCGGCACCCCGGCATCGTGCATCAACGCCTTGGCCGCATCCTTCAGCCCCATCGCCCGGATCGCCTTGGCCGACGGCCCGATAAAGACCAGCCCCGCCGCCTCGACCGCCTCCACGAAATCCGGGTTCTCGCTCAGAAAGCCATAGCCCGGATGGATCGCCTGCGCCCCCGTTGCCCTTGCCGCTTCGATGATCCGCGCGCCATCCAGGTAGCTCTCCGCCGGCGCCGCCCCGCCGATATGCACAGCGGCATCCGCCAGCGCCACATGCCGCGCCGCCCGGTCGGCATCGGAATAGACCGCGACACAGCGCACCCCCATGGCCCGCGCCGTCTCCATCACGCGGCAGGCGATCTCGCCCCGGTTGGCAATCAGGATCGTGTCAAACATGGCTCCCGCCTCCGTCACATCCGGGCCCGGAGGCGCATCCGCGCCCCACGCCCACATTCATCGTTCCCAAAACACTCAAACTCCGACGCCGCCACACGCGCGCCGCCCGATACCCGCGCGCCTCACATCCGAAACAGGCCAAACCGCGTCTCCTCCACCGGCGCGTTCAGCGCCGCCCGCAAGCTCAGCGACAAGACCTGCCGCGATTTCCTCGGATCAATGATCCCGTCATCCCAAAGCCGTGCGCTGGCATAAAGCGGATGGCTCTGCGCCTCGAACATGTCGATCGTCGGCTGCTTGAACGCCGCCTCCTCGTCGGCGCTCCAGGTCCCGCCCTTGCGCTCGATCGCGTCACGCTTCACCGTGGCCAGCACGCCCGCCGCCTGCGCGCCGCCCATCACGGATATCCGCGAATTCGGCCAGGTCCACAGGAACCGCGGCTGATAGGCCCGCCCCGCCATGCCGTAATTCCCGGCGCCGAACGACCCGCCCACCAGCATCGTCACCTTGGGCACGCTCGTCGTCGCCACGGCCGTCACCATCTTGGCTCCGTGCCGCGCGATCCCCTCGTTCTCGTACCGGCGGCCCACCATGAACCCGGTGATGTTCTGCAGGAACACCAGCGGCACTTTGCGCTGGCTGCACAGCTCGATGAAATGCGCGCCTTTCTGAGCGGCTTCGGAAAACAGCACGCCGTTGTTGGCGACAATCCCCACCGGACAGCCCTCGACATGGGCAAACCCGGTGACCAGCGTCTCGCCGAACCGCGCCTTGAACTCGTCGAACCGGCTGCCATCCACCAGCCGCGCGATCACTTCGCGGATGTCATAGGGCGTGCGCAGATCCCCCGGCACCACGCCCAATATCTCCTCGGGGTCATAGGCCGGCTCCTCCGGCGCCTCCATCCGTAGGGTGGGTGACACCCCACCCCCCAACGACCCCACGGCCCGCCGCGCCAAGGCCAGCGCATGCGCATCATCCTCGGCCAGGTAATCCGCCACGCCGCTCAGCCGCGTATGCACATCCCCGCCGCCCAGGTCCTCGGCGGTCACGTCCTCGCCCGTCGCCGCCTTCACCAGCGGCGGCCCTGCCAGGAAAATCGTCCCCTGGTCCCGCACGATGATCGTCACGTCGCTCATCGCGGGCACATACGCCCCGCCTGCCGTGCACGACCCCATGACGACAGCGATCTGCGCAATCCCCTTCGCGCTCATCCGCGCCTGGTTGTAGAAAATCCGCCCGAAATGATCCCGGTCCGGAAACACCTCGTCCTGGTTGGGCAGGTTCGCCCCGCCCGAATCCACCAGGTAGATGCAGGGCAAGCGGCATTCCTCGGCGATCTCCTGCGCCCGCAGGTGCTTTTTCACCGTCATCGGATAATACGTGCCACCCTTCACCGTGGCGTCGTTGCACACCACCATGCAGTCGCGGCCCTGCACGCGCCCCACGCCCGCGATCACCCCGGCACAGGGCGCCGCTCCGTCGTAAAGCCCATGTGCGGCCACCGCGCCCACCTCCAGGAACGGGCTGCCCGGGTCCAGCAGGTTCGCCACCCGTTCCCTTGGCGGCATCTTGCCTCGGCTCTTGTGGCGCTCCCGCGCGGCCTCGCCGCCACCTTCGGCCGCGGCGCGCGCGGCCTCTTCCACCACCGCCAGCGCGTCCAGATGCGCCTCCCGGTTGGCCTGGAATTCCGCCGATCCGGTCAGAATCTGAGAGGAAATCTTCATCCCGCCACTCCTTTCGCACTCATCTGTTGGGGCCGCGCCCCCGCTGCACCGCAAAACACAGTGACATATTTGCAACGCCCCGCGAACTCGCTGCGATTTTGACATACATCAAGGCGGTTTAGCCCGGCCCGCGTCATCTTCCGCTCAAACAACTCAGAAGTGGAAAGACCATGAAACATCTCACCGCCCTCGCACTCGCAGCACTCGTCGCCGGCGCGGTTCCGGCCTTCGCGCAGGAGCGTGGCGACGTCTCTCTCGGCGTCGGCCTCGCCGGCGTCATCCCCGAAAGCGGAAACGGCGTGCTCGCCGGCCCGACGCCGATCAGCGTCGAAAACGGCTACTCGCTCTCGCTGACCGGCGAATACTTCATCGCCGACAACCTCGGGATCGAACTTCTGGCCGCCTGGCCCTTCGCCCATGATATTGACTCCGGCGGCGTCAAGATCGGCGAGGTCAAGCACCTGCCGCCCACGCTCTCGCTGCAATATCACTTCACCAACAAAGGCAACGTCACACCCTTCATCGGCGCGGGCATCAACTATACCACCTTCACCGAGGACAAGGCCGTCGGCCCGCTCGCCGGCAACAGCCTCGACCTCGACGACAGCTGGGGCCTCGCGCTCCATGCCGGCCTTGACTACAGGGTCTCCGAGCATGGTGCCCTGCGGACAGACGTCCGTTGGATGAACATCGAAAGCGACGTGAAACTGAATGGCGTGGACATCGGCAAGGCCAAGATCAATCCGTGGGTCTTCGGCGTGTCCTACGTCCACACGTTCTGAACCGTTCCGGCGAACCCGGACACAGGCGGGGCGGGCCTTCGGGCCGGCCCCGTTTTCGTATGCGGCAAGCATCACCCGGGTCATTCTTCCGGCCTTGACCTTGGCCGAACCGGGTCGGGCGCGGCGATCCAGCCCGCCTCGAAGGCAGGCGGCACCATGTCCTGGTGCCGCGCCACCTGCCACGCGATCACCGCGGCGCGCAGCCGCCCGTTGGCCTCGCGCGCCCGGCACCACATCTCCATCCGCGGGCTGTGCCCGGCACAATCCTGCCCCGCCGACATGCCATGCGCCAAGTGGAAGAGCTGCTCGTAAAGCAAGTCTGCAAAAGGTTTTTCCACCTCCGCGCCTTCCGCGTCTTTCGGCTCCGGCAACTCGGTCAGCACCCGCGCCCGCCAGATATCCTGCTCCACCGCCAGCGCCTTCTGACAGCCCAGCGGTTCCTCGGACCGGTCGCAGATCACGATCCCGATCGTGCCGCAAAACTCCACCCCGTTCACATTGGCCAGCGGATAGCCCGCCTTCTCCGCCGGGGTCGGCGCAAAGGCATCGACCGCCTGCTCATAGCGCAGGATCTCGCCGCGCAGGCAGGTCTCGAAATCCGGCAGCGGCGCCTCCTCGGCCATCGCCATGGCGGGCCACAGGGCCACCTGCGCCAGCGGCAGGATCAGGTTGCGCCGCCATGCCATTCCTACAGCCCTCCGCGCATGTCGCGCAGTTCCAACGACCGCTGTGCCGTCATCCGCATCAGGCAGGACGCCGCCGCGACCGACCGGATTGTGCCGCCCCGGTTGCGCTCATAGGCCAGGCTGCATTCGGCGTCGCGAAAGGCGATCCACGCCCGCTGCGCCGTCAAAAGTGCCTCTGAAACAGGCGGTTGACCGGAATCGAACTGATCGACCTGCGCCCGCGTCGCCTTGTATTCCCGGTTCAAGAACCTGTCCCACACCGCCGTCTCGGCTTGCAGGCACGCAACAATGCCGATGGTCGAGGACCCGCCCGGCTGCGCCTGGCACTGGTTGGCCGCATCGGCCACGCAGCCCGGCACGCCCGCCTCCCGCGGGGCGCTGTCGAAACACGCCGCGACCGTGTTTTCGTTCACGCTCAGGTCCTGCGCCTGCGCGGCGCCTGCCGCTATCAGGACAATCGCAATACTGCGTCCAATCATGCCTCTTCCTCCGTTTCCGCCACGGCCCGTGCCTTCAGTTCCTTGCGAATGACCTTGCCCGTCACCGTCATCGGCAGCGCATCCAGGAACGTCACCTCCCTGGGATAGGAATACCCCGCAAGCCGTTCTTTCACATGGGTTTTCAACGCCTCGGCCAAGGCGTCATCCGCCGTCACTCCGTCCCGCACCACCACATAGGCCTTCACGATCTCGGTACGCAGGGCGTCGGGCTTGCCCACCACGCCCACCGTCGCCACCGCGTCATGGGTCAAAAGGCAATCCTCGATCTCCGCCGGCCCGATCCGATAGCCGGAACTGGTGATCACGTCATCCTCGCGCCCCACGAACCGCAGGAAGTCTCCGTCCCACACGCCCCGGTCGCCGGTCAGCATCCAGTCGCCGCGAAACTTCTCCGCCGTCTGCTCGGGCCGGTTCCAGTATTCCAACATCATGCTGGCCGAGCCGCGCTTAACGGCCACATCGCCCTCATCCTGCGTCGGCTCTCCGTCGCGGTCCAGCACCGCCAACTCGTGCCCCGGCACCACCTTGCCGATGCAGCCCGGTTTCGGGTCGAACAGGCTCTGGCAGCTCGCCGCCACAAGGTTGCACTCGGTCTGTCCGTAAAACTCGTTGATCGTCAGACCAAACGCCCGCCGCCCCCAGTCCAGCATCTCCGCGCCCAACGGCTCGCCCCCGCTGGCAACCGTGCGAAGCCCGTCGATCCGCGCGGCGGCGGCCTTCAGCATCCGCAAGGCGGTGGGTGGAAAAAATATATTTCGAACAGCGCCCTGCCGGATTATCTTCACGCACTCTTCGACATCGAATTTCGGCATGCGCGCCGCCACCACCGGCACACCCAGGCACAGCCCCGGCATCAGGATATTGAACAGCCCGCCGATCCACGCCCAGTCGGCAGGCGTCCACAGGCAATCCCCTTCGTGCTGTCCCAGGAAATCATGCTGCATCTCCACCCCCGGCAAATGCCCCGTCAGCACCCGGTGCCCGTGCAGCGCGCCCTTGGGGCTGCCGGTCGTGCCACTGGTATAGATCAGCACGGCGGGGTCGTCCGGCCCGGTCTCGGCGGTCTCGAAGGCCCTCGCATCCGGCAGGTCCGCATGCTCCGGCACGAAGGCCTCCACCTCCGCCAAAACCGAAAGCATATCAATACCTTCCGCGTCGGTGACGACGATCTTTGCGCCCGCGTCCCGCACCCGGCTGGTCAGCGCGTCCTCCCGGAATAGCTTGAACAACGGAATGGACACCGCCCCGATCTTCCAGATCGCGATATGCGCGGCGGCGCACCATCCCCCCTGGCTGCGCAGCACGCCCACCCGGTCGCCCCGCGCGACGCCTTTCGCCACCAGCACATGCGCCAGCCGGTCCGCCATGTCCCGCAGATCGCCATAGCTCAGGTCCCGACCCATTTCTGCCAGATCCTTGATCGCCACCCGGTCCAGCTCGGTATCGGCCCAGTCGTCACAAACCTGCGCCGCCATGTTCAGCCGCGCTGGAAGGCTCCAGGAAAACGTGGCCTTCAACGTATCATAATCTCTACGCTCCAGCACCTTACACGCCTCCCTTCATCTCTTTCCGGTCGGTCACATCGCCGAACCGATCGATGAAATACTCTACCCGTCCGCCGTCCGCGCCCGCACAGGTCACCACCAGCCACAGCCCGGCCGACTGCGCCGGCGTCGCGTGGCAATCGGTTCGCGCGGCCCCGGTCTCGGCCACGTAGCGATCCGCCACCGCCTCGATCACCGCCGTTTCGGTCGTGGTCACAGACCGTCCGCCCAGCAGCAGCGCGACCACCGCGCCCAGGCAGACAAGCGCCAGAAGCGGGATGAAAAACCACGGAGCGCGCCCGAACCGCATGGCCTACGCCATCGCCCCCATCAACTCGCGCCCGATCAGCATCCGCCTGATCTCGGACGTGCCCGCCCCGATCTCCATCAGCTTGGCATCCCGGAAAATCCGCGCCACGGCCGCATCGTTCAGAAAGCCCGCGCCCCCCATCGCCTGCACCGCCTGGTGCGCCTGCACCATCGCCTGCTCGCTGGCGTAAAGACAGCAGGCCGCCGCATCCTGCCGCGTCACCTCGCCCCGGTCACACGCCTTGGCCACCTCGTAGACATAGGCCCGGGCCGAATTCATCGCCGTGTACATGTCCGCGATCTTGCCCTGCATCAGCTGGAAATTCCCGATGGGCTGCCCGAACTGCTTGCGCTCGGCCATGTAGGGCATGATCTCGTCCAGGCAGGCCGCCATGATGCCCAACCCGATCCCGGCCAGCACAACGCGCTCGTAGTCCAGGCCCGACATCAGCACCTTCACCCCCTTGCCTTCCTCGCCCAGCACGTTCTCGAACGGCACTTCCACGTCTTCGAAGATCAGCTCCGCCGTGTTCGAGCCGCGCATCCCCAGCTTGTCGAAATGCGCCGAGGTCGTGAACCCGGTCATCGCCTTCTCGATCAGGAACGCGGTGATTCCCTTGGCCCCGGCCTCGGGCTCGGTCTTGGCATAGACCACCAGTGTATCGGCATCCGGCCCGTTGGTGATCCAGTACTTGCTCCCGTTCAGGCGATAGTGATCGTTGCGCTTTTCGGCCTTCAGGCTCATCGACACCACGTCACTGCCCGCGCCCGCCTCGGACATGGCCAGCGCGCCGACATGCTCGCCCGAAATAAGCCCGGGCAGGTATTTCGCCCGCTGCGCATCGCTGCCGTTCAGCTTGATCTGGTTCACGCACAGGTTGGAATGCGCGCCATAGGACAGCGACACGCTGGCCGAGGCCCGCGCCACCTCTTCGACCGCGACCACATGCGCAAGGTATCCCATCCCGACACCGCCATGCTCCTCCGGCACGGTGATTCCCAGAAGGCCCAGCTCGCCCATCTCGGTCCACAGCTCGGAGGGAAAATCGTTCGTCCGGTCGATCTCGGCGGCCAGCGGCTTCACCCGCTCCTGCGCCCAGCGATGCACCATCTCGCGCAGGGCATGCACGTCCTCGCCCAGGTCGAACTTCATCACCGCGTCGAACATATGCACCCCTCCCGGCATTTATTGAACACTTGTTCATTTATAGGCCCACCCCGGAACGCCGTCAATCCCGCCGCGCCGGCCCGGAACCGATTCCGCGCACCACGTGTTGGCCCACTGACACCCAGTTTAGCAAAGGAGACACCCGATGTCCGATGATCTGAAAGAAGCCCTTTGGAAGCGCCTCGACAGCCTTCAGGCCGGGATGCTGTCCACCAACGGCGCCCCGCCGCGCCCCATGGCCCCCACGATCACGGGCGAGGACGACGCGATCTGGTTCGTGACCGCCAAGGGCACCGATATCGCCGCCGCCGCGGTCGAAAAGGAGAACTGCAAGTTCATCGCCGCCTGCCCCAGCGCGCAGCTTTATGCCGATATCGACGGTGAACTGTCGGTCGAGACCAGCGAAGCCAAGCTGGACGAGATCTGGTCACCCATGGCCGCCGTCTGGTTCGAGGATGGCCGCCAGGACGACGACATCGTGCTGGTCTGCATGCGCCCGAAAAAGGCCGTGGTCTGGGCCACTGACGGCAATGCCAAGTCGCTGTTTGAATTTGCCCGCGCCTCCCTTTCGGGCGACACGCCCGATGTTGGCACCCACGGCACGGTCACGTTCTGATGCGCCGCGCACTTCTCGGGGTCGCCTTGCTGGTGGCCCCCATGATCTCGCCCGCCCGCGCCGAGCAGGTGGGCGAGATCGGCGTCGACTGGGCCGGCAACGACATCATCGTCGAGGCGATCGAAGACCCGGACGTGCAGGGTGTCACCTGCCACCTCGCCTATTTCGAGCGGGGCTTCATCGACCGACTGGCGAATGGCAACTGGTTCGAGGATCCCTCCAACAGCGCCATCGAATGCCAGCAGACCGGCCCGATCATTCTGGGCGACATTGACCGCTCCGAGGATGGCGAAGACGTCTTTCGCGCCAGCCGTTCGATCATCTTCAAGACCTTGCGGGTGAAACGCATCTACGATGCGCAACGTCAGACGCTGGTCTACATTTCGCACGGGCGCGAGCTGTCGCAAGGCTCGGCCAAGGTCTCGATCTCCACCGTCCCGATTCCCGGCGACAGTCGCTCCGACCCCGCGCCCGACTGAGCCCCCGATTTCCGCACAGCCCCCGACCCGCTTTCACTGTTCCAAAAATACTCAAGATCCGACACTTGCCATCACGCCGACTGCCCGCCATTTCCGGGACACTCCCCGCGCGGTGCCTTCACCTTGGGCGCCCGACACTGCCACCGACGCCATACAGTCGGACATACCGACGCGATACCGACGCGGTATTCAGGCCCCGATTCGCGATTAACCTTTCCGCCTTACGACGCGGCGGCCTGTTGCACCGCCCCCACCTCCGCCCGGATGATCCGCGCGATCAGTGCGCAATCGTCCAAGGTGAAGGTCAATGGCAGGCGCATGTCCAGAATGCCCTTCAGCACCCGATCGCTTGCGGGCATCGGCACGATCGGCGCATAGCGCCAGCTGTCGTAGCGGCTGGTGAACCCCACCGGCTCCGCGCCCCCGAACCATTTCAGTTCGACGCCGCGTCTGCCGCACCGTTCGACTACCTCCGCGATGGCCGCATCACTCCAGTCCAGCAACAAAAACTGGATCGACGAGCCCACGTAACGCTCTGCCTCGGGACGCTCCACCACCGTCAGCCCCGGCGTGCCGCGCAGCCCGTCCTCGACCGCCGCGTACCGCGCGTTCCATTTCGCGCATTGGTCGTCCAACGCCTTGAGTTGCGGGCGTAAAATCGCGGCGCGCAGGTGGTCCATCCGGCCCGAGATATTGGGCGTGTCGTACTTGATCGCCTCGAAGGCCTCCTCCGGCGGTACCGTCCCGTGCCGGCCGTACAGCATGTAGGATCCCGACAGAATCGCCGCCTTCGCCATGACGTCCGCATCGTCCGTCACAAGCAGGCCGCCCTCGCCCGAATTCATGTGCTTGTAGGTCTGCGTCGAATAGCACCCGATCAGCCCATGCCGCCCCGAGGGCATACCGTTCCACGCCGCCCCCATCGTGTGGGCACAATCCTCGATGATGGTCAGGCCGTGGTCGCAGGCGACCTCCACCAGCCGGTCCATGTCGCACAGGTGCCCGCGCATATGGCTCAGCATCAGGATGCGCGCCTCGCCCGCCTTGTTAACCAGGTCTTCAAGGTCGATCGTCAGGCTTTCCGTCACGCCGACAAAGACCGGCACCGCGCCGACGCTGGCAATCGCCCCCGGCACCGGCGCGAGTGTGAAAGCATTCGTTAACACTTTTTCGCCAGGCTGGACCCCAAGCGCCCGCAACGCCGTGGCCATCGCGTACCCGCCCGAAGCGACCGCCAGCGCGTATTTGGCCCCCGTGTAGGCGGCGAACTCCTGCTCCAGCAGGCCCACCTCGCCCAGCTCTCCGGGCGACAGGTTATACCGATGCAGCCGCCCGCTCTGCATCACCTCCATCGCGGCGCGCATCCCCTCTTCGGGGATCGGCTCCTGCTGGGTGAAACTGCGTGTGAAAACCTCGCTCATGGCCATTTATTGCGGCCCCGCGCGGCGCAGGTCAATCGCGAAGCGCCTGTGGAAAAGCGGCATTTCGCTTTCCCGAAACCGGGTTTCAGGCGAAGAGCCTTTGCACCACGCCCTGCAACTCGTCGAAATGGTCGATCGTGGCCTCCGGCTCCAGCGCCCGCACGTCCTCGTCCCCCGGCCCGAACGTCACCAGCACCGACGGCACCCCCGCCGCCTTCGACGTCTCGCGGTCCGTTATCGTATCTCCCACCAGCAGACAGCGGCCCGGGTCGCCGCCCACCCGCCGCACGACCTCGCGCAACGGCTCGGGGTCGGGCTTGCGCACGGCCAGCGTGTCGGCCCCCACCAGTGCGCCGAACCGGTCCAGCACGCCCAGCGAGGTCATCAGCTTCAGCGCCAGCGCCTCGGGCTTGTTGGTGCAGATCGCCACCGGATGCCCCGCCAGCCGCAGGTTCTCCACCGCGTCCATCGCGCCGGGATAGAACACCGTGTGCGTGTCGATGGCCTCGCCGTAAGCCGTTAAAAGAATTGGATATTGCCGGTCGATCTCGGCAAAGTCATCCGCCCGCCCCAGTCGCGTCATGCCAAGCGTCAGCATGGCACGCCCGCCGCGCAGCGCCGTGCCAGCATCGGCCACCGGGTCCAGCAGATCGCCCTCGCCCATCCCCCGGAAACAGGCATTCGCAGCCGCGATCAGGTCACCGCTCGTATCCGCCAGCGTCCCGTCCAGATCGAACACCACCGTTCCCAGCCGTTCACCCATGTCACTCGTCCCTCTTGTCATCCTGCAACGGTTGGCACTTTTCCGCCCGTCCCTGTCACATCCCGCAATCATCTTTGATACGGCCCAGCCTTGCGCGGCTTGCGCAACCGGATAAAACGGGCACGTCAGGAAGGAAAGAGAAACCATATGAGCATCAGCCTGATCGTCCTGGCCGCGGGCCAGGGCACCCGCATGAAATCGGACCTGCCCAAGGTGCTGCACCAGATCGCAGGCGCGCCGATGCTGGTCCATGCGTTGCAGGCCGGATCGGCCCTGTCCCCCGACCGCACCGTCGTCGTGACCGGCCACGGGTCCGAGGCCGTCGCGGCGGCGGCGCACGACCATGACCCCGACATCCTGACCGCCCACCAGGCCACGCAGGACGGCACCGGCCACGCCGTGGCGCAGGCCGAGCCCGCGCTCGCGGGCTACGAGGGCGACGCCATCGTCCTTTACGGCGACACGCCCTTCATCTCCGAGGACACGCTGCACCGCATGGTCGCGGCCCGCGCGCAACATGACGTCGTCGTGCTGGGTTTCGAGGCCGCCGATCCCGGTCGCTATGGCCGGCTGGTCATGTCCGGCGACACGCTTGAAAAGATTGTCGAATTCAAGGATGCCGACGTCGCCACCCGCGCCATCACCTTCTGCAATTCCGGCGTCATCGCCGCCTCCGCGCCCGTCCTTTTCGACCTCATCCGCGCCGTCACCAACGACAACGCGGCGGGCGAGTACTACCTCACCGATATCATCGGCATCGCCCGCGACCGGGGCCTCTCGGCCACCGCCATCGCCTGTGACGAGGCCGAGACCATGGGCATCAACTCCCGCGCCGAGCTGGCCGCGGCCGAGGCCGCCTTCCAGACCCGCGCCCGCGCCACCGCGCTCAACGATGGCATCACCCTCACGGCCCCCGGGACCGTCCATTTCGCCTACGACACCGTGCTGGGCCGCGACACGATCGTGGAACCCAACGTGGTCTTCGGCCCCGGCGTCACCGTCGAATCTGGCGCGCATATCAAGGCGTTCTCGCATCTCGAAGGCTGCCACGTCTCGCGCGGCGCCGTCGTCGGCCCCTATGCCCGCCTGCGCCCCGGCGCGGAACTGGCCGAGGACACCCGCATCGGCAATTTCGTCGAAGTCAAGAACGCCCTCATCGGCGAAGGCGCCAAGGTCAATCACCTCAGCTATATCGGCGACGCCTCGGTGGGCGAGGCCAGCAATATCGGCGCGGGCACGATCACTTGCAACTATGACGGCGTGATGAAACACCGCACCGAGATCGGCGCGCGCGTCTTCGTGGGCTCCAACACCATGCTCGTCGCCCCCGTCAAACTGGGCGACGAATCCATGACCGGCTCGGGCTCGGTCATCACCAGCGACGTCCCCGACGGCGCGCTCGCCATTGCCCGCAGCCCGCAGGCCAACAAACCGGGCATGGCGCGCAAATTATTCGAAATGCTAAAGTCCAAGAAGGCCAAGCAAGCGAAAGAGGCAGGATAATGTGTGGAATTGTAGGGGTTCTAGGCAAGCACGAAGCCGCGCCCATCCTTGTCGAGGCGCTCAAACGGCTCGAATATCGCGGCTATGACAGCGCCGGCATCGCCACGATCAACGGCAAACAACTGGACCGCCGCCGCGCCGTCGGCAAGCTGGTGAACCTGTCGGACCTGCTGGTGCACGAGCCCCTGCGCGGCAAGTCCGGCATCGGCCACACCCGCTGGGCCACGCACGGCGCGCCCAACACCGTCAACGCCCACCCGCACAAGGCCGGGCCGGTGGCCGTGGTGCATAACGGCATCATCGAGAATTTCCGTGAGCTGCGCAGCGAACTGTCCCAAGCCGGGCTGGCGCACGAGACCGACACCGATACCGAGACCGTCGCCATGCTGGTCCATCACCTGATGGAACAGGGCCAAACCCCTGTCGAGGCCGCCAAATCCGCCATCGCCCGGCTGGAAGGCGCCTATGCGCTCGGCTTTCTCTTCGATGGCGAGGATGACCTGATCGTCGCCGCCCGCAAGGGCAGCCCGCTGGCCATCGGCCACGGCGACGGCGAGATGTATGTCGGCTCCGACGCCATCGCGCTCGCCCCCCTTACCGACCGGATCACCTATCTGGAGGAAGGCGACATCGCCGTCGTCACCCGCACCACGCTCGACATCATCGACGCGCAAGGAAATCGCGCCAACCGCGCCGTCCGCACCATCCAGATCGACAGCACCCATGTCGACAAGGGCGGGCACAAGCACTTCATGGCCAAGGAAATCGCCGAGCAGCCCGCCGTGATCGGCGATACCCTGCGCCACTACCTGTCCGAGGCCGGGGGCGGCCTGACCCTGCCCCAACCGGAACTGGACTTCACCCAATACGACCGCCTGACGCTGGTGGCCTGCGGTACGGCCTATTACGCCTGCCTCACCGCGAAATACTGGTTCGAGCAACTGGCCGGCCTGCCCGTCGACGTCGATATCGCGTCCGAGTTCCGCTATCGCGAGCCTCCCGTTCCCGCCAAGACCGGCGCCATCTTCGTCAGCCAGTCGGGCGAAACCGCGGACACGCTCGCCGCCTTGCGCTACTGCGAGGGGCGGGCCGCGAAGATCCTGTCGATCATCAACGTCCCCGAAAGCTCCATCGCCCGCGAAAGCGACCTCGCCCTGCCGATCCATGCCGGCGTCGAGATCGGCGTGGCCTCGACCAAGGCGTTCACCTGTCAGCTGACCGTGCTCTTGCTGATGGCGCTCAAGGCCGCCTCCGACCGCGAAACGCTCGACCCCGCGCGCATCTCGGACCTGCTGTCGCACCTGCGCGGCCTACCCTCGACCATCAACAACACGCTGGAACTGAACGCCGATTTTCACAAGGCCGCCAACCGTTTGGCAACGGCCGACAACGCGCTATTCCTCGGGCGCGGCGTCATGTACCCACTGGCCCTTGAAGGCGCTCTGAAACTCAAGGAAATCAGCTATATCCACGCCGAGGCCTATGCCTCGGGGGAGCTGAAGCACGGCCCCATCGCGCTGATCGACAAGAAGATGCCGGTCATCGTCATGGCACCGCGCGATGCGCTGTTCGACAAGACCGTGTCGAACATGCAGGAGGTCATGGCCCGCGGCGGCAAGGTGATGCTGATCACCGACGCCCCCGGCGCCGAGGCGGCCGCCGACGACACCTGGATGACGCTGGTCCTGCCCCAGGTCGACCCGGTCCTGTCGCCCATCCTCTACGCTGTCCCCGCCCAGCTTCTGGCCTATCACACCGCCGTCGCCAAGGGCACCGACGTGGACCAGCCGCGCAACCTCGCCAAGTCCGTGACGGTGGAATAAGAAACGTGCGTTACCTGTCGCACGGCCTCGTCGTCCTGATCCTGACCGCGCCGGCCGCGCTGGCTTGTCCGTTCGAGACGTCTCCCGACAGCGTCCTGCGGTTCGGCGCGGGGTCACCGCTATCTGCCATCAGGACCTGTGCCGAATCAGGGTTCGATTTCTCGGCACCGCTGGCGGATGGCCGCGTGCCGTTCCGCGAAATCGTGGTCTCCAGATCCGATCCGGAGGCAGTGGAATTGATGCTGCAGGCCGGAGCCGATCCGAACACCTCGGACAAATACGGGTCCCCCGCCTTTGTCGATGCGATCAATTTCGTACACGATCGAGAACATCCCGACTTCCTGCGCATGATCGAGATACTGGGCGCGTACGGCGCGGATTTTTCGCGCCCTGATTCCCACGGCGATCTCGCCCTGTCCAAGGCGGCGGGCGGCGATGACAACCGGCTTCTCGCCATTTTGCTCGAGCACGGTGCAGACCCGAACGGCCTGAACACCTACGACCGGACTCCACTGTTCGAAACCGTCTTCGGCACCTGCAACGCAAGGGGCGGCGCGATGCTGATCGACGCGGGCGCAACGCTGTCATCCATGCCCGCCGATCAGGTTGAACGCCTCTTCGACGAGGCTCAGGCGTCCTGCTCCGGCGGTGTCGAGGGACAGGCCTTTATAGACCTTCTCAAAGGATTGCACCCATGACCCCCGAAACTGCCCTCGATCAGATTCGCACGCATGCCGAACCCGGCCGGGCCGAAGGCATGGCGGACTATCACAAGGTGCCCCGCGACTATCTCGGCGTGCCCAACCCGGCAATCAACGACCTGACGACCGAATGGCGCCGCGCGCTCACTGTCGAAGAGCGTGTCACGCTGGCCGACGCACTCTGGCGGACGAACATCTTCGAGGCCCGCCTCGCTGCGGCCAAGCTGCTGACGCAGGCCCGGATCACACCCGACGATGCCGTCTGGGCACTGATCACCGCGTGGCTGCCCGACCTCGACAGCTGGGCCATCGCCGACCACGCCATGACGGCGGGGCAACGACGGCTGATGGCCGACCTCACCCGCATGGACGAGGTCGAGACCTGGACCACCTCCGACAGTCACTGGATCAGGCGCGCCGCGATGATCGTCACCCTGCCGCTCGCCAAGCTCAACAACCTCAAACCGGCTGAGGCCGAGGCGCGCGAGCGCGTGCTGGGCTGGGCCGCAGCTTACGTGCAGGACAGCGAGTGGTTCATCCAGAAATCCGTGGCGTGGTGGCTGCGTGACCTGTCCAAACACGACCCGGACCGCGTGCGCGCCTTCATGGCCGCAAACGGCCGCCACATGAAGCCGTTTGCCCGCAAGGAAGCCGAGAAGTTCCTTTAAGGTCAGCCGCCTGTCGCGAAAACCCGCACTTCCGGCAGCCCCGTCAAGTCCGCCTCCAAGAGCCGCATCGCCGCCAGCGACAGTTGGCTGCCCGATCCCGGCTCCGCGTCCAGCGGGATAAGATCGACCGCCACCGTCGTGCCCTTCGCCGGGTATTCCACCCGGCCCTTTCCGGGGCTGTCGACAAGCGGTGTCTTCATCCAGATGCCCGGATCCGACGCCGCACCCAGCGACGCGACCGTGATCCCCAGGTCGCGGTCGCCACCGCCGCTCTGCGCAGATTGCACCGCTGCCGCACGCTCTTCTTCCGTGGTGGTGTCGAACTCGTCGGCGGTCCGCGCATTGGCCGGCGGGGCGACACCCGCGGTCTGCACCTCCGCCTCGGCTTCGGCGCTCCCGGACGCGGGGTCAGGCGGCGGCGTCTGCTGCTGCATGGTGGGCAAAATATCACAGGCCGACAGGCCGACGGTACAGGCGACAAGGCATACAAATCGTTTCATACACTCACCTTATGACCCCTGCGCGCCGGCATCAATTCCCAAGATGCCCCTTGCCGTTCATCGGCGGTTTGCATACGTTCTGCCCCATGACCGCACCTTTGATCGACCCGTTCCAGCGCGCCATTTCCTATTTGCGCGTCTCTGTCACCGACCGCTGCGATTTCCGCTGCGTCTATTGCATGTCGGAGAACATGACCTTTCTGCCCAAGAAGGAACTGCTGACGCTGGAAGAACTGGACCGCATGTGCAGCACCTTCGTGCGCATGGGTGTGGAAAAGCTGCGGATCACCGGCGGCGAACCGCTGGTGCGGCGCAACATCATGCATTTCTTCCACGGCATGAAACGCCACCTCGACAGCGGCGACCTCAAGGAACTGACGCTCACCACCAACGGCTCGCAACTCGCCCGCTTCAGCGAAGACCTCTATGCCGCCGGTGTGCGCCGGGTGAACGTGTCGCTCGACACGCTCGATGAACAGAAATTCGCCGACATTACCCGCTGGGGCCGCCTCCCGCAGGTGCTCAAGGGGATCGACGCCGCCCAGGCCGCCGGCCTGCGCATCAAGATCAACGTCGTCGCTCTCAAGGGCTTCAATGAGGACGAGCTTTTCGACATCGTCGAATGGTGCAAATCCCGCGACATGGACCTGACCTTCATCGAGGTCATGCCGATGGGCGATATCGGCAACGAGGACCGGCTGGACCAATACTGGAAACTGTCCGATCTGCGCCAGACCCTGGCAGAGCAATACACCCTGACCGAGCTTTCCGAACGCACCGGCGGCCCCGCCCGCTATGTGCGGCTGGAAGAAACCGGGCAGAAAATCGGCTTCATCACGCCCCTCACCCATAATTTCTGCGAAAGCTGCAACCGCGTGCGCCTCACCTGCACCGGCGAGCTTTACATGTGCCTTGGCCAGGAAGACATGGCCGACCTGCGCCCGCCCCTGCGCAACACGCCGAACGATGACGCCCCGCTCGAGGCCGCCATCCGCGAGGCCATCACCCGCAAGCCCAAGGGCCACGATTTCGACTATTCCCGTCAGACCGTGGACGGGCGCATGTCCCGCCACATGAGCCACACCGGCGGCTGATGCCCCGCAATCCGGCGCCCCTGCCCGTGCGTCTTTACGGCGTGGCGGCAAATCTGCTTGAGCGGCTGGCCTATCGCCGCGTCTCGGAAAACCTCTCGCGCCAAGGCATTCCCGCAAACCGCCTGCCCGAACGGCAGGGCCATGCCACCGCACCGCGCCCCGTCGGCGACCTCATGTGGTTCCACGCGGCCTCGGTCGGCGAAAGCCTGTCGGTCCTGCGCCTGATCGAGCATCTGGGCGACACGCATCCCGACCTGTCCTTTCTCATAACCTCCGGCACCGCCACCTCGGCGCAGATCGTCGGCAAGCGCCTGCCGCCGCGCACGACGCATCAATTCGCGCCGCTCGATTCCCGCCGCGTGGTCCTGCGCTTCCTCGACCATTGGCGCCCCTCGGCGGCGGTCTTCGTGGAAAGCGAGCTCTGGCCCCAGATGCTGCGTCTGTCCCATGCCGCAGGCGTCCCGCTGGCACTGGTCAACGCCAGGATTTCCGAAAAATCCGCCCGCAACTGGAAACGGTTCCCCCGCACCGCGCGGCATCTGATGGATCATTTCCGCCTGATCCATTGCCAGGACGACCGCACCGCGAGCCATCTACAAGACCTCGGCCTCAGACAGGCCGAAGCCGGCATGAACCTCAAGTCCGTCGCCGGCCCGCTCCCCTTCGACCGGGACGAACTGCTCCGGATGCAGGGCCTCATCGCCGGCCGGCCGGTCTGGCTCGCCGCCTCCACCCATCCGGGCGAGGACGAGGTCGTGCTCAGGGCCCACCGCGCCATGACCGGCGGCAATGCCGACGCGCTCCTGATCCTCGTACCGCGCCATCCCGAACGCGCCCATGATATCGAGCGCATGATCGCCGAGCACCGCTTCGAGGGCGCCCGCCGCTCCACCGGCATGACCATCACCGGGCAGACCCGCGTCTATCTCGCCGACACACTGGGCGAGATGGGCCTGTGGTACGCGCTCAGCCCGCTCACTTGCGTCTGCGGCAGTTTTTCGGACGTCGGCGGCCACAACCCGTTCGAGCCCGCCCATGCCGGCTCCGCCGTCCTCCACGGCCCGCACTACGCCAATTTCGCCGAGGCCTATGCCCAGATGCAGGCTAACGACGCCTGTATCGAGGTCACCGATGCCCAAGACCTCGGCGCCAAGCTGACCACCTATCTTAACGATCCCGCCGCCCTCGACGCGCTGCGCGACCGAACCCGCGCTTTTGCCGCCGTACAGGCCGACGTGCTGGACGACTTCGCGACCACCCTTTCCAAGGCGCTCGGCCTGCGCTAGCACCTGTCGAGAACCCCAAGGAAAGCCGCCCCGCGTGCCGGACCTCATCGTCACCAATTTTAACCGCAACTTCACCGGCGTTTCCTCGACCGCCGCCAGCGTGGTGCGCTGCCAGGTGTCGCAATACGACCTCGCGCTTGCGGGCCACCCCCTGCCCGGCTGCCCGGACCCAATCACCAAGTCCCAAGCCGCGGCATTTTCCAAGACCCCTCCCAAAGACCACCCCTTCACCATCTGGCATGTCCGCCGCAATCCCGAAATGCACGCGGCGCTCTGGGTCCGCGACGTGCTGCGCCGCCCCATCCGCATCGTCTTCACCTCCGCCGCGATCCGGCGGCATTCGGCCTTTCCGCGCTGGCTCATTTCGCGCATGGACGCAGTCATCGCCACGACCGAGGCCGCAGCCGGGTTCGTCCCGCATGTCCGCGCCGTCGCCCCCCACGGCGTCGACACCGACCGTTTCACGCCCGCCCCCGACCGCGCCGCCGCGTGGGCCGCCACCGGCTATCCCGGCACCCACGGCGTGGCCACCATCGGCCGCATCCGCCCCGAGAAAGGCACTGACCGCTTCGTCGCCGCCATGTTGCGCCTCTTGCCGCAGCACCCCGGCCTGACCGCTCTCGTCATCGGTCGCGCGGCCAAGTCTGACCAGCCTTTCCTCGACAAGCTAAAGGCGCAGATTGCCGCCGCGGGCCTCAGTGACCGCATCCTCTTCCCCGGCGAGGTCTCCCCCGACGCCCTGCCCACCCTCACACGTTCCCTCTCTGCCGTGATGCAACTGCCCCGCTACGAAGGTTATGGCATGACCCCGCTTGAAGGGATGGCATCGGGCGTGCCGTTCGTGGCCACCGACACCGGCTATTACCGCAGCTTTTCTAGCCAGGGCCAAACCGGCCTTATCGTGCCGGACGATCCGGGCGATGCCGCCGATGCGCTCGCCTCCATCCTGTCAGACCCCGACCGCCACTCCGCCATGTCCCAAGCCGCCCGCACCATTGCCTGCACCCATTTCAGCGTCACCCGAGAGGCCGAAACCATCGCCCAGGTCTACGAGGATCTTTGGTCCGGCGGCTGACCGCTTCTTCTTCGGTTTGATGTTGCACCCGAGCCTCAGGACGTTACGATGTCCTGCCAATTTTGAGAGGTGCACTTCGTGATCCAGAAATACGAGTACAAGGTCATCCCCGCCCCCGCCAAGGGCCGCAAGGGCCCGGGCATCAAGGGCGCTGAAGGCCGCTTTGCCCACGGGCTGGAAACGGTGATCAACGAACTGGCGCTCGAGGGCTGGGAATACCTGCGCGCCGACATCCTGCCCAGCGAGGAACGTCAGGGCCTGACCTCGTCGCAGACGGTCTATCGCAGCATGCTGGTCTTCCGCCGCCCGCTGGAACTGGAAGGCGTCGACAGCCCGCCGCCGCTGCCGTGGGACGACCACGAGGCGGAAGAGCTGGAAACCGCCGCCGAGACTGACGAAATCGAGGATAATCAGGACGATACGCCGGATGACGATGCGGATAACGGGGATGGCGAAGACACGCCGCGCCCCGATCTGTCACCCCGGGACTGACCCGTGCAAGGAAGTTCGGGACCGCGCGGTTTTTTCCCGATCTTTCCTCTTCAATTTGCCGCGCAATCACATACACTCTTGGCCTCGAGTCGCAAAGGGAATGCCAATGGCTAAATCCGATCCGTTTGGTTTCGACATGTCCGTTTCATCCGCGAAAAAGAAGAACCCGCGCGGTCGGCGGGGCATGTCCGGGGCATCCGAAACGTCGACGCGCGTCTGCGACCACGAGGGCTGCAACCAGCCCGGCAAGTACCGCGCGCCCAAGGCGCCGGACGTGCTCGACGACTTCTACTGGTTCTGCAAGGACCACGTGCGCGAGTACAATACCAAGTGGAACTTCTTCGACGGCACCACCGAGGCCGAGATGAACGCCCAGATGTCCTCGGACAAGGTGTGGGAGCGCAAGACCAAGGCGTTCAACGACCCCGAGGCGCGTGCCTGGGCCCGGCTGGGCATCGAGGACCCGCACCAGGTGCTGGGCGGCAATGCCACGCAGAACCCCGGCAAGAACCGCGGCGGCCAGCGCAAGCTGCCCCCGACCGAACGCCGCGCCATCGAAATCCTTGAGGCAAACGAACACGCCTCCAAGGCCGAGATCCGCAAGGCCTACAAGGCGCTGATCAAGGTGCTGCACCCCGACATCAACGGCGGCGACCGCAGCCAGGAAGAACAACTGCAACAGGTCGTCTGGGCCTGGGACCAGATCAAGCAGAGCCGCAACTTCAAGTAAGCTGGAAAAATAGGGCGCACCGGGTCACTCGTACCGTTCCGGGTCCTGAAACCACCCGGTGCGCGATCGGACCCGGAATTCAGGCGTCGCGGAATGTCAGGCTGACTCCGTTCAGGCAATGGCGCTTGCCCGTCGGCTGTGGCCCGTCATCGAAAATATGGCCAAGGTGGCTGCCGCAGCGGCGGCAGTGGCATTCGGTCCGCGTCGCGAAAAGCGAATGATCCGGCTTGGTGCCGATGGCATTGTCCATCGCCTTCCAGAAACTGGGCCAGCCGGTCTCGCTGTCATACTTGGTCTCGGACGAATAAAGCGGCAGGTCGCAGCCGCGGCAATGATACGTCCCCGGCTTGTATAGATCATGCAAAGGGCTGCTAAAGGCGCGCTCGGTGCCTTCCTCGCGCATGACCTCATATTCCAGATCGGTCAGCATCTCGCGCCATTCCGCCTCGGTGCGTGTCACCTCGAAAGTGCCCGGCGCGGCAAATCCCGGCAGCGCGGTCAGAAAAGTGCCCCCGGACAGGGCCGACAGTATGAATGTGCGTCGTAGCATCTTCAGCCTCCTGCGTTTGTCATTCGAGGATAGAACGGGGGACGAACGCCCCCGTTCCGCAGCTTACGAGCTTGTTACTGCTTGGCCGGCAGCATCACCGTGTCGATCACGTGAATCACGCCGTTCGATTGCTCGACATCTGCGATGGTCACGTTGGCCACGCGGCCACGCTCGTCTTCCAGCATGATGCTGTTGCCCTGGTAAGTGGCCTTCAACATGCAGCCGCCCACGGTCGGCACCATGTGCGCGCCACCGTCATCGTCGACCATGCCCTTGATCGCCGTCGACATCGCGTCGGCCGATACCACGTGGCAGGTCAGGATCTCGGTCAGCTGTTTCTTAGCCGCGGGCTGCAGCAGTGCCTCGACCGCGCCTTCGCGTAGCTCGCCAAAGGCGGCGTTGGTCGGCGCGAACACGGTGAACGGCCCTTCGCTCGACAGCGTGTCGACAAGGTCCGCGGCCTTCACGGCGGTCACCAGCGTCGTGTGATCGGCCGAGTTCACGGCATTTTCCACAATGTTCTTGTCGGCATACATCGCCGCACCGCCGACCATCGGATTGTCGGCATAGGCAACGCTCGCAGTCGCTGCGAGGGCCACGGCGACGGTCATTGATTTCACGTTAAACATATCTCTACTCCCTAACTTAATGCACAAAAGCCGGGCCTTGTTGCCCAACCCATACGCAGCCACGGGAGGTGCGAACCGAAAGTTTCAGCTGTTTCGGGAAATTTTTCAGACGTCTTCGAGCGGGCCAGTGGCCAGGATGTCGCCCGTGGGCGCCCCGGTGGGCGAGCCGCCCTCGGGTTCGTCCGAAATCGCCAGCGTCGCGCCTTGCAACACCTCGATCTGCTCCGGCGTCATCGGCAGGCGCAGCCGCTCGTTTTCCGGCAGCACGCCCAGCGACACCGGCGGGTTGTCCCCGGCGATCAGCCACATCTCGATATCGCGGTCAGGCCGGTCCTGCATCCCGCGCCGCTCGACATACATTTCCTGCGTGGTCGCGTCATACCCCGCCGCCAGGATGATCTCTTCCTCACCCTCGGCCCGCAGGTCAGCATGGTAGACCGGACTCTCCGGCGGTTGTACGCCCGACCCCGGCAGGTCCACGACGAAGAACAGCGCCACGACCAGCGCCGCCGCTGCCAATCCGGTCAGTCCGAACCGCTCGAACAGGCCGCGCCGGGCCGGGCGCTCGTCAGCGAACAGGCGGCGGTCCAGCGCCGCTTTAACCCGTGCCGGAGGGGCCTCTTCGGGGATCTCATCCGCCAGCACGGCGAAATCCTCGGCCCATTGCGCGTAAAGCGCCCGCAATTCGGGCTCGGCGCCAAGACGCGTCTCGAAGGCCGCGGCCTCCGTAGCCGACAGCAATCCCAGCGCGTATTCACCCGCCAGGACCACGTCGTCGTCTTTTTCCGGCACCTCGCTCATCGCGATAGGCACTCCCTCAGTTTCAGCAGGCTGCGGCGCAGCCAGGTTCGCATCGTGTTCAGCGGCACGTCAAACCGCGCCGCCAGATCGGCATAGGTCTCTCCGTCAAGGTAAACCCCGCGCACGGCCTGCGCGCGATCGGCCTCCAACTCGTCGAAGCACCCGTCCAACTTTTCCCGCTCCGACGCCTGAACGGCTTGCGCCTCCGGCCCCGGTGCGGCATCCGGCATCGCTTCAGCCAGTCCTTCCGGCATCTGCTCGCCCGCCCCCTTGCGCTTGCGCAGCATGTCGATGGCTGCGTTCCGCGCGATCGTGATCAGCCACGTCATGGGGCTGAACCCACCCGTGCTGTACCGGTCGGCATTGCGCCAGATCTTCACGTAGACTTCTTGCAGCACCTCCTCGGCCTCGGCCCGGTTACCCAACACACGCAGGATCACGCCGAATAGTTTCGCCGAAGTCGCGGAATAAAGTTCGGAAAACGCGGCCCTGTCGTTCAGGGCGCATCGACCGATCATGTGTTCGATAGCGTTGAGGTCTTTCATGGAACGCGCATCCCTTTCGAAATCGGAACCTAGGGCAGGCACATGGCGAGTGCCAGTAATTCTTTCCCTTTCCCTTGCCCTTCCCGGCGATATGTTGCACGGAAGGGCGAACGAAAAAACGACGATTGAAGGATCAAGGCAGATGGCCGACGGGAACATGGATCACGACATGAAACCGACCGAGGAGCTTTCGGTCCGCGATGTTTTCGGGATCGACACCGACATGGTCATCAAGGGCTTCGCCGACAGAAGCGAACGCGTGCCGGATATCGATTCGACCTACAAGTTCGACCCCGACACGACGCTGGCGATCCTGGCCGGGTTTTCCCACAACCGCCGCGTCATGGTGCAGGGCTATCACGGCACCGGCAAGTCGACCCATATCGAACAGGTCGCCGCCCGCCTCAACTGGCCCGCAGTACGCGTCAACCTCGACAGCCACATCAGCCGGATCGACCTGATCGGCAAGGACGCGATCAAGCTGCGCGAGGGCGTGCAGGTGACCGAATTCCACGAAGGCATCCTGCCCTGGGCGCTGCGCAACCCCGTCGCCATCGTGTTCGACGAATACGATGCGGGCCGCGCCGACGTGATGTTCGTCATCCAGCGGGTGCTGGAACATGACGGCAAGCTGACCCTGCTGGACCAGAACGAGATCATCACGCCCCATCCCTGTTTCCGCCTTTTCGCCACGGCCAACACCGTGGGCCTGGGCGACACGACCGGTCTTTATCACGGCGTGCAGCAGATCAACCAGGCGCAGATGGACCGCTGGTCGCTCGTCGCAACGCTGAACTACCTCAGCCACGACGCCGAAACCGCCATCGTCATCGCCAAGACCCCCCAGATGAACACCGAGGCCGGGCGCAAGACGATCAGCCAGATGGTCACTGTCGCCGACCTCACCCGGACCGCTTTCATGAACGGCGACCTGTCGACCGTCATGAGCCCCCGGACGGTGATCAACTGGGCCCAGAACAGCCGCATCTTCCGCGACGTTGGCTATGCCTTCCGCCTGACGTTCCTCAACAAATGCGACGAACTCGAACGCCAGACCGTGGCCGAGTTCTACCAGCGCTGCTTCGACGAGGAACTGCCCGAGAGTGCGGCAAGCGTCAGCTTGGGGTGATGCGTTTACGTCTGACCCGGACGTGAACCGAACCGAAGCGCCCTGTGTAGGGCGGGATTTCATCCCGCCTGCCACCACATCTTGTCTCCAACCGGGCAATATGAAACCGTTTCGCCCATGATCCGCTTTGTACTGACGATCGTTACAATCCTCGTCGCCATTCCTGCCCTTGCACAGGACCGCGCCGCTATCGAGCGCCAATTCCAGTCTTGGCTACAACAAGACGTCTGGCCCGCCGCCCGGGCCAAGGGCGTCTCCCGCGCCACGTTCGAGCGGGCCATGGGTGGCGTCCGCCTCAACTGGGACCTGCCGGACCTCGTCCCGCCGGGGTCAAAGGCAACCACCCCCAAACGCCAGACCCAGTCCGAATTCGGCGCGCCGGGCCGCTATTTCCGCGGCGTCTCGGGCGACGCCGCCATAGGCCGCCAATTGGCCAGCCGCCACGCCTCCACCCTCGCCCGGATCGAACAGCAGACCGGCGTGCCCGGTCGCATCCTGCTGGGCATCTGGGGCCGCGAAAGCGCCTATGGCCGCGCCAAGATCCCCCACAACGTGTTCGAGGTTCTGGGCACCAAGGGCTTCATGGCCACCCGCGCGCCCTATTTCCGCGAGGAACTCATCGCCGCCCTGCAAATCGCCGAGGCCGGCCACACAAGCGGCCCCCTGCGCAGCTCCTGGGCCGGCGCGCTCGGCCAGCCGCAATTCATGCCCTCCAGCTTCCTGCAATACGCTTCCGATGGCGACGGTGACGGGCGTGCCGATATCTGGGGCTCGGTGCCCGACACGCTGGCCTCCATCGCCAATTACCTCGCCCGCCACGGCTGGGTCGCGGGCCGCGACTGGGGCTTCGAGGTCACCGTACCAGCGTCCGTCTCCTGTTCCCTCGAAGGTCCCGACCAGGGCCGTCCAATCACCGAATGGGAAGCCATGGGGATCACCCGCGTCTCGGGCCGCCCTTTCCCTGATCATGAACGAAAGGGCAAAGGCTTCCTGATGATGCCCGCCGGGCGCAACGGCCCGGCCTTCGTGGTCACGCCCAATTTCTACGTGCTCAAGGACTACAACATGTCCGACCTCTACGCGCTTTACGTGGGCCATGTCGGCGACCGCATCCAGTACGGCGTCGGCGACTTCGCGGCACCCTGGGGGGCTGTCGGCAAGATGTACCGCTCCGACATCGCCGCCATGCAGCGCAGCCTTGAAGGCATGGGCCACGACGTCGGCGGGGCCGATGGATTGCCGGGCTTCAAGACCCGCCGCTCCATCGGCCGCTGGCAAGAGGCGACAGGCCAGCCCGCCACCTGCTTTCCCGAACCGGGGATGAAAGCGCAACTGGTCCGCTAGGCGCACCAAGAATTTTCAAAAATTCTTGCCCGGAATTTTCCAAAAATTCCGCGCCGGCCTCGCGTGTCGCGCTTCAATCGAACTGATATTCCTTGGCCTCGACGTAGTGCCACTTGACCTTCCAGTTCGTGCCCCGGTCGTATTCCGACGACACGTAGATGCTGGCGGTATCCTTCAACAGCGGATCGCTCGTCGTCAGCTTCCATGACCCGTTATGCGAATGCCAGACGCTGTCAACCGTGAAGCCCACCAGCATGTACTTGGAACTGCCGCCCCAGTCGAACGTGTGGGTGCGGTGGCCGATTTGCCATTTCTCGCTCTAGCTTTGTTCGGTGGTCGAGATCTGTGTCGCGATCCCGGGCCAGGTGTCGTAACCGTAATGCCAGATATTGGTATCGCCCGACTCGTGTTCCTTGTCCTTCTTCGGCACGCTGGACTTTGCTCCCTTCACGCTCATGTAAAGCGCGTAGCGGGCATAGATCTCGTCCAGATCGGTCTTCAGCGAGGCAAGCTGGCTAGCGTATCCAGCAATTTTCGTCGGCTCCGAGGCCAGTTCCTCACGCGCCGCGCGAATCTCGCCCGTCAGCGTGTCGAACGTATGGGCGTAGGCGTCGGCGTAATCGCCCGGACAGGTCTTGAACCGGCTCTCGACCAGCCAGACCTGCTTGTATAGCGCGGTGATCTCCCCAAAGACCGCCGGGGCCACCGGCACGGTCCGGTCGAAATTCGGATCGAGCGAGGAATAGCTGGTCAGGTAGGCCCGCATCTGCGCCGCCTGAAGATTGTCCTTGAACCACGCCAGCAATTCCTCGGGGTCGTCGGCCTTGGGCGGCACCGCCCCGGTCTTGGTGCCGAAATGCACGACCGTCTGTTCGAACGTCGTCTTGCTGCTCGACACAGCCTGCTTGAAATTGGCGTAGCCCGACGCGGAAAAGAGGTTTCCTTTTGAACCCGAGAACTTGGACTTGAAATCATCCAGCCGCGACTCGGACTCCGCCGTGATCCGCAACACCACGCTCAGCAGGCTGCCGGACTTGACCCCGCTGATGAAATAGTCGCCATGGGTTTTCTTGAACTTCGCCTGGTCGCTGTCCAGCAAGCTCTTCGCCTTCGCCTTCAGCGCCGGGTCCTTGATCGTCGCATAGTCCGTATCGCTGATCTCGACCTGCGCCAGAACGGTCAGGGACGTGGCCGAGTAGCTGACACTGTTGAGGTATGACGCCTCGGCCGAGATCTCGACCGCACCGGTGTTGTAGGACCCCGACGCGCCCACGGCGATCTCGCGCTCCATCTCCGCTTCGGTCGAAATGATCTTGATCGAAATCTGCCCCTCCCCGACCTTGGCCGGTGTCGTGTCGGTCGAGGTCAGCGCCGAGCCGTCGAACGTGTCGCCGGTGACGGCATCCACACCGCCGCCGATCTTGTAAGCGTCGGCCCAGGGGATGTCGGTGATCGTTGGCGGTAGGGTGGACTCGCCTTGAAGAAAGGTCAGCATGGTCGGAAATCCTTTGATGTGAAACAATTGAAAAATGGCATCCCCCCGCGATGAGGTGAGAGCACGAAAAACACTTTAAACAAGAAATCACTTTTCGCACAACCGCCTTTAGTTGTGCGTCTTACCGGGTCTCACCTCGCCCCGGACCAAAGCCGCGGTTCTGCCGGATCAATTATGCTCTTCCGCCGACACCGCCTTCAACCGGCCTGTCAAGTGACGAACTTTCGTGGCAAAAACCGTCTCGAAATCCTCTCCCGCTTCGAGCGAGCTGAAATCGTCCGGCAGCGGGTTTGTGGGAGGGCCGAAAGAAAGAGGCGAGAATAGGCAGGGGTAGTATGTCGATTTATTGGCTGCAAACGCATACTGATGCTGTCGCAGGCGGGGTTGATTGGTCGGAAACGACAAAACCTCGAAAACCCGCGCGTAACCTTGAACGCTGGTTTGCAACGGACGCTGATCGAGCCCCGCTTGGACCTTTTCCCCAAGAAATTCTGGCAGAGATAGATGCGCACTGGGCTCTAAGCCTAGGAAGAATGGATCCCCCTCCCGATACCATCGGTCGACTTAAGTCGGCGCATTTCACCGGCGCCCCGTTTGCCCGCAGATATATCTGTGACGTGTTCGAGATGTATTCGGAAGGCAACTGCCAGATCGTGCCGATCAAGAAACTCTGGTCCTTGAAAGACGATGCAGAAGTAACAGAGCCTTACTTTGTGGCCAATGTCTACAACGCCGCGCCCGTTATCGACTTGGACAAAACCGAAGTGCGAGAGGTCACGAACCCTAAAATGGGACACCCATTTTCCCCAGCTTCGCGAAGCTTGAACAAAATGTTTGTCCGCAAAGAGAGCTTCGAGGGCCATCACCTCGTTCGGGATGCGGCGACCTCGGTATGGTTCTGCGATGATGTGTTTCGCGAGGCTATCGAAAGCGCTACGCCCGGTACATACGCTTTTCGCGACATCAACATAGTTTGAAGCGCTACCGCGCTTAGGCGACCCAAATAGGCGCTCGCCGCTCAGCTATGCTCTTCCGCCGACACCGCCGTCAGCGCGCGGTTATAGGCCTTCAGCGCATCGACATGGAACAGCGCGCCCTGCAATTCGGGCTTGGAATCCTCGCCCGTCAGCGTCACCACCGGGATGAACGCGACGCCCGTGCGCTCGAAGATCGGCATCGCCACGTCCAGCGTCGCATTCGCGTCGATATAGACCCCGTCCTCGATCAACTCCCAGCAGGTCTCTTCGTTGGCGCTGCGCTCGGCCCCCTTCTCCCGCATCACCCGCGCAACGCGATACATGGTCAGCAGATATGCATGCGGCCCCGCCGCCAGCCTGACACCCCGCCGATCCAGCTGCGTCAGGAAGAACGAGTGGCGCACCAGCTTTGACGACAATGCCGTGGACATTGACACCGCCACCATCACCGCCAACCCGGTCTGCCAGTCCCCCGTCAGTTCGAATACGATCAGCGTGGTCGATATGGGTGCGCCCAGCACCGCGGCGGCCACGGCCCCCATCCCCGCCAGCGCGTAAAGCGTCGGCGCCCCCGACCATTGCGGCAACAGCGCCGTCGCCGTCAGCCCGAAGGCCAGCCCCGTCAGCGCCCCCACCATCAGCGAGGGCGAAAAGACCCCGCCGCCCATACGCCCGCCGATGGTGATCGCCACCGCGATGACCTTCAGGATGCAGAACATCACCGCCTCATTCCAGAGCAGCTTGCCGGTCAACGCCTTCGACGTAGTCTCATAGCCCACGCCGATGATGTGCGGAAATCCGATTGCCAGCACGCCTAGCATCAGCCCCGCCACACCGGGCCGCAGCCAGCGCGGCAACCCGGTGCGCGCCTGCACCCGATCCGCGAATCCCTCGGCAAAGAAAATTCCGCGCATCAGCACGACGGCCACCGCCCCGCACATCAACCCCAGGATCAGGAAGGCGGGCAATTCCACGTAGAATTCCAGCATGCTCGCCATGGGCAACTCGAACTCGGTCACATCGCCGAATTCCAGCCGGTTGATCACCGTGCCCGCCACCGACGCGATCACGATGGGCGCAAAGGCGTGCAGCGCGAAATGGCGCAGCACCACCTCCAGCGCGAACAGGGCACCCGCGATGGGCGCGTTGAACGACGCCGACACCGCCGCCGCCACGGCGCAGCCCAAAAGGTCGCGGCCGGTGATCCCGTCGGCGTTGATCCGGTTGCTGACCCAGGTCGAGATGACGCCGGCCATATGCACCACCGGCCCCTCCCGGCCCGACGAGCCGCCCGTGCCCAGCGTGATCATCGACGCCAGCGCCGAGGCCACACCGGCCCGCGTCTCGACCCGGCCCTCGTTGAGCGCGGCCCCCTCGATCACGTCGGCCACCGACCGCGCCCGACCATCGGGGGTGAAGCGGTGCAGGATCGCCCCCACCACCAGCCCGCCGCCCACCGGGATCACCAGAACCCAGTACCACGGCAGGTTCGATACCCAGCTGTGCATCAGAGACGGGTCCTCGGACCCGTAAAGCAGCAGTTGTAGCGCGTTGATTCCCTTGCGAAAGAACAGCGCCGCGAAGCCTGCCGCGATGCCGATGCAAAGCGCGATCAGCCAGAACTGGAACTGGCTCGGCCCCTTGTCGCGAAGCACCCGCCACGCGTTGCGGCCGAACGTGTCGATCCGCTGCCATCCGCGCCGCAATCGGCCCGGGCTGTCCTCGCCCTGCGCTGTCTCGGTATCGGTCAACCGCCTGCCCCCGGCCTTGTGACGCAGGGCGCTTCCCTGTCGGAACCGCTTCGCATACTGTGCGGTTTCAGGGGAATGCAGGGGTTCGACATGGGTATTCGTGACGCCATTTCAGAGTTATCGCCCGTTTTAGGGCAACGGCTCAGCCTGTCCAAGTCCGATCTGCAAGAGCATGGCCGGAGCGAGACGCATTTCGCGGACGCGCCGCCCGATGCCGTCGCCTATCCCGAAAACACAGACGAGGTGCGCCGGATCGTGCAGGCCTGCGCCCGCCACGGCGTGCCGGTCATCGGCTGGGGCACCGGCACCTCGCTCGAAGGGCAGGCGCAGGCGTTCTCGGGCGGCATCTGCGTCGACTTCCAGCGCATGAATCGCATCCTCGAAGTGTCCCAGGGCGACATGGACGTGCGCGTTCAGCCCGGCGTCACCCGCGAGGCGCTGAACGAGGAATTGCGCGCCACGGGCCTTTTCTTTCCCGTCGACCCCGGCGCCAACGCCTCGATCGGCGGCATGACCTCGACCCGCGCCAGCGGCACGACGGCGGTGCGCTATGGCACCATGCGCGACAACGTGCTGGGGCTCGAAGTGGTCACTGCCACGGGCGACGTCATCCGCACCGGCACCCGCGCCCGCAAATCCTCGGCGGGCTACGACCTGACCGCGCTGTTCGTCGGCTCCGAGGGCACGCTGGGCCTGATCACCGAGATCACGCTGCGCCTGCAGGGCACGCCCGAGGCCATATCTGCCGCCGTCTGCGCCTTTGACGCCGTGGGCGACGCGGTCGAGGCGGTCATGGCCTCTGTGCAGATGGGCCTGCCGCTCGCCCGGATCGAGCTGATGGACACCCAAAGCGTCGCAGCGGTGAATGCCTATTCCGGCGCCGCCCTGCCCGCCTGCCCGCATTTGCTGCTGGAATTCCATGGCTCGGACGCGGGCGTCGCGGAACAGGCGCGGATGTTCGGTGAATTGGCACAGGAGTTCGGCGGCAAGGGCTTCGACTGGGCCCGCAAGACCGAGGAACGCTCCGCGCTCTGGGCCATGCGCCAAGCCGCCTATCACGCCATCGTCGCTCACCGTCCCGGAACCAAGGCGCTGGTCACCGATATCTGCGTGCCGATCTCGAACCTGGCCCGCGCCATTGAAGAGACGCGGCGCGACCTCGATGCGCAAGGCATCGAAGGCCCGATCCTGGGACATGTGGGCGACGGCAATTTCCACGCCATCCTGCAATTCGACCCCGAGGATGCCGCCGACAAGGCTTGCGTGCTGAAAGCCTCCGAGCATCTGGTCGAGCTGGCGCTGTCGCTCGGCGGTACCGCCACGGGCGAGCATGGCATCGGCGTGGGCAAGCTGGGCTACATGGAACGCGAACATGGTCCCGCCTGGGGCCTCATGGGTACGATCAAGCAGGCGCTTGACCCAGACAACATCATGAACCCCGGCAAACTCGTGCCGCCCCGCAACTGACCGCGCGGCGCGTGTGACGCCGCGAAGAGGGGGCGCTGCCCCCCACGGCGAACCTGCGGTTTCGCCGCTTCCCCGGGATAATTATGGCCAGAGGAAAAGTCGGGGGTCAGCCCGCCATCAGCGCCTCGGCGGCGGCGCGGGCCTCCTCGGTAATGGTCTCGCCCGACAGCATCCGCGCGATCTCGTCGGTGCGCGCCCCTGCATCCAGCGCCGTGACCGTCGACAGCGTCTGCCCCTTGGCCACGCGCTTTTCGACGCGCCAGTGGTGCGCGCCTCTTGCCGCAACCTGCGGCGAATGGGTGACCACCAGAACCTGGTTGTCCGACGCCAGCCCCGCCAGCCGCCGGCCCACGGCATCGGCGGTGGCCCCGCCCACGCCCCGGTCGATCTCGTCGAATATCAGCGTGAGCCCGCTTTGCCCGCCGGTCAGACAGACCTTGAGCGCCAGCAGGAACCGGCTCAACTCCCCGCCCGAGGCGATCTTGCCCAAGGGGCCTGCCGGCGCGCCGGGATTGGTGGCCACGGTAAAGGTCACCGCGTCCTGTCCCGTTTCTCCGGGATCGGCTTGGGTGACATGCGTGGCAAAGACCGCGCGATCCATCTTCAGCGGCGCCAGTTCGGCCATCACGGCCTTGTCCAGCTTACTCGCCGCCTTGGTACGCGCGTCACTCAGCGTCCCGGCGGCCTCGGCATAGGCCGCATCCGCTTCCGTGACCGCCGCCTGCAACGCCTTGAGGTCCGCATCGCCCTGTTCCAGGGTCGCAACCTGGTCGCGCACGCCCTCGGCAAACCCGGCCAGGTCATCCGGCGCCACGCCATGCTTGCGGGCCAGCGCCCGGATCGCGAAAAGGCGCTCTTCGGTCTCTTCCAATTCCAGCGGGTTGAAGGTCAGCGCCTCAAGGCAATCCTCGACGCCGCTCGCGGCCTCGTCCAGTTCGACCATGGCGCGGCCAAGGGCGGCCAGCGCCTCCTCTAACCGGCCCTCGGCCTTGTCGGCAGCCCCTTCCAGCCAGCGCAGCGCATCCTGCGCCTGCCCTTCGGCGCCATCGCGCAGGGCGGCCTGCGCCTTGGCGATATCCTCGCGGATGCGTTCGGACTGCTGCATCAGGCGGCGGCGCGTGTCCAGCTCCGCCTCCTCGCCCGGCTGGGGCGACAACGCGTCCAGTTCCTCGACCGCGTGGCGCAGGAATTCTTCCTCGGCGCGCATCTCGGCCAGCTTCGCTTCGGCCTCGCGCAACGCCTTGCGCGCCGCGCTGCGCGCCTTCCACGCGCCGCGCACCTTTTCGCGCAGTCCCGACAGCCCGCCAAACTCATCGAGCAGGTCCCGGTGCCCCTTGGGGTCCAGCAGGCCCCGGTCGTCATGCTGCCCATGCAGTTCCACCAGCGTGTCCGACAGCGCCCGCAGCACGTCACCCGAGCAGCGGCGGTCATTGACCCAGGCCGTCTTGCGCCCGTCGCCGGTGTTCACGCGCCGCAGCAGCAGCGTGTCCTCCACCGGCAGCCCCGCATCTTCCAGTACCGCCCGTGCCGCGTGCCCTTCGGGCAGATCGAACTCGGCCGCCACCTCGCCCTGCTCGGCCCCCTGCCGCACCAGTTCGGCCCGTCCGCGCCAGCCCAGCACGAAGCCCAGCGAGTCCAGCAGGATCGACTTGCCGGCCCCGGTCTCGCCGGTCAGCACGTTCAGACCGGGCTGAAACGCCAGGTCCAGCCGGTCGATGATCAGAATGTCACGAATCTCCAGCGCGCGGAGCATCAGGCCCCCCGGGCGGTTACAACCAGCGTCCGAGGATCGTTTGCCGATAGACCTGCCGCAGCCAGCTGTCGCCCACCGCTTCCAGTGTCAGCCCCTGCCCGGTCAACAGCTTGTAACTGTCCTCGTACCATTCGGTACTCTTGAAGTTGTGGCCCAGGATCGCGCCTGCCGTGCGTGCCTCGTTCGTCAGGCCCAGCGACAGGTACGCCTCGACCAGCCGGTGCAGCGCCTCGGCGGTGTGGGTCGTGGTCTGGAAATCCTCGACCACGACGCGAAAGCGGTTGATGGCCGACGTGAAGTGATCGCGCCGCAGGTAATAGCGCCCGATCTCCATTTCCTTGGCCGCCAGGTGGTCGAAGGCCAGGTCGAACTTCAGGATCGCCGAGCTGGTATATTCGCTGTCGGGATACTGTTCGATCACCTGTCGCAGCGATTGCAGCGCCTGGAACGTCAGCCCTTGATCGCGGCCCACCTCGTCGATCTGATCGTAATAGCTGAGCGCCAGCAGGTATTGCGCATAGGCCGCATCGCCGTCGGCGGGATAGAAATCGAGATACCTCTGCGCGGCGGACCGGCTGTTCTCGTAATCCTCGTCCTTGTGATAGGCAAAGGCCTGCATGATCACGGCGCGCTTGGCCCACTCCGAATAGGGATACAGCCGCTCGACCTCGGCGAAGAGTTCCGCCGCCTGTTCGGGGTCACCGCTTGCCAGGTCGTACTCGGCCCGGCCGAAAATCTGTTCCGCCGTGAACTGTTCGTAGTCGACTTCACCGCGCGAAATGCGCGAGTCGACGCCACCACAGCTTGCAAGGAGTGTCGAGGCCACGAGGGCCGCTGCCAAACCGATCCCGATTCTGCCGCCTGTCATGCTCGCACGTACCCCCAAAAGCCCTGTGCTAAACTCGTGTTCAGGCCTTAAGGCCGCGTGATGTCGCAGGATCATATCTGCAATATCAACGGCGTCCTAGCACATAATTTTCCGGTGCAAAACGCCTTAGACCCGATTGCAGGTCACAAAGCACTAACCTGTGGTCAGGCGACCTCAGGTACCTCGGCCCAATGCACGCCCGCGCCGGGCAGCCGGGCGGCGGTCTCGGCGTCGCAGGTCACGATCTCGAACGTATCGGGCTGGGCGAACATCGCGCGCAGCAGGTCGTTGGTGACCGCATGCCCGGCGCGCAGACCGCTGTAATGGCCCAGGATCGGCAGACCGGCCAGCGCCAGGTCGCCAAGCGCATCCAGCATCTTGTGCCGCACCGGTTCATCCGGCTGGCGCAGCCCGCCTGGGCTCAGCACACGGTCCCCGTCGAAGACCACCGCGTTCTCTCCGGGATTGCCACCCAGGGCCAAACCGTTGGCGCGCATCGCGTCCACGTCCGCCTTGCGGCAGAAGGTGCGCGCGGTCGACAATTCGCGCACGAAACTGCCGTTCGACATATTCAGAAGCTTTTTCTGCCGCCCGATCGCCGCATCATCGAACTCGATCACGAATTCCAGCAGCAGCGTGTCATGCGGCACCAGCCGGGCCTTTGCGTCACCCTTGACCACCTCGACAGGCTTCAGAACCTTCAGCGCGCGTACCGGCGCGTGCTGGCGGCGCAGCCCGGTGGACAGGATGCCATGCACGAACGGGGCCGAGCTGCCATCCAGGATGGGCACCTCCGGTCCGTTGACCTCGATCACCGCGTTGTGCACACCGCATCCCGACAGGGCCGCCATGATGTGCTCGACCGTCGAAATGCTGACGCCCGCCGCGTTTTCCAGAAGGGTGCAAAGCGGCGACTGGTTCACCATGTCCCAGCGCGCCGGGATTTCGCAGTCACGCAAATCGCCGTCGATCCGCCGAAAGACGATTCCGCGGTTCGCCGGCGCCGGCAGGATGGTCAGGCGCGCGGGGGCACCCGAGTGCAGGCCGAGGCCATCGAAAGATACCGGGGTTTTGACCGTATTTTGCACGTGCTTACCTCAGGCCGAAGATCGGCATATTTTAATTAACTCAGCCACACCTATTTCGCTCCGAAGAAATCCTCAATTCACTCTTTGCAACGCGCTGAAACATCGATGTTGCAAGGCTTGGCGGTTTTTTGCCAACTCTGCCGCACAACCTGCCAACTCCTTGCACCACAACGAAAAAGGGCCGCTTTTCGCGGCCCCTTAGCATAGTGATTTATTGTTCGGATCAGTTCGCCTGGCGGCGCAGGAATGCGGGAATTTCGATCTGGTCGTCCTCTTCCTCACGCTCGTCGCGCACCTCCGGCTGCGGCGCCGTGGCCTGCATCGGCGGCTGCTGGCGCACCGGGCGCTGCGGCTGCTGCGGCTGCCCTTCCATGCCATGACCCGTCATCCGGTTGATCAGCGAGTTGATCCCGAAACGCGGCTTCTCGGCGGCATGTGCCGGACCCTGCCCCTGTGCAGCTGCGGGCGCTTCTTGCGCTGGCTGGCGGGTTTCGCCGCCACGGTGATGCACCGCGGCCTGAAGCCGGGCCAGAGCGTCCTGCGACGGGGTGCCCGGCGCGGGGGCCTTGGGCGCCACGAAGGTCTCGGGTTCTTCCGCCTGCGCCACGAAAGTTTCGGGCTCGGGGCGCGGCGTATAGGCCGGCGGCGGCAAGTCGCGCTCGCCGCTCTCGGCCTCGAAGATGTCTTCCATCTGCTCTTCGGCCGCTGCGCGCTGCGCGTCAAAGGCATTGAACAGGCTGGGCTCTTCGGCCGTTTCGGTGCTCGCCGCCACGGCGGGCTCCGCTACCGGCTCGACTTTTTCCTCGTAGGCCTCGATCGCCTCGACCTCGACGTCTTCAACCGGCTTAAGCGGCTCTGCAAGCGAGCGACGCGGCACCGGGATTTCCTTGCTCTCGTCGCTGGCGTCGATGCCGGTGGCCACGACGGAGACGCGCATGAAGCCTTCCATCGTCGGATCCATCGTGCTGCCCACGATGATGTTGGCGTCGGCGTCCACTTCCTCGCGGATGCGGTTGGCCGCTTCGTCCAGCTCGAACAGCGTCAGGTCGTGCCCGCCGGTGATGTTGATCAGGACACCCTTCGCCCCGCGCAGGCTGATTTCGTCCAGCAGCGGGTTCGCTATGGCCTTCTCGGCAGCCTGGATCGCGCGCTCTTCGCTGTCGTCCTCGCCGGTTCCCATCATCGCCTTGCCCATCTCGTCCATCACCGCGCGCACGTCGGCAAAGTCGAGGTTGATCAGGCCCGGGCGCACCATCAGGTCGGTCACACCCTTCACACCCTGGTAAAGAACGTCATCGGCCAACGAGAACGCCTCGGTGAAGGTCGTTTTCTCGTTCGCCAGACGGAAAAGGTTCTGGTTCGGGATGATGATCAGCGTGTCGACCATCTTCTGCAGCATGTCCACGCCTTCCTCGGCCTGGCGCATCCGCTTGGCGCCTTCGAACTGGAAAGGTTTCGTGACGACGCCGACGGTTAGCACGCCAAGTTCACGCGCTGCCTGAGCGATGATCGGGGCCGCGCCGGTGCCCGTGCCGCCGCCCATGCCGGCGGTGATGAAGCACATGTGCGCCCCCGCCAGCTGGTCGACGATCTGTTCGATATTCTCTTCCGCGGCCGCTGCACCCACGGCGGCTTTCGCGCCGGCGCCAAGACCTTCGGTGACTTTCACACCCAGCTGGATGCGGTTCGGCGCGTTGCTCTGGGACAGCGCCTGCGCATCGGTGTTGGCGACGACGAAATCGACGCCTTCCAGCTGTTTCTCGATCATGTTGTTGACGGCGTTGCCGCCTGCCCCGCCGACACCGAAAACGGTGATGCGCGGCTTGAGTTCATGGTCCTGTCCCTGACCTGGCATGCTGAGATTAAGTGTCATTGCTCCGCCTTCTTTGCCTGCTGTTGTGCCCGCCTTGCGCAGGCTTAATCCGCCTAAATTGTATTAATAGTACCGTCCCGTCGCCGTTACGTCACCCAAAAAACAAGGAAATGCCACAAAATATGGGTGTTTTTTCACGCTTTCACGCGGGATTTCGCCGAAACCCCCAGATTTTGCGATCACCAGTTGTCCTTGAACCATTTTACCGCCCGCTTGAGGGACCGCGCCGGGTAGCGATCCACCGGAATTTCAAAGTCCCACCATTCGTCCTGGGGATTCGCCGCGAACAGGCACATACCCACCGCGCTGGCAAACCCCGCCCCGGTCGCCGCCTGTGGCAACCCGTGCACCCGCAACGGCCGGCCCAGCCGCACCTGTTGTCCCAGGATGCGCGTCGCCAGCCCGTCAAGGCCGGGGATCTGGCTGCCGCCGCCGGTCAGCACGATCTGCTGGCTCTGCAAATGCTGGAACCCGGCGGCGTCCAGCCGCGCGCGCACTTCCTCCAGGATCTCCTCGACCCGAGGCCGCATGATGCCGATCAGTTCGGCACGGCTCACCGTGCGCCGGTCATGCTCCCAATCGCCGGTCTCGCCGCCGATTTCGATCATCTCGCGGTCGTCCATGCCCGTGGCGACGACGCCGCCATAGAAGGTCTTGATCCGCTCCGCCGTGGCATGCGGCACCTGCAGCCCCATCGAGATGTCGCCGGTGACATGTTCGCCCCCGATCCGCACCGTGTCGGCATAGATCATGTGTTTTTTCATGAAGATCGATACGCCGGCGCTGCCGCCGCCCATGTCGATGCAGGCCGCACCCAACTCCTGCTCGTCCTCGACCAGCGACGAAATCCCCGAGACGTAGGCCGAGCTTGCCAGCCCAGCCAGTTCCAGGTCGCAGCGTTTCACGCAATGCGCCAGGTTCTGGACCGCCGCGCCATCGACCGTCAGCATGTGCATGTCCACCGCCAGGTCCTGTCCCAGCTGCCCGCGCGGATCATTGAGTCCCGAGCGGTGGTCCAGCGCGAAATTCACCGGCTGGGCATGCAGCACCTCGCGCCCTTCGCCGAAATCGGGCACGTCACAGGACGACAGCACCCGGCTGATGTCCTGCTCGGACACGGTGCTGGCTTCCAGTTCCACCTGGCCCGCCAGGCCATAGCTGCGCGGCTCGGCCCCCGAGAAACAGGCAATCACGTGGTCGACGCGGATATTGGCCATCTTCTGCGCCGCCTGCAGGGCCGTGCGGATGGCCCGCTCGGTCTCGGCCATCGTCGTGATCTCGCCGTATCGCACGCCGCGCGACCGCGTCGTCGCGGCCCCGATCACCCGGAACCCGGCCTGACCGGCCAGAGCACCCACACCCTCGGTCTCGCGCAGCCGGTCGCTGCCGTCGAAACGCAGCACGAGGCAGGCGATCTTCGAGGTCCCGACGTCCAGAACCGCCACGACACCGCGCTGCATCGCCGCCCGGCGCATGTTCCGCATCGCCCTTTGCGATTCATAAAGCTCGATCATCTTATTCCGCCCCTACGGTCATGTTTGTCACGCGCCACCACTCGGACACCGCGTTTTCGTTCATTCTTATGGTCGGCCGGGACGCAAGGCGCATGTCCACCGCCGCAACATCCCGCTCCAGCATGTCCTGCACTTCGGCCAGAACGATCACGCGCTCCAACGCGCGCACCGGATCGGTTTCCGGCAAGAGGATGCGCTGGTCACGATCCAGCACCACGTCCCAGCGCCGCTCGCCCATGCGCACCAGCCCGCGCAGCCGCGACCGCAGCGGCGCCGCCGCCTTCAGGATCTCCAGCGCCTCGGGCACCGCCTCGCTCGCGCCCGTGCCGGCGATCACCGGCAGGTCGGCGCGGTCCGGCCGCTGCGCGATATCGCCGATCACCACGCCTTCGACGTCCACGACTCCCAGTCCATCGCGCGACCGCCAGATCGCCACCGGCTGCCGCTCTTCCACCTGCGCCACCAGCACACCGCCCTGCCGCACGCGGACAGATGCGTTGGCCACAGCCGGAAGCCCGGTGATCGACACGCGCACCGCGTCAAGGTCGATGTCAAAGGAACTGGCCGGCAGGTCATGCGGGAAAATCTCGCGAATATCCTCCTCGACCGTGCCGCTGGCGCCTTCCACGGCCAGCAGGTTCACCATGAATTCGGGCCGCGTCTCGATCTGCTCGCGGATATCGGCCACCGCCAGCGCGATTGCCTCCTGCCGCTCGGGGTCCGAAAAATACGCAGTGCCCAGACCGAAGACCAGGCAGACTGGCACCCCCACCCGCAGAAGCTTGCGAAACAGCGGCGTCAGCATCAGCCGCTGATAGCGATAGGACCAACGCGACGGCGCGGGATCGGCCTTGGGCTCCAGTCGTTTCACCTGTTGCATGACGCGTCCTTCACCAGCCAGTCGCACAATTGCGGAAAACTCATGCCCGCCGCCTGCGCCTGCTCGGGGCTCAGCGATGTGGGGGTCATTCCGGGCTGGGTGTTGGTCTCCAGCAGGATCAGGCCGTCCAGCCCTTTCGCCTCGTCCCAGCGGAAATCCGTGCGGCTCAAACCGCGACAGCCCAGCACCTCATGCGCCCGCAGCGCGTAATCCTCGCAGGCCTCGGCAATTTCCTGCGGAATGTCGGCCGGGATCACGTGGCGCGACCCACCGGCTGCATATTTCGCATGATAATCGTACCATCCATCGGTGATGATATCCGTCACCCCCAGCGCCCGGTCGCCGATCACCGAGGTCGTCAGTTCCCGCCCGGGCGCGAACGCCTCCACCATGACCGATCGCGGCATGTCTTCGGACAGCTGCGGCGGCGCGTTCGCGGCTTCGTGCACGATGTAGACGCCCACGGACGAGCCTTCGTTATTTGGCTTCACCACGTAGGGCGGCGGCATCACATGCGCCTTGGCCACCTCGTCCTTGTCCACGATGATGCTGTTGACCACCGGCAGGCCCGCGGCCCGGTACACCGCCTTGGTGCGCTGCTTGTCCAGCGCCAGCGCCGAGGACAGAACGCCCGAATGGGTATAGGGGATCTGCATCCATTCCAGCAAACCCTGCACGCAGCCATCCTCGCCCCAGCGGCCATGCAGGGCGTTGAACACCACGTCGGGTTCGAGGTCCGCCAGAACCACGGCAAGGTCGCGGCCGGCATCGACCTCGACCACCTCATAGCCTGCCTCCCGGAGTGCTGCGGCGCATTCCTGTCCTGACGAGAGGGACACCTCGCGTTCGGCCGAGGGGCCACCCATTATCACCGCAACAGTCGGGGCGTTTCCGCTCGAAGAAACCACCTTACTGCCTCAATGTCCCGGGTCGTTATCGACCCTTGTTTTATTGTGTCCGCCTCAATCCGCGGAAGGGGCCGTTTCGCCGACCCTCATGATTTCCCAATGTAACTCTATTCCGCTGTCTTGGAAAACCTTTTTTCGCACTTCCTCGCCCAAACCTTCCAGGTCCGCCGCCGTGGCGCCCCCGGTATTGATCAGGAAGTTGGAATGCTTCTCGCTCATCTGCGCCCCGCCCCGCGTGGCGCCGCGCATCCCGGCGTTGTCGATCACCTTCCACGCCTTCAGGTCATGGGTGTCGTCGGCCCGCCCGGTGCTGCTGAACCCGGCCGGGTTGCGAAAGGTGCTTCCGGCCGTGCGATCCTTGGTCGGCTGCGTCTCGTCGCGCTTCTTCAGCTGCGCTTCCATTCGCATGGCCAGGTCCTCGGGATCGCCCGCAACGCCATCGAACGTCGCCCGCGTGATGACCCAGCCCTCGGGCAGATCGGTCTGTCTATATTGGAACTTCAGATCATCGGCGCTCAGCGTCACCACCTCGCCCGCGCGGCTGACCGCCTGCGCCTCGACGAAATGATCGGCCACGTAACTGCCATAGCACCCTGCATTCATGCGCACGGCCCCGCCAATGGCGCCGGGAATGGTCCGCAGAAAGGTCAGGTCGACCCCCGCCTCGCCGGCCCGGCGGGCCACGTGCGCATCCAGCGCCGCCGCCCCGGCGGTCACGCGCGTGCCCTCGACCTCGATGGAATTGAACCCGCGTCCCAGCCGGATCACCACGGCGCGCAAGCCACCGTCCCGCACGATCAGGTTGCTGCCAACCCCCATGGGAAAGACCGTCACGCCTGGCTCCAGATCGCGCAGGAACGCCGCCAGATCGTCAAGATCGGCCGGCTGAAACAACCAGTCCGCCGGCCCGCCCACACGCAGCCAGGTCAGATCGGCCAGCATCCGCTTCTCGCTCAACCGGCCACGTACCTCGGGAAAATCGCTCATGCGCCCGCTATTGCCTCACCCTGTTCCGGGATAAAAGACCGACCGCGCTTTTTCTTGCCGAAAATACTCAATCCCCATCGCGGGCCACGTCCCCGCCGACAGACCGCCGGGCCCAGCGGCCAAGATAGATCACCGGCCAGCGCAACAGGCTCATACCCGCCGCCAGCACGAACAGACCGACCCAGGGCCCGTTCTGCCAGGTGACATAGCCCAGGATCGGGATACCCACGGCGACCAACAGATAGGCCCGCCGCCAGTGATTGTCCCGGCTCGGGATCATCGCCAGAAGATTGGCCGCCACGGCCCAGATACAGGCAAGAACAAGGGACAGGCTCATTTCGGTATCTCCGGTCTTTCACCTCCGAGGCGCCGCGCGAAATAGCGCAGCGGATTGCGGAACATCGACACAAACGCCAGCACCGCCAGCGCGGCGGGCACGACGCCATACTCCTGCCCGACCATCCGGATCAACACCGGGGCAAGCACCAAAAGCGCGATCCCCGGCGCGTATTGATGGCGCATCGGCAGAAACGCCACGAGCGATCCCGCAACCACCCACAGACAGGCCAGCAAGACTACGGTCACACGACACCTCCAATCGTCACGCCAAAGGCGGCCAGCGCCGCGACCAGCCCGAAGACCGGCACGGCCATGGGCACCCGGAACGGCGCCTCGGGGCTCTTGAACTTCATCGCGATCAGCGCCGCGTTGACGAGCACGAACACCGACAGCAGGATGGCCGAGGTCACTTCGGCCAGATCGGCGACCGGCAGGGCCAGCGCCCCCGCGATCACACCTGCGCCCACCAGCAACGTCGCCAGAACCGGCGTGCCCAGCCGCGGATGCGCGCGGTGGAACATCGCCAGCGCCCCGTGCCGCTTGCCCATCCCGAAAAGGACCCGAGCCGCCATCACGATCTGCGCCAGCACACCGTTGAGGGCCGCCGCCACCGCGATCACCGACAGGAACGCGGCACTTCCGCCCCGTGCCTCCTGCCAGACCAACGCCAGCGGTTGCTCCGACACAGCCAACCGTTCCAGCGGCACGGCCCGCACGGCGGCAAAGGATACCAGCGCGTAAAGCAGGCTGGTGATCAGCAGCGACAACAGGATCGCCCGCGGCAGGGTCCGGTGCGGATCGCGCACTTCCTCGGCCATGTTCACGATGTCCTCGAACCCGATAAAGGCGAAAAAGGCCAGCACAGCCCCCGCCGCCACGCCCGACCAGACGACCGGCGGCGCGGCGGAAAAGCTCACGACGGGCTCTGCCGTGGCGCCCGCGAAGATCACCAGCCCCAACCCGAAAAGCTCGACCGCCGTGAACACCGCCGCCAGCGCAAGGCTTTCCAGAACGCCGATCACCGCCACCGCGACCAGCGCCAGCCCCATCACCGCCACCGTCGCCTCGAACGGCAATCCGGTGATCGACGTGAGGTAGCCTGTGCCACCGCGCAGCACCGCCCCGGCGGACACGATCCCGGCGGCCACGATTGCCAGCCCGACCACGATTCCGAGCGCGCCCACGCCCAGCCCCTTCTCGACGAAAACCGCCTCGCCTGCCGCTTCCGGCAGGCGCGTGGAAAACTCGGCATAGGACAAAGCGGTCGGCGCGGCCACGATCCCGGCCACCAGAAACGCCAGCGGCGCCCAAACCCCAGCATCGGCGGCGACGGCACCGACGAGCACGTAGATGCCCGCCCCCACCATGACGCCCACGCCATAAGCCGTCAGCAGACCCAACCCGATCCGGCGTTTCAGGGCCTCGGCCATCTCAATGCCTCCCGCCTGGAGTCACGACCGTTTTCTGCGCAGAAAACGGAATAGAAAATGCATATTTTCTATTCCGGAATTTTCGAAAAATTCCGGTCACCAGCCCGCTACCCTTTCAGCTTTTCCGGCAACCCGTTCGCCCAGGTGCTGATCGTACCGGCGCCAAGACAGACCACCATGTCGCCCGGTTTCGCTTGCTCGCGCACCAACCGCACCAGGTCATCCTCGCCCAGGATTGCCCGCGCGTGTCGATGGCCATGGGCAATCAGCCCCGCCACGAGATCGTCGCGGCTGGCGCCCTTGATCGGGTCTTCGCCGGCGCCGTATACCTCGGCAATGGCCACCACGTCCGCATCGTTGAAGCACGCGCAGAAATCGTCGAACAGCGAATGCAAGCGGCTATACCGGTGCGGCTGATGCACCGCGATGATCCGGCCCTTAGTGGCCTGCCGCGCGGCTTTCAGCACCGCGGCAATCTCTACCGGGTGATGTCCGTAATCGTCGATGATGGTCACGCCGTCCACCTCGCCCACGCGGGTAAAGCGGCGATTCACGCCGCCGAAGGACGCCAGCGCCTCGCGGATCTCGTCAGTTTTCATCCCCAGGCTGCGCGCCACCGCCACGGCACTCAAAGCGTTCGACACGTTATGGTCCCCCGGCATCGGCAGGCTGCAGCCTTCGATCACCATGCCCTCGGCCTGCAACGCGATGTCGAAATGCGCCACGCCGGCCTCGTAGGTCAGGTTCCTCGCCCGCACGTCGGCCTGCGCGTTGAACCCGAAGGTGATCACACGCCGGTCGCTGATCTTGCCCACCAGCGTCTGCACGTCCGGGTCATCGGTGCAACAGATCGCCAGGCCATAAAACGGAATGTTCGACACGAAATCCAGGAACCCCTGGTGCAGCGCCTCTTCGGTGCCCCAATGCTCCATGTGCTCGGGGTCGATATTGGTCACGATGGCAATCGTGGCGGGCAGCCGGTTGAAGGTGCCGTCGCTCTCGTCGGCCTCCACGACCATCCATTCGCCTTGCCCCACGCGCGCATTGCTGCCGTAAGCGTGGATGATCCCGCCATTGATCACCGTGGGGTCGTATTTCCCATGATCCAGCAGCGCCGCGACCATCGTCGTCGTGGTCGTCTTGCCATGCGTCCCGGCCACCGCGACGTTCGATTTCAGCCGCATCAACTCGGCCAGCATCTCGGCCCGGCGCACCACCGGCAACCCGCGCCGCCGCGCCTCGTCCAACTCGGCATTGCCCGGCTTGATCGCGGACGAGATCACCACGACCTGCGCCGCGTCGAGGTTCGCCGCCTCCTGCCCTTCGAAGATCGTCGCGCCGGCCTTCTCCAGCCGGTCGGTGATCTTGGATGTCTTCAGGTCCGAGCCTTGCACGGTATAGCCATGGTTCAAGAGCACCTCGGCGATGCCCGACATGCCGATACCCCCGATACCCACGAAATGAATGGGCCCGACGTCGCCGGGAAGTTTCAATGCCGCGTTCATCGGTTTGGCTCCTTCGAATGAAAGGTCCCTCATGACTGTCTGCTCCGTGCCAGTTCTTCTGTTATATCCGCCAGCGCCTGCGCCGCGTCGGGCATGCCCACGCTCAGCGCCGCCTGTGCCATCTGGCTCGCCCCTTGGGGATTCGTCAGCACCGAGGCTATCTGCTCCGAAAGCGCGTCGACCTCAAGCCGAGATTCCGGGATCACGATCGCGCCGCCGGCCTTGGACAGGCCTTTGGCGTTCGCTGTCTGGTGGTCTTCCGTGGCGGCGGCAAAGGGGATCAGGATCGCGGGCCGCCCGATGACCGAGATATCGGCCACGCTGCTCGCCCCCGCCCGGCTTATCACCAGTTGCGCCTCGGACATCCGCGCGGGCACGTCGCGGAAAAACGGCTGCACATCGGCGTCGATCCCGTTCTCGGCATAAAGCTTCGCCACCCGCTCGCCATCCTCGTCGCGCGCCTGGTGGCTGACGCGGATGTTGCGCAGCACCTCCATCGGCAGGTTCGCTATCGCGGGCGGCACCACGTCGCTCAGGATGCGCGCGCCCTGGCTGCCGCCGATCACCAGGATCGACATCGGGTAATCCCCCGGCGGAATGTATCCCGCGCCCGCGCGTTCATGCACGGCCAGCCGCACCGGGTTGCCCACATGGGTGCCCTCCACGCCCTCGGGCAATGCCGTCGGCCAGGTGCCGCAAAGCACCTTGTCGACGCGCTTGGCCAACAGCTTGTTCACCCGCCCCAGAACGCCGTTCTGTTCATGGATCATCCGCGGCCGCCGCAGAAGGATCGCCGCACTCAGCGCCGGTATCGTCGGATAGCCGCCGAACCCCACCACCACGTCGGGCTTGTCGCGCATCATGCGCAGCGTCGCGCCCAGCACCCCGCCAAGAATGTGAAACGGCGCCACCAGCTTGTTGAATATGCCGCCCCGGGCGAAGGTCGCACTCGCCACCTGCTCGATCTGAACCGAATGCGGGAACCCGCCGGTATAGCGCGCGCCCCGCGGATCGGTCGACAGCTTCACACGCCACCCCCGCCGCAGCATCGCCTCGGCCAGGCTTTGCGCGGGAAACATGTGCCCGCCCGTGCCGCCCGCGGCAATGACCAGAAGGGGTTGCCGTTCGCTCATCTCGGACGGCCTCTCAGGATGTCGTTGATCTCGCCCTGCGGCCGGCTGCGGGTAAAGGCGAACAGCATCCCCACCGCGATGCCGGTGGCGATCAGCGACGACCCGCCGTAGCTGACAAAGGGCAGCGTCATGCCTTTTGCCGGCAACAGCCGCACCGCCACACCCATGTTGATCATCGCCTGCACGCCGAACATCGCCACAAGGCCCGCCCCGGCCAGCCGGATGAACGGATCACGCTCCCGCATCAGGCGGCTCAACGACCGCACGACGATGCTGCCGTAAAGCGCGATGATCGCCAGCACCAGGATCAGGCCATACTCCTCGGCCGCCACGGCAATGATGAAATCCGTATGCGCGTCGGGCAGCGACCACTTGACTGACCCCTCGCCCACGCCCACGCCAAAGAACCCGCCCTCGCGGATCGCGTTGGTGGCAAAGCCAAGCTGCGTGTTGGGGTCCACGTCCGGGCTCAGGAACCCGTCGATCCGCCGCGCGAAGTGTTCCGAGTTGGAATAGGCCAGCGAGCCCGCGCACACCACGACGCCCGCGATCAGCACCAGCAACAGGATCGGCGCCCCGGCCACGAAATACATCACGCCCCAGCCGAACAGCACCAGGCAGGCCTGCCCGAAATCCGGCTGCATCGCCAGCATCAGCACGATAAGCACCGCCAGCACAAAGCTCAGCCGTATCCCCGGCGGGCCGTTGATCTCCTTGCTGGCCGCCATCATCCACGCGGCCACCACCACGAAACCGGGCTTCAGAAATTCCGATGGCTGCAGGCTGGCGAACCCAAGGCTGTACCAACGCACCGCGCCCTTGCCGAAATCCGTGCCGAAAAACGGCAGCATCGCCATCGCCGCGAACGCCAAGACAAAGCCCAGCACCGCCAGGCGCCGCACCAGAAGCGGGCTCATCATCGACGTCAGCAGCATCACCGCCAGCGCCATGAAGCCGAACGCCGCCTGCCGCTTGACGTAATGAAACTGCTCGAACCCGTTTTTCTCGGCCAGCGGCACCGAGGCCGCCAGCGCCAGCAAAAGCCCGATCCCGAACAGGATCAGCACGCAGGAGATCGACCACTTGTCGAGGGTCCGCCACCATTTGGGGAGGATCGGTTCGCCACCCTGCACGGGGGCCGCACCATACACCATTTCTGTCATTTGAATCCGCCGAACACTGCCTCTTGCCCCTCTTTAGACCGGGGGCGTTCTGTCCAGTATAGCAGCAGTTTTGCCCGGTGGGAAGCGTTCTACACCCCACCGGGCCGTCTTTAGCCGGTCAGTTTGCCCGAAACTGTGCGGATCGCTTCGGGCGTCTCGCGGTTGGCCAGGAAATCGGGCCGGGGACCGCGGGCCGCATAGGGCCGGGTCAGCGCGTTCGACATCGCGTTATAGACGAAGAACGCGTTGGCCCGCGGATCGGGCGTGATGTTCCCGTTCGAGCCGTGCAGCGTGTTGCAGTCAAAGAAGATCACCGTGCCGGTGTCCCCCTGCGCCGAGGCAATGCCGCCCGCCTCCTGCGCCATCCGGTCGATCGTGCCGGGCTGCGGCACGCCCACCTTCTGCTCCTTCAGCGAGGTGGCATGATTATCCTCGGGCGTCTCGCCCACGCAGCTGATGAACACGTCCTGTGACCCCGGCACCAGCAGCAGCGGGCCATTATGCGGCCCGTTCGGCGTCAGCAAAACCGAGGCCGACACCGCGCGCATCCGCGGCATCCCGTCCTCCGCGTGCCAGGTCTCGAAATCCGAATGCCAGTAGAACTCCTTCCCGGCGAACCCCGGTTTGTAGTTCAGCCGCGACTGGTGCAAGTACACCGCGTCGCCCAGAAGGAACTCGGCCACGCCAGCCAGGCGGCGATCGCAGGCCAGACGGCGGAATGCCTTGGAATGCTCGTCGAGACGAAAGACGGTGCGCACCGCTTCGCTGTCGGGTTCGCGGATCAGGTCGTCGTCGGGAATGTCCCCGCCGCCCTCGCGCAGCATGTCCGCGGTCTCGGTCAGCACCTTCAGCTCGTCCGCGTCGAACATGTCGCGGCGCACCAGGTAACCGTTCTCGGCATAATGCTCCGCCTCGTCCTTGCCGATCGGCGCGTCTTCGGACCAGTCCGACCACAGGACAGGGTCCTTGCGCTGGCTCAGTCGTTCCTCGCCCGGCACACGGGTCGGATACTCGTCCTGAGCAGTCAGCATATCGTGTCGTGTCTGGATGTTCATGTGACTCCTCCGTTTGTCTTGGGTTGCGAGACGTCAACACCCCCCGAGCGCGCGGCGTTCCAATGACAGGAACCGTACCCAGCACCGCCACCTTGACGCCCGCCCCCCGCTGGGGCACGGGAACAAAATGAACGTCAAAACCCTCATCCTCGGCGCCGGCGCCGCCGGCATGATGTGCGCGGCCCATGCCGGCCCCGACACGCTGGTCGTCGACCACGCCAAGGCGCCGGGCGAAAAGATCCGCATCTCCGGCGGCGGGCGCTGCAATTTCACCAACCTGCACACCGCGCCCGGCAATTTCCTCGGGGCAAACCCGCATTTCCACAAATCCGCACTCAGCCGCTACACCCAGTGGGATTTCATCGACCTCGTCGCCCGCCACGGCATCACCTGGCACGAAAAGACGCTGGGCCAGCTTTTCTGCGACGGCAAATCCCCCCAGATCATCCAGATGCTGCGGGACGAGATGACCGCGGCGGGCGCCGACCTCTGGCTGCAAACCGCCGTGGGCGAAATCTCCCATGACGGCGCCCGCTTCACCGTCACCCTCGACCGCGAGGGCACGCGCCACAGCGTCACCGCGCGCAACCTCGTGCTGGCCACAGGCGGCAAGTCGATCCCCGCCATGGGCGCCACCGGCCTCGCCTACGATATCGCACGCCAGTTCGGCCACACCGTGACCGACACGCGCCCCGCCCTCGTCCCGCTAACCTTCTCCGACCAGCGCTTCGCCCCCATCTCCGGCGTCGCGGCGCCTGCCCGCGTCACGGCAAGCGACACCGCCTTCACCGAGGCCGTCCTCTTCACCCATCGCGGCCTCTCAGGGCCCGCGGTCCTGCAAGCCTCCTCCTACTGGCACGAAGGCGATGCCATCATCGTCGACCTCGACCCCGACGCGACGCTCTATGACACCCTGCGCACCCAGCGCAAGACCGAGGGCCGCCGCGCTCTCACCACCGAGCTTGCCCGTCACCTGCCCACCCGCCTGATCGACCACCTCGCCCCCGCGCTCGCCCTCAACGGCAATCTCGCGGACCAGTCCGACGCGCGTCTTACTGAAATCACCGACGCCCTGCGCCAATGGCAGCTCAAGCCCACCGGCTCCGAAGGCTACCGCACCGCCGAAGTCACCCTTGGTGGCATCGCCACCGACCGCATTTCATCGAAAACCATGCAAAGCCGCGACGTCCCGGGCCTCTACATGATCGGCGAGGCCGTCGACGTCACCGGCTGGCTCGGCGGCTACAACTTTCAATGGGCCTGGTCCTCGGGCTGGGCCGCCGGCACCGCCATCGCCGCCGCCACCTGACGCGCTCTTCTTCTGGCCAAAAATATTCCGGGGAGCGCGAGGGGCTGGCCCCTCGCCGGCGCGACGCTCACACCAGAACCACCCCGTCCCGGGCGGCCCTGCCTGCCCCGGGCTTGACCCGGGAGACCTCCCTCTCGGGGCGTCCTGTCAAAGCCGCGCCTTGACCTCGGCGATGAAATCCTCGCCCCGCCGCTCGAAGCTGTCATATTGATCGAAACTCGCCGCCGCCGGGGCCAGCAACACGATCTCACCGGGCTGCGCATCCTCCATCGCCCGCATCACCGCATGGCTCATCGTCGTGCAGACCTCCGCATCGACATCACCGAGTTGCAGCGCGAACCCCGCCGCCTCGCGCCCGATGACATAAGCCTTCGCGACATTGGGCAGACCGTCCTTCAATCCGGCCAACCCGCCCTCTTTCTCTAGCCCGCCGCAGATCCAGCGGATCCGGTCAAACGCCAAAAGCGCCATCAGCGCCGCATCCACGTTGGTCGCCTTGCTGTCGTTGACGAAACTCACACCGTTCTTCTCGGCCACCAGCTGGCTGCGATGCGGCAGGCCCGCAAAGCTCTGCATCGCGGCCTCGATCACCTTGGGGCTCAGCCCCAGCGTCCGGCACGCGGCAAAGGCGCAACAGGCATTCTGGTGGTTATGCGCCCCCGGCAGGCCCTTGATCCGGCGCAGGTCGATCGACGCCACCTGCCGCGCCTTGCGGTATTCCGACAGAAACCCCTTGCGGGCAAAGACCTGCCATCCCGGCCCGGTCAGTTTGCGGTCCACCGACACCCGGATCACCCGGTCATCGCCCGGCCCTTCCGCCAGTTGCCCGGCCAGGAACAGCCCCTCCGGTTCGTCCACGCCAATCACGGCGCGGTCCGGCCCGCCTTCGGCAAACAGCCGCCGCTTGGCCGCGAAATAGCCGCCCAGCCCGCCATGCCGGTCCAGGTGATCGGGGCTGAGGTTGGTAAACACCGCCACGTCCGGCGTCAGCGCCCGGGCAAGCTCGGTCTGGTAGCTCGACAGTTCCAGCACCACCACGCCACCATCCCCCGGCGGGTCGATATCCAGCACGCCGCGCCCGATATTCCCGGCCAACTGCACCTCGCGCCCCGCCTCCTGCAAAATGTGGTGGATCAAGGCCGAGGTCGTCGATTTCCCGTTCGACCCGGTCACCGCGATCACCCGCGGCGGCGTGTCGAAGCTGTCCCACTCCTTGGTCGCGAGCGACTGGAAGAACATGCCGATATCGTTGTCCACCGGCACGCCCGCCTCCTGGGCTGCGGCCACCACCTTGTTCGGCTCAGGGTAAAGATGCGGAATGCCCGGGCTGACGATCAGGCTGCCCACATCGGCAAAATCCGCGGCCGACCGGAACTGCCGGATGTCGAACCCTTCCTCGGCGGCGCCTTCCCGCGCCGCCGGATTGTCGTCCCAGCACAACACGTCCGCGCCGCCCGCCTTCAGCGCCCGTGCCGCCGACAGGCCCGACCGCCCGAGGCCCAGCACCGCCACGCATTGCCCTTCCACTCCCCGAACCGGAATCACGCCGCACGCCTCCTGATTGGTGTCTGCCTTTCGCTACCCGATCCCGCGCCCCTTGGCCAGAATTCCGCGATCACTCGGCGCCCCGCGCCACATCCCGCAGGATCGCCACCGCGTCCTCGGCCAATTCCTCGGGCACAAAGACATGATCGTGGTGATAGGCCGCCACCACGTTGCAGGGGATATGCGCGCCGGCCAGCGCAGTCGCCACCGCCGCCGTCAGCCCCACTCCATCCAATGCCGAATGCACCGACAACGTGATCCGGCTCATCGGCATTTCCACCGCAAAGCCCAGATCCCGCGCCGCCTCGTCCGGCAGGATCAGCGAGGTACCCTCCTCCTCGCCAAACACCGCCAGCGCATGGGGCCGCGCCCGTGCCGCCAACTCCCGGTCGTCCGTCGTGCAGAAATGCCATGTCTCGGGGTCGCGCACCGGCGCCATCCCGGCGATCATCGCAGTAGTGTCACGGACCGTCGCCATCACCGCACCTTCAGCGTCGCCAGACCGATCATCGCGAGGATGATCGCGATGATCCAGAACCGGATCACGATCTGCGGCTCGGCCCAGCCCTTCTTCTCGTAGTGATGGTGGATCGGCGCCATCAGGAACACCCGCTTGCCGGTCCGCTTGAAATAGAACACCTGGATGATGACCGACAGCGCCTCGACCACGAAGATGCCGCCGACGATGCCCAGCACGATCTCGTGCTTGGCCGCCACCGCGATGGCCCCCAGCGCCCCGCCTAGGGCCAGCGACCCGGTGTCGCCCATGAAGACGGCGGCCGGCGGCGCGTTATACCACAGGAACCCGAGGCCCCCCCCGGCCAGCCCCGCCACGAAAACCAGGATCTCGCCCGTCCCCGGCACGTAATGCACGTCCAGGTACTCGGTAAAGTCCACGCGCCCCACCGCATAGGCGATGATCCCCAGCGTCACGGCCGCGATCATCACCGGCATGATCGCCAGCCCATCGAGGCCATCGGTCAGGTTCACCGCGTTGGCCGCGCCGACGATCACGAACATCGCGAAGGGGATGAAGAACAGCCCCATGTTGATCAGCGTGTCCTTGAACACCGGCAGCGCCAGTTGATACTGCAACTCGCTTGGGTGATACATGCTGGCCCAATAGGCTGCGATGCCTGCGATCAGAAAACCCAGCCCCAGCCGCACCTTGCCCGGCACGCCCTTGTGGTTCTGCTTGCTGACCTTGGCGTAATCGTCCCAGAACCCGATCAGGCCGAAGGACATGGTCACGAACAGCACCAGCCACACGAACGGGTTGTCCAACCGTGCCCAGAACAGGGTCGAGGTCAGCAGCGCCCCCACGATCAGCAAGCCCCCCATGGTGGGCGTGCCCGACTTCGCCAGGTGCCCCTCTGGCCCGTCATTGCGAATGGGCTGGCCCTTGCCCTGGGTCTTGCGCAGCACGTTGATCAGCGGTCGCCCGAAGATGAAACCGAATACCAGCGCCGTCAGGAACGCCCCGCCCGACCGGAAAGTGATGTAGCGAAAGAGGTTGAAGACATCGCCGCCATCCGACAATTCGGTTAACCAGTAGAGCATTCAAACGTCCTCTTTTTCCGCGACGGCCTGCGCCAGACGGCGCAGCGCGGTGACAACTTCGCTGACGCGGCTGCCCTTCGAGCCTTTCACCAGGATCACGTCGCCCGCATCCACCAGCCGGTGCACCTCTGCCGCAAGCTCCGCGGCGGTTTCCGTCCAGCGGCCCCTTTGCGCCTCCGGCAACGCCTCGTAAAGCGTTTTCATGCGCGGGCCGACACAATGGATGACCTGCACATCCCTGACGAACGGCAGGTCGGCAATCTCGCGGTGCATCCGCGCCTCGTCCGGGCCCAGTTCCAGCATGTCGCCCAGGATGGCGATCCTGCGCCCCGCAGCCACCCGGCCGATGTCATCTTTCACACGGGCAGCCGCCAAAACTTCCAGCGCCGCGGCCATCGAGGTGGGGTTTGCGTTGAACGCGTCGTCGATCAGCTCGATCGACATCGCCTCCTCGACCGCGTCCAGAACCAGCGTCTCGCGCGTGCCGCGCCCCTCGAAGGGCCGCCACAGCCCAAGGTCGCAGACCGCCACGTCGCGGTCCGCCCCCATCGCCTCGGCCGCCGCGATCACCGCCAGCGCGTTCAGCGCGAAATGCCGTCCCGGCGTGCCGACCTTGAACAGGATGTCTTCGCCCCCGGCCTCTGCCTTGCCCACCGTGGCGGCGTCATGAACCGTCACGTCGGTCAACCGCAACTCGGCCGCCTCCGCGGTGCCGAACCGCACGATCGTGCCCGCCTTGGCCTTCGCGGCCTGAAACAGGATATCCGCCGTGCCCACATCGGCATTGATCACCGCTGTACCGCCCGGCTCCAACCCGTCGAAGATCGCGGCTTTTTCCCGGGCGATCCCCTCGATATTCTCGAACGCCTCCAGATGCGCCGCCGCAATGGTGGTGATCAGCGCAACATGCGGGCGCGCCATCACGGCCAATGGAGAGATTTCGCCGGGGTGGTTCATCCCGATCTCGATCACCGCGAACTCGGTGTCGCGCGGCATCCGCGCCAGCGTCAGCGGCACGCCCCAGTGATTATTGTAACTGGCCTCCGCGGCATGGGTCCGCCCCTGCCCCTTGAGGGCCGCGCGCATCATCTCCTTGGTCGAGGTCTTGCCCACGGACCCGGTGATCGCCACGACCTTCGCGTCGGTGCGCGCCCGACCCGCTCGGCCCAGATCCTCCAACGCCGGCAGAACCTCGTCCACGATCAAGAGCGGCGCGTCTTCGGCCACGCCCTCAGGCACACGGTCGACCAGCGCCGCCGCCGCGCCCTTTTCCAGCGCCTGCGCCACGAAGTCATGCCCGTCGCGCACATCCTTAAGCGCCACGAACAGATCGCCCGGCGCCAGCGTCCGGGTGTCGATCGACACGCCCGTCGCGGTCCAGTCGCAGGTGCTGCGCCCGCCCGTGGCCGCCGCGGCCTCCTGCGCTGTCCACAAGTCGCTCACGCCACGCCCCCGTCCAGGGCCGAGACCGCCACGCTGGCCTGTTCGCAATCGTCGAAGGGAAAGATATCGTCGCCCACGACCTGCCCGGTCTCGTGCCCCTTGCCGCAAATAAGCAGCGCATCGCCCGGCCCCAGCATGTCGACGCCGCGCAGAATCGCCTCGGCCCGGTCGCCCACTTCGATGGCCCGGTCCTCGCCCCCCGCCTGGCGCACGCCTTCCATCACGGCGGCGCGAATGTCGCCCGGCGCCTCGCTGCGCGGGTTGTCGTCGGTCACGATCACCGCGTCGGCATTTTCCGCCGCCGCCCGGCCCATCAGGGGGCGCTTGCCCCGGTCCCGGTCGCCGCCCGCGCCCACGATAGCCACCATTCGGCCCAGCACATGCGGGCGCAGCGCGTAAAGCGCGGTCGACACCGCCTCGGGCGTATGCGCGTAATCCACGAACACCGCCGCCCCGCTGGAGCGCGTCGCCGCCAGCTGCATCCGGCCCCGCACCGTGCGCATCACCGGCAGCGTCGCGAACACCCGGTCCGGGTCCGCCCCTGCGCCGATGGCCAGCCCCGCGGCCAGCATCACGTTGTCGGTCTGAAAGCCGCCGATCAGGTTCAATTCCACCTGGTGCACCTGCCCCCGCCACGAAAACCGCAAGGTCTGCCCCGTGGGCGAAAACACCCGGTTCAGAATCCGCAGGTCCGCCCCTTCGGCCCGGCCCACGGCCAGCACATCCTGCCCCCGGCCGTAAGCCACGTCAGCCATGCCCGGCCCGCGCGGATCATCCACGTTGATTACGGCCACGCCGTCCTCGGGCAGCACCCGCTCGAACAGCCCGGCCTTGGCGTTGAAGTAGTCGTCAAAGTCGGCGTGGTAATCCAGGTGGTCCTGGCTGAGGTTCGTGAACCCCGCCGCCACCAACCGCACGCCGTCAAGCCGCCGCTGCGCCAGCCCGTGGCTCGACGCTTCCATAGCGGCATGGGTGATGCCCTGCGCCTCGGCCTCGGCCAGCACCCGGTGCAGCGTGATCGGCTCGGGCGTGGTATGCGCCAGCGGTGCCTCCCACGCGCCTTCGACCCCCGTGGTGCCAAGGTTGACTGCCTCCAGCCCCAGCGCCATCCAGATCTGCCGCGTGAAACTCGCCACCGATGTCTTGCCGTTGGTCCCCGTGACAGCCACCATCGTCTCGGGCTGCGCGCCGAACCACAGGGCCGCCGCAAAAGACAGCGTCTGGCGCGGGTCCTCGGCCACCACAAGCGCCGCCTCGCTTGCCGCCAGCTCCTCGGCCGCCAACGCAACGCCCTCCGGATCGGTCAGGATCGCCCCCGCCCCCATCCGTAGCGCGTAGGAAATGAACTCGCCGCCATGCACGCGGCTGCCGGGCAGCGCGGCGAACAGGAACCCGTCCCTTACCTCGCGACTGTCCACCGCCAGCCCGCTGATCTCGGCCCGCCGGCCCCCCTGGGCGGTCAAGCCCAGCTCTGCCAAGGATTTGCTCTGCCCCACGCCGTCGGCCTTTGTCTCAACCCGTCAATTCGATGTCAGCGTTATACCTGTTAATGGCGCGGGTTCAATCTCGGGTCGCAGCCCCAGAAGCGGTGCAACGCGACGTGTGATTTCTGCCGCCACCGGCACCGCGGTCCAGCCCGCCGTGCGGCGCGGCTCGGACCCCGTCGTCTCCACCGGCTCGTCCAGCGTCACGACCAGCACGTAGCGCGGATCGTGCGCGGGAAACACGCTGGCAAAGGTGGCGATCACCTTGTCCTCGTAATACCCGCCGCTGGGCTTGGGCTTGTCAGCCGTGCCGGTCTTGCCGCCCACCGCGTAGCCATCGACCTCGGCGAAAGACGCCGTGCCCTCGGTCACCACGCTGCGCAGCATCTGCATCGTCTGTCCCGCCGCCCGCTCCGACATCACCCGCGGCGCCATCTGGCCCTTGGGCTGCTTGATCAGTGTCGGCTTCACCAACCGGCCGCCATTGGCAATCGTGGCATAACCCGCCGCCAGGTGCAGCGGGCTAGACGAAAGACCGTGCCCATAGGAAATCGTCATCAGCGACAGGTCGGTCCATTTGCTGGGCAACAGCGGTTTGCCGCTCTCTGCCTCGACGATCTCGAACGACGTCGGCTCGAAAAAGCCAAGCGACTTGAGGAAATCCTGCTGCCGGTCGATCCCGATCATCTGCGCGATCCGCGCGGTGCCGATGTTCGACGACTTGACCAATACCGTCTTCACGTCCAACTCGCTGCCGTAATTGCGGAAATCCCGGATTCGGTACTTGCCGAACCGCAGCGGCCCCTTGGTGTCGATCATCGTCGCGGGGTTCACCAGCCCAAGGTCCAACGCCTGCGCGATGGTGAACGCCTTGAAGACCGAGCCCAGCTCGTACACCCCCTGCACCGCCCGATTGAACAGCGGGCTGTCGCCCGGCTTTTCGCCCTTGATCGGCGGGCGCGGACGGTCATTGGGGTCGAAGTCCGGCAAGCTGGCCAGCGCCACGACCTCGCCGGTCTGCACTTCCATCAGCACAGCCGCCGCGCCCTTGGCATTCATCAGCATCATGCCGCCCTGCAATACCCGCTCGACCGCGGACTGCACTGACAGGTCGATAGACAGTTGCAACGGCTTGTGGCCCATACTCGGGTCGCGCAGTCGCTTGTCATAATATTTCTCGACACCCGCAACGCCGATCACCTCGGCGGCGTGCACGCCTTCACGCCCGAAGCTCGCGCCGCCCAGCAGATGTGCCGCCAGTTTGCCATTGGGATAAAGCCGCATCTCGCGCGGGCCGAACAGCAGCCCCGGCTCGCCGATGTCATGCACCGCCTGGCGCTGCTCGGGGCTCAGTTTCTTCTTCACCCACAGGAACTTGCGTTTGCCGGTGAAATCCTTCTTCAGCCGCTCCACCTTCAGGTCGGGGAAAATCGCGGTCAGTTCCTCGGCGGCGCGCTCGGGCTCGACCATCTGCTGGGGTTGCGCATACAGACTGTAGGTCTCGAAATTCGTCGCCAGGATGCGCCCCTCGCGGTCCACGATATCGGCCCGCTGCGCCAGGATATCGGCACCGGCGATCCCGGTGCGCGGCTCGGCCGGCTCGGAATTGGCCAGCACGCCCATCCGTCCGCCGATCACGGCAAAGGCGCAAACAAAGAACGCCCCCATGACCAACAGCCGCCCTTCGGCCCGCATCCGGGCCCGGTCACGCATCTCTTCATGGCGCAGCCGGATGTTCTCGCGCTCGATAGCATCGGGGTTCTCGCCCGCTTCCCGGGCCTTGAGGATACGCGCCAGCGGGCGCAGGGGTGTGCGGATCATGGCTGCTGCTCCCGTTCCATCACGTCGATGACATTGGAAATCGGCAATTCGCCCTCAGTCGGATAAGACACCTGGTCGATCTTGCCGAACTGGTAGGGCTGGAACGGCAAAAGCCCCAGCTGGTCGAAATTGATCTCCACCAGGTCGCGCAGGCGGTCCGGCCGGTTCAGGTAGGCCCATTCCGCGTTCAGCACCCGCAAGCGTTGCCGCTGGTCGGCAATCTTTTGCTGCACGGCTTCCGACCGCGACTGCGCGGCCTGCGTTTCATAGTTCTCGCGGTAGGCCCAGAAGGCCAGACCGATGACCATAACGGCGGTCAAAACGTAGAAGAAACTGCGCATTACCTGTCCCCTCGTCGATTATGCGTCTTCAGCATCGGCATCCCGATGCTGCCCCTGTCCACCGGCCGCGCCGCGGCCTCCGTGCGCTGCGCCACGCGCAGCTTGGCACTGCGCGCCCGCGGATTATCGGCCAGCTCCGCGTCATCCGGCCCGATGGCCTTGCGCGTGTCCTGCCGAAATGTCGGCGGGTCGCGCTCCACCACCGGCGCGTGCCGGCTGCCGCCGCCGGTGTTCCCGGTCTTCTCGGCCAAAAAGCGTTTGACCATACGGTCCTCGATGGAATGAAACGTCACCACGGCCAGATGCCCGCCCGGCCTCAGCGCGCGCTCGGCGGCCTCCAGCCCCTCGACCAGCTCGCCATACTCGTCGTTCACCGCGATGCGGATCGCCTGGAAGCTGCGCGTCGCCGGATGCACCTGCCCCGGCTTGGGCCGCGGCAGGCATCCCTCGATGATTTCCGCCAGTTGCAGCGTCGTGACAATCGGCACGTCCTCGCGCTTCTTCACGATGGCCTTTGCTATCCGCCGGCTGGCCCGCTCCTCGCCGTAAAGAAACAGGATGTCCGCCAGCTCCGCCTCTTCCATGGAATTGACCATATCCGCGGCACTCAGCCCGTCCTGGCTCATCCGCATGTCCAGCGGCCCGTCCTTCATGAAGGAAAACCCCCGCTCGGCCCGGTCCAGCTGCATCGACGACACGCCAAGGTCCAGCACCACGCCATCCAGGTCCTGCCCATACTCATCCAGCTTCGAGAACGTCCCCTGCACCAGTTCCACCCGGTCGTCCGCCCAGTCCGCCGCCATTTGAATCGCCAGCGGGTCGCGGTCCACGCCGATCACCCTGTCGGCCCCGGCTTCCAGCAAGCGGCGGGTATAGCCACCCGCGCCCAGCGTTCCATCCAGCCACGTGCCGGCCACGGGCGCCACGGCGCGCAGGATCGGCTCTATCAGAACGGGAACATGGGGATTGTTTGCGGCAGCACTCCCCATCGTTCAGTCCTCCCCGGGCGGATCGATCAGGGTCAGCGGATCGAAATCGCCGTCCTGCTCTTCCAGGAAGGCCGCGGTTTCCGCCGCCTCGACCTCGTCATAGGTGGCCGCGTTCCAGATCTCGAAATAGTCGCCCATCGCGACCATCACCGCCTCGCCTTCCAGGCCGATCTGCTGGCGCAGGCGCTGGGGCAGCACGATACGCCCATCCTTGTCCACTTCCGTGTCCCAGGATTTCCCAAGAATCATGCGGCTGGCGCGCTTGCGCGCATCCGACCCGCGCGGCAGCTTGCGGATGCCTTCCTCGATCTCGGCCATGGCATCGATCGTGTAGGCGTGAAGACAATTTTTCAGGTGAGGCCCGTGCAGCACGACAACACGCGGCAACGGGGCTTCGGGGCAGCGCGGATCGCCATCGGCCAGCACAGCGCGAAAATCGGCAGGGATCGACATCCGACCCTTGCCGTCAACCTTCTGGTTGAACTCGCCTCTGAAGCTCAGAACCACTGTCCGGCCCGTCCCTCGCCCCCCCGCGTTTCAAAAAATACCGTCCGAAACACGAAACGGCGGATTGAGCTGCTGCCACTGCCCAATCCGCCGCCCTCGTCCCACTCTCGCGGGGTGTCCAGCTGCGCGCGCCACCTGGGGGGATGTCTGCTCGCCCGCGCGCCGGATCTCTTCGTTCTGATGAAGCGGGCGCCTGTATGAAACCTGCTCTGGTCTTTGTTTTATTCGGGGTCGTTGTGTGCCCCTGTGTCCGTCCTCATCGTGGTTAAAGGTATGACATGGTACTTTATGGAACTCAATGAAAAAGTGACGCGTTTAGCTACAGGATATTGATTTTGGACCCCCGCTCAAACAACATCATGTGCCGATAAAAGCCATTTTGACGCACAACCTAGCGGAACTGACAAAACTCAACACAATATATGGTATGAAATTACCCGAGCGCATTTTTCCCACGTTTTCCCAAAATTTTCTTCCAATGCGATCCAAATACGGGGGCACAGGGTACGGATTCACCGAATCCACCTCCGAATCCGGCGCGGTTCCATGGCGCGATTCGCACGAATCCGCCTATAGGTCCATGATTTCCCGGATCCCGGTCCGGCGGTCCCATGATTTCCCGAAATGAAACGCCATCCGTGCCGTAGGGTGGGTGAAAACCCACGCGCTTCCAGGTGCAACCCGCCTGCGTCCCCCCCGTCGCGCACCAACTACCGGGCTTGGACTCCTTGGAACAGCCCTACCTGTCGTCCGTCACGGCGATTTCCCGAAACCACCAGCCCTTGCAGCCAACGGCTTCAACCATCCCCTTGAACGCATCGGTGCAGACGACGGTTTTGGTCAGGGTATCACGCCAGATCAGCGCATCTTTCACACGAGACCGCAGCACAGCGCGCCCGGACCCCGAAATCGTATTGAAATAGCTGCCGTCGCCACGCTTCTGAGGCACGATCCGCGTGCGGTCCTGATCCCAGCAATCCCGGCGCGCCAGAAGATTGGCCAGATAAAACGGCCCACCCGATATTGGCGCCTTGTGGACATCATCCCAGGTTTGATCCATGCGCACGAATTCGAACAAAGCAGGATCGACCACTTCGATCGCGTCCTTGAGACGCTCTGAAAACAAGGGGATGGAATCGAGGATTGCATCGAATGGCTTTATGACGTCAAACCTTCGATCTGCCTTGGGACGGCTCACGCACCAGAGCTTCTGGAACTCGGCACGGGTCTGGTCCGTGAACCGCCCGCCCTTTACAGTGGCGCCGTACGAGCTTGGCCCGCCATGCTCGTATTTCATGTCACGGCCTGGAACCCATTCGCCTTCATAATCGTCATTGTGGATCCGCTCACCATAGTCCGGTGCACGCGCGAACACGTAATCCAGGAAATCCGGCATGCCGTAATTTGCTTCAATCAAGTAGCACTTCATCGTCCACCGCCGCCTCTCGACCGAGCGCGCAGAGAGCAAGCCACTTCAGCTCCCCAGCCACTTGAACATCACCAGCGCATCCACCAGCCCCTGCTTCGGATGCCGGAACGCCTTAGGCAGCCGCCCCACCGTCTCGAAGCCCAGCTTCGTCCAAAGCGCAATGGCCCCCTCGTTGCTGGTCACGACGAAGTTGAACTGCATCGCCTCGTAGCCCAGCTCCCCCGCCACACCCTGCGAATGCTCGCACATCGCCCGCGCCACGCCCCGCCCCCGCGCCGCCGGGGCCGTGATGTAGCCGCAGTTGCACACGTGGCTGCCGCCGCCGGGCTGGTTGGTCTTGATGTAGTACGTGCCCAGGATCCGCCCCCCGGCCTCCGCCACGTAGGTCGCGCGCGGGGCCTCGCACCAGTAATCCATCAGCCGGCCCTGCGACAGGTCCGGCTCGATGGCATAGGTGTCGCCTGCGCGCACGACGTCGCGCAGGATCGGCCAGAGCGCGTCGGCATCGCCGTCGCGCACCAGCCTGATGGTCAGATCATCACGCGTTGACATCGACGACGACGCGGCCCTTGACCTGGCCTTTCAGGATGTCGCGGCCCAGCCCCGGCAGGTCCGACAGGGTCGCGGGCTGCACCATCTCGTCCAGCTTGTCCATCGGCAGGTCCCTGGCGATCCGCTCCCAAGCCCGCAGGCGGTTGTCATAAGGCTGCATGACCGAGTCGATCCCCAAGAGGTTAACACCGCGCAGGATGAACGGCGTGATCAGCGCGCCTTCGATGGCCGCGCCCCCGGCAAGGCCGATGGCCGCGACCGAGCTGCCATATTCCATCTGCTTCAGCACCCGGCCCAGCATGGCACCGGCCACCGCGTCGATGCAGCCGCCCCAGGCTTCCGCCTCCAGCGGTTTCTTGGTGACCTCGGTCAGCTCCTCGCGCGGCACGATCTGGCTGGCCCCAAGGCTCTTGAGGTACTCCTCCTGCTCCGGTCGCCCGGTGACAGCCGCCACCTCGTGCCCCAGCTTAGCCAGGATCGCCGTGGCAACGCTGCCCACGCCGCCGGCGGCCCCGGTCACCAACACGGGGCCTTTCTTCAGCCCCTGGTCCTCCAGCGCCATGACGGCCAGCATCGCGGTGAACCCGGCGGTGCCCACGGCCATCGCCTGCCGCGTATCGAGGCCGTCGGGCAGCGGCACCAGCCAGTCGGCCTTGACCCGCGCCTTCTGGGCATAACCGCCCCAATGCGCCTCGCCCACGCGCCATCCGGTCAGCACCACCTTGTCACCGGGGCTGTACCGGCCGTCAGAGCTCTCCTCGACCGTCCCGGCAAAATCGATCCCCGGCACGTGCGGATACTTGCGCACCAGCCCGCCGCCCGGCCCGATACACAGCCCGTCCTTGTAATTCACCGTCGAATACTCGACCGCGACCGTCACCTCGCCCTCTGGCAGGTCGTCGATCCCGATCTGCTTGACCTCCGCCGAGGTCTTGCCGCTCTCTTCGTCCTTCTCGACAACCAATGCGTTGAACATGTCCAATCTCCTGTCTTGCTTAGCGAGGCTCCCCCGCTTTCATCGTTCCAAAAACACCCAAGCCTCCCAGGGCTTGAGCGCATCTCCCGCCTCATAGGCACAACGCCCGCAAGGCATGTTGGGTCCGGCCGGCGCGCGCCGCTTTCACTGTTCGCGAAATACTCCGGGGAGCGCGAGGGGCTGGCCCCTCGCTCCGCCGTCAGATCTCGCTCAGTTCCAGAAACCTTCCTGCACCACCCCGCGCCGGACCTGATCCGGCGCCTCCACCTGCACCTCGGTGCCTGCATCCCAATGGGTCATCCGCACCATGCCGATGGCCACGTTGGTGTTGAAATCCGGGCTCCACGCGGCGGAACTCACCCGCCCCACCCGCTTGCCATTCGCCGTGACCGGCCACCACCTGTCACAGGGCGGCACCTTCGGGCCGTCGATGGCAATCGCACAGATCTGCTGCACCGGCCCTTCCTTCGACACCCTGAGCAGCGCGTCACGCCCGATACACCCAATGGCGCTCTGCGTGTTGCAGAACCGCCCCAGCCCGCATTCATGCGGCGTGTTGTCGTCGGTCATGTCGTTGCCATAGCTCAGCAGCCCGCTTTCGACCCGCTCGATCAGATTGGGACAGCCCGCATGCACATCCAGATCGCGGCCCGCCTCCATCAGCGCATTCCAAAGCGGCATTCCGATATCTTCGCCCTCGACATAGATCTCGAAGCCGCCCTGCTTGGAATAGCCCGACCGCGCGATCACCATGTCCCGTCCCTGGAAGTCGAACACGCCAAAGCGGAAGAACCGAACGTCGCGAATGCCCTCGCCAAAGACCCGCGCCATCAGTTCCTCCGCCTTCGGCCCCTGCACGGCCAAAGGCGACACGTCCGGCTCGTCCACCAGCACGTCCAGCCGCCAGCCATGCGCCGTGGCCTTCACCCAGTAAAGCAGGTCACTGTCGGCAATCGAGATCCACCAGCGATCCTCGGCCAACTTCACCGACACCGGGTCATTCAGCATCCCCCCCGTCTCGTCCACGATGGGGACGTAATAACACTGCCCCGCCGTCATCCCCCGCAGGTCGCGCGGCGTCAGCATCTGCATCAGTCGCCCCGCATCCGGGCCGCGCAACTCCACCTGCCGCTCGCAGGCCACGTCCCAGACCTGCACCGCGTCCTTCAGGTGACGGTAATCCTCCTCGACCGACCGAAAGACCGTCGGCAACAGCATGTGGTTGTAAACCGTGTAACCTTTCACCCCGGCGGCCTCGACCCCCTCGGAAAAAGGCGTGCGCCGCAACCGGCGCGACAGGGAAATCATCGGCATCAGACAGATCCCTTCAGGTTGCTTTTGCAGATCACCGGCGCTTCGCCGGTGGCGGAATAGGCCGCGACCCCGCAGGCCGCACAGCGATACTCGACGAACCGGCCATTGCTGTTGCCGGTCTCGCTCCACTTGCACGCGCGTTTGGCGGGCTTATTCCCGGGTCCGCCGAGGCGTCCACCCATGCGCCCCCGCCCCAGGCTAAAGGCGACGGCCACGATAACCACCAGCGCCAGGACAAAGGCCAGCATCGGCTCAGCCCTCCCCGGGCATCAGGAACAGGTCACTCACCGGCGCCTCCAGCCCGGCGGCGGTCATCATCGCATGCACCTGCCCCCGGTGATGGGTCTGGTGGTTGAACATGTGCGTGACGCACAAGGCGCGCGGCGTCACCATGTCCCGCCCCAGCGTGCCGGAATACCACCGCAGGTCGCCGGTCAGGTCCATCGCCCGCAACGCATTGGCCCAATGCCCGATCTTGCCGTCCACCTGATACCGCTCCGCACTCCACGCCCCCAGCGTCGGATGCATCTCCACGCTCTTCTTCACGCCGACCTTCGGCGCCTCCACCGAGGGATCGAACCGCGCCATCCACATTCGGTCACCCCACAGCAAATGGTTCAGCGTGCCCAGGATCGAGCCGAAGAACGCCCCGCGATCCTCGGTCAGCACCTCCAGCGGCTGTGCGTCCAGCGCCTCTGTCAGCTGCCGGTTCTGCCATGCGTTGTACCGCGCCATCATGCGGCAATATTCGGGTGTGATCATCGCAGGCGCCCCTACTTCGGACCTTTCCAGTCGATCGGACACACCTCCGCCGACATGCCGCCGAAATCCCAGACCCGGCCATAATCCCGCACCCGGCTTTTCGTGCCCTTCGCGGCGATGATGTCCGGCCCCATCCAGTATTTCGAGTTCGTCACCATCACAGGATGATCCGGGCTCGCCCCGTCGATCATCTCGATCTCGCCCTGGATCTTTCGCCCGATGTAAAGCCCGCGCTTCTTGCCATCGCGCACGATCTCGACCTTCTCGCGCTCCGCCCCGATGATCTCGCTCACCAGCATTGTGAAGAGGCCCGTCGTGCCCCCCGCCGCGCCGCTGAAAATCTGCAGGATCCCGTTATAGGCCTTGCCACTCGCGCGCTCGTCCACATAGGCCGCCACCTTCCAGTTGCCCTCGCCCATGCGCCCGGGGATATCCACCAGAAGGCCGACATTCAGACCCGACAGGTCCTCGCTCTCGTAATGGCCCTCGTCGATCGCAATCGCCATCCACGCATGACAATGCCCTTCGGTGGGCGGGTGCGCCCCAAGGCTCACGACGCAGGGACAGAACACGGTGCAAGAGCAGTTCAGGAACAGCTCGCCCTTGATGGCCCAGTCGGTCGGCGTCATCTTGCGTCGCTTGGGGTTGGCCATCCGGTTGTCGATGCGCTGCGACACCGGCAGCTTGTCGGCCTCTTTCCGGCGTGTCAAAGCCATGCTCTATCCTCCTGTTACCAGCGGCGCGGCCAGAACCGCCACCCCGCCCGCGATCAGCGCCACACCCATCGGCCGGATCACCCGGTGCCCGATCTGCGGCAGTTTCTCCAATACCATGAATAGCGTGGCAAGGCCCATCCAAAGCAGGCTCATCACGCCGCCCACGAACCCCAGCGCCATGAAGCCCCAGCAACAGCCCACGCAGAACGCGCCCAACCCAAGCCCCATGCGCACGCCGCCGCCAAAGCCGGTGCGCCAATGCCCCAGGAAATAGGTCATCGGACTGTGGCACACCCCGTGACAGACTTCCTTGGCGCGGGTGAACTGGAACGCCCCCACGACGATCAACAGCCCCCCGGCAATCACGGATGACTTCGCGATCCCCAGCATATCGATCACACCGCCATAAAGCAGCGCCACCTGCACCCCCGCGATCACCGCCGCGAACCCGAGCCAGGCGATGGAATACCCCGCCAGCACGCCCAGCCACCCGGCGGTCGTGCCATCGGCGCTGCGAATGAGGTCATCGTAACAGCGCAACGTCGGCACCATGGTCGGCAGCATCATCGCCGCCATCATGATCGCCCACATGGCGAACAGCGGCCCAAACCGGTCCATCGCCATACCGCCGCCCATGCCCATCTCCATGCCGGGTTGCATGGCCCGCATCTTCTCCCCCATCGGCCCGGGCCGGCCGATGAGGTCCAGGTCCATCCCCGTCGCCATCAGGTACATCACCACCCACGCCGCCAGGATCGCCGCGAAAAACGCCAGCCAGGCAAAGGATCGCAATGAAAGAGCCGACATGCCGAAGAACACCCTTGGTTCGAGTCACGATTGCCCTTATGAATGTCAGACAATTAAAGGTCTGACAAATGAAAACCGCCAGCTCTGCCGAACCCCGCCAGGACCTCTCTGCCCAGATCGCAGAGGCGATCCGCACGGCCATCGTCGAGGGCCGGATGATCGTCGATGAACGCCTGCCCTCCGAGGCCGAGCTGTCCGAGCAATTCGGCGTCTCCCGCTCCACCGTGCGCGAGGCGCTCAAACGGCTGGCCGCCCAATCCCTCATCCGCACCCAGCGCGGGGCCTTCGGCGGCGCCTTCGTCAACCGGCTCAGCTACACCGACGCCTACAGCCAGCAGATCACGACCTCCACGCTGCTCTTGTCGATGAACGCCGTCAGTTTCGAGACCGCCTGCGAGGCGCGCTACACCCTCGAACGCGCCTGCGCCCCCCTCGCCGCCCGGCGCCGCACCGACGACAGCCTTGCCACAATGCGCGCCGAGATCGCGCGCCAGTCGCAACCCGACCTCTCGGATGAAGCCTTCTGCGCCTCCGACGTGGCCCTGCACCGCGCCCTCGTCGACGCGGCGGGAAATCCCGTGCTCAGCTACCAATTGGCCGGCGCGGTCGAGGCGATGCAGCCCCTGATGAACATGATCACCTTCACTGCCCGCTCGCGCGAGGAAATCGTCAGCCTGCACACCGCACTCGCAGACGCGCTCGAGCGCGAGGATGCCACCGCCGCCGACACCGCCCTGCACCGGCTCGAGGCCTACACCCTAACCCTTGGCCGCGACGTGATGGCCACCCGCGCGCACAAGAGAAAGTGACGCCGAACCGCGCCAACCCCGTCTTCCCCTGGCCCAAAACATCCCCGCCGGAGGCTCCGACGGCGCCACCCACGCAGCGACATGGGCAAAGCGTCACGTCGTCGCTCGCCCCGAGGCGGCGGCCCCCGGCCGACGCCGAGACATCAAGCGTGCGCGCCTCGCGCGCACTCCGCCAAAGCGTTTCGCGACAACCTTGATGTGCAGATTACCCGTGAAACGCCGCGCCACACTCGATCGTTGCGCGCGTTTCGCCTTCAGCTGATACCTCAGGTTAAAGGCGAAACGCCTTAGTCCAACCTGCGCGCCTCGTCGATCAGCAGGATCGGGATGCCCGAGCGGATCGGAAAGGCCAGCCCCGCGTTGCGGCTGACCAGTTCATGCGCCTCTGCATCGTATTCCAGCACCGAATGCGTCTGCGGGCAGATCAGCGCCTCCAGCATGTGCCGGTCGAACTCAGGTGCCGTGATGTCCGCGTCACTCATTGCATCATCTCCTTTTCGTCGCCGCCGCGCAGATCGTATTCGATCAGCGTCACCAAGGTCTCGCGCCGCGTCGACAGGCTCGGCGCCTCCAGCAGCGCCTGCTTGTCCTCGGGCTCGAACCCCAACAGCATCGACAGCGAGTTGATCAGCAACTCGTCCTCGGCTTCCTTCAGCGACTCCCAGTCGGTCGACAGCTCCCGCGCATCGAAATAGCGCGACAGAAGGTCCATGAAGGACTCCCGGTTGAAGCCCGGGTCGCTGTCGCCGGGCTCCAGGTCCTGCTCGAACCCGTCCCAAGTGACCTGCGCCCGGCGATAAGGGGTGAACCCCTCCACCTCCGACGACACGCGAAAGCGCGAAACACCCGACAGCGTGATCATGTAGCGCCCGTCCTCGGTTTCCGAGAATTGCGTCACCTTGCCCGCACAGCCGATTCGGTGCAGCCCGTGCTCGCCCGCGCGCGCGCCGGGGTCCGGCTGCACCATACCGATCAGGCGATGCGGCGCTTTCAGCGCATCGTCGAGCATCGCAAGATAGCGCGGCTCGAAGAGGTGCAACGGCAGTCGCGAGCGCGGCAAAAGCAGCGCACCCGGCAACGGAAAGACCGGGATTACCTCCGGCAGATCACCCTGTAATATCATGTGCAGGGACGTAGCCCGCGCGACGCGTCAGGCAAATATCATCGAGCTCAATTTGCGCCGCCCGGCCTGGGCCACCGGATCACCCGGTTTCAGCGCGTCGAAGATGGTGAACAGCTGCGTCTTCGCGGCCGCGTCATTCCACTCCCGGTCGCGCCGGAAAAGCTCCAGCAACTCGTCCACCGCCTCCTGCGTCTGGCCCGACGCGTGCAGCGCCTGCGCTAGGTCGAACCGCGCCTGGTGGTCGTCCGGGTCGGCCTCGACCTTTGCGCGCAATTCGCTCACCGGCCCCGCATCGGCGGCCTGCCGCGCCAGCGCCAGCTGCGCCGCTGCCGCTTCCAGTTCCGGCGCCTTGGAAATCTCCGCCGGCGCGCCGTTCAGGATCGCCTCGGCCTGGTCCAGATCATCCATCGCGATATGGCTCGACACCAGCCCGGCATAGGCGGTGGCGTTCTTGTCGTCCTCCTGCAGGATCGCGGCAAAGGTCTGCGCCGCATCCGTCGCCGCGCCCTGCTCCAGCATCTCCTGCGCCGCCGCAATCGCCTCTTCCAGGCCCGAGTCGCCCGCCTCGCCACCGGCGGCCTGCACCACGCGGCTCACGAAGGCGTCGATCTCCGATCCTGGCACCGCGCCCTGGAATCCGTCGATCGGCTGGCCCTGCCAGAAGGCATAGACCATCGGGATCGACTGCACCCGCAACTGCTGCGCGATCATCTGGTTCTCGTCCACGTTGACCTTGGCCATCTTCACGGCACCGTTCGCCTTGGTGACGGCCGCCTCCAGTTGCGGGCCAAGCGTCTTGCACGGCCCGCACCACGGCGCCCAGAAATCGACGATCACCGGCACACTCTGCGAGGCCTCGACGACCTCGGTCATGAAGTCCGCCTCGGTGACGTCCTTGATCAGGTCGGTTTGGGGTTGGGTCTGGCCGCCAAGTTCAAGCATCGGTTCCTCCGCATCGCGTGGGCATGTAAGTTGCCGTCTAAATGGCGCACGCGGTCCCATGTTGCAAGGGGCGGCACCGTTGCCGACGTTACCTGTGCGCGCGACGGGTTCATGAACCGGGGCTTTGCCCGGGACGAGAAATGCCACCGATGCAATACCACCCAAATACCGACGCAATACCGACGTCGCATTCCAGGCCGTCGAATCGGTTAACGCGGCCCCTCGGGCAGCGGCAGACACCCCGGCAATCCGGCGGGCAAAACCACTCGCCCCCCGGCCCGGTACAGCGCCAATCCAAGCCCCGGCATGTCGCCCCGCACCGCCACCCAGGCCCCGCCGCCGCCGACCACCGCCGCGCCATCGGGCAGGCTGGCTACGAAATCATCATTTGGAAACAGCACGATAGCGCCCGGCGCCGCATCCGTCGCCACCATCACCAGCATCAACGTCCCGACCCAACCCGCCACCACGCAGACCAACGCCAACGCCCAGCGCTTAATAGTCATGGATATGTTCCAGCCGCAAACGATCCACGCCCGTCGCGGCCTGCATCTGCCGCAACTTTTCGGCCAGGTCGGTCACGTTAACCATTATCAGGTGGCGCGAATCCCCATAGCCCTGCCGCGCAAAGGAATGGATCGCCCCGCCCACCTCCTCGGCCTGCGACAGCGCGGTGAACATGATCTCGTCGTTGCCCGCGATCTCCACGAATTCCGCGCCGGCTTCGGCCATCTGCTGCAGGATATGCGTCAGTTCGCGATAGCGCGGCGTCTCGATCTCGAGCCCGCCTTTCACCGGCCCGATCACCTCGACCGTGCCCATGGTCCGCAACGCGTCCTCGGATATCCCGTCCACGATCATCCGCAGGGTCAATTCGTCCGCCCCCACCTGCGCCACCGCGTCCTCGATCACCCGCGCATACGCCGCCTTCGCGCCGTACTCGACCCCAAGCGCAAACCGCCGCTCGCGGTCGCGCAGGCTGTCGGTGGCGTTGGTGGCAAGGTCCTCTCGGTCGCCGTCGAAATCCCATTTGTACCACGGCACCTGTTGCAGGAACTGTGCATAGGATCGCGCTTGATCCGCTGACAGATCATCCAGCGGCGTGCGTTCCGGCCCACGCCACCACGCGGCCAGCCGCCCCAATGTTTCCTCATACGACGCCTTGGCCAGCAGCTCGGCGGTGAAACTTACCCCGATCACATAGATCGTCTGCTTGCTCTCACTGGTGAACCCGCCATGCTCCGCACTCTCATGGCTTAGCGCACACAGGCTCGACCAGAAGCCACCGATCGCTTGCATGTACCCGAATTCATGCGGATCACCTGCGCTGATCACCTGCGCATAATCGTCGTAGGCATGCACGATATGCCATTCCGGATAGGTCATCAGCGTCCGCGACTCGTCGCGCCGATGCTCGGGCGGCAGGATCGGCTCATAGGTTTCGGGCTTGGCCTGCGGGATACAGACCAGTTCGTTGTAGGCCACAGGCGACAGCAGCCCCGCGGTCAGCACGACCGCGACCAGCCCCAGCCGCAGCAGCCATTTCAAAAAGCGCCGCATCAGGCGCGGTCCCCTCGGTCCAGAACAGTTCCGGCAAAGAGCGCAAAGCCCCCCAGCCCGATATGCGGCAGGTTCGCAAGGATGCGCGGCACCGACAGTGAAAAGCCCTCGGACGGGTTGGTAAGGATTCCGAAATCGAGGAAGCCATAGGCTGTGAAAATCCCGAAGATCCCGTCGGCCAGGTACAGCGCGCCGAAAATAATCAGGAAAATTTTCGCCGACCGGTGGCTGATCATCCCCGCCGCCAGCGCCCAGAGCGCCGAAACCAAATGCAGCGCATCGTCGAACGGATCGAGCGCGAAGATCCCGAAGGCCAACCCGGTCTCATCGGTCAGCCCGGGAATGTAATTGATCGAGGCCGCTGCCAGCAGCGCCGCCGTGTAGAAGAAACAGATTTTACCAAGCAATGTCATAGCTTATCCAGATACGTGTCCCAAAGGTTGTTGCGGAATGTCAGGTCCGGGTCCAGCGCACGCTTCGCGGCCGCGAACGCCGCCGCCCGCGGATAGGCCCGCACCATCTGCGCGGGCGTGGCATGGGGCCGGTAAGGCAGGTAATAACTCCCGCCGATCCCCGTCACCCCGTCGATCAGAGCACGGGTCATCCGCGCCATGTCCGCCTCGGCCCGCTCCGTCATCTCTTGGCTGAAGGACATGACGGCGGCGATACGCGGCACGCTCGCATAGGCCAGCACGCTCACCGGGTCCCGGTCGACAAAGCGCAGCGTGACATTCAGAAACTCCTGGTAGGACGCCGGGATCACCTCGCGGCAGAGCGCCACGAACTCGGCAAACCGCTCGGGCGCCACGAAGTACTCATGCAGGATATCCGTCCGGTTCGGGTCGCGGTCATCCAGCGTGATCACCGGCTCGTTCATCAACGCATTGCGCGTCACCGCCCCGCCGCCCAGCGCCGGGCCCAGTTCGGTTTCGAACCACCAACGCAGCGACTTGAACGGCTCGTTCCCCAACTGCCAGCGATAGACCCGCGCCGCGACATGCGCCGCCATGTTCGACCCACCCGCAGGCTCCAGTCCCTCCTGATCTTCGGCGGGCCGATAGGTGATCATCAGCGCCTTGCCGAAGAACGACGCCCGCTCCACGTTCAGCCGTCCATAGGCCATGTTGACGGTCTGATCGGTCAACGCCTCGGTGAACCGCGTCCCGAACTCCTCGGCCCGCATCTCCTCGAACTGCGGCACCAGCCGCCGGTTCGGCGCCATCTCCACCACCATCTCGGTGATCGCCCCGGTCAGGCCATAGCCGCCCATCGTCTGCCCGAAAAGGTCGACGTTCTTCTCCCGCGAACAGGTCAGCAACTCCCCATCGGACAGCACCATGTCAAAGCTGCGCACAGTGGCCCCCATCGGCCCCAGCTTGACCGGCCAGCCATGCGCGTTGACGCAGAAGGTGGCGGCGACGCCGAAATCATTGTTCGATTGCGTCACCTTGGGACCATACCCGATCGGGTCCAGCGCCGCGATCACCTCCGACCAGCGTGTGCCGGCCTGCACACGGTAGGTGCCAGCCTCGGTGTCAGGCTCCACAAAGCCGCCTTGATAGGTCACCGCATGCCCGTCGCGCGGTATGGACTGCCCGCCCATGGAATGCCGCGCAGCCCCCACGTTGACCGGCCGGCCCGCGGCTCGCGCCTCCTTGATCTCGGCGCGGATCGCCCTGACCAGTGCATCGCCCCGCCCCTTCTCGATCACGAGGTGCTTGTGCACTGGCGTCTCGCTCAGCCCGCTCGCGTCGTTCAGCGTGCCCGCCGCACCTTCGGGCCTCGTCCACGACACACCTTCATAGCCCGGCAGGTCCGCGCTCAGGCGGGACGTCAGGACGCCGCCCACAAGGGCCCCGCCCCCGAACAACACCGCGCGTCTGGACAATTTGCGCATGAGATTTCCCTATTCCGCTCCCCCAATATCTCATGTTTGGTGGAACGAGGGGAAATCATAGGTCCGGTTTTCCATACCCGGACATGCAACGCCTTGGAAACGCACAAGCTTCCAGCAGGCTCGCATCCTTTACCATCACGCGGGCACGAGGACTTTCGAAAAACTCTGGCCCAAAGAATCCGCGATTTCTTGCGTGACTAAAGGTCGAAGGTCGCGAAGACCGGCGCATGGTCCGACGGCTTCTCCCAGCCTCTCGCAGCCCTCAGGATCCGGCTGGAATGCGCCGACGACTTGATGTCGTCACTGGCCCAGATGTGATCCAGCCGCCGCCCCTTGTCCGCCGCGTCCCAGTCCTTGGCCCGGTAGGACCACCAACTGTATAGCTGCCCCTCCGGAATGTCGGCACGGGTGACATCGGTCCAGTTACCGGCCTCCTGTGCATCGCCCAGATGTTCCACTTCGACAGGCGTATGGCTGACCACTTTCAGAAGCTGCTTGTGGCTCCAGACGTCGTCTTCGCGCGGGGCAATGTTCAGGTCACCGACAAGAATGGATTTCCCGGGCTTATCCTTGTGGAACCAATCGCGCATCTCTGTCAGGTAATCCAGTTTCTGCCCGAATTTCACGTTCACCTCGCGGTCCGGCACATCACCGCCCGCGGGAACATAGAAGTTATGGATCACCACACCGTTCTCCAGCTCGCCCGCCACGTGCCGCGCATGGCCAAGCGCCGCGAAATCCATGTCGCCCACGTCCCTGATCGGCAGCTTCGACAGGATCGCCACGCCGTTATATCCCTTCTGCCCCCGCGCGATCACGTGGGTGTAGCCCAGCGCCGCGAACCCCTCCAACGGGATCTTCTCGACCGGCGACTTGCACTCCTGCAGGCACAGGATATCCGGAGCCTCCTCCTGCAAAAGCTTCAGCACGATCGGCTCGCGCAGGCGGACCGAGTTGATGTTCCAGGTGGCAAGCGTGAAGGACATGAGGCTCCTGTCAGTTCGGCGTATCGGGTCCCGAGGATATAAAACCCAGCGCATCGCGTAGCACAAGCAGGAAGGTGTCGGGCGTCTCGATCTGTGGGATATGACCGCTGTCCGGGATCGTCAGCAGACGTGCGCCGGGCGTCGACCGGGCCAACGCCTCGCCCTGAGCCAGCGGCGTCACGGTGTCCTCTTCGCCCCATATATAGACCAAGGGCAGGGACAACGCGGCGTAGTTCAAGGGCCGCGTGCTCAGCGCATCCTGCGGCGAAACTAGCAGGCTGGGCACCCAGTCGGCATAGCTTGCCGTTGTGCCCTGCCGGACGAAAGGCGCTTTCAGAACGCTCAGAACCTCGTCCGTCGCCGCCTCATCCACGTGTATCAACTGGCACAGGAAAGTGCCCGTCAACAACGGATTGTTCATGGTCAGCGCCGTCACCGCCTCGCGCAGCGGCCCGAACCGCAGTGGAAACGGCAGGTCCTTCCTGCTCTCATGGCTGTTCAGGCCAAGCGCCCCATCCACCACAACAAGCCCGGCAAAGGCATCGGGCCGTTGCATGACAGCCTCCACTCCCGGCCCCGCACCGATGGAATGCGCCACCAGTATCGGCCGGGTTCCCAGCGCCTCGACCAGCGCCAGGATCCGCTCCGCCTGCCGCATCCGGCTGTAGTCGCCATCCCTGGCCCGCTCGGAAAAGCCGAAAGGCGGCATGTCGAACGCCACCGCTCGCCACCCATCCGCACCGATCTCTTTCAGCACCGGCTGCCACAGGCCAGACCAGGCCGCCGTGCCATGGGCGAAAAGCACAACAGGCGCATCCCCGTCCCCCTCTTCAAGCACGAAGACGCCACCCAACGCTGTTTCGATCAGCCGCCCCTCTTGTGGAACCACGGCCTCCAGCGGTTCGGTCTCGCGCATATGCGCCGCCAGCCGCGCCGCGATCAGCACGGCGGAAACCAGAACCAATAGGCTCACGAGGGTCTTGATTATGAACCGCATCCCTGGTCCTCCCGCTTCCAAGGCTATGCAGTCGCGGCCGGTTCACAAGGTCAGCAAAACCTGACCCTCATGGACGCAGACAAAAAAAGACCCCGGCCAAGCCGGGGTCAGTCCAACAGGGAGGTGCATAGATTTAGGCCCGTATGCGGCGGGTTGGTCGTCATAATACCGGGCGGCGCGGGACGCACGCCTTGCCCCGGATCAGGCGAGGAGGCGATAGCCTCCCGACTCTGTCACCAGCAAACGCGCGTTGGCAGGATCTGGTTCAATTTTTTGACGCAGGCGGTAGATATGGGTTTCCAAAGTATGCGTCGTTACCCCGGCGTTGTAGCCCCAAACCTCGTGCAGAAGCACGTCGCGAGCGACCACGCCCTCGGGCGAACGATACAGGAATTTCAGGATATTGGTCTCCTTCTCCGTCAGACGGATCTTCCGGTCCTCATCGGTGATCAGCATCTTCATGGCTGGTTTGAACGTGTAGGGTCCAAGCTGGAAAATCGCGTCTTCGGACTGTTCGTGCTGGCGAAGCTGGGCGCGGATACGCGCCAACAGAACCGGAAACTTGAACGGCTTGGTGATATAGTCGTTCGCCCCGGCATCAAGCCCCAGGATCGTGTCGGCATCCCCGTCATGGCCCGTCAACATCACGATCGGCGCTTTCACGCCCTGCTTGCGCATCAACCGGCAAAGCTCACGCCCGTCCGTATCGGGCAGGCCCACGTCAAGGATCACCATGTCATAGATCCCGTCCTTTGCATGCGCCATGGCCTCCGACCCGTTTCCGGCCTCGAGGACGTCAAAATCCTCGGTCATCACCAGTTGCTCACTCAAGGCCTCGCGCAGGTCCTCGTCATCGTCCACAAGCAGAATTTTCTTCAGCTGAGCCATCGTGTTGTTCCTCGTTGCTTGCAGACTACTTGTGCCACCACGCCGCGCCGGACAAGATCTGTGACAGGTCAATCACGGGCTAGTTATGGCAGAGCGTGAAATGTTTCATTCGGTTACAAAAGCCTGTAATCGAGTCGCTCGAAGTAACTTCACTGATCAGGAAGGGCGCGTGATGCAGCTTGGCCCCGACAAGACGGAACTCCTCGCGCGGGCTCGCGCAGATCTTCGAATGGGTGTGCCGGTGGTCTTGCGCGATGGCAACGCGCTTGCCATTGTCGCGGCGGCGGAAACCTGCGATCCGGCCCGTCTCGACGCGTTGCAGTCGGCAGGTCTGGAACTGCATCTCACCATCTCGGCGCGCCGCGCCGCAACGCTGAAGGCCCGCGCTTATGACGGCGATCTCGCGCGTGTCGTCGTTCCAAAAGAGGCCCCCCTGTCATGGGTGCAGGCCGTGGCAGACCCCGCAGACGACCTTCGGAGCCCGATGAAGGGCCCGCTCACCTCGGCGCGCGAGGGCAAGGCCGACACCCATCGCGCGGCTCTGTTGCTGGTCAAGTCCGCGCGCCTTTTGCCTGCCGCGATTGTCATGGCGATCCCGCCCGATACGCTGGACACTGCATTGACATTGCTCAACGTGGCCGACATCACCGCGCATCTGAATGAAGCCAGCCCCATGCACAAGGTGGTCAGCGCCCGACTGCCCCTCGAAGTGTCCGAGGCCGGACGCCTGCACATCTGGCGACCAGAGGACGGCGGCGAAGAACATTACGCCATAGAAATCGGCAGCCCCGCACGGCACGAACCGGTCTTGTCGCGTCTGCATTCCGCCTGTTTCACCGGTGACCTTCTGGGCAGCCTGAAATGCGATTGCGGTCCCCAGCTTCGGGCGGCTCTGGCGCAAATGGGGACCGAGGGCGCGGGCGTGCTGCTCTATCTTAACCAGGAAGGCCGCGGCATCGGCCTTGCCAACAAGATGCGTGCCTACGCTTTGCAGGATCAGGGCTTTGACACGGTCGAGGCCAATCACCGGCTCGGCTTCGAGGATGACGAGCGTGATTTCCGCATCGGCGCCGACATCCTGCGCAACATGGGCTTCGGCGCGGTGCGTCTGCTGACCAACAACCCCGCCAAGATCGACATGATGAAAAGCTGCGGCATCGACGTGGTGGAACGCGTGCCGCTCAAGGTCGGCGAAGGGGCGCACAACCGCGCCTATCTTGCCACCAAGGCCGCGAAGTCAGGGCACCTGCTTTAGCCTAGTCCCGTGCGTCCGGGTCCGGCTGCCCAACCCCGCGAAACACGGGCTTCAGCGGCAGGATCCAGGCGACACCCAGCACGATGAACACGACCAGCTCGGTCAGGAAGCCCACATCATACCGGACCCGCAGCCAATCCGTCAGGTTGACCGCCACCACGATGTAAAGCGGCAGGGCGATCAGCAGGATCACCAGCGACCAGCGGCGGCGGGCTTTGTAACTCAGGGCCATGCGGTTCTCTAACGGTCTGTAGGTCTCAGTCGGCGAAGGGGTCGGTCACGAGGATCGTGTCCTCCCGCTCCGGCGATGTTGACAGTAGAGCGACGGGACACTGGATCAACTCCTCGACCCGGCGCACGTACTTGATGGCATTGGCGGGCAGATCGGCCCAGCTGCGCGCGCCTTCGGTGGTTTCGGACCAGCCCTGCATTTCCTCGTAGATCGGCTTGCAGCGCCATTGCTGATCAGTCGCCGTGGGCAGATAATCCAGTTGCTTTCCGTCCAGTTCGTAACCCACGCAGATCTTCAGCGTGTCGAACCCGTCAAGCACATCCAGCTTGGTCAGCGAGATCCCGGTCACGCCAGAGGTTGCACAGGTCTGGCGCACCAGCGCCGCATCGAACCAGCCGCAGCGCCGCTGGCGGCCCGTCACGGTGCCGAACTCGCGACCCCGTTCCCCCAATCGCTGGCCATCGTCATCCTGCAACTCGCTCGGAAACGGACCTTCGCCCACGCGGGTCGTGTAGGCCTTGACGATCCCCAGCACGTAATCGATCGCGCCCGGCCCCATGCCGACGCCCGTAGCAGCCTGCCCGGCGATGACATTCGAGGACGTCACGAACGGATAGGTGCCGAAATCGATATCCAGCAGCGCCCCTTGCGCGCCCTCGAACAAGATGCGCTTGCCCGCCTTGCGCTGATCGTTCAGCACTTTCCAGACCGGCGCGGCATAGGGCAGAAGCTCCTGCGCGATGGATTTCAGCTGCGCCACCAGCTTGTCGCGATCCACCGGCTCAATGCCCAACCCTTTGCGCAAAGGATCGTGGTGCTGCAAAGCGCGGTCCACACGCGCCTCCAGCGTGGCGTCGTCGGCCAGGTCCGCCACGCGGACCGAACGGCGGCCGACCTTGTCTTCGTAGGCCGGGCCGATTCCGCGTCCGGTGGTGCCGATCTTGGTGCCCTTGCTCGCCGCTTCTTCGCGGGCACGGTCAAGCTCGCCGTGAATCGGCAGGATCAGTGGCGTGTTCTCGGCGATCATCAGTGTTTCGGGGCTGATCTCGACCCCCTGCTCGCGGATCGAGGCGATTTCGTTGACCAGATGCCACGGGTCGAGCACCACGCCATTGCCAATCACGCTCAGCTTGCCACCACGCACCACGCCGGACGGCAATGCGTTCAGCTTGTAGACCTTGCCGTCTATCACCAGCGTATGGCCCGCGTTGTGCCCGCCCTGGAACCGCGCGATCACGTCCGCGCGCTCGCTAAGCCAATCAACGATTTTGCCTTTACCCTCGTCACCCCACTGGGCACCTACAACGACGACATTTGCCATGAAAACCTCTCAGGCGGTGGTTGAACCCCGCGCCCGTATACCCACACCGCCAGCCGTGCGAAACCGGAATTTCGCGCGCGGGCTGGACACTGTCGTCTGCGCCGGGCACATCTTGTGCGACACAAGCCAAGAGAGCACAGATGACCGGATTTATCCTGAGGTGGGCATTGGCCTTCATCCTGCTGGCTGCGACGTACAACCCGACACCGTACAATTTCATCGCTTGGGCGAAGGAAAACTGGGACGCGCAAATGCCGCTGACCGTACTCTTCGCGCTGCTGCTTCTGGTGGGCTACATCATTTACCTGCGCGCCACGCTGCGCTCGATCGGGGCGTTCGGCATGGGCTTGATCCTCGCCATCGCAGCAGCCTTGGCGTGGGTGCTCGTTGACTACGGATTCCTCGACCTCGACGATCCGACGCGGAACCTCTGGCTGGGACTTGTGGCGCTTTCGCTGGTCCTGGGCATCGGCCTCAGCTGGAGCCACGTGCGCCGCCGCCTGTCGGGACAATCCGACATGGATGACGTGGACGAGTAGGCCCTTGCCGACGCGGCCTTTCCAACCGAACCTTCGGCCATGCAATCAGGGTTGAAAACGGCGGGTTGCGGGGGACGCCCGAATTGCTTAGATACCGCCCATCCGAACCCGAGGGACCACGTCTTATGGAAAATGTCATCCTGCTTGTTCACCTGCTGCTGGCGCTCGCGCTGATCGGTGTCGTGCTGTTGCAGCGGTCCGAAGGCGGCGGCCTTGGCATGGGCGGCGGGGGCGGCAACGTGTCCACAGGTCGGTCCGGCACCACGGCGCTCGGCAAGCTGACATGGGTGCTCGGCCTGTCGATCTTCGCCACCACGCTGACCCTGACGGTCATCGCGGCACAGAACGCTGGCGGATCCTCGGTTCTGGACCGGATCACCGACGACAGGCCCGCGGCCGAGGAAAGCGATCCTGCGCTGGACGACAGCGGTGATGGCCTTCTGCCGCCGTCGGCGGGCGATGACGCTCCTTTAACACCTACCGCCGACTGAACCAGAAACACCACTAAGGCTTGCGGACGCGCATACGCGTGTCACAGCATATTGCGCCTTTCATCCGAATCCTTTAAGGCTCGAGTCCCGTGGTAATGCGGTGCGCGAGGCGTCGATTCGACCGCATCTAACAGGCGTAAAACGCCGCAATCACGGGGGATTGCCAGCGCATGGCACGTTATATTTTCATTACCGGCGGCGTTGTTTCCTCTCTCGGCAAGGGCCTTGCCTCTGCGGCACTCGGCGCACTTTTGCAGGCGCGCGGCTTTTCCGTACGTCTGCGCAAGCTGGACCCGTACCTGAACGTCGATCCCGGTACGATGTCGCCGTTCGAACATGGCGAGGTCTTCGTCACCGATGACGGTGCCGAAACCGACCTCGACCTTGGTCACTACGAACGCTTCACCGGCGTCCCCGCCCGCATGACGGATTCGGTCAGCTCGGGCCGCATCTATTCCAACGTGCTGGAGCGCGAGCGCCGCGGCGACTACCTCGGCAAGACCATTCAGGTCGTCCCTCACGTCACCAACGAGATCAAGGACTTCATCGGCATCGGCGATGACGAGGTGGATTTCATGCTGTGCGAGATCGGCGGCACCGTGGGCGACATCGAAGGCCTGCCCTTCTTCGAGGCGATCCGCCAGTTCAGCCATGATCGCCCGCGTGGGCAATGCATCTTCATGCATCTGACGCTTCTGCCGTACCTCGCCGCCAGCGGCGAATTGAAGACGAAGCCGACGCAGCATAGCGTGAAGGAACTTCAATCCATCGGGATCGCGCCCGATATCCTCGTCTGCCGCTCGGAACAGCCGATCCCGGAAAAAGAGCGCGAGAAGATCGCGCTTTTCTGCAACGTCCGCAAGGAGGCCGTGGTCGCGGCTTATGACCTCAATTCGATCTACGAGGCTCCGCTCGCCTATCATCATGAAGGGCTGGATCAGGCCGTTCTGGATGCGTTCAACATCTCTCCCGCGCCGCGCCCGGACCTGACGACCTGGCAGGACGTGGGCGACCGCATCCACAACACCGACGGGACGGTCAACATCGCCATCGTCGGCAAGTACACGCAGCTGGAAGACGCCTACAAGTCCATCAAGGAGGCGCTGACCCATGGCGGCATGGCGAACCGGGTCAAGGTCAACGTCGAATGGGTCGATGCCGAGGTGTTCGACCGCGAAGACGCCGCGCCGCACCTCGAGGGCTACCACGCGATCCTCGTGCCCGGCGGCTTTGGCGAGCGCGGCACCGAGGGCAAGATCAAGGCCGCGCAATTCGCCCGCGAACGCAAGATTCCGTATCTGGGCATTTGCCTTGGCATGCAAATGGCGGTGATCGAGGCCGCGCGCAACAAGGCGGGTTTGAAAGACGCAGGCTCTGAAGAGTTCGACCATGAGGCCGGCAAGAAACGCTTCACCCCGGTTGTCTATCACCTCAAGGAATGGGTGCAGGGCAACGAGAAGGTCAAGCGCAAGGTCACCGACGACAAGGGCGGCACGATGCGTCTCGGCGCCTATGACGCTGTACTCAAGGAAGGGTCCAAAGTGGCCGAGGTCTATGGCGGCACCGCCATCGACGAGCGTCACCGCCACCGCTATGAAGTGGACATCGAGTACCGCAAACAGCTCGAGGAATGCGGGCTTGTCTTTTCCGGAATGTCGCCCGACGGCCGTTTGCCGGAAATCGTCGAGTGGAACGATCATCCGTGGTTCATAGGTGTGCAGTTTCACCCCGAGCTGAAATCGAAACCGTTCAAGCCGCACCCGCTGTTCGCGGATTTCGTGCGGGCGGCCGTGGAAACCTCGCGCCTCGTTTAAGCCCTTAAAAATCAGGAACAAAGTCAGGTCGTAAATTTTTTTGACGACCGCTTTGAACCGTTCCTCCTGTCGCCGCGACCTATGTCCGAGCCCCGGGATTGTCCTGGGTCGCGCTTAGACATGAGGTATAAAATGAAAACGATCTTTAAATCCCTGACCGCCGCCGCAACCCTGTCCGCGGCCATCACTACCACCGCTATCGCCCAGGACGCCGAGAAATGGGAAGGCTTCTACGCCGGCGGCCGGGTCAATATGCAGAATCTCGGTATCTCGGGCGTTCCTGTCGGGATCGACCCCGAAATCAACGCCGGTGTGTTCGGCGGCTACAATTACGCTGTTGCCCCCAACTTCGTGTTGGGCGCCGAACTGGGTTATGACAGCAAACTGGACTATACGGTGATGGGCACCGGGCTGGACCTGGAAAACAACATCAACCTGCGTGGCCGCGGCGGCTATGCCTTCGGCAACTCGATGCTCTACGGCTCCCTGGGCTATGGCTGGACGGACTGGGACGTGGCCGCAGCCGGCGTCTCAGGATCGGGTCAGGGCATCTCCTACGGCATCGGTCTTGAGACGATGCTGAGCGAGAATATCACCACCCGATTCGAGTATACCCGCACTAATTACGACTTCTCGGGTCCCGGCCTCGGGGGACGCAATGGCGAAGTCGACGCCTTCTCGGTCGGTGTTGCCTACAAGTTCTGATCCTTGCGGACCAACTCTGTCAGGGCGCCTTTCACAGGGCGCCCTGATGTGGTTGCCGTCTGCGTCAGTACCGCAGATTCGTCAGGTCGTCGGCCGGGTCTTCCTGCGGGGGATGAAACCGCAGCATCCGGCGCGAGACGCCAAGTTCGAGCACCGGGCTGAACAGATCTCTCAGAAGCGAACGGCGTTCGTGGTAGACAGCCGTCTCGGCCTCGCGGTCGAGGCGCAACTTGTTCTCCAAAAGCGTCGCGATGATCCGCTCGTCCAAGATATACCGGCCCTGCCTGCCTGTCTGCCGATTCTCGGCCTGGGCCTCAAGCCAACTCTGGATCCGCGAACGATCCTCGACATCCTGATCCGGCCATACGAGGTAGAACCCGGAATTGAGCCGAAGACAAATCGAGTCCAGCATTAGCGCCGCGCCTGCCAGTTCCTCGGGAATGTCGCGCTTTGTCAGGTAGTTGAAGCGATGAGGCTGGCCGTTGAGGAACACGGTCAGTGCCGTCCCCAGATCCATGAACTTCTGCGCCATGACCCAGCCAAGAACGCGCCTAGGGTCGCCCGACCAGTCGTAGGCCCTGAGAAAGCTGCGCACCTCGTCATGCGTGCAGCCGCGCAGATAGGCCAGCTGGTCCTCCGGCGCGGCGGTCGAAATGTTGACGACAGGCTTTGCAACGTTGCGCGACATGGCAGGCTTCACACTCGAGGATATCATGTGGTTGAGGGCACCGTGACGCGTAAAAATGCCGTTTGTTGGGAGCAAATGTGTCACGTTTCCGGCCTCCGCCACCAATGCGCGGATGTGCGCCTGCGATTTTGTTTTCCTGCTCACAGCTGACGCTGTAAACGTGACCAAACGATCCTAGATACACGGAGCCGCCCCATGGAAAAAACCTCGCTGCTTCATCGTTTGCTGCATGCGTTCGACGCGCCCGAACCCCCGCCCCTGCCCGCGCCCGACGAAAAGCTGGCGCTTGGAGCGCTGATGGTGCGTGTGGCGATGTCGGATCACAGCTACAAGTTTGCAGAGGTGCATCGGATCGACCTGCTGCTGGGCCGACTTTTCGGGCTTGGGCCGATCGAGGCGGCCAAGATGCGTGCGACCTCCGAGCGGCTGGAGCGCGACGCACCCGACACCGAGGAATTCGGCGACATCCTTCGCAAGACCGTCAGCTTTGCAGCGCGTGTCGACGCTCTCGAAGCGCTGTGGGAAGTGACGCTGGCCGATGGCGTCCGGCACGAGGAAGAACTGGAAGTGCTGGAAGATGTGCGCCAAACGCTGGGCCTGTCACCAGACGACAGCGACGCCGCACGCGCCCGGGCCGAAACCGAACTCGGTGGCAGCCAATAGCGTCCCGACGCGCAGATTCTCGTTGGCGGCAGCCAGCTGGTTGCCTATATCCCCTTCATGTTTGCTGATTTTCTGAAAAAACTCACCGAGTCGACCCCTGAAACCCTGCCCCAAGAAGATGCACGGCTGGCGCTGACGGCTCTGCTGGTGCGCATCGCTCGGTCGGACGGGCATTTCGATGCCGAGGAGCGGCAGCGCATCCTGGCCATCGCGCAAACACGCTACCAGTTGTCCGAAGCGGATGCTGGTGCGTTGCTGGAGCAGGCGGAGCAGTTGGAAGGCGAAGCGCCGGACACCGTGCGCTTTACCCGCGCCATCAAGGACGCCGTGGCCTATGACGACCGGCTTCGCGTGGTCGAGGCGTTGTGGCAGGTGGCGCTGGCCGATGGCGAGCGCGATGCAAGCGAGGACGCAATCATCCGGATGGCATCGAACTTCCTCGGCGTGACCGACATGGACAGCGCCCTTGCCCGCCAACGCCAGGAAAAGGAATGATTGCCAGCCTGCCGATGTACGACCGGCCCGAGATTCGGGCCGCGACGGACAGTTTCTGGCAGGCCATACGCAAGGCGCTTGGACGCGGCCCCGACACACTTACGCGCAAGGGCGACCCGTGGGACCAATGGCAATCCCCGGATCTTTTGCTGTCTCAGACCTGCGGATACCCCTACCGCGCCCGCCTGCATGGCAAAGTCCAAATCGTCGGCACGCCGCATTATGGATTGGACGGGTGCGGGGCGGGCGAATACCGCTCGGTCTTCGTGGCGCGCAAGCAAGATCCCCGTAGCGATCCGGCTGAATTTTCTGCCGCGCCCTTTGCCTATAACGAACCGATGTCGCAAAGCGGCTGGGCCGCGCCCGGCGCCTATGCCGAAGCGCGCGGCTTTGCCTTCACCGACACGCGACGCACCGGCAGCCATCAGGCCTCGGCCCGCGCCGTGGCGGAAGGTCAGGTCGATCTGGCCGCGCTCGACGCGCAAAGCTGGCAGCTGATGCAGCGCTACGACAGTTTCGCAGACAAGGTGCAGGTCATTGCCGCGACATCGCCCACACCCGCCCTGCCCTTCATCACGGCGAACGGACAGGATGCCGACGCGATTTTCTCCGCCCTTCAGACCGCGGTCGAGGACTTGCCAAGTGAGACCCGCGACGTCCTCGACCTGCGCGGAATCGTGCGAATTCCGCCCGAGGCCTACCTGGCGGTTCAGACACCGGCCCCGCCGCCCGCTTGACGCTACGGCACCCCGCCGCATTCGCCCAAAACCCGGGCAATCCCCACGAAACGGACGAAAAAACCTCGTTTTGCAAGTTGCATTGGCCCAAAATTGCTGCCCTATTGTCCGGTGTGACTGCCTGACCTGCAAACCGGAAGCTGCCTTTGCCTGACGAAAAACCCGTCATCGAGATCCGCAATCTGCACAAGGCCTATGGCAACCTTGAGGTCATCAAGGGCGTCGACATCACGGCACCCAAGGGCAGCGTGGTGTCGCTCATCGGCTCCTCGGGGTCAGGCAAATCCACTATTCTGCGCTGTGCCAACCTGCTGGAAGACAGCCAGCAGGGAGACATCCTGTTCAAGGGCGAGCCGGTGACCTGGAAAGGCTCTGGCCTGAACCGGCACCCGGCAGACTCCAAGCAGGTGCTGCGGATTCGCACGAACCTGTCGATGGTGTTCCAGCAGTTCAATCTGTGGGCGCACCTGACCATCCTGCAAAACGTGATGGAGGCCCCGGTCACCGTGCTGGGTCGCCCCAAGGCAGAGGTCGAGCAGGCTGCACGCGGGTACCTGGAAAAGGTCGGAATCGGCGACAAGTGCGATGTCTACCCGGCGCAACTGTCGGGCGGGCAACAGCAGCGCGCCGCCATCGCGCGGGCACTTTGCATGGAGCCCGAGGCGCTCTTGTTCGACGAACCCACCTCGGCGCTCGACCCCGAACTGGAACAGGAAGTCGTGCGCGTGATCAAGGACCTGGCCGCCGAAGGGCGGACCATGATGATTGTGACCCACGACATGAAAATGGCCCATGACGTGTCTGACCACGTCATATTCCTGCATCAGGGCCTGATCGAAGAAGAAGGTGATCCGGAGACGCTCTTCGGGTCCCCGAAATCCGAGCGGCTGCGTCAGTTTCTAAGCTCGACGATGGCCGCCTGAATCAAAAGAACCAAGCAAGGGAGACACTTATGAAAAAGCTAGTTCTTTCCACACTTGCCCTGGCAGTTGCCGGCGGCATGGCGATGGCCCAGGACAAGACGATCCGCCTGGGCACCGAAGGCGCTTATGCGCCGTGGAACTTCGTCAACGACGCGGGCGAGATCGATGGCTTCGAGCGCGAACTGGGCGACGAGCTGTGCGCGCGGGCCGAGCTAACCTGCGAATGGGTCAAGAACGACTGGGATTCGATCATCCCCAACCTGGTAGGCGGCAACTATGATGTCATCATCGCGGGCATGTCGATCACCGACGAGCGTGACGAAGTCATCGACTTTACCCAGAACTACACGCCGCCGGATCCCTCGGCCTATGCCGGCATGTCGGAAGGCGTCGATGTCGAAGGCGGCGTGATCGCGGCCCAGACCGGCACGATCCAGGCGGGTTATGTCGCCGAATCCGGTGCGACACTGGTGGAATTCGCCACGCCCGAGGAAACCATCGCCGCCGTCCGCAACGGCGAGGCCGACGCGGTTCTGGCCGACAAGTCCTTCCTTGCCCCGGTCGTGGCCGAGGACAGCGACATGATGTTCGTCGGCGACGATGTTGCGCTCGGCGGAGGCGTCGGCATGGGTGTCCGCGAATCCGACACCGAGCTGAAAGAGACGTTCGATGCGGCCATCCAGTCGATGAAGGACGATGGCAGCTTGAACGAGCTGATCAAGAAATGGGAAGTCGCATCGACTTTCGAATAAGCTGAAACAGCCGCGCCCCGGGCATTCCGGGGCGCGCGCTTCAGGCCTGACGGGGACTTATGGCCGATACCACGCGCATCTTCATGCCCGGCGTCACGCTCGGGCCTTCGCCCTTGGGCCGGGCCGCGAGAGATCGTGATGTTTGAGTTCTGCGCCGACCCCTCGGCCCTTGGCGATGTGCAGTGGCTTGCCTGCTATCTCACCACCGCCAAACACGCCAATCTCTATTTCGCCGTCGGCCTTGTGCTGGTCCTGCTGGCGATCACTGCGCCGACTGCACTGGCCTTCGGCTTTGGCGCCGCAACCGCGGCACGCTCGAAATTTCCGCCACTGGCCTGGCTGGCGCATGGGTACATCAACCTCGTGCGCGGCGTGCCCGACACGGCATTTTTCCTCTTTTTCATCATCGCGCTCGACCAGGGCGTCGAATGGGTCCGGCACAAGGTCAAATGCCCGGACTGGAGCGAACCCATCCGCCAGGGCAACGACTTCATCGTCTGCCAGGCCGCCAAGATGCCCTTGGGCGAGGCGGACCAGTGGGTGCACGAGATCTACGGTTTCTTCCTTGCGGTGCTGACCTTTGCGCTGGTGTTCGGTGCATTCGCGGGCAACGTGATTTACGGCGCGATGCGCACCGTGCCCCGCGGCCAGATCGAAACCGCCGAAGCCTATGGCATGACTCCGCGACAAAGTTTCTGGCGGATCCTCGTGCCGCAAATGTGGGTCTATGCCCTGCCCGGTCTCAGCAATGTCTGGATGGTGCTGACCAAGGCAACCCCGCTTCTGTTCCTGCTGGGCGTTGAGGATATCGTCTACTGGGCGCGGGAGCTGGCGGGTACGGCCCTGCCGAAATTCACCGATTACCCGCATGGCGACTGGCGCATGTGGTATTTCCTGGCACTGCTGGTCTTCTACCTGGGCCTGACGCGGGTGTCCGAGATCGTGCTCGACCGGCTGATGATCAAGCTGTCGCACGGCCAGGCCACCACGGGCGGCGAAGCGCTGCGAAAGGCGGCGGCGTGATGAGTTGCTGGCAGACCATCCAGGATTACGCGCTGCGCTCCATCGGTCTGGGTGAGCGCCTGTTGCCGCGTGAGGATTTCACGCTTTGCCAGCAGGTCACGCTGATCGGTTCCGGCATGATCTGGAATATCTATTTCGGCGTGCTGGCGATCATCCTCGGCTTTGGCCTCGCCACGGTGGTGGCCGTGGGCAAGGCCTCGCCCAACCGCTTGCTGCAAAAGCCGTCGGCCTGGTTCATCTACATCTTCCGGGGTTCGCCGCTCTTCATCCAGTTCTTCTTCGCCTACGCGGCCTTTCTGAACCTCAAGTCTGTTTACCCGGTCTTCGATGCGTTCACCGCTGCTTGGCTGGGCGCGTTGATCGTGCTTTTCCTCAACACGGCCGCCTATTCGGGCGAGATCTTCTACGGCGCCTTGCGCTCGATCCCCAAGGGCGAGGTCGAGGCGGCGGATGCCTATGGGTTCTCGGGGTTCACCCGGTTCCGGCGGATCATCTGGCCCACCATGCTGCGTCTGGCTTGGCCCGCCTACACCAACGAAGCGATCTTTCTTTTCCACGCGACCACTCTGGTCTTCTTCTCGGCCTTCCCGGCGTGGCAGCAACGGGGCGACGCGCTTTATTACGCGAATTACTTTGCCGACAAGACGTTCAACCCGTTCGTGCCCTACCCGATTTTGGCGGGCTACTTCATCCTGTTGACGCTGGTGGTGATCTCGATCTTCGGACTGGCGAACCGGCGGCTGAACCGTCACCTGCCCCGGGAACGCCGCGCCCGCATTCGTTTTCGCCCGAACATCATTCGCTGAGACTGATCCAGCTTTGCAGGAATGCGCCAAGCCGCAGCGCCCGCCCTAGCCTAGGCCGGATCGTCATCCCTTTCGCGGGCTTTCATGTCCCGCATCGCGCGGTCCCATTGTCGCGGCGCCAGCAACTTGCGAAAGGCCCGCTCCAACTCTGCTGTGCCGTCGCGGTCGTACCAGCGCCCGTGGGCGATGATCACGCGCCGCGCACCCCAGCCGACGATGGTCTCGATATCTTCGGCAAAGTCCTGTTTGTCGCGGAAGGTCCAGCGGATCAGGGGCGGCGTTTTGCCGTCGTGATCGCCGATCCCGTTCAGCCACACGAAAGGCCGGCATCGCGCCGGCAGCTTGTCGGTCTCGAAAGCCTCGATCAGGTCGGTCAGGATGGTCGTGGTTGACGCCTTGTGAAAGAACGCGAGTTCCTTGTGCGTCCGGCTGCCGCGCACCAGAAGCTGGGCGATCTGGCCCGCCCACGGCGCGTCGGCCTCCCGGGGCTGCAATTCCTGCCCGTCCGGCATGTCGAGCCCGAGCTTTGCCGCACGTTCTTTCGTACCCGGTGCCATCCAGAAAGCCGCGTCGGGATAGGCATGCACCCATTCGGAAATGTGCAGAAAGTGGAACTGGTTCGGCGCAACGAGGTGCCGCACCGGTCCCAGCACCGCCAGGGCATCCTTCAGATCGTTCGTGAGCGGGGTCGGAGAATGCACCCAGAGGTCGCCGTTCTCTAGCTGGATCACCGTGGCGCGGGTGGGAAAGGGAAAGCCCATCACCGTCACCGGCGCACCGTCGATGATCCAAATGCGGTCGGCCACGGGTTTGAGCACATTCAGTGGCTCGTACCCCGTGGTCGTCACGCGTCTTACTCCGTCACCGTGACGGACACCATGCGGTCCGGCTCGCCGATGACAGCCCCGTTCGGGCCTTCGCCACGCTTGATGTCATCGAGCACATCAAGCCCTTCGGTCACGCGGCCCACGACAGTGTATTCCCCGTCCAGGAACGGGCCCGGCGCGAACATGATGAAGAACTGGCTGTTGGCGCTGTCAGGGCTTTGGCTGCGAGCCATGCCGACAACACCGCGGTCAAAGGTGATGTCCGAGAACTCGGCGGCCAGGTCGGGGCGGTCGCTACCGCCGCGCCCGGCCATGGACATGTCGCCGCCCATCTTGCCGAACTCCACGTCACCGGTCTGCGCCATGAAGCCGTCGATCACGCGGTGGAAGACGACGTTGTCGTAGGCGCCTTCCCGGGCCAGTTCGGTGATCTGTTCGACATGGCCGGGGGCGACGTCCTCCAGCAGGTCGACCTTGATCGTGCCGTTGGCCTCGCCCGCGACCTCGATTTCAAGGCCGGTGGCCAGCGCCGGTGTGGCCAGAAGGGTGAAGAAAGCAAAAAGCTTAAGCATCGGCGGCTACCTTCACGCTGATCATCCGGTCGGGGCTTGCGGGCGGCTCGCCGCGGGTGATGGCGTCGACATGCTCCATACCCTCGATGACGCGGCCGTAGACCGTGTATTGCCGGTTGAGGAAATGGTTGTCCGAGAAGTTGATGAAGAACTGGCTGTTGGCGCTGTCGGGGTTCTGGCTGCGCGCCGCGCCCAGCGTGCCGCGGTCATGGGGAACGCCCGAGAATTCTGCCTTGAGGTTGGGCAGGTCGCTGCCGCCCGTGCCGGCGCTGCGGATGTTGAAATCCTTTTCCATGTTGCCGTTGGCCACATCGCCCGTCTGGGCCATGAAGCCGTCGATCACCCGATGAAAGGCCACGTTGTCATACTGGCCCGAGCGCGCCAGTTCCTTCATACGCTCGCAATGGCCCGGGGCCACGTCGGGCAGGAGTTCGATCGTCACGGTGCCGTCCTTCAGCTCCATCAGGATCGTGTTCTCGGGGTCTTTGATCTCGGCCATGCGGGCCTCCTTGTTAACTTGGGTTGGGCAATACCTAGGCGCTCAGCCCGGGATTGCCAAGCCAGAGCTTGACGCCCCTGCAAGGTCGCGCCAAAAGGCGCGCGACTGCCACCCAATGGAGATCACGAGATGGCCTGGAAGACGCTCGATGACATGGACCTCGATGGCAAGACCGTACTGACACGGGTGGATATCAACGTGCCAGTCGAGAACGGGCGCGTCACCGACGCCACGCGGCTGGAACGCATCAAGCCCACCATCGACACCATCCTCGCAGCAGGCGGCAAGCCGCTCTTGCTGGCGCATTTCGGGCGTCCCAGGGGCAAGGTGGTCGACGCGATGTCACTGCGCCAGGTGGTGCCCGCCCTGCAACAGGCGACGGGGCATACCGTGCAGTTCATCGAAACGCTGGACGGGGCCGAAGAACCCACCGCCGAGGCCAAGGCGGCCGAGGTGCTGCTGCTGGAGAATATCCGCTTTCATCCCGGCGAAGAGACCAACGACCCCGATTTCGCCGCGCGCCTTGCCGGTCTTGGCGATGTCTATTGCAATGATGCCTTCTCGGCCGCGCACCGCGCCCATGCCTCGACCGAGGCGCTGGCCCGCCACCTGCCCGCCTGCGCGGGTCGGCTGATGCAGGCCGAACTGTCGGCGCTCGAAGCGGCGCTTGGCAACCCCGAACGGCCCGTTGTGGCTGTGGTGGGCGGGGCCAAGGTCTCGACCAAGCTGGACCTGCTGGGCAACCTTGTCGAGAAGGTGGACAAGCTGGTGATCGGCGGCGGCATGGCCAACACTTTCCTGGCCGCGCAGGGCCTGAGCGTGGGCAAATCTCTGTGCGAACACGAGATGGCGGACACGGCGCGTGAGATCATGGTCAAGGCCGGTGGCGCGGGCTGCGAGATTCTGCTGCCAGCCGATGTCGTGGTGGCCGAGGAATTCCGCGCAGGCGCCGCGCACCAGACGGTTCCGGCCCATGCCTGCCCCGACGATGCCATGATCCTGGATGCCGGGCCGCAGGCCGTCGCGCGGATCACCGCCGCGCTCGACACCGCGCGGACTCTCATCTGGAACGGCCCGCTGGGTGCCTTCGAGATCGAGCCATTCGATGCGGCCACCAACGCCGCCGCCGCTCATGCCGCTAAGCGCAGCCGTGACGGACTACTGACCTCGGTCGCAGGGGGCGGTGACACCGTGGCAGCCCTCAACCAGGCGGGCGCGGCAGAGGATTTCACCTATATCTCCACCGCCGGTGGCGCGTTTTTGGAGTGGATGGAAGGTAAAACGCTGCCGGGTGTGGCCGCCCTGGGCGGCTGAGACCGTCCCTGCGGCCCCGGGGTCGGGGACCGTTTTTCAAAGGTATGGAATCCCGGACTGTGGTATCGTTCGATGCGGGCCTAGCCTGACCCAGCACGATTTCACCGGGGGAGCCCATCATGCGCCGTTTCACACCTGCCATCGCCGCCGTCCTTTGCCTTGGCCTAGCCACGCCGGGCGGTGCCGAAGGCGACCCGAAGCCCAGCCTGCTTGACCTTGTCACCGTCGACGGTATCGCCGAAAGCCTGGCCAGCATCGCCATATCGGCGCTACGCACGCAGATGGAGGTCGAGTATGAGCATTTGCAGACCGATATTCTGCGCGGCACCGTGGCCCTGACCGGGGTGACGCTGCGCCCGCAACTGCCGCACGATCGCGCCCGCCAGTGCGAGATCACGGTGCAGCGGGTCAGCGTCGATCTGGGTCAGCCCGCGGCGGCGTTCGGCGTGGCGACGATTTCAAGCACGATGGTCGGGGCCAATGCCGCGATCGCCTGCGTGCCGCGCGATGTGGGGCTCAGCCTGCGTTCGGCCGGGTACAACGCGATCGAGGTGGATCGGCTGACCTATGAGGTCGAGTACGTGCACAGCACCGGCGAGATCCGGGTCAACGGCTCGGCGGCGGTGAACGATCTGGCGATCCTCGACCTGGAGGCGGCCGGCGCGATCCTGCCGCGGCTGGACCAGTTCGGTCTTCCGGGCGATCCGGCAATCCGCGTGCGCCGCGCTGTCGTGGGCCTGCAGGATCAAGGCGGCTGGGAGCGGCTGTCATCGCTTATCCCCGAGAACCTGCGCCAGCCCGAGGTGATCCAGGGCCTTGGTACCGAGGAACTGACCAACATGCTCAGCAACAACGGCACCCGCGCCCTGACCGCGACCGAGCGGCGGTTCATCGACGACCTGATGGAGCATGTGGCCGGCTTCGTGCGCGCGCCCGGCGAGATCACGATCGAGGCGCAACTGCCCGAAGGCGGCATCGTGTTGGAACCTGAAGTCTACGAAAGACCTGAAGAGCTGTTGCAGGCGCTGGCGCCGGACGCCCGCACTGCGCCGCTGGCGCAATCCGAACTGCTGGATGCCGGCATCCTGGTACGGCTGGATAGCGGCGATGTCAGTGCGACCGAGCGTCTGACCGTGGCGCGCGCGCTTTTGACCGGCAGCGGTGTGCCACGCGCCGAGGCGCTGGTGCCCGAGATCCTGTCGCCGCTTGTAGAGGGCGGCGGAGCCGAGGCCGCCGAGGCCGCGCTGCTGACGGCACAGGCGCAGGCCGGAACCGACCCGGCGGCCGCCTACCGGAATACGCTCACCGCATCCGCGGGCCGACAGCCCGGAGCGATTGCCATGCTGGACCGGCTGGAAGAGCGGCTGACCACGATGCAGGTCATTGCGGCGCAGGACGCGCATCTTCAGGTGCAGGGCGCTGCCGCCGACTTGCCCCCGGGCGACGAGATCCGCGCGGTGCGGGCGCAAGCGCTGGCCTATTTCACCGGGCTTGGTGCGCCGCGTTCGTACCGGCAAGCCTATTACTTCGCTCTGATTGCCGAGGCCGCAGGCGATATCGGCGCCCGTCCCCTCCGCGAAGATATCGAGAACCGCTTCGAGAATCGCGGCGCCGAAGTGAGCGCGGCATGGGCGGACTTGCGGTCCGAAATCCAGACCCGCGCGCTGACAGACTGGATCGAGCGTGACCTGGCCGACCGGTATTCCAAAGCGGACTGAGCTTGCGGCGCGTTCTGATTCATCATCGTCCCGCTATCCTGCTGACGGCTTGAACTGACGCGCCTGCGGCCTGCACTTGCTGCATCGTATCAAGGCGACCGATGCACTACCTGCGCGCGGACCCGCCGCGTAGGCGCCACCGAGCATTGCGCGGCACGCGGCGCTCACGTATGAAACGGGAAATTCTGATTTACCGGCAAGAGGGATGGCATGTCGAAGGCTGAACAAACGGAGCAGGTGCGCGCAGGGCAAGGGTTTATCGCGGCGCTGGACCAGTCGGGAGGATCGACCCCCAAGGCGCTGCGCCTTTATGGGGTCGAGGAAAATGCCTATGGCTCGGACGAAGAGATGTTCGATCTGGTCCACGACATGCGGACCCGTATCGCACAGGCCCCCGCCTTTACCGGCGACAAGGTGCTGGGCGCGATCCTGTTCGAGATGACCATGGACCGCGAGATGGGTGGCAAGCCGTCTGCGCAGTACCTGTGGCAAGAGCGCGGTGTTGTGCCTTTCCTGAAGGTTGACAAGGGGTTGGCGGACGAAGCTGACGGCGTGCAGCTGATGAAACCGATCCCTGATCTGGAGAGCTTGCTGGGCCGGGCCAATGATGCAGGTATCTTCGGCACCAAGATGCGGTCGGTGATCAACGCGGCATCGTCCTCGGGGATTGCCGCGGTCGTCGACCAGCAGTTCGAGATAGGTAACATCATCCTTGACCACGGCCTCGTGCCGATCGTCGAGCCGGAAGTCACGATTTCGATCAGTGACAAGGCCGAGGCCGAGACGATCCTGCGCGACGAGATCGCCAAACACCTCGACACCCTGCCCGAGGGCCGCGAGGTGATGCTCAAGCTGACGCTGCCGGAGACCGCCAATCACTACAAGTCGCTGGTGGACCACCCCCGCGTGCTGCGGGTCGTCGCGCTGTCGGGCGGATATTCGCGCGAGGAGGCCAATGACCGGCTGTCGAAGAACACCGGCATGATCGCGAGTTTCTCGCGCGCGCTGACCGAGGGGCTGTCGGCGCAGCAGTCGGACGAGGCGTTCAACGACACGATCGCAACGTCAATCGACAGCATCCACCGGGCGTCAGTTTCGGGTTAACCCACTGTAATCAAGTATTTTTTATCAAGAAAAAAGCCGGGCGGTCGAATGTATCTGGCCCCCGGCTTTCTTCTTGGATAAAGAAGCGCCTCATGGACCTTTCGACATACCAGACCTTTCGCGTGGCGGCGTGCGACCTTAACGGGCGCATGCGCGGCAAGCGCGTGCCGGGTGACTATGCCGGCAAGCTGGACAAGGGAGCGGTCAGGATGCCCATCTCGGCGCTCAACCTCGACATCTTCGGGGCGGATATCGAGGACAGCCCGCTGGTCTTCGAGACCGGCGATGCCGATGGCATCCTGCTGCCCACCGGGCGCGGCGCCTTGCCCCTGCCCTGGCTGGAAACCGAGCAGCCGCTGGTGCCGATGGCCATGTATCACGAGGATGGCCGCCCCTTTGAAGGCGACCCGCGCCATGCCCTGGACGCCGTACTGGCGCGCTATGCCAAGCGGGGATGGCGCGTGGTGGCCGCGACCGAGCTGGAATTCACCCTGGTCGATGACAGTGACGATACGCTCAGCCCGGTTAAGAACCCCCTAACGGGCCGTGAGATCGGGTCGGAAGAGATCCTGTCGATGGCGCAGCTGGACCTGTTCGACCCTTTCCTGTCAGAGCTTTACGACGCCTGCGCGGCCATGGGAATTCCCGCGCAGACCATGACCAGCGAAAGCGGTGTGGGCCAGTTCGAGATCACGCTGAACCATCAGGACGCGATGCGGGCGGCCGACGACACGTGGCTGTTCAAGCGGCTCATTCGGAACCTGGCGCGCAACCACGGGTTCGCCGCGACCTTCATGGCCAAGCCCTTTGCCGACGATGCGGGCAACGGGATGCACCTGCATTTCTCGGTCTGGGACGAGGACGGAAAGAACGTCTTCGACAATGGCGGAGACGAAGGAACATTCCTTTTGAAACAGGCGGTTGCGGGGTGCATCGCGGCGATGCGGGAGAGCACATTGCTGTTTGCACCCCATGCCAACAGCTATGACAGGTTGGTGCCGGGGGCGCATGCGCCGACGGGGGTGGCCTGGGCCTATGAGAACCGCACGGCGGCCATTCGGGTGCCGGGGGGCAGCCCCAAGGCGCGGCGGATCGAGCACCGGGTCGCCGGGGGCGATACCAACCCCTATTTGACCTTTGCGGGCGTGATGGGAGCCGCGCTGACGGGCATCGACGACGCGTTGGAGCCGCCCGAGCCGATAACGGGAAATGCCTATGATCTCAACCTCTTGCAGCTTTGCGAGGACTGGGAGAGCGCGATTGACCTGTTTGAGACCGCGCCCATTCTGGCACGGGTGTTCGACCCGATGCTGATCCAGAACCTGGTGATGACCAAGCGGCAGGAACTGGCGCTTTTCGCCGAGATGGACCCGGCGGAGCACTGGAAAGTCTACCTTGAGACGGTCTGAGCGACTCAAAGGTTAACGCCGCAAACCCACGTCGGTATCCGGGTGGTATCGCGGCGGTATTTTTCCAAAACCGAAATCGTTAACACGCCGAACGCCGAGACCCCGTGGCGTGGGCGCCGGAAATGGCCTAGAACGGCCTTGAACGGGCCGATTGGCTCGGCTAGCGTTAATTTGATCAAATTTCTGGTGACCCATGAAAATCGGCATCCTGATGACCGGCCACGCCCTGCCCGACCTGATCGAGAGCACGGGGGACTATGACGCGATGTTCGCCGACCTGCTGGGGCGGGACGGCTTTACCTTCGAGCGCTACGACGTGGTGGACGAGGTTTACCCCGACAGTCCCGATGACGCCGATGGCTGGCTGATTACCGGCTCCAAGCACGGCGCTTACGAGGACCATCCGTGGATCCCCCCGCTGGAGGCGTTCATCCGGGATATCCGCGACGCGGGCAAGCCGCTGATCGGGGTGTGCTTTGGCCACCAGATCATCGCGCAGGCTCTGGGCGGCAAGGTGGTGAAATTTCCCGGCGGCTGGTCGGTGGGGCGCACCGAGTACCAGATCGAGGGCAAGCCGGTGGCGATGCATGCCTGGCACCAGGACCAGGTGATCGAGGTGCCCGAGGGCGCCGAGGTGATCGGGCATTCGGATTTTTGCGAGAACGCGGCGCTGATGATCGGCGACAGAATCCTGACGATCCAGCCCCACCCGGAATTCACCGCGCATGTGTTGCAGACCATCATCGACCAGCGCGGCGCGGGCGTGGTGCCCGACGACCAGCTGGCCCAAGCGACCGCCAGTGCCGAGACGCCCACGGACGCCGCCGCCTTTGCCGCGCGCATGGCGGCGCATTTCAGGAAAGGGGCCTGACATGGCCGAGGATTGGACAACCGGCCTGCCCGAGGCCGCGCAGGCCTACCTGGAGAACCGCCGGCTGGACGAGGTGGAGTGCATTGTCGCCGACCTGCCCGGCATCGCGCGGGGCAAGGCGGTGCCGGCGACCAAGTTCGCGCGGCAGGATTATTTCCACCTGCCCGACTCGATCTTCTACCAGACGATCACCGGCGACTGGGGCGAGGCGGCCGGCGCCGAAGGGTTCATCGAGCGCGACATGATCCTGACCCCGGATATGAGCACGGCCACCGCCGCGCCGTGGACCGGGGACTGGACGTTGCAGGTGATCCACGACGCCTATGACCGCGACCGCAAACCCATCCCCTTTGCCCCGCGTAACGTGCTGAAGCGGGTGGTGCAGCAATACGAGAAGCTGGGGCTGAAGCCCGTGGTCGCGCCGGAGATGGAGTTCTTCCTGATCGCCCGCAACCTGGACCCCCGGCAGGAGATCGCGCCGATGGTGGGCCGGTCGGGCCGTCCGGCGGCCGCGCGGCAGGCCTATAGCATGACGGCGGTGGACGAGTTCGGGCCCGTCATCGACGACATCTACGATTTTGCCGAGGCGCAGGGGTTCGAGATCGACGGGATCACGCAGGAAGGCGGCGCGGGCCAGCTGGAAATCAACCTGCGGCATGGCAACCCGGTAAAGCTGGCGGACGAGGTGTTCTATTTCAAGCGGCTGATCCGCGAGGCGGCGCTGCGGCACGATTGCTTTGCCACCTTCATGGCGAAGCCCATCGCCGCCGAGCCGGGCAGCGCCATGCATATCCACCACTCGATCATCGACATGGAGACCGGCAAGAACGCGTTTTCCGGGCCGCAGGGCGGTGAGACCGACATGTTCTATCACTTCATCGGCGGCTTGCAGGAATACATGCCGGCGGCGATTGGGGTGATGGCGCCCTACGTCAATTCATACCGCCGCTACGTCAAGGACAACGCCGCGCCCATCAACCTTGAATGGGGGCGCGACAACCGCACCACGGGCATCCGCGTGCCGCTGTCCAAGCCCGAGGCGCGGCGGGTCGAGAACCGGATCGCGGGGATGGATTGCAACCCGTATCTCGGGATCGCGGTCAGCCTGGCCTGTGGCCTTTTGGGGATCAAGAACGAGCTGCGGGCCAAGCCGCAATACCGCGGCGACGCCTATGAGGGCGAGCCGGATTTCCCCGACGGGCTGGGCGCGGCGCTGGATTTGTTCGACGAGGCGACCGAGTTGCAGGAGGTCCTGCACCCCGAGTTCGCGCGGGTCTATTCCATCGTCAAGCGCACGGAATATGCCGAGTTCCTGCAGGTGATTTCCCCGTGGGAGCGCGAGCATCTGCTGATGAATGTCTAAGGCGGCGGGACTGGCCCTTGGCGTGATGGCCCTGCTGGTGGCGGGGCTGTGGGCGTTGCGCGAGGGCCCTGCCCCGGCGCCGGCTGCCGATGACACCTCCGGGGTCAAGCGGTATGCCTTTCTGGAGGGGCTGCCGCTGGACGAAGGGGGCTATGCGCTGTTGCTGCACGATCAGGTGACCGGCGACGGGCTGCGCGTGGTGCGGGATGCCGCCGCGTTGAAGGCGGCGCAGGGGCAGGCCTATTACACCGACAATCCGGGCGCGCAGCTGAAGCGGACGTTGCTGTCGGTCGTGTTCCTGAGCCCGCCGGGCATGCCGCCCGACGGTGCCTTCGTGACGGTGCTGCAAGACAAGCAGGCCGTCGAGACGTACCGCTGTTACCGGGCCTTTTGTGCCGGGAACGAGGCCTTCGATCCACCACACGAGCGGGACATGGCGGGGCTGGTCGAGGCGTCGGAGCCGGTGGAACTGGTGACCGAGAGCTTTGACCACCACGACACGGCTCGGGCGCGGATGTTCAAGCTGATGCAGGATGCGGACGCGGTGATGATCGAGCCGCCGAACCTGCCCGCACCGGGAACGATCGTGTTTCCCAAGCGGGTGCGGCTGAGCCTGCCCGCGATCCTGCTGGAGGCCGACGAGAGCGGGCACCAGCCGGTGGAACCGTTTGACGAAGCGGCGCTGGAGGCGCGGTTCGTCGCCGGATTCACCCATGCCTTTCCCGAGACCGATGCCTATCGGTTGAATCCCATGCGGATCGGGCGGCAGTACCCGTCGCTGCAGGGCTGGCCGGTCCTGGGAGAAGGGATCGACGGGTATTTGCGCGACGCCGACGGCGCGTTGCGCGGGTTGGGCGGAATCATTGTGATCGAGCCGACGCTGACGGTCGATCTGGCCGAGCGCATGGTCGAGGCGTTGCAAGCCGAGGATGCCTTTGCCGACATGCCCGCGTTTGCGCCGCCCGAGCCGCCCTTCGTGGCGGACCGGCTGGCGGAGATGGCCGAGGCGCATCTGGGTCGCCCCTGCCCCGACTGTTTCAAGATCGAGTTGGATGTCGCGACGGTCGACGGCATCCGGGTGGACACGCTTGACGCGCCGTCATTTTCGCTGAGCCATTACAGGATCGTGCCGCAATGAACCTGCTTTATTCCAACGACAAGCCCGGGACATACCCCGACAGCTGGTATGCCGCGACCACGCAGGCCTTGGAGCCTTTCGCGCCGCTGAGGGGCGAGGTGACCGCAGATGTCTGCGTGGTGGGAGGTGGGTTCACCGGGCTGTCGGCGGCGCTGCATCTGGCCGAAGCGGGGCTGGACGTGGTGCTGCTGGAGGCGCATCGCGTCGGCTTTGGCGCGTCGGGGCGCAATGGCGGGCAGCTTGGGTCAGGTCAGCGGCAGGATCAGCAGACGCTAGAAAAGATGGTGGGGCGCGACGATGCGGCCAAGCTGTGGGAGTTGGCGGAAGGGTCGAAGGCGCTGGTGAAGGCGCTGGTGGTCAAGCACGGGATCGACTGTCACCTGAAGCCGGGGATCGCGCATATGTGCTTTTCCAGGGCGGAGGTGCGCGAAGAGCATGACTATGCCGAGTTCCTGTTTCGCCGGTTTGGCTATGACCAGTTGGAGACGCTGGACCGGGACGAAGCACAGGCGCTCTGCCCCTCGCCGAAATACGTGGGCGGGTCGCTGGACATGTCGGCGGCGCATCTGCATCCGCTGGCCTTTGCCCTTGGGCTGGCCCGGGCGGCGCGGGATGCGGGCGTGCGGATATACGAGCGGGCCGAGGTGCACCGGATCGACGAGGGATCACCGGCAGTGGTGGCCACGGATGCGGGGCGCGTGACGGCGGAGCACGTGATCCTGGGCTGCAACGGGTATCTGGGCGGGCTCAATCGCAAGGTTGCGGCCAAGGTGATGCCGATCAACAATTTCGTGGTGGCGACGGAGCCCTTGGGGGACGACGCGGACAAGGTGCTGACGCGGGATGTGGCCGTGGCCGACAGCAAATTCGTGGTGAATTACTTTCGCCTGAGCCACGACAAGCGGCTGCTGTTTGGCGGCGGCGAGACTTATGGCTATCGCTTCCCGGACGATATCGCGGCGCTGGTGCGCAAGCCGATGACGCAGATCTTCCCGCATCTGGGCGACGTCGGGATCGACTATGCCTGGGGCGGGACGCTGGCGATCACGATGAAGCGGATGCCCTACCTGGCACGGGTGGCGCCGAATATCCTGTCCGCCTCGGGATATTCCGGGCACGGGGTGGGCATGGCCACGTTCTCGGGCAAGCTGATGGCCGATGCGGTGCGGGGCGAGGCCGAGGGATTCGATACCCTGGCGCGGGTGCCTGCACAGACGTTCCCCGGGGGGTACGCGTTCCGTTCGCCGCTCTTGGTGCTGGCAATGACGTGGTACGCGACGCGGGATCGGCTGGGGATCTGACGCAGGGCAGTTGCGCGACGTTCAGGGTATGACCGATGCGAGGGGCCAGCGCCTCGCGCTCCCCGGGATATTTATGGCCAGAGGAAAAGGTGGCGGAGCCCTGCCGTCACGAAAACTTTGCTTTGGGAGGCGGGCGACTTGGTGTAAGGTTTTCGGAAAATCAAAAAACGAGCTTCAGGAAATCCGAATATGACCCAGCCCAGCACGCCCCCTGTCCCCAACGTCTATGATGCCGAACCCATCCCCGAGGCGGCCCGGACCGAGATCGACCGGTTGCTGCAGTCGGGTGACCTGTTCCGCTATACCGCGCCCGGGGACGCGCCGGTGAGCCTGTTGGAGCGGGAATTCGCGGAGTTGATGGGCACGCGCTATGCGCTGGCGGTGTCGTCCTGTTCGGCTGCTCTGTTCCTTTCGCTGAAGGCGTTGGGACTGCCACGGGACGCGCGGGTGCTGATCCCCGGCTTTACCTTTGCCGCGGTGCCGTCGTCGGTCATGCATGCCGATTGCGTGCCGGTGCTGTGCGAGGTGGGCGAGAATTACCGGATCGACATGGCCGATTTCGAGGCGAAGCTGGAGAGCGGCATCGACGCGGTGATCGTCAGCCACATGCGCGGGCATACATCGGACATGGACCGGGTCATGGGGCTGTGCGACGTGCGCGGCATCCCGGTGATCGAGGACGCCGCCCACAGCCTGGGCACCGTCTGGGGCGGGCGCAAGATCGGCACGATCGGGCGCGTCGGGTGCTTCAGCTTTCAGTCCTACAAGCTGGTCAACGCGGGCGAAGGCGGCATTCTGGTGACCGACGATGCCGACCTTGTGGCGCGGGCGGTGATCATGTCGGGCGCGTATGAGCATAACTGGGCCAAGCATATGGCGGGGGACGACCCGATGCTGGCGGCCGCCTTTGCCGACTGGCAGAACCGTCTGCCGCTTTACAACCTGCGCATGGGCAACCTGAGCGCCGCCATCATTCGACCGCAACTGCCGGAAGTGGCGCGGCGCGTGCGCGACGGGCGCGACAATCACGATTACGTGGCCGGGCGTCTGAACAGCTCGCCCTGGATGCGGGTGCCGGACAAGCTGGGCCCTGAGGAACGGGCGCCGGATTCGATCCAGTTCAACCTTTTGGACATGAGCGATGCGGAGGTGCGGGCCTTTGCCGACGCCGCCGCGGAGCGTGGTGTGAAGGTGCAGGTCTTCGGCATGTCGGCGGATAATGCGCGGGCCTTCTGGAACTGGCAGTTCCTGCCGGGACCGACGCCGGACCTGCCGCAGACGCGGGCGATGCTGATGCGGGCCTGTGACGTGCGGCTGCCCGCCCGGCTGAGCCGGGACGACCTCGATTTCGTGGCCGAGGCATTGATCGCGGCGGCGGAGGCGGCGGCGGCGCCGATGGAGCCCGAGCGCGTTTACGGAACTTAAAGCAGCTCCAGCCGGTCGCCCAGGAACGGATACTCGGCCAGGGCCGGGTTCAGGATCGTGTCGCGCAGGATCGGGCGCAGGGTTTCGGCCAACTGCGCCGGCAGCTCCTGCAGAATATCCTTGCGCGCGGTCAGGCTGATCGTGCGGAAAAGCGGCTCGAACGGAAGCGGCATCACGTCGATCTGTTCGGCAAATCGGCGGGCGCGCATGAGCGCCAAGGGGGGCAGGATGGTCCAGCCGGTCCCCTGCCCCACCAGCGCCAGGATGGCGTGGTAGCTGTCGAGCTCGAACCGGTGTGGCAGGCTGAGTTTCTGCCGGGTGAGATGCGCCGAGAGAAGCCGGCCCATGTAATGCCGCTGGGTGTACTGGATGAGCGGCAGGCGCTTGAGTTGGCGCAACACGTCCCCGTCGGGATCGACCCGGCCCCTTGGGGCGGCCACCACGAAGCCTTCGCGCAAGAGCGGGTGAACCTCGGTCCAGTCGTCGCCGGCGTTGAGTTCGGCGGCAACGATCATGTCGAGCGTGCGGCTTTCCAGGAGGTCGTAGAGATAATGGCTGGCGCCGGTTTCCAGCAGGAACTGGCTGGTCTTGAGCTCGCCCGCGACATGGGTCAGAAGCTGCGGCGTGACGTCGGCCTCGAAATCCTCGATCATGCCGAGGCGGAAGCGCGTCAGCATCGACATGTCGGACATGGCCAGTTCCGCGCGGGCCTGTGCGGCCTCGTTGAGGATAACCTGGGCGCGGCGTTTGAGGATCTCGCCCGCGGGCGTCAGGCGGATCGGCCTTGCGTTTCGTTGCAGGAGCGTGGCGCCGACCGCGCCTTCGAGGTTGGTCAATTGCTGGCTGACTGCAGACGGGCTGGCGCCCAAACGCTTGGCGGCGGCCGAGATCGAGCGTTCGTCGGCCGCGGCCATGAACACCTCGATCCCCCACAGGGTGATGCGGCCGGGGCTGTCGACCATGGCCGGGCCTTACTTGCTGAGCTTGGACAGCTTGTCCTGCAGATCGGCCAGCTGCTTCTTGATGTCGTCCAGGCCCTCGTCGCTTTCAGCGCGCTTGGCCGGCTCGCCCTCTTCGGGAGCCTTGCCGGTCATACCGGGCATACCGCCACCGGTCATGGCCTTGAGGAACGCCTCTTGCTGAGCGCGAATGCTGTCCATCCCGGGCATCTGGTTGAAGGAGCTGGCGAGCGGGTTCGCCTTGGCCATGTTCTCCATCATCTGCGACTGGCCCTGCTGAAGCATCTCGAAACTGGCAGACAAAAAATCGGGGACCATCGAGGTGGCGTGGGTCGTATAGCTGCGCACGAGATCGGTGAGCACGTTGATCGGCAGCACGTTCTCGCCACGGCTTTCGTGTTCCGCGATGATCTGAAGCAAGTATTGCCGGGTGAGGTCATCGCCCGATTTCAGGTCGATGATCTGCACCTCGCGGCCGTCGCGGATGAACTCGGAAATATCCTCGAGAGTGACGTAGTCGGACGTCTCGGTGTTGTAGAGACGGCGACTGGCGTACCGTTTGATCAGCAGCGGTTTTTCGTCTTCGGCCACGTGTGTCCTCCCCGGAATGCGTGCACTGCAGCAAAGCCTATGCCAGCGCAGAACAAAAAGAAAGGGCGTGTGGTTGTGCGGCGCATGGCCGGAACGCGATGGGACGAGGACGCGACCTTTACGCCATGCGCACCGGAGATCGGCGGGATCGCGTCCCGTCCTCGGGATGCGGCAGGGCGCCCGTCAGCCGCTCATCCTTGCTGGACTCGCGCGGACGCCCCGGCCTTTATTGGCTGGCTTCGTACTCGGCCTTGCGCTGCGCCTCTTCTTCGACATAGGCATAGACGCTTTCCGGATCGACAGGTTTCGGGACCATTTCGCCGCCCCGGTTGGCCGTCTCGACGCCTTCCGCCGCGACGGATTCCTCGTAGCTGCGGACCACGACCGGAGCGCCGACCGACACGCGGTCGTGCAGGTCGATGACGTCCTGGTTGAAGAGACGGATGCATCCGGCGCTGCCCTGGTTGCCGATCGTGGCCGGGTCATTGGTTCCGTGGATGCGGTAATAGGTGTCGCGGCCGCCCCGGTAGAGGTAAAGCGCGCGGGCACCCAGCGGGCTTGCCTTGCCGCCCGGAATGCCCTTGGCGAATGGGGCGTAGGCCTCGGGGTCGGACCGGATCATGTTGGCCGTTGGCGTCCAGCCCGGCCACTCGGCCTTGCGCCCGATCGTGGCTCTGCCGCTGAAACCGCGCCCTTCACGGCCAACGGCGACGGGGTAGCGAATGGCGCTTTCGGGGCCTTGGACGTAATAGAGGAACTTGGCATAGGGGTCGACGACAATGGTGCCGGGCGCCTCGTCGCCGGTATATGTCACCGAGGTGCGACGGTTCGGTTCGCGCAGGTATTGCGGCTCGATGGCGTCGATGGTGATGTGCCCCTCCTGCATCTGGCTGTACTCGGGGTAAGTTGCCCCGCCGGGCATGTCCGAGGACATCGGTCCTGCGCAGGCAGCGACGAGAAGGCTGCATGTGAGAAGAAAGAAGTATCTTACCGCGGCAAAGGGCATGTGTCAGTCCGATGAGTCGTTGAGGTTCAGCGCCACCTTATGGGACTGTCACCTGATGGCAATCAATTGGTCCCGTATTGTGCTTACGCGGTCACAAATGCATGTCCGCGATCAGCAGATAGCGGTCATTTGAACGAGTTCCGGCGAAAGTCGGCCTGGAACCCAGTTTGACCGGTGCCGCAGTAATGTCGAAGGTCAGCGATGCAAGAACGGTCTGGTGACCGGGTCTTGAAACCTGAGACCCAATGGCGTCGGGCAGTCAGGTGAATTCAAATATGGTATCAGTCTTCCCCGCACGATCTTACCCGATGCAGGTGCCACCAACGATCGTTAGAGGCGGCACCGACTACTCGTTTGCATCCTCTGGCGAACGAATCAGATTCAACCTTAGCCAGACTGTTTCTCAGTAATTTCAGTTGGATGAGCGCCATAAATTCTCATGGGCGTATTTGAGACCAATTAAAAAGTGTGTTCAGTTTGTTGTTTCGTATGGCAGATATGATTGGCTCCACTCCTGAAACGGACCGCTTCCACAGCCAGCATTGATCCCCTTAATGCTTGGATGCACCCTAGAATTGTGCAATACCATCTTCAGGCCACCTATTGGCGATCTTTGGGAATAACCAAGTTCAAGATCCTTCGACAAGCGGAGTTCAGGTCACCAAAGCATCAATCTACCGAAGGAAATTTCAGTTTTTACCAGTTCTTTGGACAGTTGGAGTTCTGCACCGCCCGCAACCTTCTGGCAATCTGGAATAGGGGTAATGATGGATCGGATAAGAAAGAAGGGAGGCTATGCCGCCGGAACGCGGGTTCTTTGTGCCGATGGCCCAATACCGGCCGAGTTCATCGAAATCGGTGATCGTGTCATAACGCGAGATGCAGGAATTGCACGCGTGACCAACATCTCCCGGCGCACCCTTCGAACAAATTTCATCAGGTTCAAGCCATATGCCCTGGATGAAACGGGGCCCACTTCGGATCTTGTTCTCCCTCAAGACCAGACGGTCCTGGTCCGAAACTGGAGGGCGAGAGAAGCCTTCGGGGTAGACTGCGCATTGGTCGAAGCGGCTCTGCTCGTGGACAATCTCTTCATCGAGATGACGGAACCTCGGGAAGAGGTGCTGTTTCAAATCTCGTTCGCGTCTCCGCATATCCTTTATCTTGAGGGAATTGAGGTCGGATCGGCGGATGCAACGCCGGCACGCGGCACGCGAACTCATGCGGAAAAAATCTCGAAGTCACTCAGCAGCATTCTTCTTTCGGGTCGGTGAGACCGGCAATCGGCGCGTTCCGGGCAACCAGGGAACGACGACTTTCGAGAATGGAGACGACTTCGCGGTCTGCTTTGCATGAGGTGTTCTTGCGAATTATCGCACGCCTCGCCCCCTGCCTTTCCTGGATCCCCTGACGAACTGCCTATTCTTACGGCAGGCTTCGGCGCGATGCGTAAAACCTTGGCGTCCGCTCTGGACTTTTCGGGCCGCGCAATCTTCTATTGGCCGGCACCCGGGTTCTTTTTATCATTTGGTCAAACATTCTGGGCACGCCACGTTCCAACAGGGGGATAAGTTCCATGACGCAACACAGAAAAACCAGCCCGACCGGCCTTTCCCGCCGGACGTTCCTGAGCACCACAGCCGGCACCGCGCTGCTTGTGGCAGCCGGCGCGCCGGGGGCGCTGAAGGCGGACGAGCCGCTGAAGGTCGCGGGCATCTACACCGTGCCGGTCGAGCAGCAATGGGTCAGCCGCATCCACAAGGCCGCCGGCACCGCGCAGGAGCGGGGCGATATCGACTATGTCTTTTCCGAGAACGTGTCGAACACCGATTACGCCCGCGTCATGCGCGAATATGCCGAGCAGGGCTATGAGCTGATCATCGGCGAGGTCTTTGCCGTCGAGCAAGAGGCGCGCGAGGTGGCGGCGGAATATCCCGATATCGCCTTCCTGATGGGCTCGAGCTTCAAGCAGGACGAGGCGCTACCGAATTTCGCGGTCTTTGACAACTACATCCAGGACGCGTCCTACCTGACGGGGATCATCGCGGGGGCAATGACCGAGACCGGCAATATCGGCATGGTCGGCGGCTTCCCGATTCCAGAGGTCAACCGCCTGATGCATGCCTTCATGGCGGGCGCGCGCGAGATGAACCCCGACATCACCTTCCAGGTCAGCTTTATCGGCAGCTGGTTCGATCCGCCCAAGGCCAAGGAAACGGCGTTCGCCATGATCGAGAACGGGGCCGACATGCTTTATGCGGAACGGTTCGGCGTGTCGGACGCGGCGCAGGAAAAGGGCATCCTGGCCATCGGCAACGTGATCGACACGCAGGCCGATTATCCCGAGACGGTCGTGGCCTCGGCCATCTGGCATTTCGAACCGACGCTGGACAAGGCGATTGCCGAGGTGAAGGCCGGCACGTTCAGCGCCGCCGATTACGGCGTCTATTCCTTCATGAAGGAGGGCGGCTCGTCACTGGCGCCCTTGGGCACGTTCGAAGGCAAGGTGCCGCAGGAGGCGCTGGACCTTGTCGAGCAGCGCAAGCAGGAGATCATGTCCGGCGAGTACACGGTCGAGATCAACGACGAAGAACCCAAGTCGTCCTGAATGGCAGGCGACGGCGCGGCGCAGGTGGTCCTGCGCCTCGATTCCATTACCAAGCGGTTCGGCAAGCTGGTCGCGAATGACGCGGTCAGCCTGTCGCTGCGCGAGGGCGAGGTGATCGCCCTGCTGGGTGAGAACGGCGCGGGCAAGACCACGCTGATGAACATCCTGTTCGGCCAGTACACGGCGGACGAGGGCAATGTGGAGGTTTTTGGCCAAGCCCTGCCGCCCGGCAACCCGCGTGCGGCGCTCGATGCCGGGGTGGGCATGGTGCACCAGCATTTCACGCTGGCCGACAACATGACCGTGCTGGAGAATGTCATTCTCGGCACCCAGCCGCTTTTGTCGCCGCGCCTCGACCGGGGGGCGGCGCGCACGAAGCTGGAAAAGCTGGCGCAGGATTTCGGGCTTCAGGTCCATCCCGATGCCAAGGTGGGCAGCCTGACGGTGGGCGAGCGCCAGCGGGTCGAGATCCTGAAGGCGCTGTACCGGGATGCGCGCATCCTGATCCTGGACGAGCCGACCGCCGTCCTGACCCCGCAGGAGACCGAGGACCTTTTCGCCACCCTGCGCAAGGCGATCAAGCTGGGCCTGTCGGTGGTGTTCATTTCCCACAAGCTGCACGAGGTGATGGCGATATCGGATCGCGTGCTGATCCTGCGGCATGGGCGGCTGGTGGCCGAACGGCCGATTGCCGAGGTCGACAAGGAAACGCTGGCTTCGCTGATGGTGGGGGCGGATGTCGCCGCGCCCAAGGTCGCGCCGGGGCGGCCCGGTGACGTGCTGATGCGGCTGGATGCGGTCACGACGCCCGCGCGCGGCAATGCGCCGGGGCTGGCGGATGTGTCGCTGGCGCTGCATGCGGGGCAGATCGTGGGGCTGGCGGGGGTCTCTGGCAACGGTCAGGGGGCTTTGGCGGACCTGATCGGCGGGCTGATCGCGCCAGCCGAGGGACGGATGGAGCTGGACGGCGCGCGGCTGGACACATGGTCGCCGCGCGCGGCGGTACAATCGGGCATCGCCCGCATCCCCGAGGACCGGCACAAGACCGGCACCATCGCCGAGTTCGATCTGACCGAGAACGCGATTCTCGAGACCTATGCCCAGCCGCCCTATAGCCGGTCGGGCCTGATGAACTGGGGCCGGGCCGAGGCCTTTACCCGCGAGATCATCGAGACCTATGACGTGCGCTGCCCCGGGCCGGGCACGCGCATCCGGCTGCTCTCGGGCGGGAACATGCAAAAACTGATCCTTGGCCGTGTGCTGGAGGCCGGACCGCGTATCATTCTTGCCAACCAGCCGGTGCGGGGGCTGGACATCGGCGCGGTCAATTACGTGCATGGGCAGTTGCTGGCGGCACGGGACAGGGGCGCGGCCGTGCTGCTGATCTCGGAGGACCTCGACGAGATCATGGCGCTGTCGGACGTGATCCACGTGATTTCCGAAGGCGGCCTGTCACCGGGATTCGCGCGCGGATCGGTGACGCCCGCCGAGCTGGGCGTCTGGATGGCCGGCCAGGGGTTTGAAAAGGAATCCGCCCATGCGTCTTGAACCGGTCGCGAACCCGTCGCTTTGGCGCACGACCGTGCCGCCCGCGATTGCCATCGGCTCGACCGTGGTGATCGCCTCATTGCTGGCGATGGCGGCAGGGGCCAACCCGTTCTCGGTGCTCGGCCTGATCCTCAAGGGCGCGTTCGGGTCGAAATTCGCCCTGCTGGAGACGCTGAACCGGGCGACGCCGCTGATCTTCACCGGCCTTGCTGTGGCGGTCGCCTTTCGAGCACGCCTGTGGAACATCGGGGCCGAGGCGCAGCTGTATGCAGGCGCGTTGATGACCGTGGTTCTGGGCACCGGGATGCTGCAATGGGGGGCGCTTGCCCTGCTGCCCGCGCTGGCGCTCGCCTCGATGCTGGCCGGGGCGCTGGTGCTGCTGGTGCCGGCGCTGCTGAAGGTGCGGTTCGGCGTCGACGAGGTGGTGACGACGCTGCTGTTCAATTTCATCTTCCTGCTGTTCATCTCGATGCTGCTGGAAGGCCCGCTGAAGGACCCGATGGGCATGGGCTGGCCCAAGTCCGAGCGTCTGGTGGCCGAGGCGCGGCTGCCGCGTATCGTCGAGGGGCTGCGCCTGCACTGGGGGTTTGCGCTGGCGCTGATCGCGGCGGTGGTGGTCTGGGTGATCGAACGGCGCACGACGCTTGGATACGAGATGCGCGCCGTGGGCCTGAACCGCGAGGCGGCGGGGTTTGCGGGCATCCCGGTGAACCGGGTGCTGATCAAGACGGCGCTTCTGTCGGGCGGGCTGGCGGCGCTTGCGGGGTTTTCCGAGGTCGCGGGGCTGAAGGGCAACCTGACGCTCGATCTTAGCCCGGGCTATGGCTACACCGGGATCATCGTTGCCATGCTGGCCCTGCTGAACCCACTGGCGGTTGTGGCGGCGGCGCTGTTCGTGGCGGGCATTTTCGTCGGCGCGGACAGCATGAGCCGCGCGGTCGAGGTGCCCAGTTACCTTGCGGATATCATGCTGGCCACGGCGCTGCTGCTGATGGTGCTGGCGATCCTGCTGACCCGGTTCCGCGTGGTGAGGGAGTAGGCCATGGACATCTTCGAAATCCTGCTTTCCGCCAGCTTCTGGACCGCCGCGATCCGCATCGCGAGCCCGTTGATCTTTGCCACGCTGGGAGAACTGATCTGCGAGCGTGCGGGCGTGCTGAACCTCGGGATCGAGGGGATCATGGTGGCCGGTGCCTTTGCCGGTTGGATGGCGGTCTATTCCGGTATGGGGCTGTGGATGGGCGTGGCCGTGGCGATGGTGGTGGGGATGCTGTTCGGGTTGATCCACAGCCTGCTGACTGTGCCCTTCGGCCTGTCGCAGCATGTGGTCGGCCTTGGCGTGACGCTGCTGGCGACATCCCTGACCTATTACGCCTACCGCCTGGCGTTGCCCGAGGTCACGAGCCCGCCCAAGATTGACGCCTTCCAGCCTTTCGAGATTCCGCTGTTGTCCGACATCCCGCTGATCGGTCCGGCGCTCTTCGCGCAGACGCCGCTGACCTACCTGGCATTCATCCTGGTGGGCGTCGTGGCGCTGGTGCTGTATCGCACGCCGCTGGGCCTGGCGCTGCGCGCGGCGGGGGAAAACCCGGCGGCGGTGGCGGCGCAGGGCCTGTCGGTGACCGGCATCCGAATGGGCGCGGTGATCGTGGGCAGCGGGTTGATGGCCGTCGGCGGCGCGTTCCTGACCATGTCGGCCTTTGACAGTTTCTTTTTCGAGATGGTCAACGGGCGCGGCTGGATCTGCATCGCGCTGGTCGTGTTCGGCGCGTGGAAACCGGGCAAGGCGCTGTTGGGCGCGATCCTCTTTGCCGCGTTCGACGCGCTGCAGATCCGGGTGCAGCAGACGCCGCTTGGGGCCGACATCCCTTACCAGGTGTTCCTGATGATGCCCTATTTCCTGTCCATCCTGGCGCTGATCGTCATGTCGCGCCGGGCCGAGGTGCCGGCGGCACTGATGGTGCCGTTCAACAAGGGGGAACGCTGATGTTTGATCTTATCGTCAGGGGCGGCACGCTGCCGGACGGGCGCGTGGCGGATATCGGGATCGAAGGCGACAGGATCAAGGCGGTCGAGGACCTGTCTGGCGCCGAGGCCCGCGAAGTGATCGAGGCGGAGGGCGATCTGGTCAGCCCGTCTTTCGTCGATCCGCATTTCCACCTGGACGCGACGCTGTCCTATGGGCTGCCACGGATCAATGCGTCGGGCACGTTGCTGGAGGGGATCGGGCTTTGGGGCGAGTTGAAGCAAATCGTCACGCAGGACGAGATGGTCGAGCGCGCGCTGTCCTATTGCGACTGGGCGGTCAGCCAGGGATTGCTGGCGATCCGCAGCCATGTCGACACCTGCGATGACCGCCTGCTGGGCGTCGAGGCGATGCTGGAGGTGCGCGAGCGGGTCCGCGACTATATCGACCTGCAGTTGGTGGCCTTTCCGCAGGACGGCTTCTACCGCGATCCGACGGCACGGGAAAACACGATCCGCGCGCTTGATATGGGCGTTGACGTGGTGGGCGGCATTCCGCATTTCGAACGCACCATGTCCGATGGCGCGGCCTCGGTGCGCGAGCAGTGCGAGATGGCCGCAGACCGAGGCCTGATGGTCGACCTGCATTGCGACGAGACGGACGACCCGATGAGCCGCCACATCGAGTCGCTTGCCTTCGAGGCGCAGCGGTTGGGGTTGCAGGGCCGGGTCACGGGCAGTCACCTGACCTCGATGCATTCGATGGACAATTACTATGTCTCGAAGCTGCTGCCGCTGATGGCCGAGGCCGGGGTGGCCGCCGTCCCGAACCCGCTGATCAACATCACGCTGCAGGGACGGCACGACAGTTTTCCCAAGCGGCGCGGCCTGACCCGGGTGAAGGAGATGCAGGCGCATGGGATCACCGTGGGCTGGGGGCAGGATTGCGTGCTCGATCCGTGGTACTCGCTGGGGACAGCGGACATGCTGGACGTCGCCTTCATGGGATTGCACGTGGCGCAGATGACCAGCCCCGAAGAGATGGCGCGGTGTTTCGACATGGTCACGCACCAGAACGCCGCAATCCTGGGGCTGGAGGGGTATGGCATCGCGCCCGGCAAACGCGCCTCATTGGTCGTGCTGGATGCCGGGTCGCCGATCGAGGCGTTGCGCCTTCGGCCCGCGCGCCTCGCGGTGATCTCGAACGGCAGGCTGGTCAGCCGGATGCCGCGCGAGGATGCGGCGCTTTCCCTTCCGGGGCGCGCGTCGACGGTGCGCCGGCGGCACGATCCCGGCAGGTGACGGCGACGGGCCCGGCCCGGGCAGTGCCGTGACTGGATGCGATGCCATCTGCCGTCCCTGCCCTCCCCGGCAACGGACGCCAAAAAGGGCGAGCCCGGGAGGCTCGCCCTTCGGTGTTCCGGGCCAAAAGGGAGGAAGATGGCCCGTACTCGTTAAACCGGTTACCGGTCCGCGCTTACTTGGCTGCGGCGGTCGAGGCTTTCTTGGCCGCGGCGGTCGCGTCGTCGGTGGCTTTCTTCACGGCTTTGGTGGCGTCTTCCTGGAAGTCTTTTCCAGCAGCCATCATCAGCTCGACCGTGTCCATCTGGACTTTCTTCGCGATCTCGGCGAAGGCGGCCATGTGCTCGGCAGCCGTTTCAGCGTTGGCCGACGCGAAGTCGGTCATGGCTTTGGCGTAGTCTGCCGGCTCGGATTTCGCCTTGGTGACGTCTTGCAGCTTGGTCAGGGTTTCCTGGGTCCATTTGCCCGACAGCTCGGCCGATTTGGTGGCGGCTTCGAGGGCGACGCCCGACATTTTCTCGCTCAGAGCGGCTTGGTTCTTGAACGCTTCTTCCATCGCTTTGGTGTCGACGGGGAACGCGCCCATCACGTCTTTCATCATCGCGTTGAAGTCTTGTGCTTGTGCTTTTGCCATTGGTACGGCTCCTACGTGTTCGGTTTCAGTCGTGTTCTGTTTGCAAGCGGTTGGTCCGCTTTTTTGCATCTGCAGCATATATAGACGCCGCAACGCAGCATTGCAACCCCTTTTGCTGCACTGCAGCAAAACTTTCACACAGTTGGAAAAAGCGTTTCGCGTCAGGCGTTTGCCTTGCGAAGCACGTAGGTTCCGGGCGCCGGACCAAGGCTGGGATGCTCGGAATCGCCCGGTTCGCGGGCCTTAATCTTGGTCCCCGAGCGCTTGCGCAGCCAGGATTCCCACATCGGCCACCAGGAGCCTTCGCGCTCTGTCGCGCCCGCCAGCCACTCTTCGGGCGTGGGCGGCAGGTCCTTGTTCATGTAATAGCCGTACTTCTTTTTCGACGGCGGATTGACGATGCCGGCGATGTGGCCGGACTCGGACACGATAAAGCTGCGGTCGGTCGATCCGGTCTGCATGAAGCCGCGGTAACAGTCGCGCCAGGCGGCGATGTGATCGCTTTCGCAGGTGACGGCCAAGATCGGCACGGTGACATCGCTGATATGCACGGTTTCGCCGCACACCTTCATGCCCTTGTCGACGAAGGCGTTGGCCTGGCAGAGGTCGCGCAGGTATTGCTTGGTCATGTCGCCGGGCAGGTTGGCCCCGTCCCCGTTCCAGTAGAGCAGGTCGAAGGCGGGCGGCGTTTCGCCCATCATGTAGCTGCGGATCGCGGGCTTGTAGATCAGGTCATTCGAGCGCAGGAAGGACATGGTGCGCCCCATGATGAAGGAGCGAAGCACGCCCTGTTCCTCGACTTCCCGCTCGATACCGTCAACGAAATCGTCTTGCAGGAAAGGCACGAATTCGCCCTGCTCGCCGAAATCGGTCAGCGCGGTGAAGAAGGTGGCGGACTTGACCGAATTGTCGCCGCGCTTGGCCATCAGCGCCAGCGTCAGGTGCAGGGTGGTGCCGGCGATGCAATAGCCCACGGCGTTGACCTGTTTTTCGCCAGTGATCGCCTTGGCCTCGCGGATGGCGGTCAGGAACCCCTCCTCGATGTAATCGTCGATAAGGACGTCCCTGTAGGACGCGTCAGGATTGACCCAGGACACGACGAAGAGCGTGTAGCCCTGATCGGTGATCCACTTGATCAGGCTGTTTTCCTTCTTGAGGTCGAGAATGTAGTACTTGTTGATCCAGGGCGGAAAGATCACCACGGGAGTCTTGTGGACCTGCGCGGTGGTGGGCTTGTACTGGATCAGCTCCATCATGCGGTTGCGATAGACCACCTCGCCTTCGGTCACGGCAACGTTTTCGCCCAGCTTGAAGGCGTCCTCGTCGCACAGGCGCACGACCATCTCGCCCTTGTTGGCCTCGAGGTCCGACACGAGGTTTTCCAGCCCCTTCACCAGGCTTTCGCCCTCGGTCTCGAGCGCGCGTTCCAGCGCGTCGGGATTGGTGCCGAGGAAATTCGTCGGGCTCATCATGTCGACGATCTGGGAGGCAAAGTAGTTCAGGCGCTTGCGATCCTTGGGATCGAGGTCGTCGGCCTCGGCCACGGCCTTTTCCACGGCCTGCTTGTTGAGTGCGTATTGCTTTTTGACCAGCCGGAAATAGGGGTGCGTCTTCCACAGGGGATTCGTGAAGCGCTTGTCACCTTCCAGCGGGTCGGAGTCGTCCTCTCCGGCATCGGCCGGGGCGTGGCCTTGCAGCAGCGCCTGCTGGGCCTCCATGAAATGGCGCACGGATTTGCCCCAGTATTCCAGCTGCTGTTCGTAGATCTTGCCCGGGTTCTCCATCAGGGCCTGCCAGTAGGAGGCTGCTGCGCGTGCATAAAGCTCCTGGCCCGGGCCGTTCAACTCGGGTGCGGGGGGATTTCGGTGGCTCAGCGCCTGCACGAGCCTTTGTGACAAGGCCTCGACCTTTTCGAGATTTTCGTTCATCCGCTCCAGATTTTTTTCTTCGGCGGTGTCGGGCGTTGCCATTTCTGCGAAATCCTCTACTCTTTCTGCTATGCAGCATGGCGCGGTGGGACCGCGTCTGGTATGCATGTGTTAACGTCGCCCCGCGTATACTGGCCCTGCGAGCCTGTGGGACTGCGACGAATGGAACCAACTCGGCCGGCCCGGCCGAAGGAGTAAGTAATGCGTTACATGGCCACCTACGACCTGATGGAAACCATCCGCAACACCAACCAGTGGCTGGGCGCTACGGCCTTTTCCATGGCATCTTACCCCATCTTCGCGCTGACCCCAAACCCCGCGTTTCAATGGCTGGCCGCCTGGGGCGAAGTCACCGAGCGCACGTTCCAACGCATGGTCGCCAAGCCCGACTGGGGGATCGAATCGATCACCGGCGAGGACGGGCGCGACCACCTGATCAGCATCGAGACAGTGGTGGACAAGCCCTTTGGCGACCTCATTCACTTCAACGTGCAGGGCCGGGACGAGATGGACCGCCGCGTCTTGCTGGTGGCGCCGATGTCCGGACACTACGCAACTCTGTTGCGCTCGACCGTGAAATCGCTGCTGCCCGATTGCGAGGTTTACGTGACCGACTGGCACAACGCGCGCGACATCCCCGTCAGCGCGGGCAAGTTCGATGTCGAGGATTACACGCTTTACCTGATGGACTTCATGCGCGAGCTGGGCAGCGATCTGCACGTGATCGCCGTGTGCCAGCCCGCGCCGCTGACCCTGGCCGCGACCGCCTATCTTGCCGAGTTGGACCCCGATGCGCAGCCCCGGTCGCTGACGCTGATCGGCGGGCCGATCGACCCCGACGCGACGCCGACGGAGGTGACGGATTTCGGGCATAGCGTTACCATGGGCCAGTTGCAGGAGACGATGATCCAGCGCGTCGGCTTCAAATATCCGGGCGTGGGGCGCAAGGTCTATCCCGGCCTGTTGCAGCTGTCGTCGTTCATGTCGATGAACGCCGAGCGTCACAGCCAGGCCTTCCTGAACCAGATCAGCCGCGTGGCGCAGGGCGAGGCCAGCGACCGCGACCCGCACAACAAGTTCTACGACGAATACCTGGCCGTGATGGACATGCCGGCGGAATTCTACCTGTCGACGGTCGAGCGCATCTTCAAGGCGGGCGAGATCGCCAAGAACGCCTTCGTGGTCGATGGCCACAAGGTGGATATCGGCGCGATCAGCAAGGTCGCGGTGAAGACGGTCGAGGGCGGCAAGGACGATATCTCGGCGCCCGGACAATGCGTGGCGGCACTGGACCTGCTGACCGGGTTGCCCGACAGCATGAAGGCCAGCCACCTGGAGCCCGAGGCGGGCCATTACGGCATTTTCGCGGGCCGGTCGTGGCGCAACAACATCCGGCCGCTGGTGCTGGATTTCATCGACGCCAATTCCGAGGATCCGGCGGCGCGCAGCCGCACGAAGCCCCGCAAGAACAGGAAGAAGGCGAAGATCGCGGCGGAGTGAGGTCGGTCAACCCCTGGCGGAGAGGTCCCGGACCAATTCCGGGACGACGGGATTTCAGTTGGGGGCCGCGGGACTAAGGCGCGGCCCTGCCGCGCCGCCGCGCGATCGCCATCCCGCGGCTTGGCAATCGCTCGGCTTGGTCAAACGCCCGTCATCCGGGACTTGATCCGGGATCCCGTGGCCTCGAACCTACTCGGATCGAGCCAGGGACGACGTCGGGTGCCGAGTTGACCCGCCCTACCCCGCCTCGACCCGCTTTTGCAGAACCAGCGGCTGTTTCAGCCACACGCGCAGCGCGGCTGTCACCGCCTCGGGCGTTTCCAGTGTCGGCAGGTGTCCGGCCTCCTGCACCAACGCCAATTCGGCATAGGGAATGAGGCCGGCCATGAATTCGTGCCGCTTCACCGGCGTAAGCGTGTCGTGCACGCCGCACATCACCAGCGTCGGCACGGTGATCTTGCGCAAGGTCGCCTGATAGTCGCGGCGGCGTTGCAGGGCCCGGACCTGCCGGGTGATCGCATCGGCCCCGAGGTTCTCGGCCATCTTGGTGACCATGTGCATAATCGAGGTGCGGTCGGCATTGGGAGCCAGGTGGTCTGGACGCAGCAGCGTCGAGACGGCCTGATCGATGAAGCCTGCGCGCAGCTTGGTCACGATGGGCTCGTAATTGGCCGCCGATTGGGGCGTTTCGGCCAGCGAGTTCGTGTCCATCAGGCAAAGGCGCGTCACCCGGTCGGGCGCACGGCGCACGATCTCCAGCGCGACGATGCCGCCCATGGACAGCCCCGCCAGCGCAAAGCGGCGCGGCAGGTGATCGAGCAGGCCCGAGGCGATTTCCTCGATCCGGTCGCCGTGGGAAATGGGCGCGACGGTCACGGGCAAGTAGGGGCTGAGCGCCGCGATCTGGGGGCCGAACAGGCGTGCGTCACACATCATGCCCGGCAGAAACACCAAGGGGTCTTTCATTGCTTTGTTCCTTAACCTGCCCGCGCGCTCTGCGCTGTTTTATGAAGGTGATTCTGCCACAGGCTTTGCGGAAAACCAAGAAAAGTTGCGCACTTTACGGCAATCCGCCGATCCAGTCGAGAATGGCCGTGACGGCGGGCCCGGTGCCGGCCGGCGAAAGGATGTCGCCGGCGATGACGTGGGCCAGCGGGTCCATCCCCGGCCCTTTCGGCGGTCGCGCCAGCGAGACTGGGCCACCCCAATCTGTGCGCACGGCGTCGGTGGCCGTGGCGTCGACGACCTGGTCATCGGCGTCATAGTAGAACAGCGCGGGGATGGTCGTTTGGCTGTAATCGGCACGTGCAGCGGCCTGCACGGCGGCCGCCACGGGCAAGGCGGCCACGGAAGGATAGCGCGTGGTCCAGTGGGCGGCCTGTTCGGCGTTCTGCGGCTCGAAGCTGCGCTCCTGCCCCGCAAGCAGTGGCGCCCAGTACCGCGCGGCGGGCCATGTCAGCAGCGACGCCATGGCGTTGTTTATGCCGAAATTGGGAGCGACGAAGACCATGCCCGCAACGTCTTTGCGCATGTCGGGGTCGAGCGCGGCAAGGGCCGCGAAAGTGGCGCCGGTGGAGGTGGCGATCACGACCACGCGGTCGCCGGTGGCGCGGCCCAGCGCCAGCGCCTCGGCGGCGTCGGCCATCCAGTCGGCCATGCTGGCCTCGGTCATGGCAGCGCCATCGCGGCCGTGGCCGGTGAAGCGGGTGAAGACAAGGTTGGCATTCAAACTTGTGGCCACGCGGTCGGGGACCGGGCGGATTTCCTCGGCGCTGGCGGAAAAACCGTGCAGGTAGACGATGGAGAGGTCCGTGCGCGTCTCGGCATCCCCGGCCCAGACGATGCGCTTGGTGGTGGCGGGGCGCAGGTTGGGGACACCGCTTTCGGTGCTTTCAAGATAGACGCCGATCCCTTCGCCGAACTTGCGCGGGTCGAAATCGGCGCTGAGCGTCACGGGTTCGCGCGGGCCGAAGAGCCAGAGCGCAGCGATCATCAGTGCCAGAAGGCCCAGAACCCGCGCGAACCATTTCACCCAAGACGCTCCAGCACGTCCTCGATGGAGCGTGTGATGAGCGCGAGGCAATCGGGGTCGGAAAAGCGGTGATCGGCCCCGTCGACGAGCGTGAGGCGCATGTCCTTGCCCTTGGCATGGTCCAGCAGACGCAGGGCCACGGACATGTCCACATCCGCATCTGCGGTGCCCTGCAGGAACCGCACCGGGAAAGGCAGCTTGAGGTCCGCGCGCAGGACAAGGTTGTCGCGCCCGTCCTCTATCAGCCGGTGGGTGATGATGTAGGGCTCGTCATAGTCGCTGGGCAGGGCAAGGCGGCCCTTGGCCTTCAACTCGGCGCGCTGCGCCTCGGTGAAACCGGCCCACATGCTGTCCTCGGTGAAATCCGGCGCGGCGGCGACGGTGACCATGCCGGCGACGCGGTCGGGGATCGCGCGGGCCATGAGCAGGGCAATCCAGCCGCCCATGGAGGAGCCGACGAGGATCTGCGGACCGTCGGTCAGCTCTTCGATCACGGCCTGCGCGTCGGCGGCCCAGTCACCGATGCAGCCGTCGGTGAAGGCTTCGCTGCTTTGTCCATGTCCGGAATAGTCGAACCGCAGAAAGGCGCGGCCCGTGCGCTTGGCCCAGCCTTCCAGATGGATGGCCTTGGTGCCTTCCATGTCCGACTTGAAGCCGCCGAGAAAGACCACGCCCGGCCCGTCGCCGTCAGTCTTGTGATAGGCCAGACGTCGCCCTTGGGGCGAGGTAAGCGTCTCTGTCTCTGACATCGGTGTTCCCCTTCGAGGTTTGACGGGAACCTGTCACCCTACGCGCGGCGTTTCAAGCCGCTTGGGCCGTGTCAGAGAATGGAGCCGATGGTGCGCTCGATCCGGTCGAGCGTGTATTCCCGTTCGCGCCCCGGTTTGTCGGCGACGGCGCTGGCCGGGAAGCCGAGATAGGTGGTTCCCGCCGTTTCGTCGGGATTATCCGCATCACCGGAGTCGCCGGTGCTGTCGGAGCTGGTGTCGTGACGTGTCATATTCGTTACCGTTCGTTTTCTTCCGCGTCTGAGGCTCATCAGGCCTGTGAATGAAGCTAGCATCTCATGGAAGAATGAAAATTGTCTTTTTGTCACAATATGTTACAGTGAACATTCGCATACAGGAGAATACGGCGCGATACAATTGTATGCAGATGTATGCCGTTATTTGACATCGCGAAGGCCGAGCGCGGCCAGCCCGCCTAGGGCCGACATGGCCGCAAACCCGATCAGGGCGGCGTTCGGACCGACCCAGCTGAGCGCGCCACCAAAGGCGCCCGCCAGCAGCAGGATGATCCCGATGGCAAGGTTGGCGACGGCGGAATTCACGGTGCGGCGATCCTCGGGCGAGATGTCGACAAGATAGGTCGAGCGTGCCTGCCGCACGCCGTGATAGGCCACCATCAGCACGAAGAGAACGCCGGGTATTATTGCGGTGGTCTGGGCCCATCCGGCAAGGTTGACGGCGACGCCCGCCGCCATGGCCAGCGCACCCAGAAGCCCCGCCACCAGCAGCATCAAGCGGCTGGAGCGGTCGGCGAGCCAGCCCCAGGCGTAGGAACTGACGAAGCCGGCGGCCGAGGACGCCACCAGCAGCGCCCCCAGCGTGCGCAGGTTGTTGTCGTCGCCTTGCGTGGTCATAACCGCGAGGAACGGCGGTGCGAGAGCGGTGGCCGTCAGCAGGCCGCGCACGAGGATGAAGCGGCGCAGGTTGGCATCTTCGCGGATCACGTCGCGAAAGCGGTGCAAGCCGGTGTCGTTTTGCGGGGTGCTGTCGTCCTCATCGAGGGTCGAGAAGATGAGTGCGGCGGCAATCCAGAGGCACGAAGCCAAGGCGATGGCGGCGATCACGGCGGTCTTGGTCTGGATGAGCCCCGAGAGCATCAGCCCGGCAAAAACCAGCACCGCGATGGACGCGGCCGAGCCTGCCATGCCGGTGACCGCGCCGCGCTTGGTCTGGCCGACGGTCTTGCCGAGGATGTCCTTGTAGGAGACCGAGCAGGCCGCACGGAAGAGCGCCAGCGTGGCCAAGAGCACGCAGATGGCGAGGCCCGCCGCCCAGCCTTGCAGGAAAATGGCCGAGGCGGCGATGCCCGCGGCCATGCACCCCTGCCCCGCGCTGCCCGCGACCCACATCCAGCGGCGTTGCTTGCGCTGTTCCAGCCACGGCGCCAACAGCACCTGCGGCAGCAGCGCCCCGGCCTCGCGCAGCGGCACCAGAAGCGCCACGAGGCTGCCGGGTGCGCCAAGCACGCCCAGAAGCCAGCTGAGCACCAGCTTGGGGTCTATGAGGCCATCGGCGATTTTCGTGAGGCTTAGAGAAAAGATATGCCGAAGCCCGTTGCGGGCCTCGGCCTTGTCACTTTCCTGTCCTGTCAGTCGTTCGAATGTGCCTTGCACTGCGCACCTTGTCGTTGAGGCTGGTTAGCCTCCGACATAGGGCGCGGACTTGGGACGGTAAAAGATTTTCTGGTTGTGCAGCCGTCCCAGCAGGTCGTGGATGCGGCGGGTCACCGGCTCGGGCTGGTTGACCTTCGAGCTGTGCAGGGCGCTTTCGATCAGCTCCATGTCTTCGACGGAGAGTTCGAATTTATCGTTGTAGCGGGCCATGTTCATCTGCTCCTTAACGTTGTCGCGGCGTGCGATAAGTAAAACGAAACGCACGTTTCGTATTGGTTATATAGGAGTTCGCGCCACGTCGTAAAGTATATTTTCAGTCGCCTTTTCAATACCTTACAAAACGACCCGCTGCGACGCGGCATGTCGGATTCGCATGCATTTGCACACCGAATCCACTCAAAGGACACCAAGCCCCTGCCCCGAAAGCACTCTTTGGGCAGGGCGTGCTTGACTTGGCCCCTGGCCCGCGCCAAAACCCGGGCCAAGACCATAACCCGCAACCGGGCGTTCCGTGGGCGCCAAACTGACGAGGAGGCCAGACATGGCTCAGATCTCCCTTACCCTTCCCGATGGCAATGCGCGGCAATACGACGCCGGGATCACCCCCGCCGAAGTGGCCGCCGATATCTCGACCTCGCTGGCCAAGAAGGCCATTTCGGCCCATGTGGACGGCAAGCACTGGGATCTGGCCTGGCCCATTGAGCGCGACGCGCAGATCGCCATCAACACGATGAAGGACGAAGAGGCCGCCAACGAGCTGGTGCGCCACGACCTTGCGCATATCATGGCCCGCGCGGTGCAGGAGATCTGGCCCGAGACCAAGGTCACCATCGGCCCGGTCATCGAGAATGGCTGGTATTACGATTTCGACCGCGCAGAGCCGTTCTCGCCCGAGGATCTGGGCGCCATCGAGAAGAAGATGCGCGAGATCATCAACCTGCGCGACCCCGTGCGCACCGAGGTGTGGGAGCGGGACCGCGCGGTGCAGCACTACAAGGACAATGGCGAGCCCTACAAGGTTGAGCTGATCGACGCCATTCCGGGTGACGAGCCCTTGCGGATGTATTGGCATGGCGACTGGCAGGACCTGTGCCGGGGTCCGCATTTGCAGCACACCGGACAGGTGCCGGCGGATGCGTTCAAGCTGATGTCCATCGCAGGTGCGTATTGGCGCGGTGACAGCAGCCGCCCGATGCTGCAGCGGATTTACGGCGTGGCCTTTACCGGCAAGGAAAAGCTGAAGGCATACCTGAATTTCCTGGAAGAGGCCGAGAAGCGCGACCACCGCAAGCTGGGCCGCGAGATGAGCCTGTTTCACATGCAGGAAGAGGCCCCCGGACAGGTCTTTTGGCACCCGAACGGCTGGACGATCTATACCCAGCTTCAGGATTACATGCGCCGCAAACAGCGCGCGGGCGGATACCGCGAGATCAACACGCCGCAGGTCGTGGACCGCAAGCTTTGGGAAAAATCCGGGCACTGGGACAAGTACCAGCACCACATGTTCATCGTGGAGGTGGACGAGTCCCGCGACGGCGAGGATGACGACGCGAGCGTCAAGAACAAGGACCAGACGCGGATCAACGCGCTGAAGCCGATGAACTGCCCCTGCCACGTGCAGGTTTTCAACCAGGGCCTCAAATCCTATCGCGACCTGCCCTTGCGGCTGGCCGAGTTCGGGTCCTGTGCCCGGTTCGAGCCATCGGGCGCGCTGCACGGGATCATGCGGGTGCGCGGGTTCACCCAGGACGACGCGCATATCTTCTGCACCGAGGAGCAGATCCAGGAGGAATGCGCACGGTTCATCGACTTTCTGGCGGATGTCTACCGCGAGCTGGGCTTTCCGGAATTCGAGATCAAGTTCGCCACGCGCCCCGAAAAGCGCGTGGGCAGCGACGAGTCCTGGGACTACGTAGAGGGCGCGCTGGAGAACGCGATCAAGGCGGTGGGGCGTGACTATACGCTGGAGCCGGGCGATGGCGCGTTTTATGGCCCGAAGCTGGATTTCTACCTGACCGACGCGATCGGCCGGGTCTGGCAGTGCGGCACGTTCCAGGTGGACCCCAACCTGCCGGAGCGGCTGGAGGCGACGTATATCGGCGCGGATGGCGAAAAGCACCGGCCCTTCATGCTGCACCGCGCCTGCCTTGGGTCGTTCGAGCGGTTCGTCGGCATCCTGATCGAGAACTGGGAAGGCAAGCTGCCTTTCTGGCTGGCCCCCAGGCAGGTGGTCGTGGCCTCGATCGTGTCCGAGGCGAACGAGTGCGTTCTGGACGTGGTCGAACAGTTGAAGGCCGCGGGCGTGCGGGCCGAGGCAGACCTGCGCAACGAGAAGATCAACTACAAGGTCCGCGAGCATTCGGTGGGCAAGGTGCCGGTGATCCTGGCCGTGGGGATGCGCGAGGTCGAGGAAAAGACCGTGTCGGTGCGGCGGCTGGGCGAAAAGCAGACCAGCGTGCAGAGCCTGGAGGAGGTCACGGCATCGCTGGCCAAGGACGCGACGCCGCCGGACCTTGCCTGACGGTATCGGTTGGGGTCACCCGCCCCGGGCTTGACCCGGGGCGGTGTCGCCCACAAGCGGGCGTTTCAGAAATGCGCCTTGGGCTCGTCCGGTTTGCCGGCGGCGATGGCCAGCAGACCGGCCAGCCCGACGAAGCCGATCGGGAAAAGCGTGAAGGGGCCGATGCCGAACGTGTAGGTCATCAGCCCCGCCGAGATCAGCATCAGGATACCGCCCCAGAGCGCCCGCGCCTTGGCCATGGCCGCCCCGGCAATGGCCAGGAGCGGCGAGACGAAACTAGCGGTGCGCACCAGCCCCTCGCGGTCGAGCGCGGAAGCCAGCCCCTCGACCTCGCCGTATTCGCGGATGAATTCAGTATAGCCGAAGCTGAAGAAGCCCACGATCAGGGCGAGGCAGCCGCCGATGATCCCCAAGACAAGTGCCGCGTTGCGCATGGGTCTGTCTCCTTTGCCTGTCAGGCCAGCGCGGCCTGCACGTCCTTGCCCCAGCCGAGGTAGAGTGTACCGCCGTCGTCGATCAGCGGGCGTTTCATCAGCGTGGGATACGCGGCGAGCAGGTCCAGCGGATCGCCTGCGCGCTCGGCCTCGCCGAGGCTACGCCAGGTGGTGGAGCGGGTGTTCAGCAGGGCTGCGCCGAATTGTCCATGCGCCCGGGCGAGGACATCGGCGGGCACGCCATCGGCGCGGACATCGCGCAACTCGGCATTCGGCAAGGATTTCAGCGCCTTGCGGCAAGTATCGCAGTTTTTCAGCCCGTAGAGGATCATTTTCGCTCCGCTCACGTTTTCATCAGTTCACCCCTATCTAAGCATCCATGCGGCGTGTTTCACTTGCTTTTTACGTGATGCGCCCAATCTTCTTGTACGTGGTCTTGGTTCTGCGTCCCGCGGCCTTTGGGCCGACATGCGGGAACGCGGGCCCTTGGCGGCACAGCCCGGCTTAGCCGGGAAAGACAACGGCAAGAAGGAGAAGCGGAATGCCGACCGGCACCGTGAAATGGTTCAATACGACAAAGGGCTATGGCTTCATCGCCCCTCAAGAAGGCGGCAATGACGTCTTCGTGCATATCAGCCAGGTGGAACAATCCGGCATGACCGGCCTGGCCGACGATCAGAAGGTCGAATACGAGCTTCAGGACGGCCGCGACGGTCGTCCCATGGCGGTCAACCTCAAAGCGGTCTGATCCCGCCGCAGGCCCTGGCGACGCAGCACTTTTTCAGGCCGGGTTCTCGGCCTGAACTTTATCCCAGTTTTCCCCCATCGCGACGATGCAGGACGTGCCGGTGGCATAGGCCACCACGAGCGTCCAGCCGCCGCTCTCATCCGTCCAGACCTCCATCACCTGATCGGGCCCTTGCGTGCCACGGGCAAAGCGCGTCACGCCGAACTGGCGCGACAGCTTTTGCGTCAGGGTGTGGCTGGGTTCGCAGAGAATGTCCGCGATCGGGCTGGTCGCCGCCGCGGGCGTGGCGCCGAGGGCGATCAGCGCAAGGCCGGTGATATGCCTGAACATGGGGCTGCTCCTGTCGTTGACTGCACCTGGGATGTAACAGATTTGCGACAGCACGTATAGCCCCCGTATATACGCAGGATATACGCTGTGGATTTCGGGGCGTTGATAAGGCACGAAAAAAGGGCGCACGCGGCGTACGCCCTTTTCCAAACTTCCGGGTCCGCCTGTTGCAGCTCAGAAACAGCCCTTCTGCCCTTCGGGACAGTTGTAGGAGCGGCGCGCCTTGTGGACATAGTGCTTTTTCTTCGGCACCGGGTGCTGCATGACCTGACGATAGCTTTGCGACTGGTTCGGGGTGCCGCAGGAGATCATGCCGCCAAGCGACACCGGTTGCAGGCCGCCGGGACAATAGTTTTCCTTGGAATGATAAGGATAAAGCTTGCCATCGGCGAGCGCCGGCCCGGCGGTGACGGTCGCGGCCAGGGCGACCAAAATGGGTTTGAGAATGCGCATAAGGTCCTCGTTCGTTATAAATTTTTTTCGGCCCGTCCCACGGATACCAGATATGGTACGCGATGGCCGGGGTCTGTCAATTTCTAATGTTAAAGCGATTGGTGCGGATGCCTGGACAAAGGCTGTGGCGGGACGCGCCCGACCTGGAGGGCGCTTTGGCCGGGGTGGTCAATGTGCCGCGAACAAGACCGCACGCCGGTCATAGGGCGAAGGACCTCACCATCGCGCCCTCCGGGGGGAGGTCGGGCGCGGCCCGGCAGAGCCGGGCGGGACGCGTGGTCAGCGTTTGCGCAAAAGCTCCACCACCTCACACCGCGGCCCCTCTTCCTGAAGCACAAACCGCACGGTTTCATCCCACTCCGACGCATCATACTCCGGGAACCACGTGTCGGCGTCCTCGACGGCCAGGTCGACCTCGGTGATCACCAGTCGGTCGGCGCGGGGCAAGAGGCTCTCGTAGATCCCCGCCCCACCGATGCCGCAGATATGGGCGTAGCCGGCGGCGTGCCCGGCGGCGATGGCGCTGTCGATGGAGCGGTGGACGTGCTCGGCGCCGTCGGGCGTGCCCGAGGACACGACCAGGTTCAGGCGGTTCGGCAGGGGGCGGAAGCGTTCGGGCAGGCTTTCCCACGTGCGGCGACCCATGATGCAGGCGGTGCCGGTGGTCTCGCGCGAGAAGAACTTGAGGTCGGCGGGGATGTGCCACGGAATACCCCCCTGCCGCCCGATGGCGCGGTTGCGGTCGGTCGCCACCACAAGCGAGATCATCAGACCGCCACCGGCGCGGAAATATGCGGGTCGGGATCGTAGCCGGTGATCTCGAAATCCTCGAAACGGAAATCGAAGATCGATTTGACGTCACGGGTGATCTGCAGCGTCGGCAAAGGCTTGGGCGTGCGGGAGAGTTGCAGTTTCACCTGGTCTACATGGTTGGAATAGATATGCGCGTCGCCGAAGCTGTGCACGAAATCGCCGGGCTCGTAGCCCGTGACATGGGCCAGCATGTGCAGCAGCAGCGCGTAAGAGGCAATGTTGAACGGCACGCCCAGGAACATGTCGGCCGAGCGCTGGTAGAGTTGCAGGTGCAGCTTGCCCCCCGCGATGCGCACCTGCCAGAGCGTGTGACAGGGCGGCAGCGCCATGTCGGGCACATCGCCCGGGTTCCAGGCCGAAACGATCAGGCGGCGGCTGTCGGGGGTTTCGCGGATCATCTCCATCAGGGTTTCGATCTGGTCGATCTCGCCCACCGGGCCGGGCCAGTGGCGCCACTGGTGGCCGTATACCGGGCCCAGATCGCCATCCGCGTCCGCCCATTCATCCCAGATGGAAACGCCGTTTTCCTTGAGATAGGCGATGTTGGTCTCGCCCGAGAGGAACCACAGCAGTTCGTGGATGATCGAGCGCAGGTGCAGTTTCTTGGTGGTCACCAGCGGAAAGCCGTCGGCCATGGCATAGCGCGATTGCAGACCGAAGGCCGAGATCGTGCCGGTGCCGGTGCGGTCGGTCGAGGGCACGCCATGCGCCATCACATGGGCCAATGCGTCGTGGTATTGCTTCATCGGGTCTTTCCGCCTTTGGGCATTTGCAGGGCGCGGACAACTAATGCGAGTCGCACCCCACTATATCTTGTGAGACGGTGCAAACAATCCTCCAGATCGGGTGGCGGTTGCAAAGCAACACCCCCTGATTTTCCGCTTTCAGCCCATGAGAAAAACTTTGACTTTGCCCGCTAGCCCCCTGAATCTCGGGCAAAACAAAGAAAAAACGAACACATATTGAGGGCAGTACTCATCATGAACCGTTTCGTGGCATCACTCGTGCTGCCAGCGTTTCTGCTGGCATGTGGCGGGGGCAGCAACCCGTTCACCCAGGACCCCGCGGCGCCGGATCCCGGCCCCGGAACCGGAAACGGCGGGGACGAAGACAACCCCGTCACCGCCGCAGGCATCCCGACGGTGCTGGCCGGCGATGTGGGCCAAATAAGCTTCAACGCAACCGCCGGGACCATGACGGTGACAGGCCTGACGCAGGATGGCTCACCCGTTCCGCTCACATACCGGCGACGCCCCGGGCTCGATCGGAACGGTTATCAGGCCTATACGTACCAGGACGATCCCCTTGACCGACACGTGACGGCCTACGCCGCCGAAGCGAATAACGGCTCCGGCGTCCGCGCCGGTGTGGCCGCCTCGGGCGGGCCCCGGAACCGCTATTTCGGCGGTGGCTACTATGAACGCGACGGCGCCTACTCTCCCGGAACGGGACAGGTCAGCTACGCAGGCAACTATGTGGGCGTGACCAATCGCGACGGGAGCAGCGAAGATCTCGCGCCCGTGCCCGCCGGTACTCCGGGCCAGTTGGTCCCCTCCCAGGCAGCCGAAGTCACCGGTCGCGTGTTCCTGAACGCCGACTTTGCCGACGGTGCGGTCGAAGGCAACGTCATCAACCGTCAGCTTGTCGATGGCGGCACCGCCTTGCCGTCGCTCGTGCTGATCAACACGCCGATCGACAGCGAAGGTACCTTCCTGGGTTCGGTCGAATACGAAAGCAGCGAGTTTCCCGGAGAAAACGTCGTCGGCCAGCGCATCGGTTCCTATGGCGGGATCTTTGGTGGCACAAACGCATCTGGCGTGGCCGGTATCATCCGCCTCGAAGAGTTTGACGGACCAAACGATGTCGTGCTGGGCGCCGACTCGGAAGAGGAATATGGTGTCTTCGTTCTCGATCAATGTGGCCAACCTGTTCAAGACGCCGTGGGCTGTGCCGGCACGAACCCGTAACGCACGCGGAGCCGCCGCACTGGCGCTGATTGCGGCGCTGTCGGCCTGGGGGCTTTCGGCCCCGGCCGACAGTGTCGATACGTCCGATAGTGTGGAACTGTCCCTGCCCGAGGCGCAGGCGCTGGCCGTGGAGGCGCTCAAGCAGAACCGCCCGAAACTGGCCTATCGCCTGAGCGAAGGGCTGCTGCAGGCGAACCCGCGCGATGGCCGGGCGCATTACACGCAGGCGCTGGCATTCGCGCAGGTCAAGGCCTATGGCTTTGGCCGCAAATCCGCCCGCAAGGCATTCAACACGGCCCGGACCCCGGTGCAGAAATACGAGGCGGCGCATCTGGCCTCGCAGATGGCCTATGCCGACGACCGGTTGACCCTTTCGCAGTTCTGGCTGCGCCGCGCGGTGCAACACGCCCCCACCGAGGAGGTGCGGAAGGATTCAATCAAGGCGTTCCGCACGGTGCGCGCCCATAACCCGCTGAACTTTAAGCTGAAATTCTCGGTCTCGCCGTCGGACAACGTCAACAATGGGTCCAACAGCCCCTATAACATCATCGACGGCGTGCCGGTGGTGGGCGTGTTGTCGCCCAGCGCGCAGGCCATCGACGGCATCGTCGCCACGACCGATCTGCAAGGCAGCTATCGCATCGCCTATGGCGAGCGGTTCATGACACGGCTGACCGGGCGGGCCTATACGCGGCAGGTGAAGTTCAACAATGCCGTGCCGGGGCTGAGCGGGTCGGACATTTCCTCCACGCGGTTGCAGGTTGGGCTGAACCATATCCTGGTCGACCCGTCGAAGCGTGGACAGTGGGAATTCGATCTCACCGGAGGGCGCATCTGGTACGGCGACAGCCCGCTCTACGACTTCGCACGGCTTGGGGTCGAACGGCATAATCGCTTTGGCGAAAACACGCACCTCAGCTTTGGCAGCGCGGTCGAGTTCCAGGAAGACGAGACCTGGCCCTATAATGACGCCATGCAATACGAGGGTTTCGCACAGCTGAGTTACAAGCTGGCGAACGGCGCGCGCATCGGCGGGTACCTCAATTACCGCACCACCGACACCGACGGCGTGAACCAGGCACGCGATCAATGGACCGGGATTGTCAGCTACACGATGGGGCGCGAGATCGGACCCGCCAAGCTGAGTTTTCAACTGGGCCACAGCATCGTCGACTATGACACGTACCGGATCATCGGCCCCGTCCCCGGCGGACGCAGCGACAATAGCACCTTCGGCGGGGTCACGGCCAGTTTCCAGGACTGGAGCTATATGGGCTTCGTGCCCACCGTGTCGCTGAATACCGAGGCGACGGAGTCGAACATCAGCCGGTTCGACGTGGACGAGACCTCGGTCAGTTTCGGCATCCGCTCGGAATTCTGAGGGCCCTGCCCCGCTCTGGACAGCGCGGCGCTTTCGGCTAACTGTGGTGGGAAAATCCAAAATCAAAGGAGCCGCACGCTTATGGCGCTGAAATACCTGCACACGATGGTCCGGGTGAAGGACCTGGAGAAATCCATGGCCTTCTACGAACTTCTTGGCCTGAAGGAGACCCGGCGGATGGACAGCGAAGAGGGCCGCTTTTCGCTGATCTTCATGGCGCCCCCGGGACAGGAGGACTGTCCGATCGAACTGACGTACAACTGGGACGGCGATGATGAGCTGCCCGATGACAGCCGGCATTTCGGGCATCTGGCCTATCGCGTCGATAACATCTACGACATGTGCAAGCATCTGCAAGACAACGGCGTGACCATCAACCGCCCGCCGCGCGACGGGCGCATGGCCTTCGTGCGCAGCCCCGACAACATCTCGGTCGAGCTGCTGCAGGAGGGTGACGCGCTGGAGCCCGCCGAGCCGTGGTCCAGCATGGAAAGTACCGGACACTGGTGATGGATCTGCACCGTCTTCCGCTGATCGCGGCGGCGGTGCTGGCCACCGCCCCTGCCCTGGCCGACGCGCTGGACGACGCGGCGCGGGACAGTCTGCGGGCGTTGACGCAGTGAGCGCGTGGCGCGCCCTGGCCGTGGTGCTGCTGGCACTGATCCCGATGCGGGCCGGGGCCGAGGGCTGCCGGCTGGCGCTGGTGCTGGCGGTGGACGTGTCCTCTTCGGTGGATGCCGCCGAGTACGACCTGCAACGTGTTGGGCTGGCCGCCGCATTGGATGCCGAGGAAGTGCGTCACGCGATCCTGCGGGGCGCACCGGGGCATGTGGCGCTGGCGGTCTACGAGTGGTCGGGGTTTTACCAGCACAAGCTGCAACTGGACTGGTCGGTGCTGGACAGCCCCGCCGCGATCGACGCGGCGGTCGAGACCTTGCTGAAGATGCGCCGCAGCCATGACGAGTTTCCCACCTCGATGGGGCCGGCGCTGGGGTATGGCGCGCAATTGCTGCAGCAGGCGCCGGCTTGCGAGCGGCGGGTGATCGACGTGTCGGGCGACGGGGTGAACAACTATCGCTATGGCCCGCGCGAGGCCTACCGGCATTTCCCGATGCAGGATGTCACGGTAAACGGGCTGGTGGTGCTGGGCGAGGACCCCAGCGTGCTGACATGGTACGGGGCCGAGGTGTTGCACGGGCCGGGGGCGTTCTTGGTCGTGGCCAACGGGTTCGACGAGTTCACCGAGGCGATGACCCGGAAGCTTTACCGTGAAATCAACGACATCATCCTGGGCAGCGTGACGCGGCCCGGACCGCACGGATGAGGTTGCGCGCGCTGGTGCTGGCCTGTGCCACGGCGTCGCCGGGACTGGGCCAGGCCGACTGCCGGCAGGCACTGGCGCTGGGAATGGATGTGTCGGGATCGGTCGATGCGGGTGAATACCGGCTTCAGACCGACGGGCTGGCCGCAGCGCTGCTGGCGCCGGACGTGCAGGCGGCGTTCCTGGCCGTCCCCGAGGCGCCGGTGCGCCTGATGATCTATGAATGGAGCGGGGTGCAGGACCAGCGCGTGCTGCTGGACTGGACCGAGATCGACAGCGCGGCGCGTCTGGCCGAGGCCGCTTCCCGCCTGCGGGCGACGCGCAAGGCCAATGGCGACGATCCCACGACAGCGATCAGCGCGGCGATCCTTTTCGGCGTGGCGTCCCTGAACCGTCAGGATCCTTGCCTGCGCCGAACGCTGGATATCTCGGGCGACGGGCCCTCCAATATAGGGCTACATCCGCGCGACCTGAACGACACCGACCTTGGCGATATCACGGTCAACGGTTTGGTCATCGGGCCGCAGTCACGCTCGAACACGTCGAAGAACCTGCATAACGTCAAATCGCTGGAAGGCTATTACCGCGCCTTCATCCTGCACGGTCCCGGCGCCTTTGCCGAGGTGGCGGAGGATCATGCCGATTTCGCCGCCGCCATGCGCCGCAAGCTGATCCGCGAGCTGCAACTGCCGAACCTGTCCCGGCTCGTGCCGTCACAGCCCGCGCGCCTGCGCCTGCCTCAATAGATATAGCGGATCTGGTCGGTCCAATAGCGTTCGACCCGGCGCAGAGCGCCGGTGATCTGGTCGACGCCGTCAAGGGTGATGACACCGCGCGATTGCAGCCCTTCTGCGTGACGCTCGAAGAGGCCGGCGACCACGTCCCGGATGCCCCGGCCCTTTTGCGTCAGCCGGACGCGCACCGAGCGGCGGTCGATCTCGCACCGCTGGTGGTGCATGTAGCCCATCTCGACCAGTTTCTTGAGATTGTAGCTGACATTGCTGCCCTGGTAATAACCGCGGGTCTTGAGCTCGCCCGCCGTCACCTCGTTGTCGCCGACGTTAAAGAGCAGAAGCGCCTGAACCGCGTTGATCTCCAACACGCCGATCCGCTCGAACTCGTCCTTGATGACATCCAGAAGCAGCCGGTGCAGCCGCTCCACCAAAGACAGCGCATCGAGATACCCTGTCATGAATCCGTCCGACCGCACCGCGGCCGGTACCTGTTGTTGAAAACTCATCCTCGTCTCCATGCGATACTGCTCGGAGACTGATGTGACAAAGAAAGCCGAATAATCGGTTAAATGCCGCAAATACAGTGTAAAATGCGAAGCATTTCGCGGCTTGCGTCAGCCGGCGGAGACGGCGCGGACCTGCCCGATCAGCGGGGCCAGGTGTTCGGGCGGATCGGTCTGGCCCGTGACCCACTGGTAAAGGTCCTGGTCGTTTTCCTCCAGCAGCGCCTCGTAGAGGTCCAGTTCGGCGGGCGTCAGGGCGGCCAGACGCGCCTCGGAGAAGCGCATCAGAAGGATGTCCATCTCCTTGATGCCGCGCCGCATCGACCGCATGCGCAGCCGCTTGAGCCGTGTTTCCGCAGATTCGGTCAAGGCGCGGATCAGGCCCGGTCCTGCAGCACCTTGCGCAGGGTCTTTTCCAGCCTGCCAAGGCGTTCGGCGCTGCCGACGATCTGCGTACGCAGGGCGCGGATCTCGGTCATCATGGCGGTCACGTCGGCGTTGTCCTCGGCGTCGGCGGGGGCCTCGGGGCCGTCGCCTTCGGCCATCAGCAGCCAGCGCAGGCTTACGTTCAGCAGGCCCGACACGGTGGAAAGCTTGTTCGCCCGCGGCTCGGTCACGTCGTCTTCCCAGCCCTGGAGGGTCTTGAGCTTGACGCCCAGCCGCTGCGCCATTTCCTTTTGCGTCATGCCCGCCGCCTCGCGTGCCCCCGCAAGCCGGTCACCGAACGTGGTGGCATCGGGATCGAACCAGTCGTTTTGCGTCTCGGCGGTCATGGTCTTCCTTTCCGGGGTTTGGCTCATCGAAAGCATCTTGCCTAGCATACGAGCCATGACCTACGAAGACCACAGCCGAAAAACCACCAGAGGTGCGACATGTCTCCGCTATCAGCGACACTTTCCCGCGTGAAACCTTCTCCGACCATGGCAATTTCCGCCAAGGCGCTGGAAATGAAGGCCGCGGGCGAAGACGTGATCGGCCTGAGCGCGGGCGAGCCCGATTTCGACACGCCGGAAAACATCCGCGCGGCGGGTATTCGGGCCATCGAGGACGGCAAGACGCGCTATACCGCGCCCGATGGCATTCCCGAGTTGAAAGACGCGGTGTGCGCCAAGTTCAAGCGTGACAACGGGCTGGAATACACGCGCTCTCAGGTCAGCATCGCCTCGGGTGGAAAGCAGATCCTGTATAACGCGCTGATGGCGACGCTGAACCCCGGCGACGAGGTGGTGATCCCGGCGCCCTTCTGGGTCAGCTATCCGGACATGGTGACACTGGCCGGCGGCACGCCTGTGATCGTCGAGGCGGGGATCGAGACCAGGTTCAAGCTGACACCCGAGGCGCTGGAGGCGGCGATCACGCCGAAGACCCGCTGGTTCATCTTCAACTCGCCGTCGAATCCGACCGGCGCGGGGTATTCGTGGGACGACCTGAAGGCGCTGACGGACGTTCTGATGCGGCATCCCCATGTGTGGGTGATGACGGATGACATGTACGAGCATCTGGCCTACGGCGATTTCCGCTTCTGCACGCCTGCGCAGGTCGAACCGGGCCTTTACGAGCGCACGCTGACCTGCAACGGGGTTTCCAAGGCCTATGCGATGACCGGCTGGCGGATCGGATATGCCGCGGGGCCCGAGGTGCTGATCGGCGGGATGCGCAAGATCCAGTCGCAATCGACCTCGAACCCCTGCTCGATCAGCCAGTGGGCCGCGGTCGAGGCGCTGAACGGCACGCAGGATTTCCTGGCACCGCATAACGAAATGTTCGTCCACCGCCGCGACCTGGTGGTCGACGCGCTGAATGGCATTCCGGGCCTCACCTGCCCGCGGCCGGAGGGGGCATTTTATGTTTACCCGTCCATTCAAGGCTTGATCGGCAAGACCAGCGCGAATGGTGCGGTTATCGACAGTGACGAGGCTTTCGTGACCGCGCTGCTGGAGGAGACGGGCGTCGCCGTGGTGCATGGCGCGGCGTTCGGCCTGTCGCCCTATTTCCGTGTCAGCTATGCCACATCCGATGACGCGCTGAAGGAGGCGTGCGCCCGGATTGCGGACTTTTGCGGGAAATTGTCGTAATGCGTCAGGCGATTAACCGGAACCATCGCGAGACGCATGGGAGACCCGCTTGAGCGGCGAGTTGCCAGACTATTATTTCCGCGTCCGTGAGAACGGGGCCTTCGTGTTTCGCGTGGACACCGAGAACCGCCAGCGGCGGATCGAGATGGACCAGATCGCGGTCATCAACATCAAGAACGGCCAGGTCAAACCCCATGGTGACAGGGAGCTCAGCGACGAGGACGCGCGGGTCATCAAGCAGTGGATGGACGAGCGCACCGAGCTGCTCGCCAAGCGGGACATCGACGATATTCACCGTGCGGTGGATTACCTGAACCTGACGACCCACTGGGCACAGTCGCGGGCCACGGACGACCAACTGGAGGACGTGACCGACGCCCTGCTGCTGGCGATGCACGACTTGCGGACGGTGCTGGTGCGCAAGAAGGCGGACCGGATACTGTCCGGGGACAAGGACGACGGCTGAGCCACCAATTTCTGCGCAGAAATCGGGCCGGAAAATACGTATTTTCCGGATCAGGATTTACGCAAACCTGGTCCATTTTCTTGCAAGAAAATGCTGCGGAAATTTGCAAATTTCCGCCCGCGCCATCAACTCTGCGCCAGACGCTCTCGCAGCGCGGTCTTGACCACCTTGCCGTAGTTGTTCTTGGGCAACTCATCGACAGCGACATAGGCCTTGGGGCGTTTGAACCGGGCAATCCGGTCCAGACAATGGGCGTCGAGCGCGGGCTCGTCCAGTGTGCCGTCCTTCGGGACCACAAAGGCCACCACCTCCTCGCCCCATTCGGCGCTTTGACGACCCACCACGGCCACCTCGGAAACCGAAGCGTGGGTCAGCAACGCCTCCTCGACTTCGCGGGGATAAACGTTCTGGCCGCCCGAGATGATCACGTCCTTCGAGCGATCCTGAAGGGTGAGAAATCCCGCCTGATCGAGATGCCCCGTGTCGCCGGTCAAAAGCCATCCGTCGCGAATGGTCTCGGCTGTGGCGATCTCGTTGCGCCAGTAGCCGGGCATCACGAGGTCGCCACGCACCATGATCTCGCCAACCTCGCAAGGCCGAAGGGCTTGCCCCGCGGCGTCGCCGACGCGCAGTTCGACCCCAGCCTGGGCACGGCCGACAGTGGCAAGGGCGCGCCGGGCCGAGACGTCCTCGCGGCTCAGCGACGTGATCGCCATCGGCGCCTCGCCCTGCCCGTAGATCTGGATGAAAACCGGGCCGAACACATCCAGCGCCGCCTCGATATCGGAGACGTACATCGGCCCGCCGCCGTAGACGACACTGCGCAGGCCGGTCCCGTCGCGACCTTCGGCTTTTGCGTAATCGGTCAGCCGGCGCACCATCGTGGGCGCGGCGAACATGTGCATCCGTTCGTAATGCGACGCAAGGTCGAGGATTTCACGCGGGTCGACGCCGCCGCTTTCGGGCATCACATGGCGGGCGCCCATCAGCACATGCACGAGGCTATAGAGCCCGGCGCCATGGCTCATCGGTGCGGCGTAAAGCGTGGCGTCTTCGGAACTGACCGCGTCGACCGAGGCGAGGTAGGCAAGGCTCATCGTCTGAAGCATCCGGTGGGTGATCTGCACACCCTTGGGCCACCCCGTGGTGCCGGAGGTGTAGAAGAGCCAGGCCAGGTCCGACGGCGCGCGTGGCACGAGGGGCAGCGGATCGCCCGCGACCTCGTCCGGGGAGGCGACCGGACAGGCGGTCGCCGCCAGCGCCTCGACCTGCGCCCCGGTTGCGATGCAGAGCGACGCCTCGGCATTGTCGAGGATCCAAGTTACTTCCTGTCCGTGCAGCCGGGCGTTGACCGGCACGGCCACGGCCCCGGCGATCCAGATGCCGAAAAGCGCCACGAGATAATCGGGGTGGTTCGCCATGAAGAGCGCCACGCGGTCGCCGGGGCCGGGGCCGGTGCCGCGCGCGACGAGACCGCCGGCGAAGGCGGCGGCGCGGGCGTGAAACCCGGCGTAGTCGGCGATGCTTCGCGTGCCGTGAAACAGCGCCGGCTTGGTCCCGCCTGCCTGTGCCTGACGCTGGAGCCAATGGGCGATGTTCATGCGCATCCTCGCGGCCTAGGGGTTGCGGCCAGTGTTTCCCCGACCGCGGGCCAGTTCAATCGCAAACTCTGTCACCGCGCGTCAGCGGGGACTTTCGAAGGCAAAAAGCCACCCGCTTGGGACGCGTTTGATTTTCCGCTCGCAATCCTGCGCCGAATGCCTCAGATTTCCTTGCAAATAGGCGCTTTCAAGTAGGCCCATCCTGGCCTATAAGCGCGCAAAACAAGACAGGCGCGGCCGGACGGGACAGTGGGCCGCGACCCTAGCTTCGAGGATACGGGATGCCGGACAAGACTTCCAAGACGAACCACGACGCGGATGTGGCGTTTATCAAGGCGCTTGCCGAAGTGCTGAACGCGAATGACCTGACCGAGTTGGAGGTCAAGCGCGAGTACGGCGACGACGACACGCTCAATGTCCGGGTCAGCCGCAAGCAGAAGGTCGTGCAGCAGATGTCGGCCCCCGCCCCGGCGGCACCCTCTGCGCCGCACGCGCCCGCCGCGGCACCGGCCGCCTCAGGATCCGAACCTGCCGCCCCCGCGAACGAAGATCCGGCCAGCCATCCCGGCGCGGTCACCTCGCCTATGGTCGGGACGATCTACATGCAGGCCGAACCCGGCGCGCCCGCCTTCGTGGCGACCGGCCAGCAGGTCGCGGAGGGTGACACGCTGCTGATCGTCGAGGCGATGAAGACCATGAACCACATCCCCGCCCCCCGTGCCGGAACCGTGAAGCGCATCCTGGTCGAGGACGGCGCCGCGGTGGAATACGGCGCGCCGCTGATGATCATCGAATAAGGGCAGCGCGATGTTCGACAAGATCCTTGTGGCCAACCGGGGCGAGATTGCCCTGAGGGTGATCCGCGCGGCCCGCGAGATGGGCATCCGCACCGTGGCGGTGCATTCCACCGCCGATGCCGACGCGATGCATGTGCGCATGGCCGACGAATCCGTCTGCATCGGGCCGCCGCCCGGGTCCGAGAGCTATCTGTCGATCCCGTCAATCATCGCCGCCTGCGAGGTGACGGGGGCGCAGGCCATTCACCCCGGCTATGGTTTTCTCAGCGAGAACGCCAATTTCGTGCAGATCGTCGAGGACCACGACCTGACCTTCATCGGCCCCACCGCCGAGCATATCCGGGTGATGGGCGACAAGATTACCGCCAAGGACACCATGAAGGCGTTGGGCGTGCCCTGCGTGCCGGGCTCTGAGGGCGGGGTGGCCGATCTCGCCGCGGCCAAGGCGCTTGGTGACGAGATGGGCTATCCGGTGATCGTCAAGGCCACCGCGGGCGGCGGCGGGCGCGGCATGAAGGTGGCGCAGACCGCCGCCGACATGGAAAACGCCTTCATGACCGCGCGGTCCGAGGCCAAGGCGGCCTTTGGCAATGACGAGGTCTATATCGAGAAATACCTGACCACGCCGCGCCATATCGAGATCCAGGTCTTCGGCGATGGCAAGGGTCGCGCGGTCCACCTGGGCGAGCGCGACTGTTCGCTGCAACGGCGGCACCAGAAGGTGTTCGAGGAGGCGCCCGGCCCCTGCATCACCGAGGAAGAGCGCGCCCGGATCGGCCAGATTTGTGCCGATGCGGTGGCCAAGATCGACTATGCCGGCGCGGGCACAATCGAGTTCCTGTACGAGAAGGGCGAGTTCTATTTCATCGAGATGAACACCCGGCTTCAGGTCGAACACCCTGTCACCGAGGCGATCTTCGGCGTCGACCTGGTGCAGGAACAGATCCGCGTGGCCGAAGGGCTGCCGATGTCCTTCACCCAGGAGGATCTGAAGATCAACGGCCATGCCATCGAGGTGCGTATCAACGCCGAGAAACTGCCGACCTTCTCGCCCCGGCCGGGCAAGATCACGCAGTTTCACGCGCCGGGCGGCCTGGGCGTGCGGATGGATTCGGCGCTTTATGACGGTTACAAGATCCCGCCCTATTACGATTCCCTGATCGGCAAGCTGATCGTCCACGCGCAGGACCGTGCCACGGCGCTGGCGCGGTTGAACCGCGCATTGGGCGAGTTGATCGTGGACGGCGTCGACACCACCGTACCTCTGTTTCACGCTCTGCTGCAGGAGCCCGACATCCACTCGGGCGACTACAACATTCACTGGCTGGAACATTGGCTGGAAACCAACCTGCAGGACGGCTGAGCCCGGCCCCAATGTGCCGGTGCCCGGGTCTGTACATCGCGTGATGTCGACCAGGCCGCAGGCTTTCCAACCCTCTGTGCTGCGTCCGCGTAGCCTTGCCGCCGGGCAACTCGATTTCGACGGGTTTGGCCCCGAGGGCGCCTTTGCCTCGCCCTTTTGCCAAGTCGCTGACCGGGCGGCACCTGCGCCACCCTGGTGCCAGACTTTCGCCGCACGCTCAGCTGTCCCTGGCGATCAGCGTAAAGCTCGCGCGTCCGATCGGCCCGGTGCGGTAGTAATCCGACAGACCGTCGCGCAAGCCAGGCGGCAGCTGCGTCCAGTCGGTCCAGTCCACCTCGTAGCCTGCCGCCTCGGCGGCCTGGGTGATCGCGCCGCGGCTGGGGATCATGTGCGGCGGACGGGACGGCCCGCCAGTGGCGCGCCGCGGCTCCAGCCGCAGGACCGGGTCATGTGAGCCCGCCACGACACCGTCGCCCAGCACCATCCGGGGCCGCAGCATGGCGACATCCGCGAACACACCGTGCAGGTCGCTTACATCGCGCAGCACGTCCATCAGGACCACCAGTTCGAACCGCTTGGCCCTGTCGGCGGCGTGTTGCAGAAAATCGAGCGGGTCGGCATGGCGCATCTCGACCCGTTCGCGGGCACCGATCGCGGGCAAATCCTCGAACCGGGCGGCAAGATCCGCTTGCGCCTCGACCCCGACAACCTGCAACGCGCCGGCCTGCGCGAGGTCGGCGCACCACTTGCCGTCGCCGGCACCGAGGTAGAGCACACTGCTGTCGGTGATGACGTGGCGAAAACAATCGAACAACATGCCGTAGCGCGCCTGACGCCGGTTGGCGCGCTGGCGCAGGGTGTCTTGCACCGCGCAATTTCCATCAGTCCCACCCACGGCGGGCGCATCGTTCAGGCCGTCCATGTCATCTCCTTTGCCATGCACCGTGCAAAGGCTTACCATGGGAGGTGTAACGAAGCGTAAACGCCGCCCCGCCCTGCCCCGCCATCCGGACGCCAATGTCAAACCGTCAGCCGCCTCTTGATCCAGACCTCTTGTTGCAGGCCTATGCCGCGGGCATTTTCCCGATGGCCGAGTCGCGCCACGACCCCGATCTGTTCTGGGTCGACCCACGGATGCGCGGCGTGCTGCCGCTGTCGGGGTTCCACGTTTCACGCTCGTTGGCACGTCGGATGCGGCGCGGGGCCTATAATGCCACACTCAACGCGGATTTCGCCGGCACGGTGGACGGCTGCGCCGACCGCGCGGAGACGTGGATCAACGGGCAGATCCGGTCGCTTTACCTGGAACTGCACGCCAGGGGCCACGCCCATTCTCTGGAGATCTGGCAGGACGACCTTCTGATCGGCGGGGTTTACGGCGTGACGTTGGGTGCCGCGTTCTTCGGCGAAAGCATGTTCTCGCGCCGCACCGACGCGTCAAAGCTGGCGCTGGCGCACCTGACGGGGCATTTGCGGCGCTGTGGCTTTCTGCTCTTCGACACGCAGTTCCAGACCGAGCACCTGGCCAGCCTGGGCGCGCAGGAAATCCCACGCGCGGCTTACCGCAAGCAGCTGGCCCGCGCGCTGGAGGCGGAGGCGGATATCAACCACCCGCCTTTCGATCCGGCGCCTCATTGGGTCATGCAGCGCAACACCCAGATGTCATAGCGTTGATGTTCCACCGCGTTGAGCGCGGGCGACGAGGCCAGCATCCAGCCCGAGAAAATCGGCGGCGCGGATTCCTCGGGGTGGACGGTGAGAAAGGCATAGGCGTCGCCCGCCGGATTGCCCGCGGGATAGCGGCATTCGCCCAGTTCGATGCGCATCCGACCGACACTTGCAGCGCTGGCATTGGCGATCTCGAGGTCGCCGGATTCGGTGGTGATCTTGTCGACCCAGCGCAGCACGACGCCGGTGCCGACCTCGACCTCTTCCTGCGCCGCGGCGGGCGCGGCAAGGGCCAGCGCCATGAGGGCGGCGGCCGGGATGCTGCGGTGCCAGGGGGTCATTCGGGGGCATCTCCACCGTCGTCGTCTCCGGCCACGAACTTGGTCAGAAGCGCGATCAGGCTGACGGAGCCTTGCGTGAACTCGATCTCGTCGCCAGCGGTGAAGTAGAAGGGCGAACCGCCGGGCATGATCTCGACAAAATTGCCACCCAGCAGACCCTCGGAACTGATCGCCAGCGCACTGTCGTCGGGCACCTCGATATCGTCGCGCACGGTAAAGACGGCGCGGGCGCGGTAGGTGTCGGGGTCGAGCTGCATGTCGGTGACGCGGCCGACCTTGACGCCGGCCAGGCGTACATCGGTTCCGACGTCTATGCCGTCGGCGCTGCGAAAGCTGGCGCGCAGCTCGTACTCCGGCGCGGCGCCCGAAAAGCCGCTGACTTGTCCGGCATAAATCACGAAACCCGCGGCAATCGCCAGCACGGCCCCGCCGACGGCGACCTCGGTCATGTTCTCGCTGGCCATGGGCGGCTCCTGGCTGGTGGGTCGGGGTTACTCGGGGCTCCAGGCCTCGTAGTCGCGGCGCTCGGCCGGATCGGCGCGGCGGATCGAGCCGGCGGGCGCATAAGCCAGCGCGGTGCCGGTAAGGTTTTCCTCGTGCGGCTTTTCCCAAGGCTTGCGCTTGAACGGCGCCTCGGTGGGCGGCTCCTTGTAGGTGTGGTGCAGCCAGCCATGCCACTCGGGGCTGACGCGGCTGGCCTCGGCCTCACCGTTGAAGATCACCCAGCGGCGCTTGCCGTCGCTTGTCTGGTAAAAGGTGTTGCCCTGATCGTCCTCACCGACCTTCATGCCATTGCGGCGGGTGTGAATCATCGTGTTGAGCGTGGCGCCGTTCCACCATGTGACGGCGCGCAGAAGCGAGGTGAGCAGACCCATCATGATCCTCCGGACTATGCTTGGTCCCGATATGCCGCAGATTGCCGCCAAGGTCCAGCCCGGACGCGGCCCTGCCGGCCTGTCTTCGCCATTGGCTGGTGTTGGCCGGCAAGGAGACGCCGGGCCGTATTCCTGTCGTGCGATCCGGCACTGGACCATTTTCTTTCAAAGAAAATGGGCAAGAAAATTCGAATTTTCTTGCCCAAATTTTTTGTAAAAATTTGTGCCTCCAAAGGCCCACCGTCGGGTCAGCCCGCGCTGGTGCCTTCCTTCTTGGCCTCGGCATGCACCATCAGCGGTGCGGCCTCGGCACTGACGGCTTCCTCGTTGACGACCACTTCCTCGACATCTTCCATGCCGGGCAGTTCGAACATCGTGTCGAGCAGGATATCCTCGAGGATCGAGCGCAGACCGCGCGCGCCTGTCTTGCGTGCAATCGCCCGCTTGGAAATCGCGCTCAGCGCATCGTCGGTGAAGCTGAGCGTCACGTTCTCCAGCTCGAACAGGCGTTGATACTGTTTGACCAGCGCGTTCTTCGGCTGGGTCAGGATCGTGATCAGTGCATCCTCGTCGAGGTCCTCCAGCGTCGCGATAACCGGCAGGCGGCCGACGAATTCCGGGATCAGGCCGAATTTCAGCAGATCTTCGGGTTCGAGGTCCTTGAACACCTCGCCCACGTTGCGCGATTCCTCGTCGCGCACATCGGCGCCAAAGCCCATGGCAGAGCCCTTGCCACGCTGGCTGATGATCTTGTCGAGCCCGGCAAAGGCCCCACCGCAGATGAACAGGATGTTGGTCGTGTCCACTTGCAGGAATTCCTGCTGCGGATGCTTGCGCCCGCCTTGCGGCGGTACGGCGGCCACGGTGCCTTCCATCAGTTTCAGAAGCGCCTGCTGCACGCCCTCGCCCGACACGTCGCGGGTGATCGAGGGGTTTTCCGACTTGCGGGTGATCTTGTCGACCTCGTCGATATAGACGATGCCGCGCTGCGCGCGTTCGACGTTGTATTCCGACGCCTGCAACAGCTTGAGGATGATGTTTTCGACATCCTCGCCCACGTACCCGGCCTCGGTCAGCGTCGTGGCGTCGGCCATGGTGAAGGGCACGTCGAGAATCCGCGCCAGCGTCTGCGCCAGAAGCGTCTTGCCGCAGCCCGTGGGGCCGATCAGCAGGATGTTCGACTTCTGCAGTTCGATGTCGTTCTTGCCGGAGTGATTGAGCCGCTTGTAGTGATTGTGCACCGCGACCGAAAGCACGCGTTTGGCGGTGAACTGGCCGATCACGTAATCGTCCAGCACATCGCAGATCTCGCGCGGGGTGGGCACACCGTCGGTCGCCTTCAGCCCGGCGGTCTTGGTCTCTTCGCGGATGATGTCCATGCAAAGCTCGACGCATTCGTCGCAGATGAACACCGTCGGACCCGCGATCAGTTTTCGAACCTCGTGCTGGCTCTTGCCGCAGAAGCTGCAGTAGAGCGTGTTCTTGCTGTCGCCACCGGAATTATTCGCCATTCTTGCACCTTTCGGCGTGTCGCGCCGCGTTTTGGGCCCATCGATTTGCGCCACTGTGGATGTATGCGACCGGGTCAGCCGGCCCTGGCGCGGGTCCCTTGTTTCTCGTCCGTTCGAGGCAGCTTAGGGCAGAGCGTTTGGCACCTCAATGTCAAAATCGCTCCTACCCCGCCTTCCACCGCACTCGGGCGGATCACTTGCCGTCTTCTTCACCCTTTGCACGGTTTTCCACGATTTCGTCGATCAGGCCCCACTCCTTCGCGTCCTCGGGCGACATGAAGTTGTCGCGCTCCAGCGCGTCCTCGACCTTCTTCAGCGATTGTCCTGTGTGTTTTACGTAAATTTCGTTAAGACGCCGTTTCAGCTTCAGCGTCTCCTCGGCGTGGATCATGATATCCGTCGCCTGGCCCTGGTAGCCGCCCGAAGGCTGGTGGACCATGATTCGGCTGTTGGGCAGCGAGAACCGCATCCCCGCCGCGCCCGCCGTCAGCAGCAGGCTGCCCATGCTGGCGGCCTGGCCGATGACCAACGTGCTGACCTTGGGCTTGATGTATTGCATGGTGTCGTAGATCGACAGGCCCGAGGTCACGACGCCACCGGGGCTGTTGATATACATCGAGATTTCCTTGGAGGGATTCTCGGCTTCGAGGTGCAGAAGCTGCGCCACGATCAGGCTGGACATGCCGTCATGCACCGGGCCGTTCACGAAGATGATCCGCTCCTTAAGCAGACGCGAGAAGATGTCGTAGGCCCGTTCGCCGCGGCTGGTCTGCTCGACCACCATGGGGACGAGCGTGTTCATGTAGGTTTCCATCGGGTCTGTCATGTTGCCTGCCTCTTGATGCGCATGGTCCGGACCGTGGATCGGCCCGCGTCGGAGTGAACCTTATGCGTGGGCCGGGGGGGCTTCAAGAGCGACCGGCGATTTTCGATTGCGGCTTCGGGGCCCGTTGGCCCGCGCCTCCGAAACACCGCTTTGGTGAAGAAATCGTTAATTTTTGCGGGGCTCTGGCCGCGTTTCACTGCCCGTCCGGCTGCGACAAAAAATATCCGCATATGTCAATCTGGCGCATTGCTCATTGTCGCGGGTCATTCTAGAACCTTTCTCGTGTTGCGGGACACGTCGCGGGGGAGTCTGTCTGACCCCTTCGCCATGCGGTGTCCCTGTATAAATGACCAGCAGGAGGCACCCAGATGGCAGACGCAGCCATTCACGGCCACGGACATGAAGACAATCGCGGGTTCTTCACCCGCTGGTTCATGTCCACCAACCACAAGGATATCGGGATTCTCTACCTGATCACGTCGGCATTCGTCGGCCTGATCTCGGTGGCGTTCACCGTTTACATGCGGCTCGAACTGATGGAGCCGGGCGTTCAGTACATGTGCATGGAAGGCGCGCGGTTCACCGCGGCGGCCGCCGGCGAATGTACCCCGAACGGCCACCTCTGGAACGTCATGATCACCTATCACGGTGTGCTGATGATGTTCTTCGTGGTGATCCCCGCCCTTTTCGGCGGCTTCGGCAACTACTTCATGCCGCTGCAGATCGGCGCGCCGGACATGGCGTTCCCGCGCCTCAACAACCTCAGCTTCTGGCTTTATGTCACCGGCACGTCGCTGGGTGTCGCCTCGCTACTGGCGCCGGGTGGCAATGGGCAGCTCGGTTCGGGCGTGGGCTGGGTGCTCTACCCACCGCTTTCGACCAACGAGGCGGGCATGTCGATGGACCTGGCGATCTTTGCCGTGCACGTGTCGGGCGCAAGCTCGATCCTGGGCGCGATCAACATGATCACCACCTTCCTGAACATGCGCGCACCGGGCATGACGCTCTTCAAGGTGCCGCTGTTCAGCTGGTCGATCTTCGTGACCGCGTGGCTCATCCTGCTGTCGCTGCCGGTTCTGGCGGGCGCCATCACGATGCTGCTGACCGACCGCAACTTCGGCACGACCTTCTTCGACCCCGCGGGCGGCGGTGACCCGGTTCTGTACCAACACATCCTGTGGTTCTTCGGCCACCCGGAAGTGTACATCATCATCCTGCCCGGCTTTGGCATCATCAGCCACGTGATCGCGACCTTCGCGCGCAAGCCGATCTTCGGCTACCTGCCGATGGTCTGGGCGCTGATCGCCATCGGCTTCCTCGGCTTCGTCGTGTGGGCGCACCACATGTACACCGTGGGCATGTCGCTGACCCAGCAATCCTACTTCATGCTGGCCACGATGGTCATCGCGGTCCCGACAGGCGTGAAGGTGTTCAGCTGGATCGCCACGATGTGGGGCGGCGCGATCGAGTTCAAGACGCCGATGCTCTGGGCGTTCGGCTTCCTGTTCCTGTTCACCGTGGGCGGCGTCACCGGCATCGTCCTCAGCCAAGCGGGCATCGACCGGGCCTATCACGATACCTACTACGTGGTGGCGCACTTCCACTACGTGATGAGCCTTGGTGCCGTTTTCGCGATCTTCGCGGGGGTCTACTTCTACTTCCCCAAGATGACCGGGCGCATGATCCCCGAATGGATGGGCAAGCTGCACTTCTGGGCGATGTTCATCGGCGCGAACCTGACCTTCTTCCCGCAACACTTCCTGGGACGTCAGGGCATGCCCCGCCGTTACATCGACTACCCCGAGGCCTTCGCGGTCTGGAACTACTGGTCGTCGCTGGGCGCGTTCCTTTCCTTCGCCAGCTTCCTCTTCTTCTTCGGCGTGGTGTTCTACGCGTTGTTCCGCGGCGCGAAAGTGACCCAGAACAACCCTTGGAACGAATATGCCGACACGCTGGAATGGACCCTGCCCTGCCCGCCGCCCGAACACACGTTCGAGCAGCTGCCGAAGCGGGAAGACTGGGACAAGCAGCCCGCGCATCACTAAGCGCCGGCTGACCAGCCTGAAACTTTTCGAAAGGCCCCGGAGCAATCCGGGGCCTTTCTCTTTCGTCTGCGGCGTCGCATCTGTTTCGAGTTGTGCCGATACCTTTCCGTTGCGCTCTGCCTCGCCACGGCCCGTCGCCATTCACAAAAATTTAACACCCCCGCTGCGTGCCTGTTACCTACGCGGGGCTTTTCTTTGTCCGATGCCGCGTCGCTGCGACGTGGAACCAATCGGACAAGGGGAGTCTTCAGATGTTTTTCAGACACGATTTCGGTACGCCGTGGGGCAACCGCGGGTTTTCATGGAAAGACAAGTTTCCCGGCTTCTGGGATTGGTCCAATCCGCAGGAGGACAATGACCCGGCACCCGCCCCCACCGCCACGGACGACGTGGCGCGCGTAGTTGGTCGCAAGACCACGCTGGACCTTCTGGCGAATGACCTGCCGGGCGAGGAAAGCGATGCCGATGACCTCTTCGTGTCAGAGATCAACGGCCAGGATGTGGGCCGTCGCAAGCTGGTGCTGCTGCGCGACGAGGACAGCGGCCACCTCGAAGGCTTCGTCAAGATCAACAAGGACGGCACCGTCAAGGTCAAGGCCTTCCCGTGGTTCGACGGCGAACTGGATTTCACCTACCGCGTCTCGAACGGCGAGACCGAAAGCGAGGAAGCCAGCGTTTCGGTCGAGATGCTGGACCGCGACGATACATTTACCCTGAATCTGCTGCATTTCGCCGACCAGGAGGCCGGTGCCGCCGCGGTCGAGGATGCGCCCAACCTGTCGGCTGTGCTGAACGCGCTGCGCGACGAGGATGTGGGCGCCGACGCGACGCTGACGCTGTCCTCGGGCGACGCGTTCATCCCCGGCCTGTTCTATGACGCCTCTGCAGAGGTCTTCGGCTCGGCCGGCATCGCCGATATCCAGATCCAGAACGAGCTGGGCGTGCAAGCGGTGGCCCTGGGCAACCACGAGTTCGATTTCGGCACCGGCACGCTGGCCGACCTGATCTCGGGCGACGCGGAGGGGGATTTCGCCGCCCTGTCAGGCACCGATCTGGACGGCATGGATTTCGCCGGGGCGCTGTTTCCCTACCTGTCGACCAACCTCGATTTCTCGACCGATGCCAACCTCGCACCGCTAGCCGTCGAGGGTGGGCAGGCGCCGCAGGCAAACGTCGTCACCTCCTCGACCGTGATCGAACAGGACGGCGAGCGCATCGGCGTCGTCGGCGCCACGACGCCGACGCTGGGCTCGATCTCGTCGCCCGGCGACGTGGGCATCACCCCCGGCTGGGCCGGCACCGACCCCACCGAGGCCGAGCTGGATGCGCTGGCCGCCGAGATCCAGGCCGAGGTCGACGCCCTGCTGGCCGCGAACCCAACCATGGACAAGGTGATCATGCTGGGCCACATGCAGCAGATCGGCATCGAGTTCGGACTGGCCGAGCGCCTGACCGACGTGGACGTCATCGTCGCCGGCGGCTCGAACACCCGGCTATTCGACGACAACGACCGTGCCCGCGACGGTGACAGCGATCAGGGCCAGTACCCGGCCTTCATCGACAACGCGGGCGGCACCACCACGGCGGTCGTCAACACCGATGGCAGCTACAAGTACGTGGGCCGGCTGGTGATCGAGTTCGACGCCAATGGCAACATCATCCCCGAAAGCTATGACGCGGATGTCTCGGGCGCCTATGCCACTGACGACCAGGGCGTGGCGGACCTGAATGCAGGTGCGCTGATCGACCCCGAAATACAGGCCATCGCCGATGCGATCCAGGACCAGATCCTGGCGACCGAAGGCAATGTATTCGGTATCTCGGAGGTATTCCTGAACGGCAACCGGTCGGGCACCGGCACAGGCGAAGACCCTGACGGGGTGCGCACGCAGGAAACTAACCTGGGCAACCTGACGGCAGATGCCAACCTGGACTATGCCAACGAGATGTTCGGTGATGGCGACGACATCTGGGTGTCGGTCAAGAACGGCGGCGGTATCCGCGCCTCGATCGGCCAGACGGTGGTGCCCGCCGGCGGGACCGAGCCGGTGCGCGTCGTGAACGAGCAGATCCTCGACAGCGACGGCACCGTGGTGAAGCCCACGGGCGGTATAAGCCAGAACGACATCCAGACCACGCTCGCGTTCAACAACGACCTTGTGGTCGGCCAGCTGACCGCGACCGAGCTGGTGGCGGTTCTGGAACATGGCGTCGCCGCCCTGCCCGGCGTTGCGGGCCAGTTCATCCAGGTGGCGGGTGTCGAGTTCAGCTTTGACCCCGATGCCCCGTCGGGCGCGCGGATCGACGACGCGGCCTTTGTCGACCCCGACACCGGCGAGATCCGCGCGGTGCTGGTGGATGACGGTGTGATCGTGAATCCCGACCAGGAATACGGCGTCGTGACGCTGGGCTTCCTGGCCGCGCCGCGCTTTGACGACGATGGCAGTTTCATCGGTGGCGGGGATGGCTACCCCTTCCCCGAGGACTTTGATTTCGTGCCACTCGAACAGGAAGGCGTGCAGACCGGAGATGCCACCTTCGCGGATGACGGCACCGAGCAGGACGCGCTGGCCGAGTATCTGCTGGACAATCACAACACCGCCGCCACGGCGTTTTCCGAGGTCGATACCGGCCCCGAGGATGACATGCGCATTCAGAACCTGGCCTTCCACGATGGTGCGGCGCTGGATGCGGCCGTGGACGATTTCCTTTTCGCCTGACCTGCCGCAGAACGACCAAAAAGGCCCCGGCGCAATCCGGGGCCTTTTTCATCTTCACGTCACGGCCCGCCGCTCTGCCCCCCGGCCCATCCCGGACTTGATCCGGGATCTCATGGCGCAAGAGATCCTCGGATCAGGCCTGAGGATGACGCTTCGATGTGAAATGATTTACATTTACCATGATATATACCATGGTAATAAAAATTCAGAATCACAGGAGCCGCCTCATGTCCCTCAGCGTTTTCGCCACCATCCACCCCAAGCCAGACTGTCTGGACGAGGCCCGCGATGCCATCCTGGGCATCCTGTCCGAGACCCGCGCCGAAGCAGGATGCCAGCATTTCACCCTGCACCGCAATGTCGACAGCGGTAGCCTGCACCTGACCGAGATCTGGGACGATCAGGCCGCCTTCGACGCGCATCATGCTCAACCCTACACTAGGCAAGTGTTCGAGCGTTACGAGCAGTTGCTGGCCGCGCCCGTCGAACTCACGTTCATGCACCCGATCGCCTGAGACTGCCGGCCCATGTTCTTTCTCAAGGACCTGCCCACGCGGCGCATGATCGAAAGCTATTCCGGCCATTATGATACCGGCCCGGAGACGATCCGCGACGGGCTTGCCCTGCTGCGGCGGGCCAGCCTGCTGATCCGGCGGCTGGACGCCTATTTCGCGCGGCATGGGTTCTCGCAGCTTCGGTTCCTGTTCCTGATCGTGATCGACCGCGAGGAAGATCGCGACAGCCTGACCGTGGGCGAGATCACAGAGCGGCTGGACGTGTCCGGCCCGGTGGTGGCGCGGACCCTTCGGACGCTACTCGACGATGGGTTGGTGACCAAGGTGACGGACGAGAACGACAGCCGCATCCGCCATATCGCACTGACACCCGAGGGGCGGGAAAGGCTGACGACCATCCTGCCCGGTTATTTCCGCATTATCGCGAACGAGATGGAAGGCGAAGATCCATGAGGCCCGCTTTGCGGATCTTCCTGGTGTGGCTGGCGGTCTGGCCGCTGGTCATGGTGGGGTTGGCTGTCTTGCAGGCCATCGGCCCGGACTGGCCAATGCCCCTGCGCACGCTGGTTCTGACCGGCGTACTCGTCCCCTTGATCTCGCTAGGGATCGCGCCCTTGGTGGCCCGGCGACTGGACCGCTCCACCGGCAATAACGCAAAGGCCCCCGCTTCACCGGTGTCCTTTGACAGATAAAACCGCAATGCCTTGCGTCAGCGGCCGAAGTTGAACCGCCGCATCGCGGCCAACGACACGGTGAAGCTGTCATCGTCCTGGACGATGGGTGAATCCGCCGCGTCGCCGACATACCGGTTCCAGGCCAGCGTGCCATCCAGGTACCAGTTCTGCGACAGTTCATACTGCGCGCCGACCTCGATCCCCGCGCTGACGATGCCCGAGCCGGGCGCGTAGGCGGGAAAGGCCGACAGCCCCGCTTCGGCCGGGGTGACGCCGAAATAGGTCGACGTGTAATCATCCGCCCCCCACAGCACCCGTGGCCCCACGGTGACGGTCCAGTCGTCCGAGGGGCGGAAGATCGCGTCGGCGCCAAGCTCGCCCACCCAGCTTTCATGGCCGACCACGCCATAGCGCACATCCGCGAAGGCCTGGAAATTCTCGGCGTTGTAGCCGACGCCGCCGCCGATCTCGAGGCTGAAATCGACGTCGCGCAATCCGGTAAGTTCCACGTGGTCCGAGCTGTCGCGTTCGCGGATCACGCGAAGCGAGCCGCGGGGCCGCCATCCCAGATCGACGGCGTTGGGATCGGGGTCGCCGAATTCCAGCCGGCCGATCTTGAGGTGGCCGAACTTGAACCCGCCGGTCACATCCGCCTCGTAGTCGTCCGAGCCGAAATACTCGGGCTGGTAAATCCCGCCGATGCCTGCCGAGAAGGACAGGCTGGGGCCGGACTGGGCCAGGGCCATGCCGGGAACACACGTCATGGCGGCGATCAGGAATGTGGATTTCATATGCGGTCCTAATGTCTTGCGGTGGGGGCAAAGGCGGCGGCGTGCCACCGCGCGCGCCATGGCGCGGCGACACGGGTAAGATCAGCTCAGGCTGCCGTTGTACCAGTCATGCAGAGACACCTCGGTCTCGGCCCCCGCATCGCTCAGCATTTGGGCAAAGGCCTCGGGGTCCTGCGTGCCGCCGTCGCGGCCGCGATAGTGATACGGGATCACCACGGCAGGCGCGAATTCGGCCACCGCGTCTGCAGCCTGTTCGGCGGTCATGGTGAAGGGCAAGTTCATGCAGACCAACGCCACGTCGATGTCTTCCAGGCCGCGCATCTCGTCCGTGCCCTCGGTATCACCCGAGATATAGACCCGGCCCGCATCCATGGTCACGACAAAGCCGATATCGCCCCGGTCCTGCGGATGGAAATCCATGCGGTCCTCGGTGAGGTTGTAGGCCGGTACAGCCTCGATCCCCAGCCCCATCATCTCGGTCGTCTCGCCGGCGGCGATGGCCTGGGTGCGGCCCTGCATGTCCTCGGGCATCATGCCCATGACGTCGGCATTGGTCAGGATCGGCACCTCGGGCAGAACCCCCAAGAGGTCGGCGTTGTAGTGGTCGCCGTGCCGGTGGGTGACAAGGATCAGTTCGGGATCGGGCAGACCCTCGTACTCCGACGCCTCGCCCACCGGGTCGACATAGACCACGCCCGCGGGCGTCTCCATCACGAAGGAGGCGTGCGAAATGGGATGAATGCTGACGACCCCGTCAAGAAAGCTCATGCTGGCGCCTTCCTCGGCGGCGAAGGCCAGCGACGGCAGAACGGTCACGGTGCCGGCGGCGGCGGTGCCGATCAGGAAATTGCGTCTGGTGGTCATGGGGGTTCTCCCTGTCTGTTCCAATTTGTGGTTTCCGGCCCGGGGCCGGCCACCGTTCGAGCAGGCAGGTAGTGCGATCCCGACCTGTGGCGAGGGGCGTTCGGAAACGGACCGCGGAAATCGACCCGCGTTCAATATTCGCCGGGCTTCCAGCCCATGAAGGCCTTTGTCACCGCCTCGGAGACATCCCATGTCACCCGCATGCCGTCCCGGACGAAAGCGGTGTCGCCGGGGCCGAGATCCAGCACAGCGCCGGTGGCGTGATCGGTGATGCGGCAGCGCCCCTGCAGGATCACCATCATCTCGTCGCCCTGCTCGGTGCAGGCAAATGCCCCTTCGGAACAGCGCCAGATGCCGGTGCGCGTGGCGTGCCCCGGTCCGCCTGCATCCAGCCGCCCGTGACAGACCGGATCGCCGCGCAGCATGCGGTAATCGCTTTCCGGGGCATCGAAGGGCCAGTGCTCCAGCGAGCCGACATCTTCCCCGGGAGTGTATTTCAGCATCTAGGCCTCCAATGTCACAAGGTCGGCGAAATGCTCCTGTACCACCGCCTGGACGATCCCGCCGATCCGCCGGGCCAGCGCGGCATGGGCCGCCCGTCGGCGCCAGACCAGCCCGATCGAGCGGGTCAGCCGGTCGCCATTGAAAGGCCGGATCGCCACGTCGCCGTCTTTTCCATCCACCTCGGACCGGACATAGAGCGCGGGCAGGAAACTGACACCCATGCCCAGCGCCGTCATCTGGCGCAGCGCATCCAGGCTGGTGCCCTCGTAATCCTGGCGCAGACGCGCGCCCACATCCTCGCACAGACGCAGGATCTGGCCGTGCAGCAAGTAGGCATCAGACAGCGACAGCACGTCCTGCCCTTGCAGGTCAGCTTCGTCGACCCGTGCCGCCGCCGCCAGCGGATGGTCTTGCATCATGGCCAGCTTCAACGGCTCGCGGAACAGCCGCATCACGTCCACATCGGCGGATTGCACCGGCAGTTGCGTCAGGATCATGTCGTGCCGACCCTCGTCCAGTTCATCCTGCAGCACGCGCGGGGCGGCATCGCGGATCACCAGCTTCAGCGCGGGGTAAGCGCGGTGCAGCCGCCGCGTGACATAAGGCAGAAGATACGGCCCCAGTGTCGGCGTCGTGCCCAGCCGCAGCGTGCCACCAACGCCGTCCTTCGCTTCGCGCGCCCGCGTCGCCAGCGTCTCGACCTCGTCGATCACCTTGCGGGCCTGCGCCAACACCTCGCGCCCGGCAGGCGTCAGAACGGCCCCGCGCCGGCCCCGCTCGACCAACTCGACACCAAGCGCGGATTCAAGCCGAACGATCTGCTGGCTGAGCGAGGGCTGGCTGATTCCGGCGCGTTCCGCGGCCTTGCGGTAATGGCCCGCCTCGCTGAGCGCCAGGAAATAGCGCAACTGGCGCAAGGTGATATCGTCCATCGCATGGTCCTTCGCGGGGTCTTTTTCAAGATAGGTTTTTCCTATCGGATTTTCAGCTTCGATAGGATTTAATCTTCGCACACCCCTCCCCATCTCTTTGCCACAGTTCAACACGCATCATCGGGAGGACCCACATGAAACGCCGCACACTTTCGCCCAAGAGCCTGAAGGCCCGGATCGACACGTTGACCCGCCGCCACCGCGAGATCGACCTGCGGATCACCCGCGAGCAAAGCCAGCCCGCCGCCGATGCGCTGCGCCTCAAGCAGCTGAAACAGGAGCGGCTGGGCCTGCGTGATGCGATCCGCCTGACCCAGACCCTGCTGAAGCGGCTGGACCCGCGTCCGGCCCGCCTCGGTTGGCAACAGCAATTCCATTCCGGGTAACGCGGTGATCGATTTCTACATCGCGCTGATGGCGCCGCGCTTCTTGCGCAGCCAGGACCTCGACGAGCTCGAAGAGGTGCTGTTGGACGACTGAGTTCCGCGCGGGGGCCGTACCCTCATCCCGGCCCGACGCGCGTGGCGACATGCCTGGATCGCGCGAGCCGACTACGTAAGCGGTCCATTCCGGGGGCTTGTCGTCAATCCGGGGCAGGTCCGGGGCGGCGAACAGGGGCGTCGCTGCCGGACCTGCCCCGACTGGGGGTCTTAGGCGCAGCTGCGCTCAGCCGCGCGCCTCGCGCCTCGCGCACATTGGGGTGTTCGGAGGGGCGGAAAGGCACCTCGCAGACGTCTGCCGACGCCGCCTGCCCGGAATGCTCTGCATAGGCCTCGGGCAATTCCACCTGCAGCCGCGATCCGATATCCGAAAGTGTCCACGGCACGAAAGCCAGCGCGATGTTCACCTCCAGCTCCGGCGACCACCAGGCGGACGTGACATAGCCGACGCGATTGCCGTCCTCATCCTGCACCAGCCAGAAATCGGAGGGGTAGTCGGTGACGGGCAAGCCGCCCATTTTGATCCCGACCATCTTGAGGTTGAACGGATAGTTTCCTGCCTCGATCGCGTCACGCTGCCGCTCGAGTGTGGCCTTGCCGATGTAATCCGCCTGCTTCTCCTTCGGCACCTGGTACGCGAGGTTCACCTGGAAGGGCGAGGTTTCGTGATCCATGTCCTGCCCCCAGGACAGGATGCCGGCCGCGATCCGGCGGTGGTGTCCGGGCGCGATCACCCGCAGGCCGTAGCGCGCGCCGGTGCCGCGAATGGCGTACCACACTTTCTCGGCGTTCTCCGAGGCGTCGCGCACGTAGACTTCATAGCCTTTCTCGCCGGAAAACCCGGTCTGGCTGATGACAACGGGTGCCCCACCGATCGTGGCTTCCATCATGCCGTAATAGGGCACGTCCCGCAAAGTCTCGTCCACAAGGTCGACCATGAGATCCTCGGATAATGGCCCCTGCACCTGCAACGGAGCGACGTCGATTTCGTCGATCTCGACATCCCAGTTGCCGTGCACGTTGACCCCGCGCAGCCAAAGCAGCAGGTCCGAATCAGAGATCGAGAACCAGAACTCGTCCTCTGACAGCCGCAGAAGGACCGGATCGTTCAGGATGCCGCCTTTTGCGTCGCAAAGAATGCAATACTTGCCATGCATCGACTTGATTTTCGTGGCATCGCGGGTAATCACGAAATTCACGAAGGCCTCGGCATCCGGCCCGCGCACCCTGATCTGCCGCTCGACGGCGACATCCCAAAGCGTGACCCGATGCACCAGGCTGCGGTATTCGGCCATCGTGCCGCCGTCTTCTTCCCGCACGTAGCCGCGGGGGTGGTACATCCGGTTATAGACCGTTGCCCGCCATGCGCCCGCCTCGACCGACAGATGCCAGAAGGGCGATTTGCGGACCCGGGTCGAGACCAGCATCTCCACCGGCGTCCCGCCGGACTGGCGCAGGTTGACCGGCACGAGCCGGTCGGTCTGGTCGACCTCTGCAACGTTGGGATGGGTGAAGGTTCGGTTCTGCGCTGTATCGGCAGTCATGGGCGCGCTCCTCCTGTTTCTAGGTCAACGCAGCGCTTCCGGGCCACGTTCCGTTCAGATGGATCGTGCGGCAGGATCGGGGATATTCCGCCGATTGCCCCGTCACCCGCCGCATCTGCCGGAGCCGAGGCGCAGCCCGTCGCATTTACGGGTTCCACCCCCGCCCCGCACCATGATATGCCCGGCTGGATGAAAATTGGGGGGAGGCCCAAATGTCCAAGGAAATCCGTCTCGCCTTCGCGCATCCGTCCGAGCGTGCCGACGCCACTGCCCCCGACGGCCCGCTCGACCGGATCTCGGTGCGCGATCACGTGGTCGAGGTCGAGATCGGCGCGTTCCAGGCCGAACGCGGCACGACCCAGCGCGTCGCGTTCAACGTGGTGGTCGAGGTGCGCCCGATGACTGCCTCGATAGACGACGACGTGGACCGCATCCTCAGTTATGACAAGGTGACCGAGGCCATCGCCGCCGAACTGGCCGAGGAGCGACTGAACCTGCTGGAAACCCTGTCCGAACGCATTGCAGAGCGCATCCTGCTGGAACCGCAGGCGGTGCGCACCTTCGTGCGGGTGGAAAAACTGGACCGTGGGCCGGGCGCGCTCGGGGTCGAGATCGTCCGCTCGGTCGAGGACCTCAAGACCAAGCCCGTGGGCCATCACGCCGACATCACACCGCATCCGCATGTGGTGTACCTGTCGAACACCGCGATCGGCTCGCCCAACCTGTCGCGCTGGCTCGACCAGCTTCAGGCGCGGGCCGAGCCGGTGATCCTTTGCGTCGGCCACAACCGCGTCGACAGCCCCAAGACCGGGCACCGCATGTCGCAGCGCCGTGTCGATCTGCTGGCGCTGGAACAGAACGCCTGGGTTCTGGCCGGGCGCGATGACCGTTGCGTGGTGGTGGGCACACGGACGGAACTGGACTGGGCGATGAAGAACGGCCAGATCAGCGTCTGGGCCCCGTCGAAGATCGTGCTCGATGCCGTGGACGGCCCGCGCACCGGGCCGGATGATCCGGTGGGGCTGGCGGCGTGGTTCGCCGGGCACATGGACGCCTCCGACCTGCTCCTGATCGGCGAGGTGCCGCCCAACGACCCACCCGTTCCGACGCTGGTGCAGGATATCGCCCAAAGCGGCTTGTGAGACCCCGTCTCACAAGCCGTCCCGGACCCGATCCGGGACCTCCCAGCCGCCTGACACCCCGTCCCGGGCTTGACCCGGGACCTCGCTGACCCGAAGAACACCCGACATGCCCTACTACCGCCCCATCCCCCGCACCGACCACGCCCGCCCCGACACGGCCCGGACCCTGGCGGGGGGCTGGTGCTGGTTCGACACGGTCGAGGAACTGCACCGCGACGCGCCTCCCCGCCTGATCCCGGCGCAGGACGCCCCGCCCGAGGTACTGGCCCGCCTGACGGGCCCCCGGGCGCCCGTCACCGGGCTGGACATGGCGCGCCCCGCCCTGATGGGCATCCTCAATGTCACGCCCGACAGCTTTTCCGACGGCGGCCAGCACAACGCGCCCGACGCGGCGCTGGTCCGGGCCGAGGCGATGACCGCCGCGGGGGCCGAGATCATCGACATCGGCGGCGAATCCACCCGCCCCGGCGCCGCCGAAGTGCCCATGGACGAGGAAATTTCCCGCACCGCCCCGGTCATCGCGTCGCTGCGCCAGCGCTCCGGCGTGCCCATCTCCATCGACACCCGCAAGGCCCCCGTCGCCCGCGCCGCGCATCAGGCCGGCGCGAGCCTCGTCAACGATGTGGCGGGCTTCACCTTCGACCCTGACCTCGCGCCCTTCTGCGCCGAGGCCGGCCTGCCAGTCTGCGTGATGCACGCGCAGGGCACGCCCGACGTGATGCAGAAGGATCCGCGCTATGACAACGTGGCTCTTGATGTCTATGACTGGCTGGAGGAACGCATCACCGCGCTGGAACACGCAGGTATTCCCCGCGACCGGATCGTCGCCGATCCCGGCATCGGCTTCGGCAAAACGCTGGAGCACAACCTGACGCTGCTGCACAATCTGGCGCTGTTTCACGGGCTGGGCTGCGCGGTGCTGCTGGGGGCCTCCCGCAAGCGTTTTATCGGCACGATCGGCGGCGCCGAAGAGGCCCGCCACCGCGCCCCCGGCTCCATCGCCGTGACGCTGGCCGGGGTTGCGCAAGGCATCCAGATCCACCGTGTGCATGACGTGGCCGAAACGTCGGAGGCGCTCAGGCTTTGGATGGCCGCCACCGTCGCGCCGGAAAATTAGAAATTTTCCGGCCTGATAAAATTCGTACGAATTTTATCAGGCGCCGAACAGTCGCCGCAGCGCCCCCAATTGGCTGAGCGCCACACCCCCGAGGATCAGCGCAAGACCAAGGTAGAGGCTGGGCGGCAGCGCTTCGAACAGCACCACAGCACCGAAGATGATCGACCAGATCGGCACCTGGTAGTTCACCAGACTCAGAAAGACCGGCCCGGCATCGCGGATCACCTGCACCAGCAGGATTTGCGCCACGCCCGTCGGCAACAAACCAAGGTATATGAGCGCCCAAAGCGTCCGGCCCTGCGGCATCTCTGGCAGGCCCTCGACCGCAAGCGCATAAGGCGTGAACACCACCGCCGCGACGGTCAGCACGGCGGCAGCCAGCGACAGGCGATCCACCTCCGGCGCGAGGCGTGTGAAAATAGACCCGACGGCATAACATCCCGCCGCCGCGACACAGGCCAGCCGCGCCAGCATCTCGAATTCCGCACCGGTCGAGCGCAACGCCTCCGGTCCGATAAGCACCGCGACACCCAGCGTGCCCATCACGAAGCCCACCGCGCGGCGCATATGCATCCGCTCGCCCGGTACCAGAAAATGCGCCAGCGGCAGGACCAGCAGCGGCACTGCCGCCATGCAGACACCCGCAAAGCCCGACGCGACCACCTGCTGGCCCCAGCTGAGCAAAAAGAACGGCAAGGCGTTGGAAAACAGCCCCATCGCCACGATGAACGCCCAAAGCCGTCCGGCCTGAGGCCCGCGACGGCGCGGCAGGCCCCGGCCCGTCGCGCGGCAGAGTAGCAGCAGGAAAAGCGCCCCCAGGGTCAACCGCACCGCCACCACGGTCAGCGGCCCGACCCCGTCCAGCGCCACGCTGACCGCCATGAAGGACGCGCCCCAGATCATGCCCAGCGCGCAGAGCCTCAGCCAGTTTACCGGTGCGACAGCAATTGTTTTCTCCATTCAGATCAACTCTCCGGTCATGCGGGTGCGTGTCAAAACGTCCCAAGCGCATTGTCGTTCGTCGCGGCGCAGCCACGTCTTGGGACTGAAAGGAGGCCCTTAATGGACATAGCCATCGGCGCTGCGGCCCTGTCGATCATCACCTTGGTGATCGTGCTCATCTTGGCCGCTCGCAACAAGCAAAAGACCGAAGAGCGAAAGAAAGATGCCGACATCCCGCCAAGTTCGCTTGCCAAGGACGGCGATTCTCACAAGCCGGTCGACTGACAATAATGAAAAGAGCCGGCGCAACTCACCGGCTCTTTCCGTTTTGCGTGCTGATGGCCTCAGTTTTTCTCTTTGTCGACCATCTTGCCCGCGGAAATCCACGGCATCATGGCGCGCAGCTTCTCGCCCACTTCCTCGATCTGATGCGCATCGTTCATGCGGCGGGTGCCCTTGAAGAACGGCTGGCCGACCTTGTTCTCGGTCATGAAGTCGCGCACGAACGCACCGGTCTGGATGTCGTGCAGGATCGCCTTCATTTCCTTCTTGGTCCGCTCATAGGGCAGAACCCGCGGCCCGCTGACATATTCGCCATATTCGGCGGTGTTCGAGATCGAGTAGTTCATGTTGGCGATGCCGCCTTCGTAGATCAGGTCGACGATCAGCTTCACCTCGTGCAGGCACTCGAAATAGGCCATCTCGGGGGCATAACCCGCCTCGACCAGCGTCTCGAAGCCCATGCGGATCAGTTCGACGAGACCGCCACAGAGGACCGCCTGCTCGCCGAAGAGGTCGGTTTCGCACTCTTCGCGGAAGTTGGTCTCGATTATGCCAGACCGCCCGCCGCCGATGGCCGAGCAATAGCTGAGGCCCAGCTCCAGCGCCTTGCCCGAGGCGTCGTTGTGCACGGCCACGAGGCAGGGAACGCCGCCGCCCTTGGTGTATTCGCCGCGAACGGTATGGCCGGGGCCCTTGGGCGCCATCATGATGACATCGACGCCGTCCTTGGGCTCGATCAGGCCGAAATGCACGTTCAGACCGTGGGCAAAGGCAATCGCCGACCCTTCTTTCAGGTTGTCATGCACGTAGTTCTTGTAGGTCTCGGCCTGCAATTCGTCGGGCATGGTGAACATCATAAGGTCGCACCAGGCCGCCGCTTCGGCAATGCCCATAACCTTCAGGCCCTCGCCTTCGGCCTTCTTGGCCGAGGGGCTGCCCTCGCGCAGCGCCACGACGAGGTTCTTGGCGCCACTGTCGCGCAGGTTCAGCGCGTGGGCGTGGCCCTGGCTGCCATAGCCCAGGATGGCGACTTTCTTGTCCTTGATCAGGTTGATATCGCAATCGCGATCGTAATAGACGCGCATGGTTCTCTCCTTTGTCGTCAGATGACGTGGAAGATGACGAAAATTTCGAAAGAGATCCCGGCTTTTTCGGTATGATTTCTCGAAATGATGCGATAATCATTCACCGATCTGCAAATACTCGAAAATTCCATGCAACTCGACGACACCGACCGCCGCATCCTGCGCCAGTACCAGCACGACCCGACACTCGGCCCCGCCGACCTCGCGGGTCTCGCAGGCGTCACCCCCGCCACCTGCGCGCGGCGGCTGGACCGCATGGCGCAGGCGGGGCTTCTGCGCGGCAATCACGCGGTGATCGACTGGGCCGCGCTCGGCTATACGGTCGAGGTCTCCTTGCGCATCACGCTCGACAAGACCGTGCCCACCGCTTTTGACGAATTCACCGAAGCCGCGCGCGCCATCCCCGAGGTACTGGAAATCCAGTCCTTCCTGGGCCGGGTCGACACCCGCCTGTCGGTCATCGCCCGCGACATGGCCCATTACCAGGAGATCTATCGCACCGCGATCCTCACCCTGCCCCACATCACCGATATCGAGGCATTGATGCACGTCGCGCAGATCAAGACCGACGAGGTGCTTCCCCTATGATCGAACTGGACACGACCGACCGCCAGATCCTGCGCGCGCTGGTGAAGGACGCCACGCAATCGGCGGGCGCCATCGGCCGTGCCCTGGGCCTCAGCCAGCCCGCCGCGTGGCGCCGCATCAAGCGACTGCGCGACGCGGGCATTCTGAAAACCCAGCGGCTCGACCTCGACAAGGAGGCGCTGGGGTTCGGCGTCACTGTCTTTCTGGGCCTGAAACTGGCCACCAAGGGCCGCGTCAGCCTTGCCGATTTCGAACGCGCGGTGTCTGCCATCCCCGAGGTACAGACGGTCGAGCATATTCTTGGCCTCTACGACTATCGCCTGCGCGTCGTGGCCCGCGACATCTCGGATTTCGAGCGCGTGCTGCGCCGCCGCATCATGACCCTTCCGGGCGTCGGAGACGTCGAGGCGAACGTGCTCCTGAGCGAGGAACGCTGCCCCGGCCCGATCGGCTGATATCACCGCGGCTGTATACTGCGGCATGCCTGCATGCCAAAGTATTCTTTAATTACATAGACTTATTCGCCATCCGCATGACGGGTATGCAGAATCGGCGGCTAGCCGCGCCCCCTGCAACACATCTATGCTGCGTTGCAGAATTAGCGTGCCGACCCGGCATTCCACGAGGTCGGTAACCACCTGCAACCGAACGAGGTACCCCATGAAAACGATCCTGACCGCCGCCGCCCTTGCCCTGACAGCAACCACGGCCATTGCCGATACCGTCACGCTGACACGGGCGAATGCCGGCGTAACCCTGCATGAAACCGATGCCGACATGAGCGTCTACTGGATCGAGGATGGCGACGCCTACGCACTGACCGCCACATATGTCACCGGCGAGGCGCCCGCCGATCCCGCACGCCTGCGGATGCACCTGTCGGATGGCGACACGGTGACCTTCGGTCTGCCCGGCGTGCAGGACCGCGTGTTCACCTTCGCCCGCGACGGCGAAACCGTCTCGGTCCGGTCGGCCCGCGTCAGCGTCGATTACGCCAGCAAGTAAGTCCGGCCTTCGGTCGTGCTCCGCCGCGGCGCCCCGTGCGTCGCGGCGTTCTCATGTGCGGCGTGCTGAAAAACACTTCGGCGTGACGGCATGACGCCCTGTCATCCCGCCGCGCGTCGAGGCATACTGCCGCCAGTTTTCCAAACCAGGACAGGACGCTCATGACCGCTCTTCGCCCCGATATCGACCCCGACGGCCTGCTGGAATATTCCGTCGTCTTCACCGACCGCTCGCTCAACCACATGAGCAAGGCGTTCCAAGGGGTCATGACCGACATCTCGGCCATGCTGAAAGAGGTCTACAACGCCTCTGCCGTGGCCATCGTGCCCGGTGGTGGTACCGTCGCGATGGAGGCCGTCGCGCGCCAGTTCGGCCATGACGCCCATGCGCTGATCGTGCGCAACGGCTGGTTCTCCTATCGCTGGAGCCAGATTTTCGAGGCCGGACAGTTCACATCGGACACGACCGTCTGCATGGCCCGCCAGACCGGCAACGGGGCACAGGCCCCCTTTGCCCCCGCCCCGATCGAGGAAGTGACGGCGAAGATCCGCGAAGCCAAGCCCGACGCCGTCTTCGCGCCGCACGTGGAAACCAGCGCCGGCATCATCCTGCCCGATGACTACATCACCGCGTTGGCCGAGGCCGCGCATGAGGTGGGCGCCCTGATGGTGCTCGACTGCATCGCCTCGGGCTGCGCCTGGGTCGATATGAAACAGACCGGCGTCGACGTGCTGATCTCCGCCCCGCAAAAGGGCTGGTCGGCCTCGCCCTCCGCTGGTCTGGTGATGATGTCCGACCGGGCACTGGAGCGGCTGGACAAGACCACCTCCAACAGCTTCGCCATCGACCTCAAGAAATGGCACGCGATCATGCAGGCGTATGAGAACGGCGGTCATGCCTATCACGCCACCATGCCCACCGACGCGCTGCGCGGGTTTCGCGATACCATGCAGGAGACGAAGGACTTCGGCTTTGAAAAACTGCGGCAGGCGCAATGGGACCTGGGCAATTCGGTACGTGCCATGCTGGCCGACAACGGCGTGACATCCGTGGCGGCCGATGGGTTCGGCGCGCCTGGCGTGGTGGTCAGCTACACCACCGACCCCGAGGTGCAAAACGGCAAGAAATTCGCCGCCGAGGGCATGCAGATCGCCGCCGGCGTGCCCCTGCAAGTGGGCGAGCCCGACGGGTTCATGACCTTCCGGCTGGGGCTTTTCGGTCTGGACAAGCTCTATGACGTCGAGGCCGCGAAGGCCCGGCTGAAAGAAGTGTTCGATAGGGTGCTGTAAGCTTTTTTTGTGATAGACAAGCCAAGTATAGAGGCGAGATGTAAGAATTGCAGCGCCCACTCCGAGTGGACGCTGCGTTGTTTTAGTCTTTGTTGTAGTGCAGCCAAGCCAACCACAGCGTGACTGCGCCTATTAACAATGAAATCAGTTCGATAACCTCTGCACCCATGCTTTCTTCACCTCACTTTTGTAGAGGCAGAAAGAACTGTCCGGTTATCGTGAGAGAACGATTGGCACACTACGGGAGTTATCCCGCCTCGATAGTTGTCGCCAATGTTCGTTCAAAGTGTCTTGGACCGCAGTCAACAGACACCTCCACCTGCAAAGTTAAGGTGAGGAACGATCCATACTTTGTCAACCGTTGAATATTCCGAAATTTGCGGCGTGGGTTCGTCCTTTAGCACCACGTACTTCTACCGCAGCCGTACATTGCTAACCGCGCCGAGCCCCCGGCGCAGGCACATCCAGATCACCCAGCCGCTGGCCAACAGCCACAGCCCGCCCCACATCCACGTGGTGCCGCCGAACTCCTCGGCCAGCATCCGCGCGTCGGAATGCAGCCAGCCGCGCGCGATGGTATCGCTGTAGATGTCCAACGGCACATAGATCATGGAGGCCAGCCCGATCACCCGCAGGATCAGATCGTTCACGTCTCGGGGCAGGTATTTCGCCACCAGCAGCAGCACGATTCCCGTCATCACGCCAAAGACCAGGGCGAAGGGCGCGCGCACATACAGAATTGTCACAGCCAGCAGCGTCATGCCAAGCAGGCCCAGCACAGTCCGGTCCGCCTTTGTTCGCACAGCGACCATGAACAGTCCGACCCCGATTATGAGCGATCCGAGGTAGCCCGCGCTCAGACTCAGGAACCGGCTGCCCCCGCGCGATGTCACCGACCCGCCCTGCATCGGGTCGAGCGTCAGGTCCAGAACTTCGCCGCCGGTCAGAAGCACGGCCAGCACGTGGCCCAGCTCATGCAGAAACACCACCAGCAGTTTCAGCGGGATCACCACGGGGGTCCGCCACAATAGGGCAATCGCAGCAACGAGCAGCAGCAATTGCCAATGGCCGCGCAGAAACGCCTGCATTCTCAGCCCCTTGCGCCGAGACCAAGCTGCATCAGCGTCTTGCGCACCGGGGCCAGCCCGTAAAGCGCGTTCAACGCCTGCATCCGCGCGTCGCGCAGCACCGGCGCGCTGACCATGGACGCGCGGTTCAGCACGTCGATGCCCGTGACCCGCGCCATCACGTCCCAGTGGCGGCGCTTGTGATAGGTCTCCAGCATCTCGCGGTCGCCCAGACTGTCGGGATGTGCGGTGGCCAACTCCAGCAGCACGTGCAGATCGCCAAGCGACATGTTCAGCCCCTGCGCCCCGATGGGCGGCACCACATGCGCGGCCTCGGCCACAAGGGCGATCCGCTCGCCCGCCATGCGCTCGGCCACCTGGGATATGATCGGCCAGACCGTCCGGCGCGAGGCCAGCGTCAGCGGCCCGAAAAGGTGGCAGGACCGCGTGCTCATCTCCACCTCGAATTGCGCCACGTCCAGGCCGGCCAGCCGCTGCGCCTCGGGACCTTCCTCCATCCACACCACGGCGGACGAGGGCCGCCCCTCGTAATCCGGCAGCGGGACCAGCGTGAAGGGGCCGCCCGTGCGGTGGATCTCGGTCGAGACGTTGTCATGCGGGATTGGGTGCGTCACGGCAAAGGCCAGCGCCTTTTGGCCGTAGCGCGTTGTTTTCACGGGAATACCGGCAGCCTCCCGCATGGGCGAGCCGCGCCCGTCGGCGGCCAGGACCAGCCGGGCACGCGCCCTGGTGCCGTCACTCAGGCCCACCCGCGCCTCGGCCTCGCGGGTAAAGAGGGTTTCCGCCGCCACGCCGGAACGAAACTCCACGGTGTCGAGGCTGTCCAACTGCGCCACCATCTCGCGCCGCAAGAGCCAGTTGGGCAGGTTCCAGCCAAAGGGCTTTTCCGAAATGTCGCCCGCATCGAAATCCTTGACGACGCGCGGCTCCGCCACGTCGCCGCCCGCGTCAACGATGCGCATCACCTGCAAAGGCGCCGCCTCGGCGTCCAGCCGGTCCCATATCCCCGCCTCCGCCAGAAGCGCTTGCGCCGGTTGCAGAATCGCGGTGGTGCGCAGGTCCGATCCTTCGGCATCGCGCTCGGTCACCGGCGGGGCCGGATCAACGCACAGCACGCGGAACCCGGCGCCCCCGAACAGGGCCGCCGCCGACAGCCCGGCCACGCCGCCGCCGGATACGATGATGTCGAAATCGAATGGGCGCATGTTTCCTGCCTCCTTCGCGTTCAACATAGGCCGCGCGTGACGCGGTCACCAGCGGCATCGGAACGCAGCGCCAGATAAATGATTAATCGATCACGGTCAGTGCCTTGCATGGCGTACCCGACTCGACACATGAAGTCCTCCGCCTAGACCAGCCGCGACAGAAATCCTGACAGATCGTCGGTATGGTGATGCACGTGATCGGCTTCGACCACCTCGGGGCCGACCAGCACGGTCCGCATCCCCATCGCATGTGGCGCCGCAAGGTTGCGCACGTCATCCTCGAACATCGCCGCCCGTGCCGTGACGACGCCATCGGTGGCAAAGACCCGGTCGAACGCCGCCCGGTCCGGCTTGGGATGGAACCCGGCATGTTCCACGCCGTAGATCGCGTCGAAAAGACCCTCCAGCCCCCGCGCCTCGACCACGCGCTGCGCATAAGGGGCCGAGCCGTTCGTATAGACGATCTTGCGCCCCGGCAGCGCCCGGATATGCGCGGCCAGCTCCGCGTCCGTTTCCAGCACGTCGAAGGATATGTCGTGCACATCCGTCAGGTACGGCCCCGGGTCCACGTCATGCTCTCGCATCAGCCCGGCCAGCGTCGTGCCGTGCCGCCGCCAGTAGTCCAGCCGCAGCCGGTCGGCCTCGGCCCGGTCCACACCCAGCGCGTCCATCACGAACTGCGTCATCCGCACTTCGATCTGGTCGAACAGGCGCATCTCGGGCGGGTACAGCGTGTTGTCGAGGTCAAAGACCCAGGTCTCCACATGCGCGAAGAATTCTTTCGCCATCGTTTCCATCCGCTCTTTATTGTCGCAGGGCCCTGCAAGGCTTGCACCCCGCGCCCTGCCCCGCATACTCTCATCCATCGAAACCAGATAACAAAAGAGAGTGCGATGACCATAGCCGCGCCGCAGAAAGATGCCTACCACCTGATCCTCGAGGCGATCGACACCGGTGATTACAAGCCCGGCGACCGCCTGGTGGAAAGCGACCTGGCAGAGCGGTTCGGGGTGTCGCGCACGCCGATCCGCGAGGCGCTGCAACGGCTGGAAACCCAGAGCCTGCTGACCCGCGACGGCCGCAGCCTGATCGTGTCGTCACTGGATCACAACCAGTTGGCAGAGCTTTATGTCGTGCGCGCCGAGCTGGAGGGGCTGGCCGCCAACCTGGCCGCCCGTCATGCCGCGCCGGAAGAAGTGCGCGTGCTGCGCGACATGGTCACTGACGATCACGCCCTGATTGACGATCCCAAGGCGATGGCCCGCGCCAACCGGCGCTTTCACAAGCAGATCCACCTGTCCTCGCACAACCGCTTCCTGGTGCAGCAGCTGGACCTGGTGCATCGCTCCATGGCGCTGATGGCGACCACGTCTCTGGCCGCTCTTGGCCGCCCCGAGGATGCGCTGGCCGAGCATGACGCCATCGTCACCGCCATCGAGAACGGCGACGCCGAGGCCGCGGGCGAGGCATTGCGCGCCCATATTTCCAAGGCCTTCGTGACCCGGTTGAAACTGGATTCAGGGGAACTGGGCACGCTGATCTAGGGGCGATTTCACGGCCGGCGGCGGCGCCACGTCCAGCGACAGGCCATGCGCGGTCTTGTCCCAGAAGAACGGCTTCAGAACCAACTCGTAAAGCGCCTTGTAAGCAGCGATCGCCCCAAGCGGCTGATAGAAATGCATCGTCGGCACCCAGACCATCACGTGACGATGCTTTAGGCCCATGACCGAGCTGAGATAGATCGTCAGGTTCAACGCCTCGATCACAACGAAAAGCCCGGCGCAAACGGCCATCACGGCACGCGGCAGCACCGGGTCCAACGGGTGCGGAAGGCCGAAGAACACGAGCCAGCAGGACCACAGCAGCGGCGCCAGCATCACCTGGCTGACCGCGGTCACGAAATGCGCTTGAAAGCCCCAGAATTTCCATGCTCCCAACTGCCGATAGAGCAGCCCGGGGCGCCGCATGTGCACCAGGTAGGTTGTCATGTACCCCTTCAGCCAGCGCGAGCGTTGCTTGACCCAGGCCCAGGGCCGGCAATTCGCCTCTTCCTCGGTGACGGTGGCGACCATCTCTGTCCGGAACCCGTGGCGGGCCAGACGAAAGCCTAGGTCGGCATCTTCGGTCACGTTATGCGCGTCCCAGCCGCCCAGCGCCTCCAGCGCGTCGCGCCGGAAATAAAGCGTCGTGCCGCCCAGCGGGATGGCAAAGCCCAGCCGCGCCATGCCGGGCAGGATCGTGCGGAACCAGGTGGCGTATTCGATGGTGAAACACCGCGCCAGCCAGTTCTGACGCGGATTGTAGTAGTCCAGGACCCCCTGCAGGCACGCCACCTCGGGCGGGGCCTGCTGGAAGTGCCGCGCCACACGGGTGATCTGGTCGGCTTCAGGCGCATCCTCGGCGTCGAAAATCCCGATGATGTCACCCTCGCAGAAATCCAGCGCATAGTTCATCGCCCGCGGCTTGGTGCGCGGCTGTCCGTCGGGCACCACCACCACCCGGATCCAGCTGGGCAGGTCGATCTGCGCCAGCGTCGCGCGGGTCATGGCGTCTTCCTCTTCCAGAACCAGCACCACGTCGAGCAGGCACTTGGGATAGGTCAGCTGCGTCAGCCGCGCCACCAGCGCATGCGCCACCTCGGTTTCGCGGAACAGCGGCACCAGGACCGACACCCTTGGCAACGGGGTCTTGTCGTCGGCCGGCGGCACAACCGGCGCGACCGGCCCCTCGGACATACGCGCCACGAAGGCCAGCAGCTTGAACACCCCGGACACGGCCAGCGTGACGACCGCCCAGCCCATCATCAGCGCCAGCATCGCCCGCGGGAAAACCAGTGTCAGCGCGACCAGTCCGATCACCGCCATCGTCACCAGCGCCAGTCGCCGCGCATGGCCCTGCGCCCAGCTGCGACAGCTTTCGATGACCGGCACGCGGGCCTGGGCCGCCCGTGTCAGGATGCCGTCGAAATGATCCGCCACGTGGGACTGAACCACCTCGCGCGGGGCGATCAGAACGCGGGTCTGCCGCAGGTCTTCCGGAAGGTGCGCGCGCGCAAGGGCCAACGCCTCGGGGTCGCCGGTCACGATGGCGGGCTGGCCATCGCGGTCGGTCACCGGGAAGACTGCATGACGCAAAAGGACCTGGGGGGCGGCGTCCACAGCAATGGGCGGCAGTGCCGCGAGTTCATCCGCGGCGACCTGGCGCGAGCGGAAGCGGCGGACATGCGCATCCAGAAGATCGCCTTTCGTCACCAGCCCCTCGGCGACAAGGATCCGCCCCATATCCGCATCGCAATGCCGGCGTACCTGGCGTGCAAGCATCGCGTCCCGCGCGGCAAGCGTTCCGCGGCGCACCAGGTCGGTTTCGACCGCCCCGGCCTCCATATCGGCTGTGTCCTCGGACAGGCCGAGCTGGCGCAGTTCCGAAATCCCCATATCCGTCTGCCCTTCTGCGTGACGGAAAAAGGGCTACCAACAGAAGATTAACACAACGTAAAAAAGGGGTTAACGCGGCGGACGCGCCCTAGCGGTCCATCGACGCCGCGAACCGCTCGAACAGGTAAAAGCTGTCCTGCGGGCCGGGGCTGGCCTCGGGGTGATGCTGCACCGAGAAAACCGGGCGGTCGGCCATGCGGATGCCGCAGTTCGATCCGTCGAACAGCGATACATGCGATTGCACGACGCCCTCTGGCAGGGTCTGGCTGTCCACGGCGAACCCGTGGTTCATCGACGTGATTTCGACCTTGCCGGTGGTCAGGTCCTTGACGGGATGGTTCGCGCCGTGATGGCCGTGGTTCATCTTGATCGTCCGCGCGCCCAGCGCGAGGCCCAGCATCTGGTGACCGAGGCAGATACCGAACATCGGCAGGTTCTTTTCCAGAACGCCGCGGATCATCGGCACGGCATATTCGCCCGTTGCCGCCGGGTCGCCGGGGCCGTTCGACAGGAACACGCCATCGGGGCTTTGCGCCAGCACGTCATCGGCGGTGGCCGTGGCGGGCATCACCGTCACCTCACAGCCGGCGCTGGCCAGGCAGCGCAGAATGTTGCGCTTGGCGCCGTAATCAATCGCCACGACCTTGTGCCGGGCTTGCGTCTGGCGCGGGAAACCGTCGGGCCAGGCCCAGCGCATCTCATCCCAGCGATAGCTTTGCGCACAGGTCACCTGCCGGGCCAGGTCCATGCCTTCCAGCCCGGCAAAGGCCCGCGCCTTGGCGACCAGCGCTTCGGTGTCGAACTGGCCGTCCGCGCGGTGTGCGAGCGCCACGTGCGGCGCGCCCTGCTGGCGGATGGCCCGCGTCAGACGGCGGGTATCGACGCCGCCGATGGCGACCCGGCCCCGCCGCGCCAGCCACTCGCCCAAGCGCTCGGTCGAGCGCCAGTTCGAGGGCTCGGTCGGGTCCCATTTCACGACCATGCCCTCGGCCACCGGATCGGCGGTCTCGTCATCGTCGGGGTTCACGCCCACGTTGCCGATATGCGGAAAGGTGAAGGTCACCACCTGCCCGGCATAGCTGGGGTCGGTCATGATCTCCTGATAGCCGGTCATCGCGGTGTTGAAGCACAGCTCGGCCGCGACCTCGCCTTCGGCCCCGAACCCGCGCCCGTAGAACAGCGATCCATCGGCCAGGGCAAGACAGGCGGTCGGACGGGCATCGGGCGCGTGCGTCATCGGGGATTCTCCATCGGGCAAATTGCGCGGAACCTATGGTCACCCGCGCGCGCGGTCAAGGCCGCGTTTCGCGCCGCAACGTCATTCGCGCCGGTCAACAAAACAAGGGCCGGGCTGGGTGTCACAGCTTATTGCACGGCGTTTCGCTTTCCAGTAGTGTGGCACGCTTACGGGATGACAAGAGGATACCCTGACATGGGATTGCGCGAGCGCGTGAACGACGCCCTGAAACAGGCCATGAAAGACAAGGACAGCACGCGGCTCGGCACGCTGCGGCTGATCAATGCCGCGATCAAGGATCAGGACATCGCCCGCCGTGGCACCGACAATGACACCGGCTGTTCCGATGGCGATATCCTCGCCATCCTGGGCAAGATGACCAAGCAGCGGCAGGAAAGCGTCCGCGCCTACGAGGAAGGCGGACGTCTCGACCTCGCGCAGGAAGAGCAGCGCGAGATCGAGGTGATCGAGGAATTCCTGCCCCGCCAACTGGACGAGGCGGAAGTCACCAAGGCCATCGACTCCGCCATCGACAAGACCGGCGCCAGCTCGATCCGAGACATGGGCAAGGTGATGGGCCACCTCAAGGAAAACTATACCGGCCAGATGGATTTCGGCGCGGTGGGCCCGCGGGTCAAGGACCGGCTCTGCGCCTGAGACGCGGCGCGCGCCGGCGGTTCTAGTCCGCCGGCGCGCCGGTCAGCCTATCGCGCGGGATGCGAAACGTGTAGGTCAGGCCCGTGCTGTCGGTCGCCGTGGCAATCTCGCCGCGCAATTGCCCCTCGATGCACAGTTTCACCAGTTTCGAGCCGAACCCGGTGCCCGAAGCGGTGCGCGCCACGTGGCCCGGCCCCGCCTCGCGCCACGTCAGCTCAACCGTGTCGTCGCCGTCGGTCCAGGTGATCTCCAGCTCGCGGCCCGGCCCGCTCAGCGCCCCGTATTTGACCGCGTTGGTCGACAGCTCGTGGATCGCCAGCGCCAGGTAGATCGACGCGGTCGAGCCCACCGGCAGGTCCGGTCCCTCGATCCGGATCTCATGACCGCCCGCCCCGGTGTAGGGCGTCATCAGGGTCGATATATGGGCATGCAGGCTGGTGTCGTTGCCCGCATCCTCGGTCACGGTCGCCAGCGGCTGGATCAGGCCATGGGTCGCGGCCAGCGCCTGCACCCGGCCATTCAGTTGCGCCGCGAACTCCTCGGTCGTCAGGTCCTCGGCCCGCGTCATCCGGACCAGCGCGTTGACCACCGAATAGATGTTGCGGATGCGGTGATTCAACTCGTCGATCAACAATTCCCGTTCGGACATGTGCTTGCGCAGCGCGATTTCGGTCTCGAGGAACGCGGCAATGTCCTTCAGGGCGCGCTCATCCTGCTCTGACCACTCATGCGGCGACGAGTCGATGGCGCAGAGCGAGCCGATCACCTGCCCCAGCCGCCCCTGCACCGGCACGCCCAGATAGGCGACCACGTTCAGGTCCGGCACCGCAAGGTTCCGGGACAACAGGTCGTGCTCGCGGGCATCCACTACGCTCATCGCCGCGTTGCCGGTCACCACGTACTGGCAAAAGGAATGCGACAGCGGCGTCTCTCGCATCGGTCCTGTGTCGGGCGCGAAGCCGCTCAGCGCCTTGAAGAACTGTCGCGTGTCGTCGACCAGAGAGAACAGCGCCGTCGGCGCCCCGGTCAGGCTGCGCGCCAGCCGGACGGCACGGTCGAACGCCTCTTCTTCGGGGCTGTCCAGCAACGCGGTTTCTTGCAAGGCCCGCAAACGTTCCGGGTGTTGCAGAACGCCGGAGTGATGCTCGGACGCGGCCTCGGGAAAGGACCCTGGCCGCGACCGGCCGTCAGTTTCATAATCGTTACGTGTCATCGGCCCAATTTCTAGTTACAAGGCCGCATCGATGCCGCGTTTGTCGTCCCGCGTAAAGGCAGGATGCCGCACTTTGTGCGGACCGTTGCAGAAGAACCGCGCGCCCTACCCGGCCATGCGCTGCAACGTGTCGTCGCGCCGGATCATCCGGTGCCAGACAACGGCCATTGCAATGTGACCGACCACCAGCAGCGCCAGGATCCAGCCCATCTCGCCGTGCCATTCGGCGGGCGCCTGCATCCATGCGACCTCTACCTCGCGCGGCGCCACGAACGTGATCCCCAGATAACTCAGCCCGCGATCGCTGCCCGCCGCCGCCAGAAGGCGGACCGCCGGCACGATCACCATCAGCGCATAGATCGCGAGGTGCCCCGCCACCGCCGCGCGGCCGACGACCCCGTCATGCGCAGGCGGTCGGCGCGGAATATTCGCCAGGCCCCAGGCCCCGCGCAGCAGCACCAGCAGGAACAGCGTCGCGCCCAGCGTGCCGTGATAGCTCCAAAGGACGTCACGCACGGCGTTCTCCTTTGGCAACGCCCAATGAGCCGCCGCCGACAGGAACTGCGCCGCGAAAAGCGCCGCCATGCCCCAGTGCAAAATGCGGCTGACGGGGCCGTAGTGGCCGGGAGTATCTCTCAGGGGCACGATTCATTCTCCTTTTTGGCAGGGACTCGCGTGTCTTACGTGACACGCGCGCATCTCCGTCGCGCACCGTCAACTTTTCTGCGCGTCAAGGAGGTCAAAGCCGCGCCACCGTGCGATCTGGCCTCGGCGGACCGGACCCGCCGCGCCCGTCAGCCTGCGCCCACCGGGTCAGGCAATGCGATCCGCTTCAGCGCATCGGCGATCTCGCCATACAGCACCTTGCGCTCGTCCTCGCTCAGGAACGCGCCGATTTCCACCTGCCGCCCCTTGCCCTTCAGGGTCACGTAATGCGGCACCGGCCCGCCGGTGGGGTGCATCTCGACCTTCGCCCAGTAGCTTTCGCAATCCCATTCCTGCACCGGACCGCGGGCGTTGGTGCGCACCAGGTGCACGGCCTCGCGGTCGATCGTCAGTTCCTCGTTCATCTGCGCGTCCTTGTAAGACCGCTCCAGCGCCGCCCAGACGCCCCAGACCGCCAGCAACAGGAAGGGCAGCAACCCCCACAGCGTGACCGTCCCGATCAGCGGATAAAGCGGCAGGGTCAGCATCCCGCAGGTGATCACGATGAACAGCACGAAGCCCCGTCGCGGCAGCGACCGATGCGGCCAGAGCCGCAGCTCGCACACCTCGTCTTCACCGTTCCGCGTCTGGTTCCACTGATAGGGCATGACCGGATCTTAGCGCACCCCGCGCGCGAAGGAAGCGCGACATTTCTGCGCGTAAGACCTCAGACCTCCAGCCAGATCGTCACTGGCCCATCGTTGACCAGGCCCACCTGCATGTCGGCACCGAACCGCCCCGTCTCGACCGGCACGCCTTGACCCGCCAGCGCTTCGGCAAAGCGTTCGTAAAGGCGCCGCCCCTCCTCGGGTGCCGCCGCCTGGGAAAAACCCGGCCGGGTCCCGCGCGGTGTGTCGGCGGCGAGCGTGAACTGGCTGACCACCAGCGCGCCGCCGCCCATATCACGCACCGAGCGGTTCATCTTGCCCGCCTCGTCCTTGAAGATCCGCAGCTTGGCCACCTTGGCCGCCAGCGCATCGGCCTGCGCGTCGCCATCGCCCTGCATCGCGCAGACCAGAATCAGCAGACCGGGCCCGATGGCCCCGATCACCGCGCCCTCCACCCGCACCTCGGCCTCGCTCACCCGCTGTATCAATGCCCGCATGTCAGTGTCCTTGCTTGCCAGTTTCACGGCACATGCTACGAATTTGACATGGGACGCAAATCCTTCGTCCCGCGCGGCGCGGCCAGTTTGCGGGTCGAGTATGACGGCCCGCCGCAGGACTATCATTTCCTGCTCTTGCCCAGGCTCACGCTTCTGGCCTTCACCTCGGCGATCGAGCCGCTGCGCGTCGCCAACCAGGTCGCGGGACAGGAGCTTTATCGTTGGTATATCAGCACGATAGACGGCGAAGCCGTATCGTGTTCCTGCGGCGTGACCATCACCCCCGACAGCCAGTCCCAGGACCTGTCGCGCAGCGACAAGGCCTTCGTCTGCGCCGGGATCGCCCCGCTGGAAACGGCACTGCCGCGGGCCGTCACATGGGTCAATCGGCAATGGGCGCACGGGATCCAGGTGGGCGGCATCTGCACCGGTGCCTTCGCACTGGCCCGCGCCGGGCGGCTCAAGGACCGCCGCTTTACCCTGCACTGGGAAAACCAGCCAGCCTTCCGCGAGACGTTTCCGGGCCTGGAGCCCACCGGCCATCTTTACGAGGAGGATGCCGGGCTTTTCACATGCGGCGGCGGCTCTGCCGCGACCGACATGATGCTGGAAATCATCGAGCGCGATCACGGACCGGCCTTGGCCGCCATCGTCGCCGACATGTGCCTGCACCGCCGCGCCGGCAATCGCAGCGCGCCCCAGCGCCCTGCCTATGCCGCCGCGCTCGGCAGTCACAACCCGCAGCTCATTGCGGCGACCGACCTGATGGCCGCCCATATCGAGGACCCGCTGGACATCTCCGAGGTCGCCGCCGAAGTGGGCCTCTCCCGTCGCCAGCTTGAGCGGCATTTCACCCGCTACCTCGCCGCCACACCGGCGCAATATTACCTCGACCTGCGCATCGCCCGCGCCCACGCGCTATTGAACGAAACCCGGCTCAGCATCGGCCAGATCGCCGCCGCGACCGGATTCGCCAGCGCCTCGCAACTGGCCGGTCGCTTCCGCAAACGCTATGGCACCACGCCACAGGCCTATCGTCGCGGAGCCACATCAAATTGACCGCACAACACTCTGTTTTTCAAATATAAATTGCTACCTCACCGACGCTTCCGCTGAACCTTCGGCCGTCCCTTCGCTGGCTTTTCCTTGCCCGGTGTCTCGTCCATACCCAACTGGTCGCGCAGCACCCGCGGACGAATCTCCTCGACCTCGCCCGCCTTCAACTGTCCCAATTGGAACGGGCCATAAGAGACCCGGATCAGCCGGTTCACCTGGCAGCCCACCGCCTCCATCGCACGGCGAATCTCGCGGTTCTTGCCTTCGCGGATTCCCACCGTGGCCCAGGCATTGGCCCCCTTCTGCCGATCCAGCACAACCGACATCGGCTGAAACACCTCGCCATCCAGCGTCAGCCCCTTGCGCAGCGGCTCGAACGTGGCGTCTTCGGGCCGCCCTTTCACGCGCACACGGTACTTGCGCACCCAGCCGGTCGAGGGCAGCTCCAGCTTGCGCTTGACGCCGCCGTCATTGGTCAAGAGCAACAACCCTTCCGAGTTCAGGTCAAGCCGACCTACACTAAGAACGCGCGGCAAGTCCTCTGGAAGCTTGTCGAAAATCGTCTCGCGCCCCTGCTCGTCGCGGGTCGTCGTTACCAGCCCCGCGGGCTTGTGATACAGCCATAGCCGCGGCGGTTCGGGCGCATCCAGCGCGCGCCCGTCCACCTCGATCCGGTCGGCGCCCGTCACGTTCAGCGCCGCGCGGTCGATCACGTCACCGTTCACGCGCACCCGGCCCGCCTCGATCATGCGCTCCGCTTCACGACGGCTGGCCACACCGGCGCGGGCGATCACCTTGGCGATCCTGTCGCCCGGGGGCGTGTTCTGGGTGGGTTTGCGAGTCATGGCACGGCCTTACCCCATCCTTGCCCCTTGCGAAAGCACCGCCCGCACGGCAATCAGGGGCATGACGTTCAAAAGCCATATGGACACGGCCCTCGCCGAGGCCCGCGCCGCCCGGGACCGCGGCGAGGTGCCCGTGGGCGCGGTTGTGTCCGACCCGGCAGGACGGATCGTGGCGCAGGCCGGCAACCGAACGCGCGAACTGAGCGACCCCACCGCGCACGCCGAGATCCTCGCCCTGCGCACCGCCTGTGCCGCCGTCGGCAGCGAACGCCTGCCCGGTCACAGCCTGACTGTCACGCTGGAGCCCTGCGCGATGTGCGCCACCGCCATCGCGAATGCCCGCATCGCGCGGCTCTACTACGGCGCCGCCGACCCCAAGTCCGGTGGCGTGGCCCACGGCGCCCGGATTTTCACCCATGCGCAAACGCACCACGCGCCGGATATCTACGACGGGATCAACGCCACCGAGGCGGAAGCCCTGCTGAAGGACTTCTTCAAATCCCTGCGTGAAGTTTAAAGCGCAACGCACTCTTTTTCTTTCCAGAAATACTCACATAACAACGCCGACGCCCGAACCCCGCTTGAAGGCCCGGGCACCAAAAGCTTTCTCAAAGCTTTTGGCAAAACTTTTCAAAAAAGTTTTGCCCCGCTCAGATCTCGATCGCCGTCATCACCTCCGGCTCGATCACGTCGACCCCGGGCAGGCCGTCTTTCAACGCCGCCGCCGACTGCTCCAGAAGCGGGAAATTCTTGTAGTGACACGGGATCACCGTCTTGAAATCGAAGAACGTCTTCGCCGCATAGGCCGCCCGCTTCATGTCCATGGTGAAATGACCGCCGGCGCACAGGATGCCGATATCGGGGTGATGCAGGTCGTTGAACACGCCCATATCGGCCATCACGTCCGTATCGCCCGAGACATAGATCACATGCCCCTCGCCCTCGATCATGAACCCGCATTCGGTGCCGGGCACATGCGGACCGTTCTCGCCGCCAAAGCTCGAGGAATGCGTCGCGTGCACCATCGTCACGGCCACGTCGCCAAGATGCACCGTGCCGCCCTTGTTGAAGCCGACCACGTCCAGCCCTGCGCTTTCTTCCCAGCAGCCCATCAGGTCGAACTGCCCCACCACCGGCACCGACAATTGCTTCGCCAGGTCCGGCAGGTCAGCGGCATGGTCGAAATGCGCGTGGGTCAGCAGGATATGCGTCGCCCCCTTGGTGGCGGCGTCATGGTGCGCCTCGTCCAGCATCGGGTTGCCCGTCAGCCACGGGTCGATCAGCAGCACCTGATCGGCGATCTCGATGCGGAAACTTGCATGTCCAAGCCAGATGATTTTCATGACGCTCTCCTTATGTCATTCCAACGAGGAAGTTAGCAGAGAGGCCACCGATTTCCACATGGACTGGACCCGCGCCATCGACGCCTATTGCGAACGCACCGACCCCGGTTTCTGGGCCGAGCCGGTGAACGCGCTCACCAATGCCGCCTTCCTGGTCGCGGCGCTGGTCATGGCCCACCGCCTGCGCGGCACCGAGCTTGCGCTGGCCCGCCTGCTCACCATCCTCCTGGCACTTATCGGCATCGGCTCGTTCCTCTTTCACACCTATGCCCAGCCCTGGGCCGCGATGCTCGACGTCCTGCCGATCATGGTCTTCGCACTGACCTATCTCTATGCCGCGACCCGGTATTATCTCGGCCTCTCCGTTCTGGCCTCCGCCACCACCATCCCGGCCTTTCTCGGGGTCACGGCGCTGGCCATGCCGCTCCTGTCGCAGCTTCCGCTCTATGGCCCCTCGGCGTCCTACCTCACCCTGCCTCTGGTCATACTCCTCTACGCCTGGCTCCTGCGCGCCGACGCCGCCCTGTCGCGGGGCCTCGCCCTCGGCGCAGGCCTGTTGCTGCTGTCGCTCACCTTCCGCAGCCTCGACGCGCCCTTGTGCAACAGCCTCACCCTCGGCACCCATTTCGGCTGGCACATCCTCAACGCGCTCATGCTGGGCTGGATGATCGAGCTCTACCGCCGCCACGCCCTTGCACCCCACCCGCACGGGCGCTAAACGCGGATGCGATAACGCACACGGAGATGCCCCCATGTCCATCGACACCGCGACCGCCGCCAAGGTGGCCAAGCTGGCCCGCATCCGGGTCGAGGAAGACGACCTCCCCGCGCTGGCCAACGAGTTCAACACGATCCTCGGCTTCATCGACCAGCTGAACGAGGTCGATGTCGAGGGCGTCGAGCCCATGGTCTCGGTCACGCCCATGCGCCTCAAGCGCCGCGAGGACGTTGTGACCGACGGCGGCCAGCAGGACAAGGTGCTGTCCAACGCCCCCGACGCCCGCGAGGGCTTTTTCGCCGTGCCGAAAGTGGTGGAATAATGACCGATCTCAATGCAATGACCATCGCCGACGCCCGCAATAACCTCCGCGCGGGCGAGATCACCTCCGAGGAACTGACCGAGGCCTGCCTGACGGCCATCGAAGGCGCGGGCGCGCTTGGCGCCTTCGTGCATCACACGCCCGAGATCGCGCGCGAACAGGCCAAGGCCGCCGACACGCGCCTGCAAGCCGGCGACGCGCCCTCGATGTGCGGCATCCCGCTGGGCATCAAGGATCTCTTCTGCACAAAGGGCGTGCCGAGCCAGGCCGCCAGCGGCATCCTCAACGGGTTCAAGCCGGAATACGAATCCACCGTCAGCCAGAATCTCTTCGACGCGGGCGCGGTCATGCTGGGCAAGCTCAACATGGACGAGTTCGCCATGGGCTCGTCGAACGAGACCAGCGTTTACGGCAACGCCATCAACCCGTGGCGGCGCGGCAATGACGAAATGGCGCTGACGCCCGGCGGCTCCTCGGGCGGCTCGGCCTCCGCCGTCTCCGCGGACCTCTGCCTTGGCGCCACCGGCACCGACACCGGCGGCTCGATCCGGCAACCGGCGGCCTTCACCGGCATCACTGGCATCAAGCCCACCTACGGGCGCTGCTCGCGCTGGGGCATCGTCGCCTTCGCCTCGTCGCTCGACCAGGCCGGCCCGATGACCAAGTCCGTGCGCGACGCGGCGATCATGCTGGAAGCCATGTGCAGCCACGACCCCAAGGACAGCACCAGCGCCGACATCCCCGTGCCGGATTTCGAGGCCATGCTGACCGGCGACGTCCGCGGCAAGAAGATCGGTATCCCCAAGGAATACCACATGGACGGCATGCCCGAGGAGATCGAGACGCACTGGAGCCAAGGCAAGGAAATGCTGGCCGATGCCGGAGCCGAGATCGTCGATATCTCGCTGCCCCACACCAAGTACGCCCTGCCCACCTATTACGTCATCGCGCCCGCCGAGGCCTCCTCGAACCTCGCGCGCTATGACGGCGTGCGCTACGGCAACCGCGCCAAGCTGGCGCAGGGCGACGGCATCACCGAGATGTACGAGAAAACTCGCGCCGAAGGCTTCGGTGACGAGGTGAAACGCCGGGTCATGGTCGGCACCTACGTGCTGTCGGCGGGCTTTTACGACGCCTATTACAACCGTGCCCGCAAGGTACGTGCCCTCATCAAGAAGGATTTCGAGGATGTCTTCGACCAAGGCATCGACGCCATCCTGACCCCGGCAACGCCCTCGGCGGCGTTCGAGCTGGGCCGCAAGTCCGACGACCCGGTCGAGATGTATCTCAACGACGTCTTCACCGTCACCGTGAACCTCGCCGGCCTGCCCGGCATCGCGGTGCCCACGGGCCTCAACCGCAACGGCCTTCCCTTGGGCCTGCAATTGATCGGGCGGCCCTGGGAAGAGGGCGATCTGCTCAACACCGCCTATGCGCTCGAGGCGGCGGCGGGCTTTGTGGCCAAACCCGGCAAATGGTGGTAAGTTGCCGCAAAACAAATCGGCAGGACCTAACCAGATGCGATTTTCTCTTTGTGTAACGGCCCTTGTCGGGCTGACCGCCTGTGCGCCCAGTGTCCCGGACAGCGGCGCGGGCTTTCCTGACAGCGGCAGTGGCGTTGGCTTCGGCACCTCGGACGATTATATCGCCCAGCAGCGCGCGCGCGATGCGGAGCTTCAAGGCAACTCGGCCGTGCCACGTGCCGGCGCGATCTCGCCCGAGACCCGCAACCAGGCCAATCCGGGCGCACCGCTCAGCGCGACGCAAGGCGCGAACGCGCCTGCCACTGGCGGCACGGTCACGTCGTCCACGAACGCCACGCGCCAAGCCGGCTCGGGCGCCTACACGCCCACCGGCGGTCTCAATTCGGCCTCCACCAGCGACGAGATCGCCCGCGAAACCGCGGCGCGTCTGGCCGAAACCTCGCAGAACTCGGGCCAGCAGATCGTCCATGCCAGCCCCTCGAACCCCGCGCCCCAGACCGTGACCAGCGAGGGCGGCATCTCGAACGAGAACAATTTCGATGCCGTGGGCAACGCCCGCTCGATCCAGGATGACGCAGAACTGATCGCCCAGAACCGGGCGCAGTACCAGGTGGTCCAGCCCGGCGCCCTGCCCGAACGCAGCGGCAATACCGGCCCCAACATCGTGCAATACGCGCTGGAGACCAGCCACCCCAAGGGTCAACAGCTCTATACCCGCGTCGGCATCAACAAGCAGGCCAAGTTCCAGCGCAACTGCGCCAAGTACAACTCGCCCGACCAGGCCCAGACCGATTTCCTGGCCCAGGGCGGACCGCGCCGCGACCGCATGGGGCTCGACCCCGATGGCGATGGATATGCCTGCGCTTGGGATCCCCGCCCGTTCCGCGCGGCGGTGCAGAACTGATCTTCGGACAGGCCGCGTGACAGCGCCGCTCTGGCACCCCTCGCCCAACTTCGGGCCGCGCCGCCTTGGCGCGCAGCCCGACATCGTGGTGATCCACTACACCGCCATGCCCAGCGCCGAGGCCGCGCTTGAGCGTCTCTGCGATCCGCAGGCCGAAGTGTCGGCGCATTACCTCATCGCCGCCGACGGCCGCGCCTGGCAGATGGTGGCCGAGGTCGCCCGCGCCTGGCACGCCGGGTCCGGGTCCTGGGGGGATGTGACCGACATCAACTCCCGCTCCGTGGGGATCGAGCTCGACAATCCCGGCGAACGCCCCTTTCCCGAGCCGCTGATGACCACGCTCGAGGCGTTGCTGCCCGGCATCCTGCGCCGCTGGTCCATCCCGCCCGAGCGGGTGATCGGCCATTCCGACATGGCGCCCGAGCGCAAGGCCGACCCCGGCCCCCATTTCGGCTGGCAAAGGCTCGCCCGCAAGGGCCTCGCGATCTGGCCGGGTGAGCCTGAGGATGCGCCAGAAAGCGATTTCGACACCGCCGCCACGCGCTTCGGCTACCCGCCCTCCTGCGACCCGGGAAAACGCCTGCAAGCCTTCCGCGACCGCTTTCGCCCCGGCACCACCGGCCCCGAAGACGCCACTGACCGGGCGCTCATGGCCGGCCTTGCCGCGCAATGGCCCGTTGCGCAATCGCGCGGAAACGCATAGATCACCCCTCGCGCGGAGGGCCGGACGGCCGCGTGGGTGAACGCCCGCGAGGAAAGTCCGGACTCCACAAGGCAACGGTGCCGGGTAACGCCCGGCCGGGGCAACCCGAGGGAAAGCGCCACAGAAAACAGACCGTCCCGGACTTGATCCGGGATAAGGGTGAAACGGTGGGGTAAGAGCCCACCGCGGGACGGGCAACCGGACCGGCATGGCAAGCCCCACCGGGAGCAATGCCGAATAGGGATCGCATTCGGGCCGCCTTGGCCCCGCGATCCGGGTTGGCAGCTAAAGCCTGCGGGCAACCGCAGGACCAGATGAATGGTCGTCCTACGACAGAATCCGGCTTACAGGCCCTCCGCGCAGTTCCAATCAAATCGTGCGGCTGCGCCGCGCTTTATTTATTGATTGGGGCCAGCCCCAAACCCCGGGATGTTTCCGGCCAGAAGAAGAGGCCTGCCAAGGCAAGCACCCCTGGCGCATCTGGTAAGGCATCCATTCGCTCGAGGCGGAGGCAACGACGACGCGACCATCTGTCAGCCGCACCTAGAGGTTCTGGCCGACGCGCTCGTACCCACAAATGTCGATTTGCCGAAAGTTTAGAGAGGTTTCCTGACCGCCATCCGCCCGGATCGGCGTTGCGCCCTGATAGTCTGGACCCCGCCACGATTCACTTGGACCGCGCCACTGCGGGCGACAAAATTGATCGCCGTCATGGTATCACCGCTCTTCCTCAATACCGGCCATGTCTTCACGGTGCAGACTTTCTTATCGTGACGCGCATATGCCGGCAAACCACATCCATGCCTGGAATTTTTCTCGCCACCAACACCGACATGAGCCATGCGTGGCGACATGTTGGCAACAAACATCTTTGGGTTACGCCCAGTTTCCGCGCACAACGGGCCCTACCCCCTTGACCCTTCCTGCAAGCGGGACCAACGTCAGAGAAATCGTCGAAAGAAAGGGACAAACGTGGCGGCTCGAACCGATTTGCTGGACAGCACCTCGCGCATTCTGGGCGATCTGATCGGCTTTCCCACGATATCGACAGACCCCAACATCGACCTGATCAACTCCATCGCCAACCGTCTCGACATGGTCGGCGCGCGGGTCGAGATCTTTCCCGACCCGTCCGGGCAGAAGGCCAACCTCTTCGCCACGATCGGACCCGAACGCGATGGCGGCATCGTGCTGTCCGGCCATAGCGACGTTGTTCCCGTGGCCGATCAGGACTGGGCGTCGAACCCCTTTGACATGCTGGAACATGACGGGCGGCTCTATGGCCGCGGCACCTGCGACATGAAGGGGTTTATCGCCGCCACGCTGGCCATGGCCCCGCAATACGCCGCGCTTAACCCCGACCGCCCGCTGCATTTCGCCTTCACCCATGACGAAGAGACGGGCTGTTTCGGCGCCCGTGCGCTGGCCCAGACCCTGCGCGCCAAAGGGCTGACGCCAGGGGTCGCCATCGTGGGCGAGCCGACGATGATGCGCGTCATCGAAGGGCACAAGGGCTGCTATGAATACACCACCCGCTTTTCCGGGCTGGCGGGCCACGGCTCGGCCCCCGATCGCGGCGTCAACGCGGTGGAATACGCCGTGCGCTACATCGCACGCCTTCTGGACCTCAAGCACAGGCTGCGCGACCGCGCCCCCGCCAACAGCCTGTTCGAGCCGCCCTGGACCACCATCAACACCGGGCGGCTGTCGGGCGGCGTGGCCCACAACGTCATTCCCAGCGAGGCGGTGGTGGACTGGGAAATGCGCCCGGTGCAGACCTCGGACGCCGATTTCGTCAAGGACTCGCTCAAGACCTATATCGAGCAAGAGCTCCTGCCCGCCATGCGCGCCGTCGACCCCGAGTCGGATATCGTGACCGAGGTCATCGGCGAGGTCGAGGGCCTCATCCCCACCACTGATAACGAGGCCCGCACCATCGTGTCGGAACTCACCGGCGCCAACCACGCCGAATGCGTGGCCTTCGGCACCGAGGCCGGCATCTTTCAATCCCTGGGCATGTCGGCCGTGATCTGCGGCCCTGGCTCGATCGAGCAGGCCCACAAGGCCGACGAGTTCGTGGCGCTCGACCAGCTGTCGCAATGTCTCGACATGCTGGAACGATTGCAGGGCAAGCTGGTTGCATAACCAGGGGCGGGCCGTGTCCCAGCCCCGCCGCCATTACTTTGCACGAACGCCTGGAAGGTTGAGATGCTTTATAAATCCGCGTGGATCGCCCTTTTGATGACCTTGGCCCAAACCGCCCACGCGGCGCCGGTCGATACGCCCAATGGCACCGTGACCGGCCATTTCGGCGAAACGGAATTCGATCATCCGCTGATCTGCGAACGCGATCCTTTCGTGATCGCCCGCACTCATGACAGCGGCGGCGCCCCGGCCTTCGAGGCCGCCTTCGTGTCCAACGGCGTCACCAGCATCGAGGTTCGCACCGGCACCGAGACTCACCAGTTCGGCACCTCGACCGACGCCGCGGGCTTTCCGCTTGTGCTCGAAGGCGAGGTCGACGGCACGGTCTTTTCGTTCGAAGTCGCCTGCCCGGACGGTTTCGACATGTAAGCCATGCGCTCGGCGGGATGACCCGCCGCGTCACGGCTTTTTCTTGCTTCAAATACTCAAGACCAGCCGGTCGCGGTCAATCGCGCCGGAAGGTCATGTAATGCGGCACCCGCCCCTCGCGCAGGGCCTTCTGCTCGTAGCGGGTGGAAATCCAGTCACCCCACGGCTCCCGCCAGTCGCGCGGCCCCTCGGCCAACCAGGTAAAGCCGTGGCGCGGCACCTGTTCCATCGTCTGGCGCACGTAATCGGGAATGTCCGTGGCGACTCTGAAAATCGCCCCCGGCTTCATCACCCGCGCCAGCGGCTCCAGGTGCTCGGGCGTCACGAACCGCCGCCGGTGGTGGCGTTTCTTGGGCCACGGGTCGGGATAGAGCAGGAACGCCCGCGCGATGCTGGCCTCGGGCAGGACGTCGAACATGTCACGCACGTCGCCGGGATGGATCGCCACGTTCTCGACATGGCTGTCACGCAGCTGCCCAAGCAGTTTCGCGACCCCGTTGATGTAGGGCTCGCAGCCGACGATCCCCACGTCCGGGTTCTCCGCCGCCTGGTGGATCATGTGCTCGCCACCGCCGAAACCCACTTCAAGCCATACATCACGTTCGCCGAACAAGGCCCTGAGGTCTATGGGTTTTCGCTCGGGGTTCACCTCCCAGTCCACGGCCCCCGGCGACCACGCGGCCAGGTCCTCGTCCAGGTAGGCTTCCTGCGATTTCTTCAGGTGCTTGCCTTTGAACCGGCCGTAGAAATTGCGCCACGGCGCGCCCGAGGAATGCTTGCCTTCGCTCATCTCACGCCTCCGCCGCGAAAACCCGGCGCAGCACCAGCAGCGCGGGAATGTTCACCAGGTACATGCAGATACCATAGACCGCCGACGGCACGGCGAATTCCGACAGTCCCGTGCTGGCCGCGACGATATTGGCGATGGTGATCCCCACCGTGGCGTTCTGCACGCCCATCTCCACCGCGATGGCCAGGCCGTCGCGCCCGGCGATCCCCATCAGCCGTGCCAAGCCGATCCCCACAGCCAGCAACACCAGGTTCAGCACGATCAGGAACGGCCCCAGCCGCGCGAAGCTTTCTGTCAAGAGCGCCCAGTTGCTGGCAATCGCCGCCGCCACGATCAGCACGAACAGGATCAGCGCCACGATCTCGCAGACCCGCTCGATCCGCAGCGCGAACCCTGCCGCGAAACGGCGCAGCAGCAGCCCGACGAAGACCGGCAGCGCCGTGATCAGGAACATCGCCACGCCCACCTTCACGACGCTGATCTCGGGCGCGGCCTCGCCCATGAAATGCGTCGCAGCCCAGGCCACCAGCACCGGCAGCGTCAGCACCGACAACAGGCTCACGACCGCCGTCAGCGTGATCGACAGCGCCACGGTGCCCCCGGCCAGCTTGGTCAGCATGTTCGACGTGACGCCCCCGGGGCTGAAGGCCAGCAGCATGATGCCGAACGCCATGCCCCCGCCAAAGCCCCAGGCCGCGATCAGCGCATAGGCCACCAGCGGCAACAGCACGATCTGCGCCACGATGCCGGTCAGCGCAGGCTTGGGCAGGCGCAGCACCCGGCCGAAATCGGCGAAATGCAGCCCCAGCCCCAATGAGAACATGATGAAGGCCAGCGCCAGCGGCAGGCCGATATCAAGGATCATCCCGGTCCCTCCCTTTTGGCGCAGTCTAAGGGCCGCAGCGGGCCATGTCGCGCATGAAAAACGCGGAGGAAATCCCCCGCGTTTCGATGCCGTGCTGTCTGGCTCAGACCGCTTTCTTCAACGCATCCACCAGGTCCGTGCGCTCCCAGCTGAAACCGCCATCGGCGTCGGGCTCGCGTCCGAAATGGCCGTAGGCCGCGGTGCGCTGGTAGATCGGCTTGTTCAGCTCCAGCTGCTCGCGAATGCCGCGCGGCGTCAGGTCCATGACCTTGCGGATCGCCTTTTCGATCTCCGCGGGCTCGACCGCGCCGGTGCCGAACGTGTCGGCATAGACCGACAGCGGCTGCGCCACCCCGATCGCATAGCTCAACTGGATGGTGCAGCGTTCCGCCATGCCCGCGGCGATCACGTTCTTGGCCAGGTAGCGCGCGGCATAGGCCGCCGAGCGGTCCACCTTGGTCGGGTCCTTGCCGGAAAACGCGCCGCCGCCATGCGGGGCCGCGCCGCCATACGTGTCCACGATGATCTTGCGGCCCGTCAGGCCCGCATCGCCGTCGGGTCCGCCGATCACGAACTTGCCCGTGGGGTTCACGTGCCAGGACGTGTCGTCGCCGATCCAGCCCTCGGGCAGGACTTCGCGGATATAGGGCTCTACCACCGCGCGCACGTCCTTGCTGCTCATGTCCTCGTCGAAATGCTGCGTCGACAGCACGATCGAGGTGACGCCCACCGGCTTGCCGCCCTCGTAGCGCACCGTCAACTGCGACTTGGCATCCGGGCCCAGCGTCGGCTCGGCCCCCGATTTGCGCACCTCGGCCAGCCGCCGCAGGATCGCGTGGCTGAACTGGATCGGGGCGGGCATCATCGCGTCGGTCTCGTTCGTGGCATAGCCGAACATGATGCCCTGATCGCCCGCGCCCTCGTCGCCGCGCTCGCCGGTGACACCTTGCGCGATATGCGCCGATTGCTCGTGCAGCAGGTTGGTGATCTCGCAGGTGTTCCAGTGGAACTTGTCCTGCTCGTATCCGATGTCCTTGATACAGGCCCGCGTGATATCCTCCACGCTTTCCATGTATTGACGCAACTTGTTCTGGTCGGTCAGGCCGACTTCCCCGCCGATCACGACACGGTTCGTCGTGGCAAAGGTCTCGCAGGCCACCCGCGCCAGCGGGTCCTCGGACAGGAACGCGTCGAGGATCGCATCGGAAATGCGGTCGCACACCTTGTCGGGGTGCCCCTCCGAAACGGATTCGGAGGTGAAAACGTAATTATCTCGGGACATGAAAGTGCTCCATTAGGGTCAATTCCCGCCACGCCAGGAAGCCGTTGTGACAGGTACCTCGCTTCCTTAGGCGGGCCGTACCCGAAGGTCAATCGCTAAGTCCGCGCCTCGCGCTGCCTGCGTGACAGGACCCCGCCCGCCAGCATCAGCAGCACCGCCAGCACCAGCACCGGCGCCTCGCCCGTCCGGCTGTAAAGCGTCGGCGGCAAGGGCGGCGGCAGGGGCGTGTCGATCCAGCCCGCCTCGCCCAGGGGGATATGCGCCAGAATCCGGCCTGTGCCGTCGACCATGGCCGAGACGCCGGTATTGGCCGCGCGCACCATGGGCAGACCCTGCTCGGCGCTGCGCAGCCGGCCCTGCGCAAGGTGCTGGTAGGGCCCCGAGATCTTTCCGAACCACGCGTCGTTGGTGATCATCAGGATCATGTCCGGCCGCTCGGGGGCCGACAGGATGTTGCGGGCAAACACCCCTTCGTAGCAGATCAGCGGCACCGCCGTGCCCAAGCGGCCCATATCCACAAGCTCCACCCCCGGCCCGGCGGAATATCCCCCGCCCTCCTCGGCGGCAAGGCCATGGATGCCGAACCGCGCCATCAGGTCGCCCAGCGGCATGAACTCCCCGAACGGGACAAGGTGATGCTTGTCATAGACCTGGCTGACCGCGCCGGTCTCGTCGAGCCGCAGAAGCGAGTTGTAGAACCGCTGCCCGTCCAGCCGCCGCAGGCCCAGCACCACCGGTGCCCCCTGCGCCGAGGCCGCGATGCCGCCCAAAAGGTCGTCGGACTCGTGCAGGAAGGTGGGGATCGCCGTTTCCGGCCAGACCACCAGGTCGGGTCGTCCATCCTCGCCCGGAGCGGCGGTGAACTGCCGCTGGCGGTCGTAGAACATCTGCAGGTTCTCGGGCCGCCATTTCTCGTGCTGCGCCGCGTTGGGCTGCACCAGCCGCACCGTCTGCGCCTCCGGTCCCGGTGCGGCGGCGTCCGTCGGCGTCATTGCCGCGCCCGCGCCATAAAGCAACGCGATGCCCGCGAGTCCTGCGGCCCCGGCCATGCGCCGGCCCGCGCCCAGGTGCCACAGCGCCACCGCCGCCCCCATGACCAGCGCACACAGGCCCAGGGCCCCGCCCACGGACGCCCAATACAGCAAGGGCGTGTCGATCAGCACATGCCCCACCTGCGCCCAGGCGAACCCGGTGAAAAACCATCCGCGCAGCACCTCTCCGATGACGAAGGCCCCGACCAGCGCCACGCCGCTGCGGGGGGCGATTGACCGTGCGGCGCCAAAGGCCGCGGCCCAGTAGGACGCCATGAAGACCGACAACCCAAGCACCGCGAAGGGCGCCATCCAGCCATGCCGCGCGGCATCCACCAGGAACGGCTCGAAAATCCAGCTGAGCGCGATGACGAAATGGCCGGTGCCCGCCACCAGCCCGAGGATCGTGGCCGACAGCCACCCGCGGGTTTCGCGCCAAAGGCCGAAAATCACCGCCAGTGCGATAATCGTCAGCGGCCACAGTCCCCACGGCGCCTGCCCCAGTGCCGCCGCGGCGCCCAGGCCGGCGGCAAAGGCATAGCGCGTCCACACGCGGCCCTCACCGATCTGCCGCGTCAGCGCGTCAAGACGGACCATGAATTACCCCTCGATCGCCTCGGGCAGGCGCACCCGCAGCCGCTTGATCCGCCGCGGATCGGAATCCAGCACCTGGATTTCTATGCCCGTGGGATGCTCGACCAGCTCGCCCCGCGCCGGAACGCGGCCCAGCAGCATGAAGACCAGCCCGCCCAGCGTGTCGATCTCTTCCTCGTCGATCTCTTCCGAGTCGGTCAGCGACAGCCCGATCTCGGCCTCGAACTCCTCCAGAGGGGCCTTGGCCTGCACCACATAAGAGCCGGGCTTTTCCTCGGACCAATAGGCGCCCTCGTCCTGGTCGTGCTCATCGGCGATCTCGCCCACGACCTGTTCGATCAGGTCCTCGATGGTCACCAGGCCGTCGACCCCGCCATATTCGTCGATCACCAGCGCCATGTGCCGGCGCTCGGCCTGCATCTTCTGCAACAGCACGCCGATCGTCATCGATGGCGGCACGTACATCAGCGGACGCAACAGCTCTTCCAGCGAGTAATCCGCGCCCTGCCCGTTGAATCCGTGCTTCAGCGCGAAATCCTTGAGGTGGACAAAGCCCGTTGGCGTGTCCAGCGTGCCCTCGTACACGGGCAGACGCGTCAGCCCGCTTTCGCGGAACGTCTGGACCAGTTCATCCTTGGTGACTGTTGCGGGTACGGAAACAACGTCCGCCTTGGGGATCATCACGTCCTCGACGGAAAGCCGCCGCAGGTTGCCCAGCCCCAGGTTGGGCGCGAGGCCGTTGCCTGTCGTGTCATCCCCATCACCCTGCAGGTCGTCTTCCTCGCCGCCATACTCTTCGTCCACGCCCAGCGCGCCAAAGAAGCGACGGAAGAACCCGCCCTGCGTGTCGTTCTGATCCTCTGCCGGATCGTCGCCCTTGTATGCCTCGGACCGCGCGCCATGCGCTGCCATAGAAGAGGCGTCGTTGCTGTCGTTCATCTTACCTTTCCGAATCGTGCCCGCGTTCGCGGACAACGGGTAACTCAATATGGGTCAGGCAGACCCAGTTTGCCAAGTATCTCCACCTCGGTTCGTTCCATCAAGGTGGCATCCTTGTCACGAACGTGATCGTAGCCCAGCAAATGCAAGATTCCGTGAACGATAAGATGCGTCACATGGTCCTGCATCGGCTTGCCCGCCGCGCGGGCCTCTTTCGCGCAAGTGTCGAAGGCGATCGCGATATCGCCCAGCTCGGGGTCGAGGCCCGCATCGGGCAGGTCCGGCACGTCACCGTCGGTGCCTGCGCCCCGCTCCTCGCTCGGCCAGCTCAATACATTGGTCGGCGCCGCCTTGTCCCGGAAATCTTCGTTCAAGGCGGCAATCCGCGCATCGTCGCAGCCCAGCACCGCGATTTCCCACTCCGCGGGGTCCAGCCCCAGGTGCGCCAGCGTCGCCTCCGCCGCCCGCACGGCCAGCCGCTCCAGCCCCGCGTCCAGCCAGCGGTCATCCTCGATGACCGTATCGACAGAAACGCTCACACCGGGCGCAGGCCGGAATTTTGCAAAATTCCGGATCGGAAAATTGCAATTTTCCGGGCAATTTTCTTCCAAAGAAAATTGTGCCCGGCCTCAGACATCCGCGTCGTAGGCCTCGATGATCGCCGCCACCAGCGGATGGCGCACCACGTCTTTGGAAGTGAAGTAGTTGAAGGCGATCTTCGGGATATCCTTCAACAGCCGCTCGGCATCGTGCAGCCCGCTCGTCACCCCGCGCGGCAGGTCGATCTGGCTGCGGTCGCCGGTGATCACCATGCGGCTGCCCTCGCCCAGCCGGGTCAGGAACATCTTCATCTGCATCGAGGTGGCGTTCTGCGCCTCGTCCAGCACCACGAACGCATTGGCCAGCGTGCGCCCCCGCATGAAGGCCAGCGGAGCTATCTCGATCCGCTTCTCCTCGATCAGCTTGGCCACCTGCTTGGCCGGGAAGAAATCGTTCAGCGCGTCGTAGAGCGGCTGCATGTAGGGGTCGACCTTGTCCTTCATGTCGCCCGGCAGATAACCCAGCTTCTCGCCAGCCTCCACCGCCGGCCGGCTTAGGATGATGCGGTCGACATGCCCCTCGATGAACATGCTGACGCCCACAGCCACGGCAAGGTACGTCTTGCCGGTGCCCGCCGGCCCGATGCCGAAGGCCAGCTCGTTGGCAAAGAGCGCCTGCACATAAGCCTTCTGCGCGTCCGTGCGCGGCTCGACGGGCTTCTTGCGGGTCTTGATCTCGACCCGCCCGCCCTTGAACATCTCAAGCTGGTCACCCCCATCCGCCGCCGCGTCGTCGCCCGCGCCGCGGTCGGCACTGCCGCCCGCCCCCATGCGCAGCTCTCGGTCCACGTCGCCATGCTCGACCGTGCGGCCCTCTTCCAGCCGCTGGTACAGCGCCAGCAGCACGTCGCGCGCCTCCTTGGCCTGCTCCGGATCGCCGATCACGGCAAGCTGGTTGCCCCGGCGCAGGATCTGCACGCCCAGCTTCTTCTCGATTTCGGCAAGGTTGCGGTCGTATTCGCCGCACAGGTCGATCAACAGGAAATTGTCGGGGAACTCGACAACCGTTTCCAGAATGTCGCTGCTTTCGGATTGCGACGTCAGCACGTTCGTGACCAATCAAATCTCCCTGTCAAAGGCCTGTGCCAATGCTGCCAAGATGCGCCCCCAAGGGCAAGGCCCACGGCGCAATTGTCACGGCTTTGAAACGAAAAATGCCGCAGCGGGTATCGCTGCGGCACGAATTTCGGCGAAAGCGGCATGTCAGGTGCTTGGGTCCGGCACGGGCGAACCCGACTTGTACCCCCCGGTCGCCACGGTCGGCGGCGCGGTGCCCGAACAGACCGGCTTGCCGTACTTGTCCAGCCGCTGCGACAGGTAGCCCTCGGATCCGTCGTCGATGATCCAGTGATCACAGCCGTTCGGATCGACCCAGATCCCGGCCTGAAGCTGGCTCAGGTGCTTGGAATCGAAGCCACGGTCGACGGTCTTGTCAGTCTTCGGCACGTCGCAGGCGCTGACGAGGCCCGCAAGGGGAACGACGGCGATCAGTTTAAGAAGTTTCATCATGGTCCCCTTCAGCGAATGCAGATGATTTCGACGCGGCGATTTTGCTGCATGCCGGCGGCGGTGTTGTTCGATGCCTTGGGCAGACGCTCGCCATAGCCGCGTACATCCGCGATCCGCGCGCCGGTGCCGGCAGCGATTCGCGCCACCGAGTTGGCCCGGCGATAGGACAGGTCGATATTGTACTGGTCCGACGCACGGCTGTCGGTATGCCCGGTGATGATGTAGGAAATCGCCCCCGTGCTGCGGAAGAACTCCTGCAGACGCGCACGACCGGCCGAATTGATATTCGCGCTGTCAGTCGCAAAGAGCTGGTCGGTGTTGACCACGCCGCACACGTTGCCGCGGCGGCAGACCGGGATGCCCTGGCGGTTCACGTGCGGGGTCATGTACCCTTCCCAGCCGTCATCCATCACCCAGTGTTCGCACCCGTCCGGATCGACCCAGATCGTCGGCACGTAACGCTCACCTTTCACGACCCGCTGGCCACTTTGCGCCTGACCGGGCTCGGTCATCGCCACGACACCCAGAGCCACGGCAGCAAGGCCGTTCATCAGGGTGCGCACTGTTTTCGAAAACGTGTTCGTCACAGCCACTGTCCTTTTTATTATTTCCCCCGCTTGTCACGGTACCAGGCAGCGATTCCGCGACAAAAAACAAATTATTGTTTGACTTTAGCAAGTTCCGGCGCGTTGTGAAGTATAAATAGCCAGATATTGTGGCACTGCGGGAAACAATGGCCACCTATGGGTTATCCACACCCCGACAGGCCAAATTACCCCGCCACCAGAGGGCGTTACGGCCAGACCGCCGGAAATTCAGGCAGGCAGCACCCGCCCGCCCAGAGAATTGGCGCCGCTCTCGATGATTTCCACCCGGCGCAGGTCGCCCGACTGCACGGTGGAGTCGCTCACATGCACCGCGTGCAGGTAATCCGACTTGCCCACCATCTGTCCGTCGCGCCGCCCGGCCTTCTCGAACAGCACGCCCACCTCGCGGCCCACCATCGCGTCCTGGATCGCGCGCTGCTGCTCGGTGATCAGCGCCTGAAGGCGGTGCAGACGCTCGGTCTTCACCTCCTCGTCCAGCTGCGCACGCTCCGCCGCGGGCGTGCCGGGCCGTGTGGAATACTTGAAGGAATAGGCGTAGCCATAGCGGACCTCTTCGATCAACGCCATCGTGTCCGCGAAATCCGCCTCTGTCTCTTCGGGGAAGCCCACGATGAAATCCCCCGACAACAGGATATCGGGCCGCGCCGCGCGGATGCGCTCGATCAGCCGGATATAGCTTTCGGCAGTATGGCTGCGGTTCATCCGCTTCAGAATCCGGTCGCTGCCCGACTGCACCGGCAGGTGCAGGTACGGCATCAGCTTGGCGCACTCCCCATGCGCCGCGATCAGGTCGTCGCTCATGTCGTTGGGATGGCTGGTGGTGAACCGGATGCGCTCCAGCCCGTCCACCTTGTCCAACTCCCAGATCAGCTGCGCCAGCGACCAGTCATTCCCGTCCGGCCCCTCGCCATGGTACGCATTCACGTTCTGACCCAGCAAGGTAAGCTCGCGCACACCGCGTTCCACCAGCTCCTTCGCCTCGTCCACGATGCGGCTGACCGGGCGGCTTACCTCGGCCCCACGGGTATAAGGCACCACGCAGAAGGCGCAGAACTTGTCGCAGCCCTCCTGAACGGTCAGGAACGCGGTCGGGCCGCGCTTGGCCTTGCCACCGCGCTTGCGCAGCGTCTCGAACTTGTCATCCAGCGGAAACTGCGTATCCAGCGCCTTGTCCCCACCCCGTGCCTTGGCCTCCAGCGCCGGCAGATTGTGATAGCTTTGCGGCCCCACCACCAGGTCCACCATCGGCTGGCGGCGCATGATTTCCTCGCCCTCGGCCTGGGCGACACAGCCGGCCACGCCGATCTTGAGGTCCGGCTTGGCGTCCTTCAGCCCCTTGAACCGGCCCAGCTCCGAATAAACCTTTTCCGCGGCCTTTTCGCGTATGTGACAGGTGTTGAGCAGAATCATGTCCGCGTCGTCGGGCGTGTCCGTCTCGACATACCCCGCGCCACCCATGGCCTCGGCCATGCGCTCGCTGTCATAGACGTTCATCTGGCACCCGTAGGTCTTGATGTATAGCTTCTTCGCTTCGGACATGGCCACACCCTGCATCTCAAGCGGTTTCAAGGCGCCTGCCTACACCACCTGCCGCCCGACTTGCAATGCGCCGCGAATTGCGGAATTTTACCGGCGCAGCCCCAGAGGATGACGATGCAGTACCCCACCCTCTCCGCCTTTTTCGACAGCCCCGGCACCGCGCTCGCCAAGGGCCCCGTCGCCATGATCTTCGTCGAGGACGAGGTCGAGGTCGACAGCGCGATCCGCCATCAACTTGACACCGGGTTTGCGTCGGTGCTGGTGTTCATGCCCCACGCCTTTGACCTGGCCCCCGACGTGGCCGACCGGGTCGAGCGGATCGGCCATGACATCGCGGCGGGCGACAGCTTCGTCGAGGCGGTGAACCGCGTGATCGAGGCCGCACCGGGCCTCTGGCTCTATTATTGCTTCAACGCCGAATACCTGTTCTTCCCGTTCTGCGAGACGCGCACCGTGGGCGAAATGCTGGCCTTTCACACAGAGGAACGTCGCGACGCGATGTTGACCTACGTGGTGGACCTCTATGCCGGCGATCTCGACCGCCACCCCGGGGCCGTGTCGCTGGAGGATGCCCATCTCGACCGCTCGGGCTATTACGCGCTGGCGCGCAACGACCCCGACAACCACAACCACCCGCGCGAACGGCAACTGGATTTCTTCGGCGGTCTGCGCTGGCGCTACGAGGAGCATATCCCGGTGGAACGTCGCAAGATCGACCGCATCTCGCTGTTCCGCGCCAAGCCGGGGCTGGAACTGCGTCCCGATCACACCTTCAACGACGAAGAATACAACACCTATGCCTGCCCGTGGCACCACAACCTGACGGCGGCGGTGGCCTCGTTCCGCACCGCCAAGGCGCTGAAACGAAACCCGGGCTCGACCTTCGACATCCACACCTTCAAGTGGCACAATTCCGCGCCCTTCGAATGGCATTCGCGGCAATTGCTGGATCTTGGCCTGATGGAACCCGGCCAGTGGTTCTGAAGTGCCCCTAGCGCGTGGACCGACGCCGCGCCGCCCAGATCCGCAAATCCAGGATCACTTTCACCGTGGCGCCCAGCGCCAGCGCAAATAGCGCGTACTTGCTCACCGTTTCCATCGTGCCTTGAATAAGAACCGCGTGCAGGCCCGTGCCCGCAACGATCAGCACCGCCAGCGCCGTATGCGCCCGCCGCCATGTCATCGGCCGCACCCCCAGCCGCTTGCGCATCACCGCCAGCGCGGCGGTGGCAAAGATCAGCCACATCACCAGCACGCCCCAGACCGAGAACGGCGTGGGCGAGCGCAGCAGCAACGCATCCACCACGTCCGGCGGGCTGGTCAGCCACAGCCCGCCCACATGCAGCACCACCAGCGCCACGATCCCCGCGCCGACCCAGCGATGCACCCGCCGCCCCTTCAGCGCAGGCACACCGGGCAGGTATCCGCCCGCCAGCAAGGGTTGCAACAGCATCAGGGCAAAGCCCACGATCCCGGCAAAGCCGGCCAGGATGTAGATCGGTTGGCGCCATTGCAGCAGCGGGCTGAACCCCGCCGCCACGACGGGCACAAGAAGGGCGGCGCAGACCGCCGCCCATATCGAAAGCTTGCGAAACATCAGGACTTTACGCCGGGACCAGTACGAACTCCACGTCAAGTGAAGTCTGCCCCGGGCTTGTCATCACCGGGCGCAGGAACACCGTCTCGAAGCCGCCATCGTCATACTCGGCATCATAGGCCAGATGGCCGTGCGGCTGACCAAAGGCAGGCACGATCTGCGGCATGTCCATGACGAACCGCCCGTTCCGGTCGGTCAGGGTCGCACCATGGCTTTCCGGGTCGCGCTCGTGCCCCTCGGTGGTGTGCGCCCACATCTGGATGCGGCGGCCTTCAAGCGGCGCACCATCCCCCGCACGACGCACCGTGCCGGTCATGGAAAAGCCGCCATTGCCAATGCGCTCCACGATCTGCGCACCGGGGCGATAATTGTTGGCGCCGCCCGGCATCGTCGGCGTCGGCTGCACGCCCGCCGCTCGCGCCGGCACGATCAGGCCCGATCCCAGAGCCACGGCGGCGGCCGCGCTGCCGGTCGCCATCAGCTTGCGTCGATTGATCAGTCGGGGTCTCATATCGGTCTCTCCTGTCAGGTCGGGGGCGCAGGCTGCCATACCGGGCACAACCTGCGCCATCATACCCTATTCAAGATAACGCCGATCCGCCGCAGGCAAACCGCCCTCACGCCACCGTGACCGCGCGAATTCGTCCCGATCGGCGGCGTTCGGCCCAGCCGCCATCGATGACGCGGCATCGCCGCTCAGCGTCATACCGCCTGCCCGGTCCATTCCGGCAGCGGAAACACCATGTCGTACAGCCAGTTAAAGCCCAGCGCATAGACCATGTAAAACAGGGCGAACGACAGATCCATCACCAGCGCGTGCCACAGCGAGACCTGCAAATACCACGCGATGAACGGCATCAGCACCACCAGGAGCCCAAGCTCGAACAGGCCCGCATGGACAACGCGCACCATCGCGGTCTTGCGAGTCGAGCCTGTCCGGCGCCGCAAGACCAGGTCGAAGCCGAAATTGAACACCATGTTCCAAAGCGTGGCGATGGTCGCGCTGACAAGGCCGACCACCCCGATATCATGCATCGGCATGCCAAAGGCCACAGCTCCCAGCGGAACGATCAGGATCAGGGCGATGATTTCAAAGCTCAGCGCATGGCGCAGACGGTCAAACGGTGATCTCATGGAACCCTCCCACATCTAACCGGGCCGTCCCGGATGCAAACTACCCGTTTGGGGAGGTCGTCCTCTGCACAGTCAGATGCGGCTTCATCGCGCCGCTTTCAAGCGACACCGCTCGGATCGTGGAAGATGTGGCAGAAAAGGCACCACCCGCGCGTCGTATCGCGGTCCCGGTTACTGCCGCAGGTTCATCAACGCCCGCGTGATCGCGCTATGCTCGCTCGCGTTGCCGCTACCCAGGTCGCTCATCGCCGTCAGATAGCCGCTGCCGGTCTCGGTGCTTTCCAGCCAGTCGACACCGTAAGCATAGACACCCTGCATCCGGTCATGCATCACCGGGTATAGCGCCCGCTCCTGCCAGATCGCCGTCATGCACAGCCCCATCAGACAAACCTGAACGCCACGCGCCCACTTGCGGGCGGTCTTGCCCTTGGCCTGGCGTTTTTCGAGGCGTACCTCTTGGGGAGAGCGCATGAAGGTCATGCGTACAAAGTCCCCGAATCCCGTGGCAATATTGTGGCGATACTCGGACCAAACCGGGACATCTCAAGGTTTAGTTGATAGGAGCCTCGAGGCTAAAGGTTCTCCGGCTGCGGCATCCCCAGCACGTGATAGCCGCCATCGACCTTGATCACCTCGCCGGTGGTGCAGGCGCCCGCCGGGCTGGCCAGGTACACTGCCGTGCCCCCGATCGCCTCCAGCGTGGCATTGGCCCGCATCGGCGAATTTTCCTCGGTGTGCCGAAAGGTCCGCCGCGCCCCGCCGATGGCCGCGCCCGCCAGCGTCTTCATCGGCCCGGGGCTGATCGCGTTGACGCGGATCTTGTCGGGGCCAAGATCGTTGGCCAGGTAGCGCGTCGTCGCCTCCAGCGCCGCCTTGGCCACGCCCATCACGTTATAGTTCGGCACCACCCTGTTCGACCCCTGGTAGGTCAGGGTCAGCATCGTGCCGCCGTTCTCCTTCATCATCGGATAGGCGCGCCGGGCGATCTCGATGAAGGAATAGACCGAGATATCCATCGAATGCTTGAAATTCGTCCGGCTGGTGTTCAGGAACCGCCCAGACAGCTCGGACTTGTCGGAATAGGCGATGGCATGCACCACGAAGTCGATCGTCGGCCAGGTTTCGGCCAGCTTGGCAAAGGCCGCGTCCAGCGACTCGTCCTTGGTGACATCCACATCCATCAGGATGTTGGACCCCACCGAGTTGGCCAGCGGCTCGACCCGCTTGGCAAACGCCTCGCCCTGGTAGGAAAAGGCCAGCTCCGCGCCCGCCTCGTGCATCGCCTTGGCGATCCCCCACGCGATGGACCGGTCATTCGCCACCCCCATGATCAGGCCGCGCAGTCCTTGCATAGAATTTGTCATCCGGCGTCCTATCCGTCGAACCGGCTCAGCAGCATCGAGCCATTCGTGCCGCCGAAACCGAAAGAGTTGGTCATCACCGTATCAAGCCCGGCATCGTCCACGCGGGCCGTCGCGATCTCGCCCTCAAGGATCGCGGGGTCCAGCGTCTCGACATTGATCGACGGGATGATGAAATCGTGGTGCAGCGCCAGCAGGCAATAGATCGCCTCCTGCGCGCCCGTGGCCCCCTGGCTGTGCCCGGTCATCGACTTGGTGGAGCTGATGGGAGGCACCTTGCCCTCGCCGAATATCCGGCGCACGGCCTCCACCTCACCCGCGTCACCGACCGGGGTCGAGGTGCCATGCGCGTTGATATAGCCAACCTTGCGATCCTCGGGCAGCGTCTGCAGCGCCAGGCGCATCGCCCGTTCGCCGCCTTCGCCGCTGGGGGCAACCATGTCATGCCCGTCGCTGGTGGCGGCATAGCCCGTCACCTCGGCATAGATCTTGGCGCCCCGCGCCTTTGCATGCTCCAGGTCCTCCAGCACGACGATCCCGCCGCCGCCGGAAATCACGAATCCGTCGCGGCCCGCGTCGAACGCCCGGCTCGCCTTTTCGGGGGTGTCGTTATACTTCGACGACATCGCGCCCATCGCGTCGAACAGGCAGCTCAACGTCCAGTCCAGTTCCTCGCCGCCGCCTGCGAACATCACGTCCTGCTTGCCCATCATGATCTGTTCCGCCGCATTGCCGATGCAGTGCAAGCTCGTGGAACAGGCCGAGGTGATGGAGTAGTTGATGCCCTTGATCCGGAACGCCGTCGACAGGTTGGCGCTGATCGTCGAGGACATGCATTTCGGCACCGCGAATGGCCCGATCCGCTTGGGGCTGCCCTTTTCCAGTACCGTCTGGTGCGCCGCCAGCATGGCCGAGGTGGACGGCCCGCCGGACCCTGCCACCAGCCCGGTGCGCGGGTTGACGATTTCGCCCTCGTCCAGCCCGGCATCGGCGATGGCCTGGGTCATCGCGATATGCGCATAGGCCGCACCCGGCCCCATGAAGCGCAGGGTGCGCTTGTCCACATGCTCGGTGACGTCCAGCTTGACGTCCCCGGCGATCTGGCTGCGGAACCCGTGTTCCGCCATCTGCTCGTTGGCGGTGATGCCCGAACGTCCCTCCTTCAAGGAGGAAAGGACTTCCTCGGCATTGTTGCCGATGCTGGAGACGATCCCCAGCCCGGTGACGACGACACGACGCATGTTGCCTCCCTACCTGATTGTTCGCGTTGTAGGGCATGCAAGGCGGCGGGTGCAAGATCAATGCCGCGTCCGGGAGGCTATCCCACCAGGGAAAAATGCTCCGGATCGATCGAGATCGTCCAGTGAACACCCTCTGCGTCCAGGTGGTACAGCGCTTGCGTGCCCAGCATCGACGGCGCCAGCGAGGTCAGCACCGTGCTGCCGAATCCCGGCGCGTCTTCCTCGGGCGGATGCGCCAGGCTGCGTTCCTGCCAGCTCAGGTCCAGAACGCGGCCACCGGCCCCCTGCCCCAGCTTCCAGTTCAACTGCACCTCACCGGCGTCATGCGCCAGCGCGCCGTATTTCATCGCGTTGGTGGCCAGCTCGTGCAGGGCGATCCCCAACGTCTGGACCGCCTGCGGCAGCAACCGCACCTCCGGGCCCGACAGGCGGACACGCGCATCGTTTTCAACGGTGAACGGACGCAGATGACCCATCACCAGGTCGCGCAGGTCCGCATCGTCCCACTGCCCGCCGACCAGCAGATCGGTCGATTTCGACAGCGCCGTGATCCGGTCTCCGAACTTCGAGTTGAATTCCTCGACCGACGTCGCGCCCCGGGCTGTCTGGCGCTGCACCGCCGACACGATGGTCAGCATGTTCTTGGCCCGGTGGATGACCTCGCGCGACATCAGCTCGCGGGCTTTCTCGGCTTTGCGCAACTCGCTAATGTCACGGTGGATGTTGGAAATCGCCACCACGTCGCCATCCACGCCCCGGATGGGCGCACAACTGATCCAGACCTCGCGTGCCGTGCCGTCGCGGGCTATGCGCGCCGCCTCGAACTGGCTCAGTCGCCCCGCGATGATCTCGTCACGATACCATGCGACGGGCATTTTCTCGTCCTCGGGGTACATGGTCGCCAGCGATCTCCCGATGATCTCGTCGCTCGAATACCCGTAAAGCCGCTCCGCCGCCGGGTTCCACGACGTGATCTTGCCCTCCAGGTCATAGGTCAGGATCGCGTCCGACGTCCCCGCCACCAGCGCGGCCAGCGCGTTGCTGTCCACCGCCGTGCGTTTCAGCGCGTCCCGTTCCTGGTGGCGCTGCGTCACGTTGCGGTGCTGGATCGTCAGAAAGGGCTGCCCTTCGAAAACAAGCCGCGTTGCGGTCAGCTCGAACCAGCGTTTCACGGTGGGGCTGTCACAGGGGTATTCGCACACGAACGGATCGCCCGAGCGCAGCGTCATCTCCAAAGAGTCCGCAATCAGCCGGGCTTCCATGCTCGACTCGCCGTCCGCCGCCCGACAGATGTCGAAATAGTTGCTGCCGACATAGCCCGAGGGCGCCCCGTCATTCTCTGCACTGAACTGCTTCCAGGCGGAATTGGCCGCGATGACCACGCCGTCGGCATCCACGATCACGAACTCGTCCGGCAGCGCGTCTATGAATTCCGTCACGCCCATCCGGCCGACCGGCCCGAAAGCATCACTGTTGGTCTGCACGCGCTCTTGCCTCGTTACTCTATTGCGGTTGCGACCCTACGTGGGGACGATGTCCCACAGGCACAACCTTGGTATAATCGAAGCGACCTTATCCCAGCCTGTTCGCCCCGCTGCAATAAACTCGTTTAATTGCAGTTAACTTTACGTGACGTAAGCGAAAAATCGCCGAAATGCCGCCAAATCAGTCACTTAACCCGGCGCCGCACCCCTATGCCGCGAAAACTTGAGCGATTCTGCCCGTTGTGGCAGCATTTCGGCCAGATCGCGCCCATCGGCGCGGTGGACATTTGGAAATGACGTTGCGTAATGCGCCTCCGCCCCGCCAGCCGGGCCTCGACGACACCACCTTCCTGGTCTGCATCGGGGCGGCGAAATGCGCCACCAGCTGGCTGCACGCCTACCTGTGCGACCTGCCCGGCTGCGCCCCCTCGCCGCTCAAAGAGGTGCATTTCTTCGACGCCCGCCACCCCGAACACGCCCTGGGCGATCCCGACGCGCTGGCGCTGGCACGGCTGAAATTCCATCTCGACCAGCCGGGCGCGACACCCGATACCCTGAAACGCAGCCCCGCGTTCCGCGCCAGCCTCGACCGGGTGCAGATGGTTCACGACGACAGCGCCTATTTCCGCCACTTCGCCGGTCTGCGCGGCCCGGATACCCGTTGCGTCGCCGACATAACGCCGGGCTATTCCGCCATCGGCCCGGCGGGCCTTGCCGATATCCGCGATGTCTTCGCCCATCAGACCTGCCGCCTGCGCCTGCTCTTCATAATGCGCGATCCGGTCACCCGCTTCTGGTCGCAGCTGCGCCACCTGGAACAGATCGCGCCCGACACCCGCGCCACGCAGGACTGGGACAGGGTCCGCCACATGCCCGCCCTTGTCGCGCGGGCCGACTACACCGGAATCGTCACCGCCCTCGACGCCACCTTCCCGGCAGGCGACGTGCTCTATCTCTTCTACGAAACCTTCTTCACCGAGGCCGCCCAGCGCCGCCTCTGCGAATTCATCGGCCTGCCCCATGCCCCGGCGGACGCCGGCACGGTCCGCAACGAGACCACGCTCAAGGCCCCGCTGCCCCGCGCCGCCCGTGACGCGCTCGCGGCCCAGCTTGCGCCGCACTACGCCTTCTGCCGCGACCGCTTCGGCGCAGAGGTGCCCACCGGCTGGCAAGACTGACGGCCGGAAAAACTTTGAACCATCGCGCGCCGCGCGCCGACCCATCCCCGTACAACACGCGCCGATCATCCGTGGCGCACCAACGGAGGATACCAGAATGCCCGAAGATCTCGCACCCAGCTTCACCGACGACACCCTGCTCGACCCCGCCACCCGGTCACTGGCCGAGCGCATGGCCGACGACATCATCGCCCGCAGCGTCATGCAGTCATTCGAACCCAAGGATCAGGAAACCGTTCCGATGAAGGATTTCTCCGAACCCGAATGGGACAGCCTCGTGCCGCCCGACATCTCGGACAGTTTCGACTTCCTGCTCTAGGGCGATGCGATCAATGGGTCGCGCTTCAGGTCTCGCTAAGCGCGACCTTCATGTCCTTGACCTGGTAGATCACCTCGCCATCGGCCTCGACCCGGCCATCGGCCACGCCCATGGTCAGGCGCCGCGTCTGCACGGCCTTGGTGAAATCCACGTAATAGGTCAGCATCTTGCGGTCCGGGCGGACCATGCCGGTCAGCTTCACCTCGCCCACGCCCAGCGCATAGCCGCGCCCCTGCCAGCCGCGCCAGCCCAGGTTGAAACCCGTCAGCTGCCACAGCCCGTCAAGGCCAAGGCACCCCGGCATGATCGGGTTGCCCGGAAAATGACACTCGAAGAACCACAGGTCCGGCTTGATGTCGAACTCGGCCACCACATGCCCTTTGCCATGCGGCCCGCCATCGCCCGAAATATCGGTGATCCGGTCCATCATAAGCATCGGCGGCTCGGGCAGCTGCGCATTGCCGGGGCCGAAAAGCTCGCCACGTGCGCATTTCAGCAGGTCTTCGCGGTCGAAGCTGCTCGGGAAGTCGGCCATAGGGTCGCACCCTTTTCTCTATTGGTTCCGTTACCTGATCCTGTAACACCCCGCAAAACCCCCGCGCAAGCCCTGCCGCAATGCGCTATGGTGCAGAATTTTGTTTGAAATTCCCCCGCCACGCCCCCTATATTGATCGGGAGACAGGAGCTTTCATGACCGACACCGAGGCAACAACCCGAGGCACCGAATGGCTCGCAGGCGCGGGCCTGCGCCCGACCCGTCAGCGCGTTGCGCTGGCCACGCTGCTCGTGGGCGACGGACAGCATCGCCACGTCACCGCCGAAAGCCTCTTTGCCGCGGTCTGCGAAAACGGTGACAGCGTGTCGCTTGCCACCGTCTACAACACGCTCCGCGCCTTCTGCGACGTGGGCCTGCTGCAAGAGGTCACGGTCGACGGGTCCAAAAGCTATTTCGACACCAACACCCACGATCACCCGCATTTCTTCTGGGAGGACGAACAGCGCCTCTCCGACGCGCCCGCCGATGAGCTTGAGATCGCCCGCCTGCCCGGCGCCCCCGAAGGTGCCGAAATCGCAAGCGTCGACGTGGTGATCCGCCTGCGCCGCAAGTCCGGCTGAACTGCCCGGGATGCGCGCCGCTTATTACGAAACATTCGGAGCCCCCGAAGACGTCCTGATCATTGGTGAGGTCGACACCCCCACGCCCGGTCCGGGCGAGGTTCTGGTCCGGTTGACCCATTCCGGCGTGAACCCGTCCGACGCCAAGTCCCGCGCGGGCACCCGCCCCGGCGTGACCAAGCCCGATTTCCCGCGCATCATCCCCCATTCCGACGGCGCCGGCACGATCTTCGCCGTTGGCGAAGGCGTCGACCCCGCGCGCATGGATCAGCATGTCTGGATCTGGAATGCCCAGTGGCAACGCGCCCACGGCACCGCGGCCGAAATGATCGCCCTGCCCGCAGATCAGGCCGTGCCCCTGCCCGAGGGCGTCAGCCACGAGGTCGGCGCCACGCTCGGCATCCCGGGCCTGACCGCGTGCCAGACCGTCTTTGGCGGCGGCGAAGTGGCGGGGCAGACTTTGCTCATCTCCGGCGGCGCGGGGGCCGTCGGCCACATGGCGGTGCAGCTGGCCAAATGGGGCGGTGCCACCGTCATCACCACCGCCTCCGCCGACGCCGCCGATTACGTGGCCGACACCGGCGCCGATCACGTGCTCGACTACCGCGACGACGATCTGACCGCGAAAATCAAGGACATCGCCCCCGGTGGCATCGACCGCGCGGTCGAGGTCGAGTTCGGCACCAACGCCGCTCTGCTGGCCGAGGTGATGAAGCCTCTGGGCACAATCGCCACCTACGGCTCGGCCAAGGACATGACGCCGGAACTGCCCTTCGGCGCGATGCTGTTCAAGGCGCTCAAGATCGACATTTCCCTGATCTACATCCTGCCCCCGGCGGAACGCGCCGCGGCCATCGCCCGCCTGCACGCCGCCCTCACCGAAGGCGCGCTGAAGCCCGCGATTCACGCCTGCCTGCCGCTCGCCGATTGCGTCACGGCGCACAACATGGTGCTCAGCCCCGGACGCCGCGGCGCGGTCTTGCTGGAAACCGTCTAAGCCGCCCTGCCTGCCATCGCAGCGGACCACACAGCTCAAGACAGCTCTACAGCTTCGCGAACTCCGCGCCGAGATTCCTGGTGCTGCCACCGGTCTCCAGCCGTTCGAGCATCGACGTGATCTTCTTCCTCCGCCGCCGCGAGCGGATCTGCCGCGCCTCGAGCTTGTGCGGTTTCAGCCGCACCCGCTCACCCTCGGCGTCCATGTCGAATTCGCGCACCGCGGCCACGACATGGTTGGCCTGGTTGGTCGCACAGACCGCCATCAGCTTCAGACAGCGGTCCTGCAGGTCCGTCTCGTCCCCGCTGTGCCCCGCCCGGCGGGCAACATCCTTGAAGGTTCCGATATCGACATAACCGCCTGACGGGATCGGCCCCTGCCCGGTCACGTTCGCCGGCTGCTCCATTTCCTCTTTCCGCAATTCCTCGCGGTCGACAACGCTGGACACATTGACGTCCTCGCCCGTGTCCAGAGACGCCAGAACGTCCAGCAGGTAAGCGGGCTGCGCGCCCATGTTCGACACCAGGCACCGGGCCTGCATGTCCTGTCCGCCGCCACGGTTGATCAGGATGCTGGACCGGCGCTGCTGGATATACCCGCTCAGGAAGATATGCAGATAGACCAGCCACACGACCGTCGTCGTCAGGCTGGCCGCGATCTGAACGATCTCCACGTTCTCTTTCAGAAAGTCCAACATTGTCGTCACGTCTCTTGCTCTTGCCGGCGTTTGCACAAGAGCCAACGCAATTCCCGCGCGCGTGTTCCCGACCGCGGGCGACACGAAAAAAACGCGCGTAACGCCAATGCGTCACGCGCGTTCAAAATATCGGACGCCTCGCTTTATCCCGAGACGCGCACGCCAGGGCGCGGCAAGGCCGCCGCCCTCGCGGCGTGGGTCAGCTGGCGATCTCGACCAGTTCCACGTCGAATGTCAGGTCCTTGCCCGCCAGCGGGTGGTTGGCGTCCAGCGTCACCTGCTCGTCAGTCACTTCGGCCACCATCACCTGAAGGGTCTGGCCCTGCGGCGTCTGGACCTGCAGTTGCGTGCCGATATCCAGCGGAATGTCGTCGGGAATGTCGGCGCGCGGCACCGCCTGCTTGGCGGCGGGGTCCAGCGGGCCATAGGCCTCGTCGGCGGGCACTTCCACGGTCTTCTTGTCGCCCACTTCCATGCCCGGAATGGCCTTTTCAAGCCCCGGAATGATCTGGCCCGAGCCCACCTCGAATTCCAGCGGGTCACGTCCCTCGCTGCTGTCGAAGGTCGTGCCGTCGGCCAGCGTGCCCTTGTAATGAACTTTTACCGTATCGCCGGATTTCACCTGCGTCATGTGGTTTCCAATCTGTTTGGGGGATGGGTTTCCAAGGCCGCGCCTCGCGCGGGTGCTTGCTTGTCTGGCCCAAAGCTAACCTGCCGTGGCGGCGATTGCAAACAGGGTTCCAACCCCGTTCCAGACGTGCCACTCTGCCCCGAACCACCCTGCACCCAAGGCCTGCAATGCCCATCACCACCTGCATCTTCGACGCCTACGGCACGCTTTTCGACGTGGCCGCCGCCGCCCGCACCGCCGCCAATGAGCCGGGGCGCGAGGCCTTCCGCGCCCATTGGCCCGCCATCGCCGAACACTGGCGTCTGAAACAGCTGCAATACACCTGGCTGCGCGCCATCACCGGCGATCACACCGATTTCTGGACCGCCACCCGGGACGGGCTCGACTGGGCGCTCGAAGCCGAGGGCCTGGCGGACGACACCGACCTGCGCGAACGCCTCCTGCAACTCTACTGGGAGCTTGAGGCCTACCCCGAGGTCCCCGCCATGCTGCACGCCCTCAAGGACAACGGCATGAACACCGCCATCCTGTCGAACGGCTCGCCCGACATGCTGGACGGCGCGGTGAAATCGGCGGGCATCGGCGACGTGCTCGATGACGTGCTCTCGGTCGAAAGCGTCGGCGTCTTCAAACCCCACGCCAGCGTCTACGACCTCGTCGGCGACCGCTTCGGCTGCGCCAAGTCCGAAGTCCTCTTCGTCTCCTCCAACGGCTGGGACGCCGCTGCGGCGGCGGGCTTCGGCTTCACCACCGCTTGGGTCAACCGCGCGGGTGCCCCGATGGACCGCCTGCCCGCCACCCCGGGCCATGTCCTGACGGACCTGACCGGCATCCCGGAGCTTGCCAAGTAATGCCGCACTTCACCACCTCCGACGGCCTCTCGCTGCACTACACCGACGAGGGAACCGGCACGCCCATCCTCTGCCTTGCCGGTCTCACCCGCAACGTCACCGATTTCACCTACCTCGTGCCGCACCTTTCAGATCACCGCGTCATCCGCCTCGACTATCGCGGGCGCGGCCTGTCGGAATACGCCGAGGATTACATGACCTACAACATCCTGCGCGAAGGCCAGGATGCCATCGAACTCATTGACCACCTCGGGATCGAGAAAACCATCCTCATCGGCACCTCGCGCGGCGGCCTCATCGCCATGGCGCTCTCGCACAGCCACCCCGACCGCCTCGCCGGCGTGGTGCTGAACGATATCGGGCCGGAAGTGGCCCCCATCGGCATCGAACGCATCATGGATTACGTCGGCAAGACGCCCCCCTTTGAAAACCTCGACGCCGCCGCCGACGCGCTGGCCGCAGGTCATGCCAGGGATTTCCCCGACATTCCCCTGACCCGCTGGCGCGAGCAGGCCGAATTCATGTGGCAGGACGCCCCCTCGGGCGGCATCGCCCTGCGCTACGACCCCCGCCTGCGTGATGCGCTCGTGGGCCAGGCCGGCGCGGGCGAGGCCGTGGATCTCTGGGCGCTCTTCGACGGGCTGAAACTCATCCCCACCGCCTCGATCCGGGGCGAGAATTCCGACCTTTTCACCGCCGAGACGCAAGCACAGATGCAGACCCGACACCCCGACATGATCACTGCCGTTGTGCCGAACCGCGGCCACGTCCCCTTCCTTGACGAGCCGCAATCCCTCGCCGCCATCCGCCAGCTATTGCAGGCCGCGGCATGAGCGACATCACCCTCATCCGCGCCGCCGCCAAGCGCCTCAAGGGCCACGCCCGCCGCACGCCGCTGCTGTCGTCGCCCTTCCTCGACGAGATCGCGGGCCGCCGCATCCTCGTCAAACCCGAGTGCCTGCAACACACCGGCAGCTTCAAGTATCGCGGCGGCCGCTCCGCCGTCTCGGCGCTCGATCCCGAGACCCGCGCCCGCGGCGTCATCGCCTTCTCCTCCGGCAATCACGCCCAGGGCGTGGCCCTCGCCGCCCGCCAGATGAGCGCCCCCGCCGTCCTCATCATGCCCGCCGACGCGCCACAGCTGAAGATCGCCAACACCCGTGCCCTCGGCGCCGAGGTCGTCCTCTACGACCGCGCAAACGGCGAAAGCCGCGAGGAGCTGGGCGAGAAACTCCAGGCCGAGAGGGGCCTCACCCTCATCCGCCCCTATGACGAACCACAGGTCATCGCGGGGCAAGGCACCTGCGGCTTGGAAATCGCGGAACAGGCGGGGGACCTTGGCATTCATGAGGCCGAAATGCTGGTCTGCTGTGGCGGCGGCGGCTTCACCTCCGGCATCGCGCTGGCGCTCGAGGCCGACGCGCCCGGCTTCACCGTCCGCCCGGTGGAACCCGAAGGCTTCGACGACGTCACCCGCTCGCTCGCCTCGGGGCAGATCGAGACAAACGCGGCCGTCAGCGGCAATATCTGCGACGCCATCCTTACCCCCGCGCCGGGCCAAATCACCTTCCCGATCCTCAAGCGCCTCGTTGGCCCCGGCATCACGGTCTCCGAGGACGACTGCCTGCGCACCATGGCCCACGCCTTCCAGCGCCTGAAACTGGTTGCCGAACCCGGCGGCGCCGCCGCGCTGGCCGCCGCCCTTTTCCACGGCGACCAGCTCAATGCCGACACGGTCATCGCCACCATCTCGGGCGGCAATGTCGACGCGCCCATGTTCGCGCGGGCCTTGCAAACTCTCGGAGGCACCTCATGAGACGTATCGAAGGAGACCTGATCGCCCTCGCCAGATCCGGACAGTTCGATGTGCTGGTTCATGGCTGCAACTGCTTCCACACCATGGGCGCGGGCATCGCCCGCATCATCGCCATGGAATTCCCCGCCGCCGCGCAGGCTGATATGGCCACCTCCAAAGGCGACCGCGCCAAGCTGGGCACCATCTCTCACGCCACGGTCGATTGCGACGGCCACAGCCTGACCATCGTCAACGCCTACACCCAGTTCGATCACAGCGGCCACGGGCAAAAGGTCGACTACGATGCACTGCAATCGGCCTTCGAGGCCGTTTCGACAGAGTTCCCCGAGGCCCGCATCGGTTACCCGCTGATCGGCGCTGGACTCGCGGGCGGCGACTGGGACGAGATCGCGCCGCGTATCGACGCCGCGCTCGACGAGATGGACCACGCCCTCGTGGTCCTGCCCGACGCGGGACGCTAGGCACATGCCGCGCCCGTCGCGCACCCGGAATTTGCGAAAATTCCGGAATAGAAAATGCGCATTTTCTATTCCGTTTTCCGCGCGGAAAACGCCCTCGGCCCAACCCGAAGCACCATCAGAAGGCCCGTCATGACCGACTTCACCATCGCCAGCTTCAACGTCAAGAACCTGATCGGACCCGACCAGGAATATTACGAATTCCAAAGCTACACCCCCGAGGAATACGCCTGGAAACTCGACTGGATGGCCGACCAGGTCCTGACGCTCGACGCCGACGTGATCTGCTTCCAGGAAATCTTCGAGAAAGACGCCCTGCACGCCGTCATCGACGAGGCGTCCATCCGCGCCCGCGCCCTCAACGACACGGCCATTCCCGACCGCTCAAAACGCTATCACCGCAAGGCGATCTTCCGCAAACTGGCCGTCACGCCCTATGACAACGCCACGCTGGCCTTTGCCCCCAACGCCGCCGACACCGGCACACCGGGCAAACGCCGGCCCGGCGTCGCGATCCTGTCGCGGCTGGGCTTCGACGGCACGCCCGAGATCATCCAGGACCTCGAAGAACCGCTCTCGATCCCCTTCCAGCCCCTGCGCGGCATGGAGGGCGCCCAAGACGCCGGGCATTACGTGCTGCGCCGCCTGTCACGCCCCGTCATCAAGGCCCGCATCCCGGTGGGCAGCCAGGTCGTCACCGTCTTCAACTGCCACCTGAAATCCAAGCTGGGCGAATATATCAAGCCCGAAGGCGCCGACTACGCCCCCGAAGAGGACCTCACCCATTACGATCCCATCGGCCGGGCCATGGGCGCGCTGCGCGCCACCGTCCGCCGCATGGCCGAGGCGTGGGTGCTGCGCCGCGAGGTCGTGCGCGAGATCGAGGCCGGCCACCCGGTCATGGTGCTGGGCGATTTCAATGACGGCGAACATGCCGTCTCGTCCGAGATCATTACCGGCGAGGCGCCCTTCAAGAACTATTCGTGGATGCTGCGCCACGACGCGCAAAACCGCTCCGACCGCTATTCCGACGAGGAAAACCGCCAGATCACCGAGGACGTGGAGCACGTGCGGCTCCACTCGGCGGAAAAGATGTTCGTGCGCAAGTCCCTGCGCGACATGGTCTACACCTCGGCCTTCGGAGGCGTCTACGAGAGTATCGACCAGATCTTCATGTCCCGCCACTTCCATCCCGACAATACCGACCGGACCGGCGACATGACCTATTTCAGCGTCTTCAACGACCATCTCACCGACGGCTCGCACCCCGAGGCGCCCTATAACAAGCTGGCCTCCGACCACGGCCAGATCATGGCGCATATGCGCATGAAAGGCTGACACTATCGGCGTGAAGCTCGCTTCGGGCCATTGGTCCGCTCTCGCCTTAGACCTCGTCCCGCACGAACTGGCGAACGTATCGCACTGATTCGGCGCCCCCCTTTCACGCGCGTGGCCGTGCATTATGCGGCCATCCGGAATGACTGGCGACGGCCCCTCATTTGGGCTTCGCGAGAAAGTCTTCGGGTCCAACTGCTTACCCGCCGAAGCTGCGACGTCTGACCGAATAACAACTAGAAATATAAAGATCTGTTGACATGACCCATGGCCACGAGTCATTTATAAGGGATTAAACGACCGCCTTTTTGGCAATGATTTTTTGATTTCAAGTTCGCAGTTTTCTGGTCAAAGCACATTATTCAAAGGAAATTTTCCATGCCCAAGGATCGTGCAGAATCCACCTATCGCGTCCGTGTCGAAGCCGCCGAACTGGCCAGGCACCGAAACCATCCCGAACATCGCGCCAACCCGGACGAGGCCCGCTACGGCGCCGCCTGCTATCCGATGAGCTTCACCAAGGGGCTCGATCACGACAACACGACCGGGCTCGTCGCCGACACCGGCGACTTCGAGGCGTTCCGCAAGGCCATCGACAACGGCTTCTGCGAACCTTTCACCACTCGGGTGCCCGTCCCGCGCGGCCCCGACACGGACGGCAACACCAATCCGCAGCGTCGCTTCTGGGAGGCACCGACCGCCGGCCTTGTCCACGACCTGCAAGGACCGGATTCGCAGGCCGTCACGATGCCCCCCGCGCCCGAACTCTGCTCGGACGAACTGGCCTTCGAGATGGCCGAGGTCTACGAGCTTGCCATCCTCCGCGACGTGCCGTTCACCGCGTTCGAGGAAGGCTCGGGCAATGCCGCCGTGGGCGGCTCTGCCAACCGGCTGAACAACCTCGCCTATGCGGCCGATGGCTTTCCCGGTCGCCCGCGCAAGACCGACGACGCCGGCAATTTGTCGACCGGCACCGTCTTTCGCGGCTCCTCCCCCGGCGTGCTGAACGGCCCCTACCTGTCGCAATTCCTGCTGATCGGCTCCTCGCCCGGTGCGAAAAAGCCCGAACAGGGCCTCATCGAGTACGGCGCCCAGCTTGTCGACCAGACGGTGCCCGTGGCGAAAGAGGGCGACGACTACATGACCACCTGGGACAAGTGGCTGGACGTGCAGCGCGGCTATGGCGGCACCGGCATCCAGGACTTTTCGCTGGATCAGCGCCGCTTCATCTGCACGCCGCGCGACCTGGCGACCTATGTCCACTTCGACGCGCTCTACCAGGCCTACCTGAACGCCACGCTGCTGCTTCTGGCCCAAAAGGCGCCCTTCGATCCGGCCTTCGACCTGTTGTCAGGCCCGCCGGGCGACCGGCTGATGACCGACGCCGCGACCGGCACCAAGGTGCCTTACAACGCCGGCGGCTTCGCGCTCTGGGGCGGCCCTCACATCCTCAGCCTCGTGACCGAGGTCGCCACGCGAGGTCTCAAGGCCGTGCGCTACCAGAAGTTCAACGTCCACCTGCGGCTCCGCCCCGAGGCGCTGGCGGGCCGGCTCGCCCGTGCCGATGAGATCGAAAAGCGTTTCCCGCAGATCTGCGGCTGCTTCACCGACATGCGTGACGCGCTGAACGAAACCCTGACCGCGCTCGACAACCACCCGACCAGCGGCAACGGCGCCGATGCGGCGCTGCTCCCAATGGCATTCGGAGAGGGATCCCCCATGCACCCGACCTACGGTGCGGGCCATGCCACCGTCGCCGGCGCCTGCGTGACCATGATCAAGGCGTTCTACGACACCTCCACGGTCTTCGTCCGCATCACGAACCCGAAAGACGAAACCGACTGTGATGCAGGCTTCTACGACAAGGCCGCGATCCATGACGCCCTCTGCGCCGGCAAGGTGGTCGAGGCCGGCGCCTATCACTGCGAGATGTTGACCAAGGAGGAACAGAAGAAGGCCGAGCATTGCAAGAAGGACTGTGGCGTTCACCTGCCGATGTCCAAGCTCGTCTTCAAGCCATGCGGCACCTACAAGCTGGTCAAGAAGAACACGAAGAAGAAAATCGCGGAACATGTCGTGCTGCACCCGGTCGACAAGAAGACCCCGTGCTGCCCGCTCACGCTCGAGGGCGAGTTGAACAAGCTCGCCGCCAACATCTCGATCGGGCGCAACATGGCCGGGGTCCACTACTTCTCGGACTATTACGACAGCCTGCGCATGGGCGAGCAGATCGCCATCGGCATCCTCGAAGAGCAGGCTCTTTGCTATCCGGCGGACGACTTTGTCATGTCTGTCCCCACGTTCGACGGTAAGATCCGCCGGATTGGGCGCAAATAGCGTCCGCCCCAAGCAGCGGCCCGGGTGCTCTCCCTCCCCGGGCCGTTCGCGATGGACAAGGCCGGCATGTTGTGGCTCTCTGCGCCAATGCCGCATGTTCATCTCAACGATATATCCATCCACTACCTTGACGAGGGCGACGCGGGCGGCGCCCCTGTCGTCTTCGCCAATTCGCTGGGCACCGACCTGCATCTGTGGGACGCGATCCTGCCCCACCTGCCCGCCGGTCTACGCCTCATCCGCTATGACAAGCGCGGCCACGGCCAGACCAGCGTGCCGCCCGCGCCCTACGCCATGGGCACGCTCGTCCGCGACGCCGAGGCGCTGCTGGACCATTTGAACATCCGCGACTGCGCCTTCGTCGGCCTCTCCATCGGCGGGCTGATCGCGCAGGGGCTGGCGGTCAAACGCCTCGACCTCGTCCGCTGCATGGTCTTGTCCAACACCGCGGCCAAGATCGGCAACCACCAGCTCTGGCAGGACCGTATCGATGCCGTCCGGTCCGGCGGGATCGAGGCGTTGGCCGATGCCACCATGGAACGCTGGTTCTCCCGCGACTTCCTCGCGACGCCCGACTTGCAAACCTGGCGCGACATGCTGACCAGCCAGCCGGATGAGGGCTATATCGGCTGTTCGGCGGCCATCTCCGGCACCGATTTCTACACCCCCACCAGCGGCCTGCGCCTGCCCACGCTGGGCATCGCCGGCTCCGAGGACGGCGCCACCCCGCCCGACCTGGTGCGCGAAACGGTGGACCTGATCCCCGGCTCCGAATTCCACCTGATGCGCCGCACCGGCCACCTGCCCTGCGTCGAGGCGCCCGAGGCCTATGCCGCACGTCTGACGCAGTTCCTGACTGACACAGGCCATATCTGAGCCGGCCACACACACCGCGCCCTTCCCGCCATGACCGGCCCCGGCTACAGTCGAACGCAAAGACCCAGACCGGAGCCTTCATGTCGTCGCGCCTGCCCACCGCGTTCATTCTGATCACCGTCGTGATAGACGCCATGGGCATCGGGATCATCATCCCCGTGATGCCCGAGCTGATCATGGATATCGACGGCGGCACGCTTGCCTCGGCGGCGGTCTGGGGCGGGGTGCTGACCTCGCTGTTCGCGGTGATGCAGTTCCTCTTCGGACCCATGGTGGGCAACCTCAGCGACCGCTTCGGGCGACGGCCCATCCTGCTGGGCTCGCTGCTGATCCTTGCACTCGACTACATGGTGATGGCCGTGGCCCACGCCATGTGGCTGCTTGTTCTCGGGCGCCTCGTCGGCGGCATGATGGCCGCCACGCAATCCACGGCGGCGGCCTTCATGGCCGACACCTCGCCGCCGGAAAAACGCGGCGCGGGCTTTGGCCTGGTGTCGGCGGCCTTCGGCATGGGCTTCGTGCTCGGCCCCGTGATCGGCGGTTTCCTGGGCGATCTCGGCCCCCGCGCGCCCTTCTATGCCGCCGCAACGCTGGCCTTCGCCAACTTCCTCTTCGGCTTGGCGGTGCTGCCCGAGACCATCACGCCCGACCGCGCCCGCCCCTTCGTCTGGGCCCGCGCCAACCCCTTCGGCGCGCTGAAACAGATCCGCGCCCTGCCCGGCCTCGGGCGCCTGCTGGTCGTGCTGCTGCTCTATCAACTGGCGTTCAACGTCTACCCCGCCGTCTGGTCCTATTTCACCACCGCCGCCTTCGGCTGGGACCCGTCGATGATCGGCCTTTCGCTCGGCATCTTCGGCATCTCGATCTTCGCCGTGCAGGCGGGGCTGATCGGCCTCACCATCTCGCGGCTGGGCGAGGCCGGGACCGTGGTGCTGGCCCTCGGCTTCGCGATCGTCAGCTTCGCCGTTCTGGGCGTCATCTCCAATGGCTGGCTGGCACTCGCCCTCACGCCCATCTCGGCGCTGGCCGCAATGTGCGTGCCCGCGCTGCAGGCCATCATGTCCCGCCGCACGCCACACGATGCCCAGGGCGAGCTTCAGGGCATCTTCACCTCCGTCGGCGCGCTGGCCATGATCATCTCGCCGCTGATGATGACCAACATCTTCGCCGCCTTCACGAGCCCCGATGCATCTTTCCGTCTACCCGGCGCCCCCTTCCTCGCCGCGCTTCTGCTGGTGGCCCTTGGCCTCGTCCTCTTTCTCACCCGCAGGCGCCACGTATCCGCCGATTACGCCGCGACAGGTCGCAATCGGCCTTGAAACCGCTTGGAAAAACCGATCAGGCTGGCGGTTAACGAACTCCGGGAGGGACCATGAAAACCATCAAAGCCGCCGTGTGCCACGAATTCGGCACCCCCCTCGTGGTCGAGGACGTGCGCCTGCGCGCCCCCGAACAGAACGAAGTCGAGGTCGCGCTGGAAACCGTGGCGATCTGCCATTCCGACATTTCCTATGCCGACGGCGCATGGGGCGGCTCCCTGCCGGCAGTCTATGGCCACGAGGCCGCGGGCCGCATCTCGGCCATCGGCGACGGCGTGACCGGCCTTGCCGTGGGCGACCCGGTGGTGGTCACGCTGATCCGCGCCTGCGGGCAATGCCCCAGCTGCGGCGCGGGCCGGCCCACGGGCTGCGAAACGCCCTTCGATGGCGATCACGGCGCGCTGTCGACAGCGGATGGCGGCAAGTTGCACCAGGCCATGGCCTGCGGCGCCTTTGCCACCGACGTGGTCGTGCACCACTCCCAGGTCGTGAAGATCCCCGAAGGCATGGCGATGGACGCGGCCTCGCTTCTGGCCTGCGGCGTCGTCACCGGCGTCGGCGCGGTGGTCAACGCGGCCCAGCTTCGGGCCGGACAGGACGTGGTGGTGATCGGCGCGGGCGGCGTCGGCCTCAATGCCATCCAGGGCGCGCGCATCGCCGGCGCCCGCCGCATCGTCGCCGTCGACATGACCGAGGACAAACTGGCCGACGCGAAAGCCTTCGGCGCCACCGACGGCGTGCTGGCCTCCCAGGACAAACCATGGCGCGCCGCCAAGGCGGCGATGGGCCGTGGCGCCGACGCCGTACTGGTCACCCTGGGCGCCGCCCGCGCCTATGACGAGGCGCCCCGCTACATCGCGGGCGGCGGAAAGGTCATCATGGTCGGCATGCCTGCCACGGGGGCCCAATCGACTTACGAGCCCGCCAACTTCGCCGCCGCCGGGCAGAGCATGGTCGGCTCGAAAATGGGTGACGTGGTGATCCGCCGCGACATCCCCTGGATGATCGACCTCTACGGCCAGGGCCGGCTGAAACTGGACGAACTCATCTCCAACCGCTGGACCCTCGACCAGATCAACGATGCCATCGCGGACACCAAGACCGGCAATGCCCGGCGCAACGTCATCATGCTGCGATAGGCCGCCACCGGGCGCGGCATTTTCCGGCGACCGTCATACGGTCTGTTAAAAAATGAGTCCGCCCGACGCGCACCGTCGCGACACCACCCGGATACCGACGCGATACCGACACGGATTTCGGCTTTTCGACGCCGTTAACCCTTTGCCCGAATCGTACCGATTTCCGGCTTGCCCCGTCGCGCCTCTCGGGCCACCGTGACACCGACAGCAGGGAGACCTTCATGAAACTCAAGGACCTCGACATCCTCGTCACTTCGCCCCCCGCGCCGGGTTGGGGCGGGCAGTACTGGATCCTGGTGAAACTGACCACGGATAACGGTATCATCGGCTGGGGCGAATGCTATGCCAGCAGCGTCGGCCCCGACGCCATGACCGCCGTCATCACCGACGTATTCACGCGGCACATGCAAGGCCAAAGCCCTGAAAACATTGAATTCATGTTCCGCCGCGCCTATTCCTCGGGCTTCACCCAGCGCCCCGACCTGACCGTCATGGGTGCCTTTTCCGGGCTGGAAATCGCCTGCTGGGACATCCTCGGCAAGGCCCGCGAACGGCCGGTCTGGGCCCTGCTTGGCGGGCGGATGAACGACCGCATCCGCGCCTATACCTATCTCTACCCCCTGCCCCATCACGACATCACCCCGTTCTGGACCTCGCCCGACATGGCCGCCGAGTCGGCGCTCGACCTGCTAAGCCGCGGATATACCGCGGTAAAGTTCGACCCCGCCGGCCCCTACACCATGCGCGGCGGTCACATGCCCGCCGGCACCGACATCTCGCTCTCGGCCGCATTCTGCAAGGCCATCCGCGAGGCCGTGGGCGACCGCGCCGACCTTCTCTTCGGCACGCACGGCCAGTTCACCACGGCGGGCGCCATCCGCCTTGCCAGGGCGATCGAGCCCTACGATCCGCTCTGGTACGAGGAGCCGGTTCCCCCTGATAACGTTGGGGAAATGGCGAAAGTGGCCGCGGCCACGTCGATCCCCGTCGCAACCGGCGAGCGCCTGACCACCAAGGCCGAATTCGCGCCTGTCCTGCGCTCCAGCGCGGCGTCGATCCTGCAACCGGCGCTCGGTCGCGCGGGCGGGATCTGGGAGGTCAAGAAGATCGCCGCCATGGCCGAAGTCTACAACGCGCAAATGGCCCCGCATCTGTATGCCGGGCCGGTGGAATGGGCGGCGAACATCCATCTCGCGGCCTCGATCCCCAATATCCTCATGGCCGAAACCATCGAAACGGAGTTCCATAACCGCTTGATCAAGAACACCATTCAGATCGAGGACGGCTTCATCATCCCGCCCGAAACCCCCGGGCTGGGGATCGAGGTAGACGAGGATCTCGCCCGCGCGCATCCCTTCACCGGCGACGGTCTGCACCTGCAAATGCAGGACGCGCCCTGCGATTACGTGAATGGCAATTCCTTCGCCGGGGGGGCTCCGGTCAAGGCCGAGTGAGAACCCGTCGCGGCGCTTTAAGACATGCTTAACCGCTTCATGGTCTGATCGTGCTGGACATCCTTTGTGGGACCAAAACTCAGCAGCCGCCGGACTGCACCAGGCCGTAGCCATAGTGCGAGTCCCGCCCACCGGGACCCAAATCCTTCGCCGTGCTGCGCAGGTACGCCCGTGCGCCGTTCAGCGACAGCCCCCCGCGCGACGCCCGCCGCGCCAGGATCGCGGTCACCACGGGCGCCGCAAAGGACGTGCCCGAGCGATAGCTGCCGCCGTTGCCCCAGGCCACGTAAAGGTCCACGCCGGGGGCCGCGAACTCGATATGCTTGCCGTAATTGGCCCGGCCATAGAGCCGCCCGCCCGCATCCACCGCCGTCACCGCGATGGTGCTGGGCGAGGCCGCAGGATAGACCGGCGCACCGGATCTGTCATTGCCCGCGGCGGCCACGATCACCACGCCCTTGTTCTGCGCCAGCCCCAGCAACTTGGCGAACACCTGGTTGCTGGCCCCGGCAAAGGACATGTTGACCAGCCGCACCCCACTGCCCACCACCCAGTCGAGCCCGGCCGCCACGGCCTCCAACCGGCCGCCGTCACTGCTTTTTTCCAGCCCGAACGCCTCGGCGGCATAGACCTGCACACCCGGCGCCAGGCCGGCCAGCGGCCCGGCCCCGCTGGAGCCCGCGATCAGGCCCGAAACGGCGGTGCCATGGCTGGCCCCGGTGCGGCGCGCGCCCTCGCGCAGAAAGCTCTGGCGCACGATCCGCACCCCGCCAAAGGCCGGATGGCCCGCATTGACCGCACCGTCGATCACGCCCACGCGGATGCTACGCCCCACGCGGCAGCTCTGACCCGGCGCGTCGCCCACCATCAGCGCGTGGTAAACGCGCGGACCGGCAGAGCGGAAATAGATCTTGTGCAGGTCCAGCACCGCCGACGGCGTGCGGCCGGCCAACAGCGCCCGCCCCTGTGCCAGGGTCAAGGTGCGCGGGAAGGAAAAGAAATACATCTGCTGACCGAATTGCGGCAAGGGGCGTTCGCGCAACAACGTGGCGCCAGAGGTGACCAAGGCCTGCACCGCGCCCGCGGCCTGCGCCCGGTTGACCAGCAACACGTATTCCGGCGAGCCGTCGGCGGTCGCAACCTCGTCGCCTGCCGCCCGGCGCAGCCCACCGCTCGGTTTTTTACGCGGGTTGTTGCCTGCGTCCCCGCCCCGTCCGCCGGCGCCCTGCTGGACCTCGACGAGACCGGGAAGACCGCAGGTCCCGGCGCAGCCGGGCGCGGCCACGGCCACCGCCGCTCGCGCCTCCTGCGGTATCGTTGCCAGCGTCAGGCACAGCGTTGCAAAGGCAAGAAAGAAGCGGAAAAAAGTCATGTCATTCAGCGCTTTCAACAATATCGTCGCGCGCCATCAATGCCGTCACAGCCTCGGCGCGCGCCGCGTCGTCAGGGGCGGCCAGCGTGTAAAGCCCGATCGCCGACGGACCGTCCACGATCACCAGCCCCTGCTCCAGCAGAAGCGCCCGGATCTCCGCCTCCGCGGCATCCTCGGCAAAGGCCACACGGATCGTGAACTCCGCGCTTGCAGCCGGGCTTTCACCACCGGCCAGTTCAAAATCAGTTCCACCATCATACCCGATATACGCGGTTTGCGCCACAACCAGGCCGAACAAGACAACCGCCGCGATCTTCCCGAAGCTGCCGGGCGCTGTCGGCAGGTTCGCCGCCTCCGGCAGACCGGCCTGCGGCACGACCGGGCTGGCGGCCTCGGCGTCGATCTCACGCATCAGCCGGGCCAGGCCCATTTCACCGGGCGAGGACACCTCCTCGGCCTGCATCTCACGGCGCATGGCCTTCAGCGCCTCCAGCTCTCCGGCCAGCTGCGGATCGGCGGCCACGGCGGCCGCGACGGCAGCGCGCTCCTCGCCGTCCAACGTGTCATTCGCCAGAAAGACCAGCAGCGCCTCGATCTCGTCGCGCGAAAGTTCAGGGGTATCGCTCATGACCGGACCTCCTTCATGCGCGCCGACAGGCAATGCAGCAGCAGCTTCTTGGCGTGGAAAACCCGCGTCTTGATCGTGCCCTCGGGCACCTCGGCCACGGTGGCGATCTCGCCATAGGTCATGTCCTGGTAGAACGCCAGTTCCACCGCCGCGCGGTGCTGCGGCTTCAATTGGTCCATGCAATAGCGCAGATGCTCCGCCTCCTGCGCCGAGGCAAGGCAGGTCGCCGCATCGGGGCTGTCATCGACGCGCTCGTCGATCTCGTTGGTCAGGTCGACCCGTTTGTGTTTGCGAAAATGATCCATCGTTTTCCTGTAGGCTATGCCGAATACCCATGTTTTCACCGTCGACCTTCCCTCGAAGCGCCCTGCCGAGCGCCAGATGTCCATGAAGACGTCATGCTGTATGTCGGCCGCCTCGTGCGGATCGTTCATTTTCGAGACGATGAACCGGAAAACCGGCTTTTCCAGTTCCTTGTAGAAGGCGGCAAAGGCGGTCCGGTCGCCGTCGGCCATTCGCCTCAGAAGATCTGCCAGGTCCTTGTTCTGCATGCTGCACCGTCGCTTGCCCCTGCGCGCCGTCGCAGGCGCCACCCGCCACAGGATGCAATGGGATCGCCCACACGGTCAAAGCCTAACATGCGAATTGTGCTCGACCGGCGTTCTCGATGCCCGGCCAACGGGCGCGATCAGGGCAGTTGACCCAGCCACAGCCAGACCGTGAGGATCGACAGCGCGGTCGCCACCAGCACGGTCGTCGCCGCAACGCGCATCACGCGGCCATACATGCTCGCGAAAATATAGACGTTGATCCCCGGCGCCATCGCCGCTGTCAGAACCGCAGACCGCGTCGCGTCCACAGACAGGTCAAAGGCCAGCCCCACGACCCGTGTAACCAACGGGTGCACCACGAGCGAGATCAGGCACAGGTAGAGAACCAGCCGCAAGTCGCCTTCGGGGCGATAGCTCGCCAGCACCCCGCCGACTCCGAACAGCGCAGCCGGAAGCGCCGCGCGGACCAGAAGGTCCAGCGCGTCGTCCACCGTGCCCGGCAACGGCAGTCCACTGAGATTCACGGCAAAGCCCAGAAGAATGCCCAGGATCAGCGTATTGGAAAACATCGCCTTCAACACGCGCATCACGAGGCCCGAGCCCGCCAGCCCCTTGGCGCGGACAATCTCCATCGCCGTGATCCCGATGCCATAACAAATGGGCGAATGCAGCGCGATAATGGCATAGTTGGCCTCCAGCGCGTCCGGCCCGTAGGCGCGTTCGGTCAGAGGCAGCCCCAGCAGAAGCGAGTTGGAAAAGAGGCCGCAAAAGCCGATGGCCACGCAGTCCTCCCAAGGGCGCCCGAACAGGAACCGCCCGCCCAGCATGCCCAGTCCAAAGCCCGACACGGCCCCCGCATAGAAGCTCAGCAGCACACGCCATTCGAAGTATTGACCAAGGTCCAGCCGCGAGATGGCCACGAACAGCAGGCAGGGAACCGCGAAGCTCTGGACAAAGGTCATCAGCCCGTCAACGCCGCTCTGGCTGAACCATCCGCGCCAGACCGACACGTAGCCGAAGCCGATAATAATGAAGACCGGCAGGATAATGTCCAGCAGAGCCTGCACCGGGCTAGTCCTTGTAGGTGATCACCATGCCGTCATAGGCCGGGGTGATATGGTCGGGGGTTTCGTCGACAAGGGTCTGGTAATCCATGTCGATATGCATGTTGGTCAGCACGCCGCGGCGTGGGGCGGCACGCTCGATCCATTCCAGCGACTGCTCCAGATGGGAATGCGTCGGGTGCGGCGTGCGGCGCAGCGCGTCGAGGATCCAGCAATCCAGGTGTTCCAGAACCTTCCAGCTATCCTCGGGAATCTCTGCCACATCCGGCAGATACGCCAAATCGCCCACCCGGAACCCAAGCGCCTCGATCGAGCCATGATTAACCTCGAACGGCCGCAGGGTGATGGCCCCGCCCTGCCCCTCGATCACCACGTCACCCTTGATCGTGTGCATGTCGAGAATCGGCGGATAGGGACTGTCCTCGGGCTGGGTAAAGGCGTAGCCGAACCGCGCATAAAGCGCATTCTGCGTGTCGCCATCGGCCCAGACCGGCAGGCGCTGGCGCATGTTGAAGACGATCATGCGCAGATCGTCCAGCCCGTGCACGTGGTCGGCGTGGCTGTGAGTGTAGACGACCGCATCGAGCGTGCCGACACCTGCGTCCAGAAGCTGCGCGCGCAGGTCGGGCGAAGTGTCGATCAGCACGCGTGTCGTGCCGGCCTCGCCTTCCCGTTCGATCAGCATCGAACAGCGGCGGCGATAATTCCTTGGGTTCTCAGGGTCGCAATCGCCCCAATGACCGCCCAACCGCGGCACGCCGCCCGACGATCCGCAGCCAAGGATGGTGAAACGTGTTTCCCCCATCAGGCAGCGGCTTTCCACTGGGCGGCTTTCCAGAACAGCCGGTCGAAATTGGCCTGCGTCTGCGCCGCAAAGTCTGGCCAGTCCATGCCAAACACATCGGCCCCCACCTTGGCCGTGTGCACCGTGTAGGCCGGCTCGTTGCGCTTGCCCCGATAGGGTGGCGGCGCGAGGTACGGCGCGTCGGTCTCCACAAGGATGCGATCAACGGGGGCCGTGGCAAAGATATCCCGCAATTCCTGGCTTTTGGGAAAGGCCGAAATCCCCGACATCGACAGGTAGAACCCCAAATCAAGCGCCGTCTTGCCCAGCGCCGCACCTGACGAAAAGCAATGCATCACGCAGCTGTATGCGCCGGCCTTGTGCTCTTCTGCCAGGATCCGCGCCATGTCCTCGTCGGCATCCCGCGCATGGATGATCAGTGGCAGGCCGGTCTGGCGCGCCGCCTCGATATGCAGGCGCAGGCTTTCCTGTTGCGCATCGGCGCTCTCGGCGGTGTAGTGGTAGTCCAACCCGGTCTCGCCAATGCCGACGAACTTGGGATGCTTGGCCAAATTCACCAGTTCGTCCACACCCGCCATAGGCTCGTCCGCCACGCTCATCGGGTGCGTCCCGGCGGCATAGAACACCTCGTCATGCGCCTCGGCAATCGCCCGTACCTGAGGCTCCAGTCTCAACTTGGTGCAGATGCTGACCATCCGCGTCACGCCGGCCTCGACCGCGCGAGCGACCACGTCGCCGCGTTCTTCGTCGAAGGTCTCGAAATCAAGATGGCAATGGCTGTCGGTAATCTGGACTTGGTCGGTCATGGGGCCTTGGAATTGACGGTGTTCAGAGGGATGTAGCGGTCTGCTGCAACTTGAACACCGTATCAAGCACCAGCGCGGTAGGGTCAAGGTTGACCGCCCGCCCGTGACGCGCCCGCGCACCCACCTCTTGCGCGCAGTCAGCCCAGGCCCGCGCCTGCACCGGACTGCCCGCCAGCTTGCCGATGACCTCTGCCTCGCCCGCGACGGCCTCGGGTGGCAGGATCCCGGTGGCCCCTGCCCGTGCGACGCGGGCTAGGAACATGTCCACCAGCGTCAATAGCAGATCCAGCTTTTGCTCCGCTCCGCGCTGTGCCGCCGCTTCGGCCAGCTTTATCACACGGGGACGGTCCAGCATCGGCAAGCTGGCGGCAAGTCCGACGATCTCGGCATAAATCTTCAGGCCGTCAAGATTGTAGAGCCGCACCGCCTCTCCCGCTGAACCGCCCGACAATTCCGCCAGCCCCGGCGCCTGGCCACCGGGGTCGACCCCCGCCTGGTCCAGCGCGGCGATCACATTGTCGGGGCTCAGCCGCTCCAGCCGCAATTCGCGGCAACGCGAGCGGATCGTCGGCAACAGCCGCGCGGGCTGATGCGCCACAAGCAGCAATGTGGTGCGCACCGGCGGTTCTTCCAGCATCTTCAAAAGCGCGTTCGCTGCCGAAGTGTTCATCTCATCGGCGGCGTCGATGATCACCACACGCCGCCCGCCATCCACGGCGCTCAGGTTGACGAAGTCCGCCAGCTCGCGCACCTCGTCCACCCGGATCTCGCGCGAGAACTTGCCGTCTTCGAAATTCTTCTGCCGGTCGCTGTCGGTGGTCCCCTGGCCGCCACGCCGCACGAGGTGCAGCCCCGGCTCGGACCCTGCCAGTACACGCCGCGTGACCGGGTGATCCTCGGCAATCTCGAGGCTGTCGGGCGCGGGCAGTGCATCGCCGAACAACCCGCCGCCATCGGCGTCAGGGTCGGGCGTCGCCAGCAGGAACCGCGCGATCCGCCACGCCAGCGTCGCCTTGCCCACCCCGCGGGGCCCGTGAATCAGCCAGCCATGGTGCAGCCGCCCCGCGTTGAACGCCTGCAAAAACGCTCCCTGCGCAGCCTCCTGCCCGAAAAGACGGGCAGTCTCGCGCGGGTGCGGCGCGCCTTCGACGCGGTCGGGAAGCGGAATGTCACGGTCCATCATGTCAGGCGCGGTTCTACCGCAGCCCGCACATCCGCCGCAATCGCTTCGATCCCGCGATTGCCGTCAATCACCACGAACCGGTCAATGAATTCCTCGGCGAGGTCCAGGAATCCCTGCCGCATCTGCGCTTGCAGGCTGGCGCCGAAGCTCTCGAACCGCTCCTCGCTGCCGCCGCGCGACAGGGCACGTTCCAGCCCGGTGCCCGGATCCATGTCTATCAGGATCGTCAGGTCCGGCTCGCGCCCGATCATCAGGTCGTGCAACGCATCGACCTTGTGGCGCAAATCCCCGCGGCTCAGCCCTTGGTACATGCGCGTGCTGTCGGCAAAACGGTCGCAGATCACCACTTTCCCGGCCGCCAGCGCAGGCTCGATCAGCCGTTCCAGATGATCCCGCCGCGCCGCGGTGAACAGCAGCAATTCGGTCTCCGCCGACCAGCGGTCGGCATCGCCTTCCAGCACCAGCTTGCGGATTTCCTCGGCGCCTTCGCTGCCGCCCGGCTCGCGTGTCAGAATGACCTCGCGCCCCGTGCCTTGCAAATGCTCGGCCAGCAGACGGGCCTGCGTGGACTTGCCCGACCCGTCTATGCCTTCAAAAGTGACGAAACGGCCCTGACCGCTCAAAGCGCGCCCTCGGGCCCCTGTTGCAGACGTTTCAAAAGCACACCCGCGACCGTCTTCAGCCGGACGGCAAAGCCACCCACGGCAACGCTTTCAGAGGCGACCAGCGGCACGCGCATCTCCGGCAGCCCGTCGGGCGTAAAGACCAACTGGGCCAGTTCGTCGCCCTGCGAGATGGGCGCGCTCAGCGGGCCTTCATAGACCACTTCGGCGGTCATGTTGTCCGAACCCAAGACCGGCACCAGTGTCGTAAGGTCCTCTGCGGGCGTAAGTCCTACGGTTGACGCGCTTCCCATCCAGACTTCTGCGCGCGAGACTTCGTTGCCGGCTTTGACGATCTCTTTTTCGGCAAATTGGCGAAAGGACCAGTTCACAAGGGCTTCCGCCTCTTGTGCTCTTTGGGCAGCAGTGTCCAGTCCTGACAGTACGAACACCACCCGGCGCCCACCCTGCTCGGCCGATCCGGTCAGGCCATAGCCCGCCGCCTCGGTATGCCCGGTCTTGAGGCCGTCCGCCCCGATCCCCAGCTTCAGCAAAGGGTTGCGGTTCTGCGTGTTCTGCGGCGCGCGCCCGTCGAACTCGTACTCGGTCTCGGCAAACATCGGATAGAAGTTCGGAAAGTCCTTGATCAGGCGCTCGGCCAGGATCCCAAGGTCGCGCATGCTCATCCGATGGCCCGCGGCTGGCCAGCCATTGGAATTGGCGAAGGTCGAGTTGGTCATGCCCATGTCCTGCGCCCGCTGGGTCATGAAGCGGGCGAACCCGGCCTCGGTGCCGTCCGGGCTCAACGCCTCGGCAATCACCGCGCAGGCGTCGTTGCCGGACAGAACGATGATCCCGCGCAGCAGGTCCTCGACGCTCACCCGGTCGGTGGTGTCCAGGAACATGGTCGAGCCGCCATAGCTCATGGCGTGCTGCGACACCGGAAGCTTTTCCTGCAGGGAAAGCCGCCCGTCGCGGATAGCCTCGAACGCCACGTAAAGCGTCATCAGCTTCGACATCGACGCCGGCGGCAGCGGCTCGTCGGCATTCCGGCTGAGCAGAACAGTACCGGTGCCCAGGTCCTTGACATACGCGGCCTTGGCGCTTGTGTCGAACGCCTGCGCCGGCAAGGATAGCGCAATCACCGCGACACAGGCGGCCAGGAAACGTGCAAGTAAGGTCATGGGCAGGGTCCGGTTCAGTTGGTTACAGCGTACGCGTCATCAAAACCAACCTCTTTGACCTTTTTCAACAGGACACTTCGCTCGGACTTGGACTGGGCAGGTCCGACGACCACGCGCCAGAAGGTCTTGCCCTGCGAGCTCTGTTTTTTAACGGTCGGAACCATGCCTTCCTGCCGCATGGCGGTGGCGGTATTCCGCGCATTCTGCTCGACCGAGAAGATGCCGATCTGCAAGTACGGCTTCGACAGGGACGAACTCGAGCGCACCGGCGCCGCCGCCGCTTGGGTCGGTTCCGGCGTCGGCTCGGTGGCAACAGCGGCCGTGGCGCCGGCTGTCTGGGTTGCCGGCCTGACGGGCTCGGCGGCCTCGGCGGTCTCAATCGCAGCAGCGGCTCCGGCCAGCGGGTCCAGCGTGGTCTGTTCGACCGCGGCGGGGGCCAGCGCGCCCTCTTCGCCCTCGGTCTCGGCGGCGGCCAGCGCCTCGGGGTCCGGCGCGGACTCGCGGCGCAGGGCCGTCACGTTCAACTGCGACGGCGCACCGGCCAGCATGCCCAGAGCGTCGGCGGCATCGGACGAGACCTGAAGGATCGGACCCGGATTGCTGCGTTCGCGGCGGAACAGCGCGCCAATGACGAACTTGCCGTTCTTGGTGTTGCGGATGATCACGCGCTCGGGCTCCTGCACATCCGGGTGCGCAACCCATACGCCGCCCAGCGACGGGCGCCCATCCCACAGGCCCTTGTCGGTCACCTGGAACACGTCGGGCGCTTCCACGTCCCGCTCGATCAGCTTGACCGAATTGTCCGCCGAGGTCACCTCGTCACCTTCGTTGGCCTGCGATTTGAAAAGGCCGAATTCTCCGCCCTCGGTGCATCCGCTCAGCACCAGCGCAATCACGCTGGAGGCCGTGATCAGGCGCACGCGCGCACCTTTGCCCATCCATTGAAATGTCATGTTTCGTCCCTTGCCTGTCATGCACCATTTTGGGTGCGGGTGCCGGTTATCCGGCGTTTGCTCGAGCACGCAGAAACCTGCGATTGACAACAGAATAACCGCTCTGGACCGTTCTGAAAAGTCTACAAAGCCGATTCGGTGAATTTCCCCTGAACTTCACGGCTTTCAGAATCGCGAAAGCCACAGTAACAACACCGAACGCGGAGGTTTGGCAGAGTGGTCGAATGCACCGGTCTTGAAAACCGGCGGGCGTGAAAGCGTCCCCAGGGTTCGAATCCCTGAGCCTCCGCCACCGAGACACTTTGGCGCCAAGCTTTTAAGAGAAAAAACCTGAAACGCTAAATCGAGATAGAGTGACGGGTGCATTTTGAGCCTGTAATTATTCCAGGCGCCCAATCTCCAACCAAGTCATAAAAGTTTTCTTCGTGGTTTTTCATTGCCGGCGACTACACTTGGTCTGCCCCTTTCGAGGGGTCCGGGTTTATTGTTGTTGATTGGTTCAACAATTTTGGTTTCCAGTAGAGGCAGTTGGTCAAGGCACTACGATAATTAGGAGCCTGCGCCTCTTGGATAGGGAAAACTTTTCTTAACTCGCTTTCCGAGTTTCTCTAGCCGCTGCAGTTGTTTCACCCCCGTCGCAACAATCGTTTTCCGACATGTTTTCGGTACTTGCCGCGTCACGGTCCGTGACCTCAAGCCGTTCGAAATCGACATAAAAAGTAGAGCCGGTACCAAGCGCGCTGACATATCCGATATTCGCGTTGTGGCTTTCGACGATTTGTTTGGAAATGTTAAGTCCCAGGCCGGTGCCCCCGACCCTGCGCACGTCGGATGAATCGAGCTGGCTGAACTTGCCGAAAACGCGTTCCTCCGCGAAGTCGGGAATACCCGTGCCCTTGTCCTCGACCGAGATACGAACGCGGCTTTCAACGTTTTCGACAAACACCTTCACGGCGCCATTGTCCTTGGAGAACTTAACGGCATTCGACAGAAGATTGTTCATCACCTGTATCAGCCGTTTCTGGTCCCCCATGATCCGGCATTCGTCCTTGCAGGCATGTAACTCGAGCTTGATCCCGAGCATACTGGCATAGCCTGACATGGAGTCGACGGCCTCTCTGGCCAGGTCGTTGCCGCAGATCGGCTCCATTTGGAAGTCGATCTCGCCCGCTTCGATCTTCTGCAGGTCGAGCAAATCGTCTATCAGGTTAGCCAACCGGCGGCTGTTCTTGGTGGCAATGTCGAAAACAGGCGCGAAATTCTGAGGCAGCTCTCCGAGCACGCCGTTCTTGACCAACTCGAGCGACCCGATGATCGAGGTGAGCGGCGTGCGTAATTCATGGCTAACAGTGGAAAGAAACTGCGATTTGACCTCCAAGGCCGCCTTGGTCCGCTCGTGGTCTTCCTCGATCATTTGCATTTGCCGCAAACGGTCCTGGTAGCCGCGGTAGAACTTCGCGGAGATGTCCACGATGAAATAAAGCACGAACATGATCGTGAAGAACTGTAGCCAGATCGGCGATGTGAGCGGCGGGGCGTAACGCACGAGGTCCAGGAGCGCGATGAAGAGAAACGTGACGCTGTAGATCGAAAGGCGCAGTATGAGGATGCCGATCATCTGGCTGTTGTACATCGCCGCGAAGAGCGATGCCGAGAACAGGAAAAACAGCGAGGTGAACTGGCCGCCCTCTGTTTGCTGAAAGGCTATGTTGGCGATGAAGACGCTGATCGCCATGGCGCTGATGGCGGTGTTGATGGCGATGCGTCTCAGAAGTTTCCGACCGAACACCGGATCTTCGCCGTCCCACGCCTTGGCGTGCACACCGAGGATCTGGTCTAGCATTTCCGTCAACACGACGACGCCGTAGCACGCGAAGATCGAGATCGGGTCGAAATACAAGGCCGCCAAAAGCGCTGCCGCGAAGAAGCTCGCCTGCCGTTGCCAGATCAACTGGTTGGACAGGGCCATATAGTCCTTGATCCGTTGTTCGCGGCCTTGCGAAGCGAACCAGTCTCTTCGTGCCGACCAAGTCCTCAGTAGCGTTCTCATGTTTGCCTCTGCTTCTACAGGAGTTGCCAGAACATAATGAACCTATTTGTTTAAATTCTGCCGTTAATTGGGCAGAAAACGGCATTTCGCCGGACAAGCCAAGGCAGAAATGCCCATGCACGAACTCTCGTTAAGCGGTTCCTCGCCAAACGAGCGCACAAACCCGTCCCTGATGCGTCGCTCAGATTGCGGTCCGACACTGCGACCGAAGGTTACGCCGCTTCGGAGTTGCCCGATTTGAAAGAGGCATATACGCCCGAAAGTGAGGGGAACTCGATGCTCGCCTGAGGAATATCCTTCAGCGGACCGAAAACCGGCGTGCGCGCCAGGACCGCTTCGCGCTGTTCCCGGAAATTGGCTGTCAGAAGCTGTATAGGTTTCGCCAGCCCGGGATAACTGCGGGGTTCCAGTACCGGTTTGTATCCGAGGTAGCGACAGTAGAACGCCGTGTGCTCGGCGCGAACCGGGGCCAGGGCCAAGTCGATGTTGTAGAAGATCGACGCGAGGAACGGAATGCGCAACGTCAGGAAGTTCAGCGGAACCCGCTTCTGTCTGGCAGTTGGAGAGATCACGAAACGCGTCGGGTCGAGAATGGTTCGCCTCTTCTTGAGATCATCCAGAAGTTCCGGAAAGACCTCGAGCGTCGGTGATGTCTGGCAAAGTTTCGACACGAGATGCAATCGGACAGCCGACCATATTTTGCCATCCACCCTGACTGCGACATGCACACAATTCTCGGATTCGTCGAACGGGTCGGTCATCCTGTGGTCCGCTCTTGCGGTCACGGCTCCTTCGGCGCGATAGCAAGAGTACCGCAGGCGAAAGACGTCTTCCATGGCGTCGTCGTCGTTCGTCAGAACCTCGTAGCGGGACTGCTCGAGAGCCGCGATGACCTGCTCATTCATGGTTGATCCTTCAAAGCTGCGGTTTCAGGGCGTCGCACGGCACACCAGAAGGTCGCTGTAGCCGCGATAGACAGAGCGCTGGTTGATGATCTCAAAGCCTGCCGCGGTGACGGCCGACGCAATCTCGGCCGCGGTGTGCGTCCAATACGTACCGTCTCGCTGTGCCTTGAAGATGGCCTTGTTCTGCTTGGCGATCTGCCGTCCCTGCCAAAAGATTCTGAGCGCACCGAACAGGCCGTGTTCTTGCCGGATCCTGGAAAACAGAAAATTGCGCCAGTCCCGGACATCCATCGGACGGCCGAGATCGACGAGGTAGAGAATTCCGCCCGGACGCAGCATCCGGCGGATGTCGGCAAGCCGGTGCTCCGGGTCCGGCATAGCGTATAGGGAATGCACACTTATGACGAGATCGGCGCCATCCGGTACTTCGACGCCTTCCAGTCCGACATTCTGGTACGTGACGTTCTTGTGCCCGGACAGTTTCGCCTTTGCGGCCTGCATCATTCCGGGGTCGGGCTCGACGAGGCAGATACTGCTGTCAGCGCACAGGCGCGCCGCGATCTCGGTGTAGTTTCCTGTGCCGCCGCCGACGTCGTAGATGATCTTCGGCGTGTCGGTCCCTGCCAGGAAGTCTTCGAACTCCTGCATTAACGCCTTGTACTCTGGATTGTGCCTCGACAACAGGTCGTAGGCTGTCGCATAGGCGCTCCAATCAGCGTTCGACGCGTGATCAGGACTATTTGTTCCACCAGCACTCAAGACGACCACGTCCTTCCCAAAGCACATGAGACGGCAATTGTGCAGCCTCTAAACTGGGTGCGAAATCAATCGCAGGCCAATATTATCATTAGCAAATTCTTAATATTTCAGATCGACATTGCAACACACCGCGGCGACAAAAGGTTGATTCAACACCTATTGTTTCCACTCGAGGTTTGTTTTGATGCAAATCGGCCACATCACCTGTTCGGTTTAGGGCTCAACTTCGACACACGTGGTGTGCAGGTCGAGGAATACAGGGCGATCAACCCATCAGTGCATTATTGGCCGGCAATCCGTTGGACATCCGCATCTCGGGGCGGTCCCTGAGCCGAACTATGGCCAGGTTAAGGCAAGGGCGTCGAAACGGGAGCAAAAATTTCCCGATTTTGACAAAGAACAACCGAAATCGTCGGCGACAAGCCCCACGAAGCGCTGGAGCGCGATGAACGTGGAGTCTTGATGTTCGTACTGCCCTATACTGACGGCCCGGTCGTTCTGGACCTGGTTGCACATTTCCTTGGTGTCGCGTCACACGACAATGTAAATGCCGCCCCGTCGGGATATACGGCAGGCCGTGGCCTGGTGTCGGACCCGATGGCGGTAAATGCGTGCGGGCCGTTGTTGGTCGAGATACCGCACTTGCGGCCTGCCGCGTGCGCCTCGCAGCGCCCGGCATTTGCGGACGCGTCGCGGGATGCCACGACAATCCCGTGGCCGCTTAAAACTCCTTAAAGTTGTCTTAATTTGGCCGATTTCTCAAGGTCATAACTGTAAGCAGGCGACCAAGGCCGCAACAGTCAGCAACAGGTCCGGGAAATGCGTGACCTGCAAGGAGCAATGGAAATGCATCTACTTGCCGTAGACGATGAACCGACAATCCTCGAGCTGCTTCAGTTGCTCATCCAGACGCTCGGCGACCACACCGTGACCACGGCCACGTCTGTCGCAGAGGCACTGGAAATACTGGACAAGCCAGAGACCCCGGCGATCGATTGTTTCCTCATCGATATCCAGATGCCGGACACCGACGGTATCTCGCTTTGCGGGACGCTCCGCGCGCGCCCCGAGTATCAGCTGACGCCCATCCTGATGCTCACGGCAATGACCGACAAATCCTACATTGACCGGGCCTTCGCGGCGGGGGCCAGCGACTATATCACCAAGCCGTTCGATGTCGACAACCTGCGCGGCCGTATCCAGCTGATCAACGATCTGTCCAAAAGCAGCCGGCAGACCGCCATCAGCGCCAGGTCCAAGGCAGAGCCAGAGCCGCTCGGGGACGGGTCCACGACGCTTGCGCTGCATGAACCGATTTTCGTACAGGACGTGGACGGGTGCATCACGTATCTCGCGCTTGAGAACTACGTGTCGTTGATGTCGAGAAAAAAGCTGTTCGGGTCGTCCATCATCGGGTTCACAATCCGGGACATCGAAGAACTGCACCGGAAATCATCCCGTTACGAATACGAGTGCATCGTGACCGACGTGGCCGAGGCGATATCTGTCGCACTCGAAGAGTTCGGAGCGTTGATTTCCTATGCAGGGAACGGCACCTACCTCTGCGTCCTGGAATACGGATCGCAATTGAGTCCAGATAAGCTGGCGGATCAGGTGAACCTGATCCTGCGCAGCATGGAGCTTTATTCGAACGATGGCACGCCGATCAATGCGTTCGTCTCGGCCGGCGAGCAGGTTCGCCTGGTCTGGAAATCAGGCCAGAGCGCGGTGGACGCGCTGGCCACGGCGCACGAAAGCGCGGAGCGCGAAAGCGGGCGCCACGCTCGCAACCTGGAAGATTTCTGGTACGACAAGGACAGCATGGGGTTCTAGAGACTCCAAGCTATACTGCTCCGAATGTCGCCATGAATCGCTTCGGGTTTTCCTGAAGCTGCCACACGGGCAACCTGTCAGAGCGACGGCAAAAAGCATTCCGAACGGCAAGCGCCCCGAAATCCGTACTGAAAACGCCCTTCTCCGATCAAAACAGACAATCGCTAACGCCGGATCGCGCTACCAGCCCCCTCATCTGCGTCCATTGTGCCATAGGTTCTTTCGGCGATCCCGATGGTTGACAGCTCGCTCTCGATCACTTCCAGGAATTTCGCCTCGGCCTCCGAACGGCGGCGGGCGGGATTGCTCAGCAGGTAGATGCTCACCATCGGCAGGTTGTCATAGGGCGGCAACTGCCGGATGTGCCCCGCCGCCACGTCCTGTGCCGCTACGTGCAGCGGCAGCGCACCAATACCCACATTGGCCATGATCATGCGCCGGATCTCGTTCAGACTCGACGACACGCCGCGCCAGTCGCGCGACAGATTCAGCCGCGCCCGCAGCTTCGAGATCGCCTCCAGAGGGCCACCTTCGGCTTCCGTCTGGAACGCCACGAAAGGCTCCCCCTCCAGGTCCTCGGGCCTGATCTCCTCGGCCCCGAACAGCGGATGCCGCGCCCCGCAATACAGCCCGAAATACTCGCGGTAGAGCACCATCGTCATCAGGCTCTTGGGCACGCTCGACAACAGGCATATCCCGAAACTGGCCCGGTTCAGCTTGATCATCGTCTCCACTTCGTCGCTCTCGTAGACGGTGAAGGAATAGGTCACGCTGGGATGCGCCTGGGCAAATCGGTTCAGGATGCTGTCGAAATGCTCCGAGATGACCGAACTGGTGATCGCGATAGAAAGATGCCCGCGCAACTCGGCATTGTCCTCGTCCAGGATCGCGGGGATCTGCGACACCGTACCGAAGATCGTGGCGCATTCGGTATAAAGCACCTGCCCGGCCCGCGTGATGGTGAACTCGTTGGGCTTGCGGATCACCAGCGTCTTGCCGATCGCCTGCTCCAGCCGCTTCAGCGCCGCCGACACCGTGGGCTGTTTCAGGCCCAGATGGGTCGCGGCCTTCGAGATGCCCCGTTGCTCGACCACCACCATGAAGGTGCGCAACAGGTTCCAGTCCAGGTTCCAGGGAAAGCGGGGGCGCTGCGGCAAGCTCATAGATTTCACCTATAATCAGGATGCTTATTATTTATTTGCGCGATAGCCGCCCTCATGCAAGGCTTTTGCAGGAGCGGTGCAATCCGCCGATGCTGCACGGGCGAAAGACCCGCCACTTAAAACCAACATGGAGAGACATATGACATTCCGCCGAACCGTTCTGAAATCCGCTGTCGTGGCCATGGGCCTTGCCGTGGCCGGCCTCGCGCCCGCTGCCGCGGAAGAACTTGAAACCCTTAAGGAAAAGGGTGTCATCCGCATCGCGATGTCCGGCGCCTACCCGCCGTTCAACTTCGTCAACGACCAGAACGAGGTGGTGGGCTTCGACCCCGCCATCGGCACCGAGATCGCCAAGCGCATGGGACTCGAGGCCGAGATCGTCACCACCGCGTGGGATGGAATCATCGGCGGGCTGCTTTCCAACAAGTACGACGCCATCGTCGGCTCCATGACCATCACCGACGAACGGGACGAGGTCGTGGATTTCGTCGGCCCCTACTATTCCGACAAGCGCGCCATCTTCACCCAGCCCGGCTCGGGCATCTCCAGCCTCGAGGACCTCGAAGGCAAGAAGGTCGGCCTGACCTTGGGTGAAACGCACGAGGACTGGGCGCGCGAGCGCGGCTACAACGTCAGCACCTACAAGGGCCTGCCCGAACTGCTGCTTGAGCTCGAGAATGGCCGCGTCGACGCCATCGTGAACGACTCCATCGCCGCCATCCTCGCCATGGGCGAGAAAGGCCAGGAATACGAGATGTTCGCCGATCCCACGACCGACCCCTTCGGCGCGGGCATCGCCATCCGCGAAGGCAGCCCCGAACTCGCCGCCGCCATGCAGGAGGCGCTCGATTCCATGATGGAAGACGGCACCTATCTCGAACTCGCTGAAAAGTGGGTCGGCGCAGATATCCGCTAAACCCTTTCGCCCCGCCGCCATCGCAGGGTGGCGGGGCCTTCCGGGAACCTGATCCCCGATCGGACCGGCTGACGGCCCGCGCGCACTGCGCCTTGCCGCCGTCCCGTCCAAGCACGTACTCGATCTCGCCGGACAAGAGCCCCGTGCATGCCCCGGCCCCGCGACCTGCCAGAAGGACACGCCATGGACATAGAGTTGATGCAAAGGGTCTACCCCTTCTTCCTGCAAGCCGCGTGGGTGACGATCCAGCTGTCTGTCCTGACGGCCTTGCTCGGCCTCACTTGCGGCGCGCTTGGCGCGGCGATGCGGCTCTCGCGCCTCGCGGTCTTCCGCTTCATCGGCGCGGCCTATGTCAGCGTCTTTCGCGGCACGCCCGCACTCATCCAGCTTTTCATCCTCTATTTCGGCGGGCCCCAGGTCGGCATCCAGCTCGACGCGTTCGAGGCCGGAGTCATCGGCCTTGGCGTCAATGTCGGCGCCTACATGACCGAAACCATCCGCGGCGCGATCATCTCGATCCCCAAGGGCCAGCGCGAGGCCGCCCGCACCCTCGGCCTCAGCCGGTGGCAGACATTCTACAACGCCATCCTGCCCCAAGCCGCCCGCCTGATGGTCCGCCCGCTGGGCGTGAACCTCAACATGCTGATCAAGTCCACCGCGCTCGTGGCCGCCATCTCGGTGGTCGAACTCACCTACACCGCGCAGCGCTACATCGGCTCCACCTACAAACCGTTCGAGATGTTCCTCCTCGCGGGCATTCTCTACATGATCATCATCTACGCCACCGGCCGGGCCGTCGCCTGGCTGGACCGCCGCGTCCAGATCAACTGATCGGAAAGGAAAACCAGAATGGGCCTCGACTTTACGGTTGTTCCGGAACATCTCGACGTGATCCTGCTGGGGTGTCTGTGGACGATCTTCATCGCCGTCGCCGCCGCGCTCGTCAGCTTCTTCGGCGGGATCATTTTCGCGGTTATCGCGCTATACGCGCCGTGGATCATCCGCCAGCCCTTCCGCCTGATCGAATGGGTCTTCATGGGCACGCCGCTTCTGCTGCAGCTCTTCCTGATCTATTTTGGCCTCGTGCAGATCGGCATTGACCTGCCCGCCTTCGTCGCCGGCATCATCGGGCTTGGCCTACACTTCGCAGTCTACAATTCCGAACTGATCCAGACCGCCATCCTGTCCGTCGACAAGGGCCAGATGGAGGCCGCCCGCACCGTCGGCCTCAGCCGTGGCCAGGCGCTGCGCAAGGTGGTCATCCCGCAGGCCGTGCGCGACGTGATCCCCCCCATCGGCAACAACATGATCGCGCTTCTGAAGGACAGCGCGCTGGTGTCGGTGATCGGGGTCAGCGAACTGACCCTCTCGGCGCAACGCGTGATCGGTGCCACCTACAGACCGTTCGAGTTCTACCTCGTCGCCGCCGCCTTCTACTACGTCATCAACCTCTGCATGGAATGGGTGCAGCGCCGCATCGAGCGCCGCATCGCAATCTCGCGCTGATCGTCAGGAGACAGACCATGACCGACACCGAACATTTCGTCGAAATCAAGCACGCCCAGAAATCCTTCGGCAAGCTTGAGGTTCTCAAGGACATCAGCCTCAACGTCGCCCGCGGCCAGATCGTGGCGATCATCGGCCCGTCGGGCTCGGGCAAGTCCACGCTGCTGCGAGCCATCAACGACCTCGACGCGCTGACGGGGGGCGAGATATGGCTCGACGGCGTCCAGGTAAACAAGGACCTCCCCTACCGCCAATACGAAAAGCACATCAACCAGATGCGCCAGAACATCGGCATGGTCTTCCAGCACTTCAACCTTTTCCCGCACATGACCGCCCGCGACAACGTCACCATGGCGCCCAAGCTGCTCAAGGGTCTCAGCAAGGCCGACGCCGACAAACTGGCTGAGGAACAGCTCGACAAGGTCGGGATGCTGGAACGGATCGACTATTACCCCTCGCAGCTGTCAGGCGGCCAGAAACAGCGCGTCGCGATCGCCCGTGCCCTCGCCATGAAGCCCAAGCTGATGCTTTTCGACGAGGCCACCTCCGCCCTCGACCCCGAACTGGTGGACGAGGTGAACCAGGTCATGAAAAAGCTGGCCGAGGAACACATGACCATGATCATCGTGACACACGAGATGGATTTCGCCGCCTCCGTCTGTGACCGCGTTCTTTTCATGGACAAGGGCGTGGTGGTCGAGGAAGGCCCGCCCAGCGTCGTCTTCAAGAACCCTACCAAGGAACGCACCCGCGAATTTCTTCGCAAACACCTCGCAGGCGCCAAGTGACCGACAACACGTCCTATCTCTTCTACCAGTCGCGCAACCCGCGACCGTTCCTCGACCACGGCGAGGGCATCTACCTGATCGACGAGGCCGGCAAGCGGTACATCGACGGCTCGTCGGGCGCAATGGTGTCCAATATCGGCCACTCCAACCCGCGCGTGCTGGCCAAAATGAAGGCGCAGATGGACAAGGCCACCTTCGGCTACCGCCTGCATTTCCGCACCCACCCGTCCGAGGATCTGGCCGCGAAAACCGTCGCCATGACGCCCGAGGGGCTGGACCGCGTGTTTTTCGTCTCCGGCGGGTCCGAGGCGGTGGAAAGCGCCGTGAAACTGGCCCGTCAATACGCTCTGACCCAAGGCCATAACGACCGCTACAAGGTCATCTCGCGCTTTCCCTCCTACCATGGCTGCACTTTCGGCGCGCTCGACCTCACCGGCTACGCGCCCCTGCGCGACCCCTTCGCTCCGATGATGAGCGAGATGCCCAAGGTCGCCGCCCCCACCACCTATCTAGACCGCGACAACCTGACGGAAGAGGCGCGCGGCCTGAAATACGCCGAGCTTCTGCGTGACAAAATCCTCGCCGAGGGTCCCGACACCGTGCTAGCCTTCATCATGGAACCCGTCGGCGGTGCCTCCACCGGCGCGCTCGTCGCGCCCGACAGCTATTATGGACGCATCCGCGAGACCTGCGACGAATTCGGCGTGCTCCTGATCTATGACGAGGTCATGACCGGCGCGGGCCGCACGGGCAAATTCCTCGCTGCCGAACACTGGGGCATCACCCCCGATATCGTCGCCATGTCCAAGGGCTTCGGCGCGGGCTACGCACCCCTCGGCGCGATGGTCGCGGGTCGCCGCCTTGTCGATCCGGTGCTGGATGCGGGCGGCTTCGCCCACGGCTTCACCTATGCCGGCAACCCGCTGGCCTGCGCCGCAGGCCTTGCGGTGCTGGAAGAGATGGAGAAGCACGACCTTATCGGCAATGCCGCCCGCATGGGTGACGTCCTGATGTCAGAACTGCGCGCCCTGATGGACCGCTATCCCTTCATCGGTGACGTGCGCGGCAAGGGCCTGCTCACAGCCTTCGAATTCGTCTCCGACCGCACCACGATGGAACCGCTCGACCCTGCGCTCAACGCCCATGACCGCCTCGTCGAACTGGCCTATGCCCGCGGCCTTATCATATATTCCCGCCGCACCCGTGGCGGCACCAAGGGCGACCATTTCCTCGTCGCCCCGCCCCTCATCGTCACCGAGGCGCAAATCGCCGAAATGATGGCAATCCTCCGCGACGCCCTCGACGCCTTCGCGCGTGAGATCGGCCTGCCGGTGGAGAGCGCGGCATGAGGCTCCCTGACAAGCGCACCTCCATCGAGGCCGCTATAGCCCAGATCAAGGACAGCGACAGTATAATGGTCGGCGGCTTCGGCGTCCCCGGCACGCCCATGACCCTGATCCGGGCGCTGGTGGCCCACGGCGCGCGCGACCTGACGCTCATCAAGAACGACGCCAACGAGCCCGGCATGGGCATCGATCACCTGCTGCAAAGCGGACAGGTCAAACGCCTCATCACCACGCATCTGGGTCTCAACAGCCACGCCATCGGCCTGATGAATTCAGGCGCGCTCGAGGTCGAGTTCAACGCGCAAGGCATCCTGGCTGAGCGTATCCGCGCAGGCGGCGCGGGCATCGGTGCGATCCTCAGCGATATCGGAATCGACACCGAACTGGCCCGCGGCAAGCAGGTGGTCGAGATGAACGGCACCCCCTACCTAGTCGAGCCGGCCTTGCGCGCCGACGTGGCCCTGATCCACGCCGACACCGCCGACCCCTTCGGCAACCTCGCCTATGTCGCCACGGCGCAGAATTTCAACCCGCTCATGGCCATGGCCGCGCCACTTGTGATCGCGGAGGCCGAGCGCGTCGTGCCGCTGGGAGAACTTGATCCCAACACCGTCCACACCCCCGGCGTCTTCGTCGATCACGTCACGGAACTGCCCGAGATCACAGAGGATTACGCCGTTGTCCGACGCTAGGGATCGCATGGTTGCCCGCGCCGCGCGCGAGATTGCACCGGGCATGGTCGTCAACCTCGGAATCGGCCTGCCGACGAAGGTCGTGAACCACCTGCCCGCCGATTTCCCAGTCTGCCTGCACACGGAAAACGGCATGACCGGGATCGGGCCGGCGCTCTCGCCCGACCGCGCCGACCGCAACCTGATCGACGCGGGCGGGGCCTACGTCACGCCCGTGCCCGGCTCGGCCTTCTTCGACAGCGCCACCAGCTTTGCCGTGGTCCGCTCGGGCCGGCTCGACCTCACCATGCTCGGCGCATTCGAGGTCAGCGAAGCCGGCGATCTGGCCAACTGGAAGATCCCCGGCAAGTTCAGCCCCGGCGCGGGCGGCGGCATAGAACTCGCGCAAAAGGCCCGCCGCGTCGCGGTGCTCACCACCCACACCGACCGCGCCGGAAACCCCAAGCTAAAGCAGACCTGCGCCCTGCCTCTCTCGGCCAGCGCCTGCGTCACCCGCATCTTCACCGATCTTGCCGTGATCGACGTCACTCCCGACGGGTTCGCCCTGACCGAACTTGCCGAAGGCACCAGCCCCGAGGACGTGCAACGCGCCACCGATGCGCCTCTTTCAATTCCCGACGCCCCCATTCCGACTTTCTGAGCCGCCTTAATGACCGAAGACCTCAAAACCCGCCTCTGTGCCGCCGTCGATGCCGGTTTCGACCGGCAAGTCGCGTTCCTGAGCGAGCTCACGTCCCACCCCTCCACACGCGGCAATGAACAATCCGCGCAAGACTTCATGGCGACCGAACTGACCACGCGAGGCTATCCGGTTGACCGCTGGCAGATCGACATCACCGACATCCAGAACCTCCCCGGCTTCTCTCCCGTCCTCACCCCCTACGAGAACGCCGTGAACGTCGTCGCCACGCATCGCTCCAAAACCTCCAAGGGCCGCTCCCTCACCCTCAACGGCCATATCGACGTGGTCCCCGCCGGCCCCCTCGACATGTGGGACAGCCCCCCGTTCGAGCCGCATGTGGCCGACGGCTGGCTCTACGGTCGCGGCGGCGGTGACATGAAGGCGGGCCTCGCCTCCAACCTCTTCGCGCTCGATGCGCTCACCGCCTGCGGCCTCGCCCCGGCGGCGGACGTCCACTTCCAATCCGTCGTCGAGGAGGAATGCACCGGCAACGGTGCACTGGCCTGCCTCGCCCGGGGATACACCGCCGACGCCGCCCTCATCCCCGAACCTTTCGCCGAACAACTTGTCAGCGCTCAGCTTGGCGTCCTGTGGTTCCAGGTCCACCTCAAGGGCCTGCCCACCCATGTCGCCTATGCCGGCACCGGCGCCAACGCCATCGAGGCGGCCTTCCCGCTGATCCAGGCCCTGCACGACATGGAGCATCGTTGGAACGCGGCTGAGAACCGCCCGCCCGAATATGCCCAGATGGACCACGCGCTCAACCTCAACATCGGCAAGTTTCAAGGCGGCGACTGGACCAGCTCCGTCCCCGCCTGGGCCGTCTTCGATGTGCGCATGGGGCTTTTCCCCGGTCAATCCCTCGACGCCGCGAAACAGGAGATCGAGCAGGTCATCCGTGACGCCGCCCAGCAAAACGCCTTCCTGCGCAACTCCCTGCCCGAGATCGTCTATCACGGCTTTCACGCCGAAGGTTACGCGCTCTCTCGCGACAGCTCGCAGACCGCCACCAATGCCGTCGCATCACTCGAAACCGCCCACCGAACCGTCACCGGCGAGGCGCTCACCCGCGAGCCGATCACCGCCACCACCGACGCGCGCTTCTTTGGCCTTTATGCCGATACGCCCGCGCTAGTCTACGGCCCCCGGGCCGAGGCGATCCACGGCTTCAATGAACGGGTAGACCTGGACAGCCTCCGCCGCGTCACGAAAGCCACCGCGCTTTTCATCGCCGACTGGTGCGGCACGGAGGAGTCCTGAGCCATGCGCACCGCCGTCATCGTCTCCACCGCCCGCACCCCCATCGGCAAGGCCTATCGCGGCGCCTTCAACAACCTCACGGCCCCCAGCCTCGCCGCGCCCGCCGTCCGCGCCGCACTCGAACGCGCCGGGCTTGAAGGCGACGAGGTCGAGGACGCCATCTTCGGCTCCGCCCTCACTCAGGGCACCTCCGGCGTAAACGTCGCCCGTCACATCGCGCAGGCGGCACATCTGCCCGACAGCGTCGCAGGCGCCACGATCGACCGCCAATGCGCCTCGGGCCTCAACGCGCTGGCCATCGCCACCCACATCGTCCAAGCCGAGGGCGTGGACGTCGCCCTCGCCGGTGGCCTCGACAGCATCTCACTCGTCCAGAACGACCACTGGAACGCCCACCGCTACCGCGACCCCGCCGTGCCCGACAGTTACTACATGGCCATGCTGGATACGGCAGAGGTCGTCGCCGCCCGCTACGGCGTCACCCGCGAGGCGCAGGACGCCTACGCCCTGCAAAGCCAGCAGCGCACCGCGCAGGCACAAGACACCGGCCTTTTCGCAGACGAGATCATCCCCGTCGAGGCGACCAAGCTGGTCACCGACAAGACCACGAAAGAAACACACGAAGAGTCCGTCCGGATCGAACAAGACGAATGCAACCGCCCCGGCACCACCGCCGAAGGGCTGGCCAACCTTCAGCCCGTGCGCGGCCCGGACAAAACCGTCACCGCCGGCAATGCCAGCCAGCTCTCCGACGGCGCCGCCGCCCTCGTCGTCATGTCCGAAGCCGAAGCGTCGCGCCGCAACCTCAGCCCACTTGGCGCGCTACGCGGCTTCACCGTCGCCGGTGTCGCGCCGCAGGAGATGGGCATCGGCCCCGTCCACGCAATCCCCCGGCTGCTCGACCGCGCGGGCCTCACCCAAAGCGACATCGACCTCTGGGAAATCAACGAGGCCTTCGCCGCCCAGCTTCTATATTGCCGCGACACGCTGGGCATCGCGGACGACAAACTCAACGTCAACGGCGGTGCCATCTCCATCGGCCATCCCTACGGCATGTCCGGCGCCCGCATGGCCGGGCATATCCTGCTCGAAGGCCGCCGCCGCGGCGCCAAGTGGGGCGTTGTCTCGATGTGCGTCGGCGGCGGCCAGGGCGCCGCCGGACTTCTGGAAATCTTCTGAGGCTCCCATGATCACGCTTCCCTCCAACCAGATCGCCTATCTCACGGCCCTGCGCCATGACCTGCACTGCCGCCCCGAAGTGTCGGGCGACGAGGTCGAGACTGCCAGGCGCATCACGCGCGAACTCACCACCCTCGGCGCTGACCGCATCTGGCAAGGCCTCGGCGGCCACGGCGTCGCCGCCGAATTCACTGGCCGCGCCCCTGGCCCCACCGTCCTTCTGCGCTGCGAACTCGACGGTCTGCCCATCCGAGAAATCAACACCATCCCCCATGCCTCGCAGATCGACGGCAAGGGCCACCTCTGCGGCCATGACGGCCACATGGCCACCCTGCTGGGCGTCGCCATGCGCCTTGCCACCCGGCCTGCCAAGGGCCGCATCGTCCTGCTCTTCCAACCGGCCGAGGAAACCGGCGCGGGCGCTCAAGCTGTGATCGAAGACCCGCAATGGCCCGAGATCCGCCCGGATTATGCCTTCGCCTACCACAATGTCCCCGGCCGCCCGCTGGGAGAGATCGGCCTTCGCTCCGGCCCCGCCAACTGCGCCTCGCGCGGGATGCAGATCCTGCTGACCGGCAAAAGCTCTCACGCCGCGGCCCCCGAGGACGGCCTGTCCCCCGGCCCGGCCATGGCAACCCTTATGACCGCCCTGCCCGCCCTCAGCCGCGGCACGATCGCCGACGCCGATTTCACCCTCGCCACCCTCACCCATGCCAACCTTGGCGAGCCCGCCTTCGGCATCGCCCCCGCCGATGGCGAGCTGCGCGTCACCCTGCGCACCATGACCAACGAGGGGATGGACGCGCTGATAAACACCGCCTTGCACAAGGTTGCCCAGGCGCAGGGCGAGCTTGTCACCGACATCCACTGGCACGACGTCTTTCGCGGGGTGGTCAACGACGCGGACACCACCGACATCGCCCGCCGCGTGGCCCACGACCTCGGGCATGAGGTCGTCGAGATGGCCACGCCCATGCGCTGGTCCGAGGATTTCGGGCGTATCGGCGATGACGGCGCGAAGGCCGCAATGCTCTATGTCGGCGCGGGCACGGACATGCCCCAGCTACACAATCCCGATTATGACTTCCCCGACGCACTCCTGCCCGTCGTGATCGACCAGTTCACCGGCATCGTCGATCACATCCTGGGCTTGCCCGACACATGACCGACCCCGCGATCCCCGACGCCTGGTGCGAGGTGCATCGCGACCGGATCGACGCCAACATCCGCATTGCGCTTGGCCTCGTCCCCAAGAGCCGACGCTTCTGCGCCGTGCTGAAGGCCGACGCCTATGGCCACGGCATCGCCAACGTCGTCCCGCTGGTCCGCGCCCATGGCATCGACTGCATCGCCATCACCTCGAACGCCGAGGCCCGCGCGGTTCGCGACGCAGGCTACACCGGCCAGCTCATCCGCCTACGCGCTGCCACGCCGGTTGAGGCCCGCGCGGCCCTGCCCGACAAGGTCGAGGAACAGGTCGGCACGGTCGAGGCCGCCGAAAACCTGGCTGCACTTAGGAACTCCGGTGCCCCCGTCCGCGCCCACCTGTCTCTCAACGCCTTGGGCATGTCCCGCGACGGTCTGGAAATCGAAACCGAGAACGGCCGCGCTGCCTGCCGCGCCATCCTCGACCACCTGGGCGACAGCGTCACCGCCATAACAAGCCATTTTCCCAGCAACGCGCCGGACGATCTGCGTGCCAGCGCCGCGCTCTTTCAAAAGCACGCCGACTGGGTCCTGCACCAAGGCAGCCTCTCGCGCGACAGCACTCTCATCCATGCCGGCAGCTCGCTCACTCTCGTCTCCGATGAACCCGTCAAGACCGACATGTACCGCTGCGGAGCCGTTCTCTATGGCATCCTAAAGCCCGAATGGGGCTTTCAGACCACGATGGACCTGAAGACCCGCGTCGTCAGCCTTGGCGATTACCCGGCAGGCGCGACCGTGGGCTACGACCGCACCTTCGTTCTGGATACCCCCCGCCGCCTGGCCTGCCTCTCCATCGGCTACGCCAACGGTGTCCGCCGCGCTGGTCAGAACAGCGGCACGGCCCTGATCGGCGGGCACGAGGCGCCGATTCTGGGCCGCATCTCCATGAACACCACCGTGGCCGACGTCACGGGCCTCGGTGACATTTCCATCGGCGAGCCGGCGGTGATCTTCGGCGGATCGCGCGATACGCGCAGCTCGCTGGAAAACGCAGAAGCGCAGTTCGGCACCATCATCGCCGATCTCTACACCGACTGGGGCCTGAGCAATCACCGGATCGTCCGGTAAACGCCGTCAACTGCCCTTGATGTTGATCGAGAAACTGGTCCGTGCGCCTGCAGGCGGCGGCGGGAACGGCGCAGCCCGCTGGATCATCCGCACCGCCGCCTGGTCCAGCGCTGACGAACCGGAACTGCGTGCAATCGAAACCCCCGCCAGACCGCCGTTGCCGCCGATGCGGAACGACACAACCGCCGTCCCTCGACTGCCCACGCGCGGGCGCGGCACACGCGAGATCTTCCGCATGACCTTTCCGGGATAGTTGCTGACCGCGGCATTGCCGGCCGCCTGCGATTGGCCCGAACCTTGCGCCGCCGATCTGGTCTGCGTCTGGGACCCCGTGGCACTGCCCGCGCGCGCGTTCTGCTGCGCGTTGCCCTTGGGCTGCGGCTTGGGCTTCGACTGGGTCGTGCGCTTGGGTGCGGGTTCTCTCTTCTTCGGCTGCGCCTTGGGCGGTTCGGGTTTGTGCGCTTCCTCGAACTCCGCGCTGCGCGGCTTGGGCCGCAACGAGCGTGTCACCGCCGTCGGCGCCTCGTCCACCGGCTCCAGCATCTCCGCCTGCTGCGGTTCTGTCGGCTGCACGCTTTCCTCCGGCACGGTCTCGGACGGGGTCACCGGGACCAATGGCACGTTCGGCGTGATCTCCGCCTGCTCGACCGGGTCAGGCACACTTTCGGCGGGCGTTTCGGCCGGTACGACAGGCGCAGTCTCGGCCTGTTCCACCGGCTCGGCGGCTTCCTGCGGCTCGACCTCTGGCAAGGTCTCGGGCCGGTCGTGCGCAGTTTCTTCTGGAATGTCCTGCGCCGTTTCCTGAGGTGTCGCGTCTTCCGTCACCGCGTCCGGAAGTTCCTGCGACGTCACCTCCTCCGGTGGTGTCTCCTCGACGGCTTCCTCGGTGGCATCCGGCGTCATCACCCCCGCCGCCATGTCGGCAAAGCTGTTGCCGATGCTGGCCTCCACGCCGCCCGCATCGCCCTCGATCTCGATCGCCTCGCCCTGGAAAACCGCGGCCACGACGGTACCATGCACGACAAGCGCCGCCGTGGCGGCAAAGGTTTTCACAAGACGGGATGACGCGATCATTCCAACCCCCTCTGGGTGACGATCAGCACCCGCTCGGCTCCTGCGCCGCGCAGATCCCGCGCCAGGTTTACCAGTGTCTGCGCCGACAGCTCCTGATCGGGGACCACCCGCACCACCTCTCGCTCTTCATCACTGCGCCGCGCCAGGAAATCCTCGACCGAGGCGATATCCTCGCCACGGAAACTCATCCGCCCGTCGGGATGCACGACCAGCGTGTCGGGCGGCGACCGCCCTTCCAGGTCCGCCGTCCGCACAAGGCTCAGTTCCTTGTCCAAAGGTTGCGACAGGGTGCCCGCCACCATGAAGAACACCAGCATCAGGAACACGATGTTGATCAATGCAATCGTCGGCTCCCGGCGCGAGGATGTCTTGGCCTTGCGCATCTCAGGACCCCAGCACGCTGATGCTGACGCGCTCGATGCCGCGCAGCACGACCAGAAGATCGGTCAGCCGTTGTGACGTCACGCCGTCACGCAGGCTGACGACCACGGGCCGGGCCTCGTCGCTCGGCGGCATCTCGGCAAAGGCGGCACTCAGCCCTTCGATCTCCATATCCTTTCCATTCAGGCTCAAGCCCTCGTCGCTCAGGCGCAGAAAGCTGATCTTGGCCTCGCTGCTGCCACTGCCGCCCGCCCCGGCGGCGGCCAGCTCGACCTCCGCAAAGCGCGAAAAGGTCGATGACAGCATGAAGAACAACAACAGCAGGAAGATCACGTCGATCAGCGACGTCATCGACAAGCGCCTGCGCCGCGAGGTCTTACGCACGGCTCGGCTCCGCCTCGAACTCGGGGGCATGTCCGGCCCGGCCCTGCGGATACAGGACCGTCGAAATCGCCCGCTCCGCCGTGACGCGTTCGCCGTCCATACGGCCCTCGAACCAGCTCAGCACCATCGCGGTCGGCATGGCAACGGCCAGCCCCACGGCGGTGGTCAGCAGCGCCACCCAGATGCCCCCCGCCAGAAGCGACGGATCGACCTGCGACCCGGCCTCCTGCAAGGACTGGAACGCCTCGATCATGCCCAGCACCGTGCCGAACAAACCCAGGAGCGGCGCCAATTGCGCCACGCTATCAAGCAGGCGAAACCCGCCTTCCAGACGGGCAAAGCGCGATTCCGCCTCGGCCTCCAGCCGCTTGACATCTTCCGGACGGGCCGAGAACGCCATTTCGATCACCGGCGCAAGGTAGCTCTTCGATTGCTTCAGCGCCGCCAGCGCCGCCGCAAGATCGCCCTCGTCCCAGGCCGCGACCGCATCCTTCAGCGCCTTGTGCCGTCCGACACCGGCCGCCGAGAACTGCCACAGCTTGTAAAGGACCGTCGCCAGCGTGATCACCGACACCGCCAGCAGGATAAGAACGACCGGACCGCCCAGATCGGCGACCTGGCGCAGGCTTTCCAACATCCCGTTCATCCCGTCACCTCGATATCGGTCCGCGTGTCCAGTTTAAGGTCGGTCGCACAGGCGCTTTCCGGCAGGTCCGCCGCCTCGCAGGTATGCGCGCCGTTGATCAGCACCTGGCCCAGCCCGTCACAGGCCATGCCCGGCACGGTGAACTGGCGCACCCGCGGGCGCCCTGGCGGCAAGGTTCCGAAATCGAACAGCGTCAGGCGGTCCACCTGCCCCTGGCTATCGAACAGCACGGTTTCATAAACCGCCTTGTCGATCTGGCTCTGATGCCCATTGATCACCAGGAAGGTCAGCGTGCAACTGCCCTCGTTCGCCTTGGTCGCGTTCAGCTCGATCAGCACGGCCTCGCCCAGCTCTTCTTCCTGCGCCAACACGCCTTGTGCCGCCCACAAGCTCGTCACCATCGCAACGACGCCGGTCATGATCCTCTTCATCTCGCGTCTCCTTCTCACGTGATCCACGCCGCGCCCCGCAGGATGCAGGCCGGGCCACGTTTCAAACCAATTCGCGGCGCGGTCAAGCGCCCTCCGACCGTGACTATCGCGGAAAACGAGGGGATTCGGAACGCGGCTTGCCCGCAGATCGCAATTTCGTGCGCATCCCCCGATCTTCTGCCACCGGTGCGTGTGTCGTGCGTCGGCCTGGCAGAAGATGAGACTCGGCTTGGAGACGCGTTGGCGCATATGTGTCACATCCAGATGAGACACTCAATACCCAAACAAATTAATCAGGTATACCCGCCACGCTCGTCTCCTCGCGCAAGCCAGAACGAAAACGGGGCGCACCCATCGGACGCGCCCCGCAAAAATCAACTTGTAAGTACTTTTATACCTTTGAGGTCGACGCGCTGCGAGGACCTGCGATCAGCCAGATGATAAAGCCGATAATCGGCAGGACAATCACCAGCAAACTCCACAGAACCTTCTTGCCGGTCGAGGCGCTCGAGCCGATGATATTCACCAATGCCCAGATATCCAGCACCAGCACGATAAGGCCACCAAGGCCACCAACTTCCAACATTTTTGTCTCCTTTTCTAAGTGTCTAACGCTTCAGTCTCACGTTTGTTTCAGGCTTTGCGCACTTCGCTGGCGCTTTTCAGCACCTCGTGGCCGTCGTCCTGTTCGATCAGGTACGCGGGGCAATCGTCGTCGGCATCCCGCGTAATCTCGGATCCCTTGATCTTGACGGTGGTCTTTTGGGTATAGACCTTCCGGACCTCACCCTGACCGGTGCCGTTGCCCCAGTCCCACTCGACCGTGTCGCCTTGGGAAATTGCCATGTCAGTCGCGCCTCAGCGCATCGATCAATTCTTCTTTCGTCATGTCCGATCGACCTTCGATCCCGACATTCTGCGCCTGGTCGTAAAGCTCGGCTTTCGACCATTGCTCATAGGGCGGGGCTTTGCCGCCTTTCTTCGACGGGGCCATGTTGTCGTTGGCCTGCGCATTGGCGATCCGGGCCGCCTTCGATTTGCTGTAGCCCTTGTCGCGCAACGCCTCGTATGTGTCTTCGTCCTTGATGGACGATCCGTTGGACTCTGCCATGACGGTTTCTCCGAATAATGCTGGGGATAAAACGTCGCGCCGCCCTATTTGTTCCCGCGAACGTGGTGTAACCGCGATATGTGCAGGCAACGTGCCGATGACCGGAGTGGGTAATGTCGAAGACCGATAACGATCTGATCAAGCAGGAAAAAGAAAAGGAAGCCGTCGAAGAGGCAGCGGCGCTGTCACCGCGCCTGATTTTCGAGTCGATCCGCCGCAATGGCGAAGAGGAACTTGAACGCCCGATGACCGCCCTGTGGTTCTCGGGCATCGCCGCCGGTCTGCTGATCTCGTTCTCGGTCCTGAGCGAGGCATTGCTGCGCGCGCATCTGCCCGAGGCCGACTGGGCCTATATCATCGAAAATTTCGGCTATTCGCTTGGGTTCGTGCTTGTGATCATGGCCCGGCTGCAACTTTTCACCGAAAACACCATCACCACCGTTGTCCCCGTGATGATCGACCCATGCGCCCACACCATAGGCCGCACCGCCAGGTTGTGGAGCGCGGTTTTGGTGGCCAATATCATCGGCGCCTTCATCGTCGCCGCCTTCTTCGCCCATGGTGGTGTCCTGACAGAGCCGGTCGCCGCCGCCTTTACCGAACTCAGCGAACACGCCACCAGCTTTCCGCCGTTCGAGGGCTTCATGCGCGGCATCCCCGCCGGTGTCCTGATCGCGGCGATCGTCTGGATGCTGCCGTCCTCCAAGCGCAACGAGATCGGGCTGATCGTGCTTTTCACATGGCTGATCGCCTTGGGCGATTTCACCCACGTGATCGCCGGCTCGGTCGAGATGGCCTACCTGATGGTGCAGGGACAGCTCGATGCCACCCCCGCGTTCGTCGGGTTCTTTCTTCCCGTGCTGCTCGGCAACGTGGTGGGCGGCACCCTGATCTTTACCGTCCTGACCTATGCCCAGGTCATGCCCGAGGTCGACGAGCCCCGCTGACCCGCTCGAAAACGAAAATGCGCGTGACCCTGGCAGGGCACGCGCATCCGTGGCCGTTGAAATCTGTGAGTCGACGTTAGTTATACGACGCGAGCCCGATTTGCGCTTCGCCTTCGTCCAGAGCGCCGCCGTGAATGTCCACGTCGCGCAGCGCATTGTTGCGGTCAAGCACCGTATGCACGCTCAGCACCTTGTTCCCGTGGCTTTTGCCTGGGTCTGCAATGATCGTTTGAAGCTCGGCGCGGGCGTCGCTGTCAAGCGCTGCCATGTCAACAGCAGCCACGTAGTTTTTCAATTCGTCAGCCAGCGGCGCGGCTGTTGCGGCCAACGGCATCGTTCCGATCAAAAGTGATAGTACAAAGCGTTTCATCGTTACTCCCCTCTCATAAGGTTCGACAAATAAACGCCTGTAATCTAATAAGGTTCCCGAAAAATTTAAGCACCGCAGCCTGGGACGGGCTGCGGTGCTGGGCGCGTTTTACGCGCCGCACTGACAGGGGACGGGGGGATGCTGTCAGCGCGTCTCGGCGGCGTCCCGCCCGGTCTCCGAACGTTCACGCCTATGTTCTTGCCGCTTCACGAAAATCGCGAAGCAAAGGATCGCCACGTTTGCGATGATGAACAGCCCGGGGACAAGAATGTCTGCCACGGTACCTGTTTGCATCGCCTAGTTGTTGGTGTCGGAACCGGCTGAGTTCTCCGTGCTTGTTGCAGGTGCTTGCACACCATCGCCGGCTTCTTCACCATCGGTGGCCAGAATGTAGAACACGCCGAACAGGATCGCCGCGAAAGCTACAACCAGAAGCATCCCGCCGAGGGGACCGATATGGCGCTTTTTCTGACGTTCCAAATTTGTTTCGGGTGCGGACATGCTGTCTCCTTGTCGTTTGTCTCACTGCATCAACGCCCCGCGTCGGTGCAGGTTCCAAAAAATGTGCCCGCTCACGAAATAAATTTTATCAGCGCCTCTTCACCCCGCCGGAACCCGTCCGCAGGTGTGCCAATCTTCGGAATGCGCGCGCCATGCGTCCCCGTTTTCAGCCGCGCAAGCTCCAGAACCTCCGGATGTACATAGCTCTTTTGCGCGATAGCCGGTGTATTGTGCAGACGTTCTGCCGCGGCCTCGGCCAGCGCCTTGATGCTGATAGCGTCCGAATGTGCCGCGACCGCGAAAGCGGCCAGCGTTCCGTGCCAGGTGCGCAGCGTCTTGGCCGTGGCATTGGCCTGGCACAACTCGTTCAGCTTTGCGTTCAATTGGTCCGACGACACGCCACGCGCATTGCCCTCCTCGTCCAGCCACGACACCAGCGACGGGCCCGGCAGGTCCTGGCAGGCCTCCATCACCTTGGCCAGCTTCCTGCCGCGCAAGGTCTTTTCCACCTGCTTGCCGCCCTTGCCCTTGAAGGCCAGCGCAATCGCGTCGCCGTCGATGCTCAGGGGCCGCCGCTTCAGCGTGGTCGCCCCATAGGTCCGGTTTTCCTCGGCATAGGCCCGTGACCCGGGCCGAAGCGCCGCGCGGTCGACCAGCGCCAGAACCGCTGCCACCGCGGTGTCCTCGCTGCCCACCTCGCCCGAAAGATGATGGTCGATCCAGCGCCGCAGCCGCGGAAGGCTCTGGCCGAACGCGCCAAGCCCCTCGAACTTGGTCTGCGCCCGTTGCGCGGCCCAGTCGGGATGATACCTGTATTGCTTGCGCGTCCGCACGTCGCGGCCGGTGGCCAACAGATGCGCATTGCCCATCGGCGCCATCCACACATCGGTATAGGCCGGCGGCACCGCCAGCGCCTGCAACGCGCGCCGCTTCTTCGGACAGTCGATCCGCGTGCCGTCGACATTGATGTACGAAAATCCCCGACCGCGCTTTTCGCGGCGAATGCCGGGGTTGCTGTCCGGGTAATAGACCAGCCGCTCTGCCACGGGCGTTATCCTCCATCGTTCAGATTAGAGGACGCGTTGCGAGGGCTCCCGGTTCCACGTTGCCCAGCCGGGCAAGCTCAACTTCTTTGTGAACGACCAGCGCATCGTCCTGCCAGGTGGCCACCCCGGCCTCGCGCAGGCGCGTCAGCGTCTTGTTGGTATGCACCAGCGACAGGCCCACCGCATCTGCCAGGTCCTGCTGGCGATAGGGCAACGGCACACGGCCATTCTCGATCATTTCCAGCGCCCGAAGCCGCTGGAAAAAACGATAAAGCGCCCAGGCCACGCGGGCGACACCGTTCATCTGCCCGACCGTGACCAGCGCTTCGCCCAGCAGCTGCTCTTCTCGCGCGGCCAGGTGTGTCAGGTCAAACGCCCGCTTCGGCTGCGCCTGGAACAGCCGCCAGAAATCCGATCTGTTGAAGACGCACAGTTTCATCGTCGTGGTCGCCTCGACCGAATGCTGCATCTCGCCCATCACGCCGCTTTGCAATCCGACGAAATCGCCCGGCAGCACGAAACCGACCACCTGCCGCCGCCCCTCCGCCATTGTCTTGTATCGGATGCCCATGCCGCTCAACGCGGTGTAAAGCTGGGTCGAAGACGCACCTTCAGCGAGGATCTCGGTCCCCTGTTCGGCGCGCAGTTCCCCGGTCTTGAAGCTCGTCATGAACTCAAGTTCTTCGGCCGTCATCGCGCCGAATAGTTCCAGTTCCCTCAACGGGCAGGTCCCGCAATCGATCGCCATTCTTGGTATATGTCGCAGTTTAATGTGAGCGTCACGATTCTATGCCATGATTGCCTCATACCGAGGGGGTAGTAAATGCAAAAGATTGCGCCGCGCGAAGACCTTGTTCTGGTTTCTTCGCGCAAAATTCTGGAAGCCGCAGACCTTGCGGATTTCGCGAAATCGCGTTCGCTCGGAGAGGTGATCGTCGAAAGCGATACCGAGCGCGCGCATGTCCTTCTGTCGGAAAACCACTTTTCCTTCGCGTTCATCGGCTTGCCCGAGACCGAGCGGCGTGACACGCTACTGTCGGCGCTTGCCGCCGGCCATACTCATATCGTGCTGCTCGACGACGACGGATCCGCGCCGGGGTCATCAGGTGGCATGCGCGTGCTCTCCCGCCCCTTCACTGACGCCGATCTCGAAGGTGCGATCCGGCACGAAGTGGCGCCCGTGGAACATATTTGCACCACAGACCAAACGCCGCCTGCCGCCTGAAGAATATCTGGAACCAGCCTGCCGCCTGATCGTTTGTGTCGCGTAACGAGATCAACAAAGGATCAAGCAGATGCTTCATTGGGCCCTTATATTCCTGGGTGTTGCATTGATCGCCGGCATCTTCGGATTTGGCGGCATCGCATCGGCCTCCGCCGGAATTGCGCAAGTGCTGTTTGTCATCTTCCTGGTGCTATTCGTCGTGGCCATGGTGGCCCGTGCGCTCGGCGGCCGCACACCGTGACCCGACGACCACAACCGACTGACAACATCCTTAAGGGGGTTGACCGAAACCGGCAGCCCCCATTTTCATTCGATCGCTTTGCAGTGCCCCGTGCCAAGTCCTCCAAACGCACGAAAAAGCCCCCCGCACAAATGAACGAGGGGCTTGTGAGCTTGGAAAACTGCGCGGCGGCTCAGGCCTTCAGTGTCTCTGTCGACGAAAAGAACATTGCCTGGCTCACTGCCGAACGAACCTGGTCGGATTGGTACGGTTTCGGGATCAGGAACGCAGGCTCGGGTCCCTCGCCCGTCAGCAGGCGCTCGGGGAACGCGGTGATGAAAATCACAGGGATGTCCGGCGCATTTTCCATGATGCGGTTTACTGCATCGATCCCGCTCGATCCGTCGGCCAACTGGATATCCGACAGGATGAGGCTCGGCGTCTCTTCGTTGAAAAGCTTCAGCGCATCGGTTTCCGTCCGCGCGATGCCGGTGATACGGTGACCCATGTCGCCCACAATGCCTTCCAGGTCCATCGCGATGATCGCTTCGTCCTCGATGATCATCACCCGGCCCGACAGCACGCTCGACATTTCCTCATAGGCAATTTCGACCAGCGACCGCGCTTCGTCCTCGGACACGTCCATGATGATAGCGACTTCGGAGAAAGTGAATTCCTCGATCGTATGCAGCAACAGCGCCTCGCGCGTGTTCGTGGTCAACTTCGACAAATGCGCCTGCGCCTTGGCCTGCAATCCTGTATCGTCGTCTGAAAACACGGCGCCGGACGTTGCCCAGATCGGCTGAAACACCTTGAACAGCGCCAATTTCGGGGAAATAGACGCGTCGAAAACACCACGGTCGCTCAGCACCGCCTCAAGTGTCGCCATCGCATATTGATCGCCCCGCTCCTGCGACCCTGTAAGCGCGCGCGCATACCGACGAAGGTAAGGCAAATTTGCACCGATCTTCTCGCTGAGATCCTCGGCAGTCTTTTCAGTCATTTGATTGCTTCCAGTTTTTTTCTACTATCTTGGAACCTAACGTGTTTGATGGCGTTAGGTTCCAGACACAGTGCACAGATGTCAAACTTAGAGACAATAATGACCCGAGCAAAACGGACTTCAAGTGTGGATACGACCATTGACGAGAATCTGAAACGTGCGTTCGACGATGTGGCCAGTGAGCCTCTGCCGTCACGTTTTACCGATCTGTTGGAGCAACTCAAGACCGAGGGCGCGCCCAAGGGCTCTGATCAGGAATCGGATAACAATTCATGAGCGACCCCCGTGACGAACTGGTGGAACACCTTGGCCCGATGCGGGCTTTCGCCATGAGTCTTACGCGCAACTCTGCGCTTGCAGATGACATGGTGCAGGATGCGCTCGTCAAGGCGTGGACGAACATCGACAAATTCGAGCCGGGCACCAACATGCGCGCCTGGTTGTTCACCATCCTTCGCAACACGTATTATTCGCACCACCGCAAGGCGCGGCGCGAGGTCTCGGACACGGATGGCGAACTTGCCGCGTCCCTGGCCAAAAAGCCCGACCATGACGGACGCCTGCAAATGCGCGACTTCCATACCGCCTTTGAAAAGCTGCCCGACGAACAGCGCGAGGCACTTGTATTGGTCGGTGCGGGCGGCTTTTCCTACGAGGAAGCGGCCGAAACCTGCGGCGTCGCTGTCGGTACGATCAAAAGCCGCGTCAATCGTGCCCGGGCGCGGCTGGTCGAGTTGATGCATCTGGACGAGGATCAGGTCCTGGAAACGACGGACGCGGTCACCGCAGGTATCGTATCGGCGAACAAAAGCGTTGCCTAAGAAGTCCAAAGCCCTGCTCGACGCATACGGAACGATGGTCAACAGGCTGTCGTTCCGTCTTTTTGCGTTGTTGGCGCTTGCGCTTTTCCCCTTGGGAATCATAGCGGTCTACCAAACCGACCAGGTGCTGGACGAAACCGAGAACCTGCGCCGGAACGCGCTCTTCTTCGAGACAACCTCCGCCGCTCGGGACGAACGCGAGCTGATCCAGCAGACGCTGGGTTCCGCCGAAGGGCTTGCCGCACTGTCCATTCTCGACGACGCCCCCGCCTGCCGCGAGGTCATGCGCGAATTCGCGGAAAGCAACACGCACATCGCCTTTGCCGGGTACACCAAGATGTCGGGCATCATGGAGTGCAGTTCCGAGGGCGACGAGGTGCGGGATTTCCGCACGCTCGAGCGTCTTCAGCGCGCGCTCAACGCGGACGGCCCCAGCGTCTATGTCGCGGCCACCGGCTCGGTCACGCAGCAACCCGCGCTGGTCGTCAATCACCCGGTCTACATCGACCGCAGCCTTGCCGGCATCGTCTCGCTCTCGGTGCCGCTGCGCCTGACCTACCAGCCGCTCTCCTCCCGCCGCTTCGATCACGAACTGCGCTTTGTCACCTTCACCAGCGACGGCCAGGTGGTATCGGCCAGCGGTGGACGCGAAAACGCCGAGGATATCCTGCCACGGCTGATCGAACCCAAAGATCTCAACCGTCAGGTCGGCACCACGTTCAACGGCGTCAGCGGCGCGGGCGAAGAACGCATCTATGCCGTGGCCAGCATCTTTCAGGATCAGGTCAGCGTCATCGCAAGCTGGCCAGCCCGCGCCTCCGCGTGGGGCGGCGGGGCCTTGTCCTACTACGTGCTCAACCTGCTCTTTCCCTTCGCGATCTGGGCCGCCGGCCTTGCCTTCGCCTGGTACGAACTGCGCCGCGTCGTGATCCGCCATGTCCGCGACCTGCGCTCGGCCATGCGCCGCTTCGCTCTCGGTCAGCGCGATGGCTTCCCCCTGCGCCTGAAAAACCCGCCCGAGGAATTCGCCGAGGCCGAACGCGCCTTCAACCGCATGGCCATCATCATCGCCGAATCCGAGGCGCGCCAGGACAAGGATCTCAAGGACAAGGAGGTGCTGCTGAAAGAGGTGCACCACCGCGTCAAGAACAACCTGCAAATGATCGCCTCGATCATGAACATGCAGCTGCGCAGCGCCAAGACGCCCGAGGCCAAGTTCATGCTCGCCAGCCTGCAACGGCGCGTGAACGGCCTCGCGATGCTGCACCGCACCCTCTACACCACCCCCGACCTTCTGACGATCGAGGCCAACGAACTGCTCGAGGCGGTGGTGACCGACATATCCACCATGATGACCGTCCCCGGCATCACGATCGAGCGCGACATCGATACCCTGCCGCTTTACCCCGACCAGGCCGTGCCGCTGTCGATGCTTCTGGCCGAGGCACTGACAAACGCACTGAAATACGCCGGTGCGGAAAAGGATGAAACCCCGTCGGTCATGGTGACGTTGAAGGAGCAGGACGACGGCCGTTACAGGCTTGGCGTCACCAACACCAAAGGCCCTCTCAGGCCACAACCGATCCCCGATGTCGAAACCGTCAGCGGTCTGGGCACCAAGCTCATGCAGGCCTTCGTCAGCCAGCTCGAAGGCGAGCAGGAGGTGACCGAGGACGACACGCATTACGGTCTGTACGTTGTGTTCGAAAGAAAGGATTTCGAGGCCCCATAGTGACACATGCTCAGGACGATCCAGACTTCCAGGTGATGATAACCGCGCAGGAAGCATGGCCGGTATTCGAACGGGCCGTGCTTGCCGCCAAGTCTCACGTCGTGGCCTCGTTCCGCATTTTCGACCTGTCGACCCAGTTGCGCAGCGAAGAGGCGCGCAAGATCGGAGAAACGTGGTTCGACCTTCTGGAACACCTTTTGTGCCGCGGCGTACGCATCGACCTCACGGTCAGTGATTTCGACCCGGTCTTCGCCACCGAACTGCACCGCCTGACATGGCGCACGGTGCGGCAGGCGGCGGCGTTGGCGGAAATCTCCGACTGCCCCATTCACAACCTGCGCATCCGCGCCGATCTGCACCCGGCCAAGGCCGGCCGTCTGCCCTGGCTGGCCTTCCTGCCCGCCGTGCTTCAGCGTCGCTCCAAGCGGCTGATGGCGCTCAACGACGACCAGAAACTGCGCGAGGCCGTGCGCCTCGACGACGGCTCTCTGCCAGAGCTGCACACCACCTCGCACCACCAGAAGATCGCGGTGATCGACGACGAGGTGCTTTATGTGGGAGGGCTCGACCTCAACGAGCGGCGCTATGATACGCCCCAGCATGACCGCATCGCCGCGCATACCTGGTCCGACGTGCAGCTTCTCATTCGCGGCGGCCCCGAGCCGAAGGAGGCGGCGCATCACGTCAAGACCTTCCTCACCAGCATCGAGGCCTGCCGCAAGCCCGCGCCGATGAAATACATCCGCCGCACGCTCTCTGCTCAGCGCCCGACCCAGTTGCCCTATGTCTCGCCCAAGACGCTCCTGCACGAGATCGAAGAGGATCACATCCGCGCCTTCAAGCGGGCCAAGGACATGGTCTATATCGAGACGCAGTATTTCCGTGCCCGCGGTCTCGCCAAGCGTCTGGCCAAGGAAGGCCGCCGGCGGTCCGACCTGCACGCAATTCTCATACTGCCCGGCCTGCCCGACGAGGTCGCCTATTCCAGCGAAATCGGCATCGACGCCCGCTATGGCATGTCGCTCCAGCACAACGCGATCGAGATGGTGCGCGACAGCTTCGGCGACCGCATCATCGTCGCCACACCGGTCCAGCCCCGCTTTGCAGCCCGCGACACGATCCAGACCCTGTCAGGCTCACCGCTGATTCACGTCCACAACAAGATCCTCGTGCAGGACGACAGTTTCGCCATGGTCGGATCTGCCAACCTCAACGGCCGGTCGCTCTACTGGGATACCGAGGCCGCCGTGCGCATCACCGACCCGGGCCGCATCCAGACCCTGCGCGACCGGCTGATGTCGCACTGGTGGTTCGAGGACTTGCCCGCAGAGGCGCGCGCGCATGACACCATGTTCCCCTGGTGGTCCAGGAAGATCGCCGAGAACAGCGTCATGAACCCCGAGAATCGCCACGGCTTTCTCGTTCAGCATGACAGCGCCCAGTTGCGCGATACTTGGCTCAACCTGCCCGGCGTGACGGAAAACATCGTCTGATCCGCCACGCGCACCGGAACTCCCGGCGGTCCGTCCGCGTTTATCCAGTAGAGATGAAACGACCGGTCGCCCCACTATCGGGACGGCCTAAACTACTGATATGATAGGAGAAAGAGAGATGGACCAAGATCGCATCGAAGGCAACTGGACCCAGATCAAAGGCAAGCTGCGCGAGATCTACGGCGACCTCAGCGACGACGAGATCGAGGAAACGCGCGGCGAGCGCGAACAGATGATCGGCAAGCTGCAAGCCAAGGTCGGCAAGGACAAGGACGAAGTCCGCCGCGACGTCGACAATATTCTCGCCGGCTTTTGATCCGGTCTGATCCGACGCGAAAGGGCGCCCCAGAGGCGCCCTTTTTCATGCGTTCTCCAGCACCGCCTCCACTTGAGCCCGCGCGTCGCGATAGGCCCCCGCCGCCGCGACCAGCGCCCTGAACAAAAGCCGCTGGCGCCGCACATAGAACAGGTGCTCGGGATGCCACTGCACCCCGACGGCAAACGGATCGGCTTGACGCTCGATGGCTTGGATCATCCCGTGCGTGTCCCGCGCCGCCACCCGAAGCCCGGCGCCCACCGCCCTCACCGCCTGAGTGTGTAGCGCGTTCACCCGCATCAGCTCGGGTCCGCAGATCCGCGCAAGATGTGTTTTCGGCAATACCTCCACGTCGCGCTTGGGCAGGATGGTCTTGATCTTCTCGGCCTTGCCGAACGTCTGCCACGCGTTCTGATCCAGCGTCCCGCCAAAGGCCACGTTCATCATCTGCGCCCCCCGGCAGATCCCCAGAACCGGCACGCCCAGCTCCAGCGCCTCGGTGGCCAATGCCCGTTCCAGATCGTCCCGTGCGCGATCCAGCGTGGCCGACACGCCCAGCACGCCACCATACAGTTCCGGCCCCACGTCATCGCCGCCCCCGATGATCAGCCCGTCCACCGCGCCCAGGTCAGCGGGGCGTCCAACGCCCCAGCGCACGGCACGCGCGCCGGCCAGCCACAGGTTGAACCACACCAGGGGAAAAATCCGCCACCCCGACCGCTGCGAGGTGGTCACGGCGATCAGCGGCCGGCTCATTTCGTGTCACGACCCAGGATATCGCTTGCGATCCGCACCCACGCGCTTTCCCGGCGCAGCACACCGCCCGAGTGCGCATGGTCCTGCCACGCGTCTTCCAGCGCCTCCAGCTGCTCGGTCGCGGCCACCTCTTCGACCAGCCGCCACATCTCCCACGGTTCCTGCAACGACCAGCCCTCCTCGTTGATCCGGCTGTCGGGCAGGCGAAAGTGAAACGCGGGCCGCGCCTTGGTGGAGTGTTCGTCGGGATAGCTGGCCTCGAACAGCCGCGGCAACGCGTGCTTCATCAGCGGCAGAAGGTCCAGCGCATGATTACGCGTCCGCACGTGCGGGTCCATCAGGTCAAGCAGCAACTCCAGGCTATCCGGCTTTTCCTCGACCAGTTCGTCGACCAGCGCCCGCGGCCAGGCATTGACGAATGGCAGCACGCGGCGCGTCACGTCGATGCCGTTCTCGGCGCGCAGGACCGGGTCCAGCAGGCCAAAGGCCCGCACCGTGCGCAACGTATGCGGATCGGCGGGCGCGACCACCTCGACATTCAGATGCACACCGAACCCCAGGAACACCCCGTTGCGCGACCCGCTCGCCCCGGCCTCGCGCAGAACCGGGATCATCGCATCGAACCGCGCGATCTCGTCTGGCGTCAGCGGTGGCGTCACGATCTCGACCGGCACCAGCCCGCGCAGCAGGTCCTTGACCTGCGACCCGGCCAGCCCGTCGCTCTTTTTCTTGCCAAGGGCCGTGTCCAGTTCGATCTCCAGATCGCCAAGCGCACTGCCCCGCACGAACAAAAGGTGAGGGTCGGCGTCGTCCATCTCGCCGCCCAGGTTCTCCTGCAAGATCGACGCCACCCTGCGCTCGCACAAGCCCGAGAATTCCACCTCGATGCCAATGCGGCGTTTGTCGCCTCTCGCATTGGTCTCTATCGGTAAAGGCGCAAAATGATATGCGTCAGCACCCTGCCATGTCATGCAACCTGTTCCATCTAGTGTTCGGACGCCGTCCCGCGCTTCGATTGAGCCGAGACAAGGGCATAGACCCACACGACCACCGGCAGGGCGACGATACCCCCAAGTGGTCCCCAAAGCCACAGCCCGAATACGATGGAGAGAAAAACGACCAACGGATTGACCTTCAGTTGTTTGCCGACCAGCGCCGGCGTCACGAACTGCGCCTCGAGCGCGTTCAGCATCAGGAAGGATGCCGGCGCGACCAGCGCATAGGCCGAGTTGAACGTCAAAAGCCCTGCCAGCAACAACGAGAACACGATCGCCAGCGGGCCAAGGTAGAGAACGAAGTTGGCCAGAAATGCCGCCGCGCCCCACAGCATCGGGTTCGGCAGGCCGATGAGGATCAGCACACCGAACAGCGACGCGCCAAGACCGAGGTTGATCAGCGTGATGGTCACAAAATAATGCGAAACCGCGCGATCGGCCTGTTTAAGCGCCACGCGGTACTGTGGGATTGCGCTGTAGATGTCGTCGCGGGTCATCAGGAAAAAGAACAATGTCCCCGCGAAAATCAGCAATTGCCCGAACAGGTTTGGCGCCAGCCACAGCGCTTCCGCGACGGACGGAATCGCCTCTTCGACCGCATTCTCGCCACCCTCTGAAATGGTGCGCTCAACGTCGAAATTGATGCCGCCGATACTGCGCAACATGAATGTCAGTTCGTTCATCCAGCCGCGAAACTGCTGCTGGATGCGCGGCACCTGATCGATCAGCGCCGACAGCAACGGTCCCAGCGCAACAATCAGCAGAAAGATGACGACAGCACCGACTATCAGCGCGGAAGCCGCGCTGACGGTTCGCGGCACACCGAGGCTTTCCAACCGGCTTGCGACGGGCGACATCACCACGCCCAGAACAAGCGCGAACGTCGCCGGGGCAAAGAGGTTTTGCGCCTCTTTTGCCGCGGCGACGACTGCGATGAATGTGAGGGTGATAAGGCAGGCCCTTACCAGCTTCGACGGGGCGTGATCCGATACCACCTTGCGTATTTACCTTCAGCCAGCTTTGGAATTGAACTGTTCGGTGCCGGCGCGGACCGCTTCGTTGACCGCGGACTTGCCCTTGGTTTCCAGTTCCGAGATTTCCGCCGAAAGGCGCTCTTCGGCTGCACGTAGAAAGGCATCCCGGCGGGCCCCCATCAACTCGGCTTCGCGGCGCGTGCTGGGCAGCAATGCGCCCAGCAATCCGCCGATTCCTGCCGCGACCAGCCCGGTCACCAGGGGTTGCGAGTTGTGCGTATCAACGGCCGACTTTGCCGCGCCCCGGGCATACCGCTCCGCAGCTTCCTGAGCATCGACGGCCTTCAACCGCAGCGAGATCACGCGATCCCGCGCTTCCGGCCCAAGCCGCTCCAGGCCGCTATGGAGCTTCCTGCGCATCCGAGACGCCGAGGCGGACACGCGGCCAGCGGCGATCTGCGTGCGCTTGGCGTTGCGTTCGGCTGCACGGGCAATACGCTCGTCTTGGCTCAACCCGTTCGAGCTCCGCCCGACGTTGGAAAACGCACCCTTCTGATGCGCAGTACCACCGGCCACGAGCATTGCCACGCCGATCCCCACAAGCGCCAGGCCAACGGGATGGTCCTTGGCCGATTGCGTGATGCTGTGGGTGGCGGTCCGGCCAAATTCGGCGGCATCGTCGATGGCCTGCCGTCCAAGGCGTCCGGGGTTCACGCTCTCGGCAAAATCCCCGATCGCATCGGCCAGTCCGGCACGATGCTGTTCTGCGTCTTTCTCAAGCTTTTCCATAGACTTCGCGGTCATCATGACTCTCCTCGAATAGTGCAATATCTGATTTCAGGCTTTCGATCGTGCGTCGGGGCATCATTGCCCGCGCCGACAGGCACCGCATTCCGATCACGCCCAGTATGACCGTCAGCGTGACGAACACCCCGAACACGATCGCCGCAGACGTGCCAAATCCAAGCCCCATATCCGCCAGTGCCAGCACGGCCACCACCGCAAGGGCGTGAACGCTGACCAGCGCAAAAAGTAAAGCGGCGGCAATCAGGATCAGTCCGGCCTTGGCCGACCTCAGGTTCTGGCTCAGCTCCCGCCGCGCCAGGTCGGCATGGGCGGCCAGCAGTCCCCGCGCTTCGCGCAGGATGCGGGCCACGACCACGCCGAATGGTGGTTTGGGCGCGTCCTTCATCAGTCGTGTGTCCCCGTGTGCGGGCTTTCGGGCAGATAACCCGACCAGACGTCATCGTCCGCCGTGATCAACTCGGGACCGTCATCCGCATCCGAGGGCGCGCTGGCGCTCAGGAAACGCGCCGCGGCAAACCCGGCCAGCGCCGCGCCGCCCAAAAACAACAGAGGGTTGCGCCGTGCAAACGCCGACACATCCTCGACCATGTCCGGCAACGACCGCTCGCGCAGGCGGTTGGTCGCGTCCTCGACGGCCTCACCCGCCTGGGTCAGGAACGAGTTCACGGCATCATAATCCTCGAACTCACCAGCAGCTTTCTTGGTCGCGCTTGAAATCGTATCGCCGTGATCGGCCACGTCGTCGCGCATCTCTGCCGCGCGGGCCTCGGCCTCTTTCGTGACGGCTTCCTTACCGTCTTCGACCATTTCCTTGGCTTTCGTCTTGGCGTTCATTTTCGGTCTCCTCACGCATTTGTGACGTGTTGCGATCTGTATCGCTCTGTCAACGTCTGCGGGCTTCGGAGGTTCCGCTGCGTCTGCAATATCTTTGACGCCCCGTGCCCGCGTCCAAGCCGCCGCCGAACAACTCCGTGGACACGAAAAACCGGGGCGCCGAAACACCCCGGTTCATACTCGTCACTTTACAACTGGCGTTAGCCGCGGTTGATCGCATCGGCGATGCGGTCACGCAGATAGTCGACCGAGAACGCATACTCGAGCGCCTTGCCTTCGTTGGTCGTCTGCAGCGACTTCACCTGAATGCCAACAGTCGGCACTTGGTAGCCACCTTCGGCGTCAAGGTCGACAAAGACCAGGCCACCCATTTCGCCGCGGTCCTCGGTGTAGGACACGGTCCCGACAGGCTCGCCCGTCACGGTGTAGATCATCGTGCCCGGCTCCGCGATCAGCAGGATGTTCTCGCCCTCGGTATTCTCCGAACCGGTTTCGTCCTGTGCAACTTCGTCGTCCACGCCTTCATCGGCAGAACCCGAGGTCTGCGTACCGATCACGACGATGTCGTCGCCATCTTCGGAATAAGTCTTCGCTTCAACTTCGGTGTTGCCATCTTCAACTTCAGCGGCGTTTTCCAGGACCTGACCCTTGTTCGTCACGTCTTCGCCGACGGTGGATTCAGCGTAGGCGGCAAGGGCGCCTGCGGTCGAAAATGCGGCTGCGAGTGCAATCGTACGGTTAAACATTGTAATCTCCTTCGCTTGTGCAGCACCGTGCTGCGATCTGGGATAAGAACTGCTTGCCCCCCTCCGGGTTCCGAAAAAATTCTTGCATCGGTTTTTTTACCGCGCGGCCCATGGCGGAGACGTCGCGGGGACTTGACACAAATTCACCGTAAAAACTTGATATAAATCATAATTTCATGCGCGGTGATCCAGAGCCCCAAGCGCCGTTCACACAGTCGAAAACAATATCGTGAACCTCTTCGCTCTTTGCGCAGCCGCCCGCACGACGCGCAACTGTGCATTTTTTTGCCCAGCCTTCCGGTGTCATTCCCCGACGCTCCGCGCTACCGTGCATCGCGTACAACAGCTAAAGCGGCCCCGATCATGCACGCCTTTCTCGCCCCGGCCCAGTCCGCCCACGCCCCCCAGACCTTCTTGCATCAGGGCGTCCTGAAACCTTCGCCGGAAGCACCGGAACGCATCGCCATTCTCAAGGACGCCGCCCAGGCCGCGGGCTGCACCTTCGCCACCCCACCCGATGCAGGGATCGCCCCCATCGCCGCGGTGCACAGTTCCGAGTACATCGGCTTTCTCCGCACCATCCACGCCCGCTGGTCCGCCCTCGACGGCGCCGCGCCCGAGGTCATTCCGAATATCCACCCCCGCACGCGCGCCGACAGCTACCCCACCTCCCCTGTCGGTCAGGCGGGCTATCACCAGGCCGACACCGCCTGCCCCATCGGCCCGCACACCTGGGACGCGGCCTACGCCTCGGCCCAATCCGCCATCGCCGCCGCTGACGCGGTGGCTTCCGGCGCACCCCACGCCTACGCGCTCTGCCGCCCGCCCGGGCACCACGCCTATGCCGATCAGGCCGGCGGCTTCTGTTTCCTCAACAACTCCGCCGTTGCCGCCCAGCGCCTGTTGGCTGCGGGCCACCGCCCCGCCATCCTCGACATCGACGTGCATCACGGCAACGGCACCCAGGGCATCTTCTACGACCGCGCCGACGTGCTCACCGTCTCGATCCACGCCGACCCGTCCGATTTCTACCCGTTCTTCTGGGGCCACGCGCAGGAACGCGGCGCCGGCCCCGGCCTCGGCGCCAACCTCAACCTCCCCCTGCCCCGCCTGACCGACGACGACGGCTATGCCCCAGTGCTCGACACCGCCCTCGCGCGCATCACGGATTTCGGCACAACCGCGCTGGTCGTGGCCCTCGGCCTCGACGCGCACCAAGCCGACCCCTTCAAGGGCCTCGCCCTCACCACCCCCGGCTTCACCCGCATCGCCCGCACGCTTGCCGCCACCGGCCTGCCGCTCGTTCTGGTGCAGGAGGGCGGCTATGTCTCCGACCATCTGGGCACGGCCCTCTCGGCCTTCCTCTCGGGGCTCTGATATCTGTCACAAAACCATCAAGCTCTACCGCTAGACACGGCTGAACCACCAGCAGGAAAGACCCCAATGACCCGCTTCACCGCCGCCGTGTTCGACTGGGCCGGCACCACCGTCGATTTCGGTTCCTTCGCCCCCATGGGCGTCTTCGTCGAGGCCTTCGCCCAATTCGGCATCACCGCCACGATCGCACAGGCCCGCGGCCCGATGGGCGCGCCCAAGTGGGACCACATCCGCACCATGCTCGACATGCCCGACCTCGCCCGGCAATGGCAGGACAGGTATGGCCGGGCGCCAAGCGACGCGGATGTCGATGAGGTCTACAAGGTTTTCGTTCCCATGAACGAGAAAGTGGCCGCCGATCACGCCACCCTCGTCCCCGGCTGCGCCGAAGCCATCGCCCAGCTGCGCGAAATGGGCCTCAAGATCGGCTCCACCACCGGCTACACCCGCTCGATCATGAACCACGTCCTGCCCGTCGCGGCGGCGCAGGGCTACACCCCCGACACCCTGGTATGCTCGGACGACCTGCCCGAAGGCCGCCCCGGCCCGCTTGGCATGTATCAATGCATGATCGACCTCGTCGCCTACCCGCCCGAAACGATCCTCAAGGTCGACGACACCGCCCCCGGCATCAAGGAGGGCGTCGCGGCGGGCTGCGTGACCGTGGGCGTCGCGCTTTCCGGCAACGCAGTCGGCAAGACGCCCGAGGAACTGGCCGCCCTCACCGAGGCGCAGATCGAGCCGCTCCGCGCCCACGCCACTGCGATCCTGAAAGACGCCGGCGCCGATCATGTCATCGACACCGTCGCCGACCTACCCGCCCTCGTCCGCCGCCTGGGCCACGTCTAGCCACCCGTGATAGCGCAGCACCGGCGCGCTCCCCCAGGGCAGCCCGATGGAAATCTCGAACCGGTAGCGCCCCGCGTCGGGCCGCTCCGAGGCGCTGACCTTCGGCGCCGCCCATCCCGGCACCGGCAGGCCGAGGCACCGGAACCGCCAGTCCACCAGGTGCAGGCCGCCTTGCGCCGGCACCAGCCGGCACATCGCCACCATCGCGCCCATCCGCTCGGCCAGCTTGCCATCGGGCGTGGCCCACTGCGCCGTCTGCATGACCTGCCCGGCCATGCTGCGCGTCCAGACATCCCGAGCACCGCGCCCGCGTTTCTCGAACCTCAATTCGGCGTCCTCCACCGCCGGCGGAAACCCCGCCCACCGTAGCGCCGCCCGCAGCACCGGATTGCGCGTCACCTCCACCGTGATCCGCCCGTGAAACACCCCGTCGCCTGCATGTAGCGCCCGGCACTCCGGCGCCAGCGCCGCCATCCCGGCCTCGCCCAGCAGCCGCGCATAGACCGTCACCGCAAAAGCCGCCGTTGCACCTGCGGGTCCGGCAAGGCACACAAGTCCCCCTGCCCGAAAACCGCATATCTGTTCCGCGCGATCCGCGCATAGATCCAGTCACGCAGCCCGACCGGCAAAACCCACACCAGCCGCGCGGGCGCATAGGCCCAATGCAGGCGCGGGAACAGCATCGCCATCCCCTCCAACGATCCCCAGGCCCGACCATCCTCGATCATCAGCCAGGACGCCGGATCATCCCGAAACGAATACGGCCGCCGCGCGTCGGGCTGCATCACCGCACCCCGGGCTTTTTCTTGCCAGAAATACTCAACTCCAAACCGCCCAAGTCCCGCATCGCCGCCGGATCATGGCACCGGCAGGTTTTCACTGGTCCCGAAATACTCAAAAGACGCCCTCAGTCCACGCCCAGCGTATCCAGCAGCGCCTTCAGTGCCGCGTGATCGTCCGGGTCATGCGCCACCCGGCGCGACCGGAACAGTGTCGCCTGGCTGCGCAGGATCATCCCGTCCTCCAGCGTCTTCAGGTGGTTGGCCCGCAGCGTGTCCCCGGACGAGGTGATATCGGCAATCGCCTCCGCCGTCTCGTTCTTCACCGTGCCCTCGGTCGCGCCCTGGCTGTCGACCAGCTGATAATCCGCCACGCCATTGTCGCGCAGGAACTCGCGCACCAGCCGGTGATACTTCGTGGCGATCCGCAACCGGAACCCATGCCGCTCCCGAAACGCCGCCGCCGCCGCATCCAGATCATCCAGCGTGCCCACGTCCACCCAGACCTGCGGCACCGCCAGCACCAGGTCCGCGGCCCCAAAGCCCAGCACCTCGACCTCTTCGACCACCTGCTCCCAGCCGCCAAGCTTCTCGCGTATCAGGTCCTGTCCTGTCACTCCGAGGTGGATCCGCCCGGCGGCCAGCTCGCGCGGGATCTCTCCCGCCGACAGCAGCACCAGCTCGGCATTCTCGACGCCGCGCACGAAGCCCGCGTATTCGCGTTCCGCGCCGCTCCGGCCCAGCTCCACGCCCCGGTCCGCGAACCAGCCGAACGTCTTGTCCATCAACCGGCCCTTCGAGGGCACACCGATCTTCACGCTCATGCCCCGCCCTCCAGCGCCAGCACCTGGTCGGGCCGGATCACGCCGCCCACTGCCGGGATCTCGTGGCCGCCGCCCAGCCGCCGGGTCAGCGCGTCATAGCGCCCGCCCGTGGCAACAGGGGGCAGGTCCGGGCGCTTCGGCACCGAAAAGCCGAACACGAATCCATCGTAATATTCCATCTGCGTACGGCCATAGCTGGCCTCGAACTCAAGCGTCTGGGGCGCCACGCCCGCGCGCTCCAGCGCCTCCAGCCGGCGGGCCAGTAACTCCACCGCGCCCGAGATCGCCGGCATGTCCACCGCGATGTCGCGCAGATGCTCCAGCGCGTTGTCGGCGGTCTCGCGCACCGCCAGCACCGCATCCAGCAATTCCACGTCCCGCGCCGTAAGCGGCGGAGAGTCCGCATCCTCGCGCAGCGCCCTGATCCGCGCCACAATCTCGTCCGGCCCGCGCAGCCCGATCATCGGCGCGTCACAGGCCATAGGGTCCGTCGCCGCCAACAGCGCCGCCCGGCTCTCCGGCACCGGCGCCCGGCCCGAGAACCGCTCGATCAACGCGCGAAACCGCCGCGGCCGCCAGATATGCCGGCGCAGCGCCACCTTGCGCCGTTCGGTCGTGTCCAGCCCTTCGACGGCAGCCATCAGGATGCCGATATCGCCGATGATGGCCTGCAACCGCAGGTGCTTCACCGCCTCGTGGATCACCGCGAAGACCCGCGCATCCGCTTCCGCGGGCGCGCGCCGGTCGAACATCTCGAACCCCACTTGCAGGTATTCATTGGGCCGACCCGAGTCGTCTTCCTGCCGCCTGAAGACCTCACCCGCATAGGTGTAACAGGCCGGCTCCGCCCCGTGCGCCATGTGCATCTGCACCACTGGCACGGTAAAGTCGGGCCGCAGCATCTGCTCTCCCCGCAAGGCGTCCGAGGTCACGTAGGCCCGCGCCCGGATATCCTCGCCATACAAATCCAGCAACGTGTCCGCCGGTTGCAGCACCGAGGTTTCCACCGGCACCGCGCCCGCCGCCTCGAACATGTCGCGCAGCCGGGCGGCCTCGGCCTTGACCGCCGCGCGGTTGTCCGGGGTCGGTCCCATCAGCCCTGTCCGCTTTCCTGGCCGTCCAGCATCTCGCGCACCTTCGCCACCAGCTGGTCGCGCGGCACCTCGAACTGGCTCGGGCGTTCCTTCCATTCCTCCAGCGTGGCGTTCTCGGCAATCTGCGCGCCAAGAACCAGGTCCTTGATCTGCACCTTGCCCGCGTCGAACTCGTCGCTGCCCGCAATGACCGCGACGGGACTGCCCCGCCGGTCCGCGTATTTCATCTGGTTGCCAAAGTTCTTGGGATTCCCGAGGTACACCTCGGCGCGGATGCCCGCGCTCCGCAGTTCCGACACCATCGCCTGGTACTCCGCCATCCGGTCCCGGTCCATCACGGTCACCACGACCGGCCCCTCGACCGCGCCGCCAATCCGCCCCTTCTCACGCAACGCCGCCAGCAGGCGATCGACCCCGATGGAGACCCCCGTCGCCGGCACCGCCTGCCCGGTGAACCGCTTCACAAGGTCGTCATACCGCCCCCCGCCCGCGACCGAGCCGAACTGCCGCTTGCGGCCCTTGTCGTCGAAGATCTCGAAGGTCAGTTCCGCCTCGTAGACGGGGCCGGTATAATACCCCAGACCCCGCACCACGCTCGGGTCGATCACGATCCGGTCCGGGCCATAGCCCTGCGCCGCCAGCAGATCGGCAATCGCCTCAAGCTCCTGCACGCCCTCAGCGCCCATCGCGCTTTCGCCCACCGCGTCGCGCAGGTTTGCCAGCGTCTCAGCCGCGTCCTCGGCTTTCGAGGTCAGGAAGGCCAGCACCGGCTTGGCCTGCGCATGGGTCAGCCCCACACCGTCGATATAAGCGCCCGACGCATCCAGCCGCCCTTCGGTCAGCAGTGCGCGGACACCTTCCTCGCCCACCTTGTCGAACTTGTCGATGGTGCGCAGAACCGCGTCACGCTGCTCGCCTTCGTCAAGGCCCATGACCTCCAGTACACCGTTCAGAACCTTCCGGTTGTTCACCCGGATCAGGTAATCCTCGCGCGGAATGCCCACTTCTTCCAGAGTGTCTGCCAGCATCGCGCAGATCTCGGCATCGGCGGCCATGCTGGCCGTGCCCACCGTATCCGCGTCGCACTGATAGAACTGCCGGTAGCGCCCCGGCCCCGGCTTTTCATTCCGCCACACCGGTCCCATCGCATAACGCCGATAGGGCGTCGGCAGGTCGTTGCGATACTGCGCATAGACCCGCGCCAGCGGCGCCGTCAGGTCATAGCGCAGCGCCATCCAGTCGCCCTTGTCGTCCTCGTCGAACTCCTGCCAGGCAAAGACGCCCTCGTTGGGCCGGTCGACGTCGGGCAGGAACTTGCCCAGCGCCTCGACTGTCTCCACCGCGCTCGTCTCCAGCGCGTCGAACCCATAGCGATGATAGACCCCTGCAATCTTGCGCAGCATGTCGGCGCGCTCGGTGACTTCCACACCGAAATAATCGCGGAACCCCTTGGGCGTTTCCGCCTTGGGGCGCGGGGCCTTCTTGGTCTTCGCCATGTCCCTAATTCCTTGGCTAAGGGCTTTGCGGCGCGGTCTAGCCGAAGGCGGGGTGCGGGGCAAGCACGGCAAGGCGCAGGCTGAGGTGCCATCACGTGTTTTCCCCTTGAACGGGGCGGGATTAGGTTCAATCCTGTATCGGAACGCAGTCGATAGGCCAGAAATGCAAGAGCTTGAAGAAAAAATCGCCCACCTGACCCGTGCCGTGGACGACCTGTCCGACACCGTCGCCCGGCAGGAGACGGTGATCGCCCTCCTCAATCGCCGCGTTCAACTACTGTTGGAGCGCGAGGCCGAGCGCGAGACGGCGCAGGGCGGCCAGGAGGTCGTCGGCGACAGCCGCCCGCCTCACTGGTAAGAACCACGGAAACTCAGCCGCCCTTGCGGTCCTGCGCCAGCACGTTGCCGCCATGCACCAACAGCGTGTGCCACTGCGCGTTGCTGCCGAACCGCTCGTAGATGCTGACGAACACCGTTTCACGGTCCAGCCGGTTGATCCGGTTGCCGCAGGGCTTGCCGCGACCCACCTTGCAGACCCGCGATTTGAGCTGCTCATACGCCTTGTCGGTCGTGCTGTAAGGATGCACCTCTGCAGGCAGGCCGTACCGCAATTGCTCGTGCGATTCCGCCCCCGCCAGAACCGCCACCGCCGCCGAGAACTGCCGCGCGCAGCCGTCGTCGAATCCGGTAAGGTAGAATGTCCGCAGGCCGGTGCTTTGCGGGGCACTGTCATAAAGCGCGTAGGCCCCGCGCCGCTCAGGGTATACCTCAACCCGGCTCCCCATCTGCCGGTCGCTCAGCCCGCAGATCCGGGCGACCTTGCCATAGGGCAGCACCGTACCCGGCGCGACTTCACTCGTGGCGCCATCGGCGGGCGCGTTCCCGCCGCCACCGAACAGGCCGAACAGCCCCCGCTTTTGCGGCTTGGGCTCCACTTCGCGCGACGCCCCAAAGGTTTCGGGCGGTGTCTGGCGCGCCGTCTCCTCGGTGGCACCGGGCTCCGCGCTTTGTTCTGGCTCGGACGTGCCGCCCTTCGGCTTGCCCCCGCCCAGCAGCCGCGCCAGGAATCCGCCGCTCTCGGCCTCGTCCCGCGCCTCTGGCCCGGGCATCGCGCCCATGGTTTCGGCCCCCTCCGGCAGATCCTGCTCGGACAACCGGCCGATCTCGGCCTCCGGCGCGCCACAGCCCGCCAGGGCCAGCGCGCAAATCAATACAATTTTCCGCATGGTCCTCCAGGGGTCCCATCGCTTCCGGTCAACGATTTAGCCCAGAACCGCGATACGGTCCACTGGCCCGACGCCGCACCGGTGGAGTGTTGCCGATCCGAATCACTCGCGAGGTTTCAAAGGTCCTCGACCATGACCACGCCCTCAAGACTCTTGATCGCGCCCTTGATCTGGGGCGTCACCGGAAACTCGCGGCCCGCGTCGATCTCCACCTCGCCGGGCAATGCCTCGTTCATCAGGCAGAACCGGATCGGGCCGCGCCCGCCCCGTGCCGCGGTCGTCGGCGCATTGGTCAACACCTGCGCCACCGACCCGATGGCGGTTTCACTGTCGACAAAGATTTTCAGCCCGCTGGCGCCCGCATCCGCGACCACCGCATCGGCGGGCTGCACCGACCGCGCCAGCAGCTTCAGCTGATCGCTCTCCATCGTCGCCTCGACCACGATCACCACCTGGTTGCCGGTTTCCAGATGCTCGCGCGCCACCTCCAGCGTGTCCGAGAACATCGTCACCTCGTAGCCGCCCGTGACATCGCTCAACTGCACGAAGGCAAAGCGGTTGCCGCGCGCCGATTTCCGCTCCTGCCGTCCGGCGACGACGCCGGCCATCTTCGCCACCACGGCGCCCGACCGTGCCGCCAGCTCGTTGACCTCGTCCAGCGTCTTGACGTCCTTGCGCTTCAGCGCGGCCATGTAGTCGTCCAGCGGATGCCCCGACAGGTAGAAGCCCACCGCGGCATATTCCTCGGTCAGCCGCTCCGCAGGCAGCCAGTCCTCGACCGGGCTCAGCCGCGGCTCCGGCAGGTCCTCGCCCGCCTCGCCAAACAGAGACACCTGGGCCGAGCCCTTCTGTTCATGGATCGCCGCCGAATAGCGCATCAGCGACTCCAGGCTGTCGAACACCCGCCGCCGGTTGCGGTCCAACGCGTCGAACGCCCCCGACCGCGCCAGCATCTCCAAGGGCCGCTTGCCCACCGCCTTCAGGTCCACCCGCCGCGCGAAATCATAGAGCGTTACGAACGGCTTTTCGCCGCCCCCGCCCCGGACCTGATCCGGGGCCTCCTCGCCCCCCTCGTGCCGCGCCGCCACGATCAGCCGCATCGCCTCGACGCCCACGTTCTTCAACGCGCCCAAGCCATAATGCAGCACGCCGTCCTTCACCTGGAAGGTCGCGTCCGAGCGGTTCACGCAAGGCGGCGCCCAGGGCAATTCCAGCCCCTTCTTCACTTCCTCGAAATAGATCGCCAGCTTGTCCGTCAGGTGGATATCGCAGTTCATGACGCCGGCCATGAACTCCACCGGGTGATTGGTCTTCAGCCATGCGGTTTGGTAACTGACCACCGCATAGGCCGCCGCGTGCGACTTGTTGAAGCCATAGTTGGCGAACTTGTCCAGAAGGTTCCACACCTCCAGCGCCTTGGCATCATCGACGCCGTTATCCTTGGCGCCCGCGATGAACTTGGGCCGCTCGGCATCCATCGCCTCCTGGATCTTCTTGCCCATAGCCCGGCGCAACAGGTCCGCACCGCCAAGCGAATACCCGGCCATCTCCTGCGCGATCTGCATCACCTGTTCCTGGTAAACAATAATGCCCTGCGTCTCGTCCAGGATATGATCCACTGACTTGTGCAGGTAATCCCGCTCGCTCAGCCCGTTCTTCACCTCGCAATATTTTGGGATGTTCTCCATCGGCCCGGGCCGATAGAGCGCCACAAGCGCCACGATATCCTCGATGCAGGTGGGCTTCATCCGCTTCAGCGCATCCATCATGCCCGAGCTTTCCACCTGGAACACCGCAACCGTCTTCGCCTTGGCATAAAGCGCATAGGTCTTCTCGTCATCGAGCGGGATCTGCCCGATATCGTTCTCGGCCCCTTCGTTCGGCTCGTAGATACGGCTGCCATCCGCCGCCGTATGCAAATCCCGCCCCCCGGCATGGATCTGCTCGATCGCGTTCTGAATGACGGTCAGAGTCTTCAGCCCCAGAAAGTCGAACTTCACCAGCCCCGCCTGCTCGACCCATTTCATGTTGAACTGCGTCGCCGGCATGTCCGACCGCGGGTCTTGGTAAAGCGGCACCAGCTCATCCAAGGAGCGATCCCCGATCACCACGCCCGCCGCGTGGGTCGAGGCGTTACGCAACAGTCCCTCCACCTGCATCCCGTATTTCAGCAGGCGGTCCACGACCTCCTCGTTGCGGGCCTCCTCGCGCAGGCGATCCTCCTGCGCCAATGCCTTTTCGATGGAAACGGGCTTTACCCCCTCCACCGGGATCATCTTCGACAGGCGGTCCACCTGCCCATAGGGCATCTGCAACACCCGCCCGATATCGCGCACCGCGGCCTTGGATAAAAGCGCACCGAAGGTGATGATCTGCCCCACCTTGTCGCGCCCATACTTGCCCTGCACGTACTGGATCACCTCTTCCCGGCGATCCATGCAAAAGTCGATGTCGAAGTCGGGCATCGACACTCGTTCCGGGTTCAAAAACCGCTCGAACAGCAGGCTGTACCGCAGCGGATCAAGGTCCGTGATCGTCAGCGCATAAGCTACCAGGCTGCCCGCGCCCGACCCGCGCCCCGGCCCCACCGGGATGTCATGGTCCTTGGCCCACTTGATGAAGTCGGCCACGATCAGGAAGTAACCCGGGAAGCCCATTCCCTCGATGATCCCCAGCTCGAACTCCAGCCGCTTTTCGTACTCCTCGACCGACGCCGCGTGGGGAATGACCGCCAATCGCTCATTAAGGCCTTCCTTGGCCTGCCGCCGCAACTCGTCCACCTCGTCATCGGCAAAGCGCGGCAGGATCGGGTCGCGCCGATACGCACCAAAGGCACAGCGCTGCGCGATCTCCACCGTGTTCTCCAGCGCCTCGGGCAGGTCTGCGAACAGCGTCGCCATCTCCGCCGGCGACTTGAAATAATGCTCTGCCGTCAGCCGCCGCCGCGGCTCGGACTGGTCCACATAGGCGCCTTCCGCGACGCAGATCATCGCGTCATGCGCCTCGTACATCTTGGCCTCGGGAAAATAGACGTCATTCGTCGCCACCAGCGGCAGATCCATGGCATAGGCCATCTCGACAAAGCCGCGCTCGGTCTTGGCCTCGGCCTCCGGCACGCCCGCCTCGCCGCGATGCCGCTGCAACTCGACATACAGGCGGTCGCCGAAGATCCCCGCCAGCTTCTGCATCAACGCCTCCGCCGCCGGGCGCTGTCCCAGCTGCAAGAGTTTGCCCACGGCCCCCTCCGGCCCACCGGTAAGGCAGATCACCGACGCGCCATGCGCCTCGAGGTCCTCGACCGTCAGATGCGCCAGCTGCCCGTCCCCGCGCAGGTACAGCGCGGAATTGAGCTTCATCAGGTTCTCGTAGCCTTCCTCGTTCTGCGCCAGCAGAACCACCGGCGCGGGCGGCACGGGCCGCTTCCCCGGCTCGGGCGTCATGTATTGCAGGTCCATCTGGCAGCCCATGATCGGCTGCACCCCCGCCCCCTGCGCCGTGACGGAAAATTCCAGCGCGGCGAACATGTTGTTGGTGTCGGTCACGGCCACCGCCGGCATCTGGTGCCTGGTGCAAAGGTCGGTCAGCTTTTTCAGCCGCACGGCCCCTTCCAGCAGGGAATACTCGGTATGGACGCGAAGATGGATGAATCGGGGGGAACTGCTCATACCGACACACTATCCAGCACCGCTCCCTTCGCCAAGCCCGACATCTGCCCAAATCCGCATCACCCGGACCGGCCCGACGCCGCGTATCCCACGCCCCCCATTGCCGTTCCCGCCCGCCTTGCGCTAACAGGGACGGGGACCGCGAAACCGGGGGGACAACGGCGCGTGACGGAACCGCTGCTCAGCATCGACGGGCTGACCAAGGCCTATCCCGGCGTGGTCGCCAACGAGGATGTCAGCTTTGACATCCACGCCGGCGAGGTGCACGCCCTCCTGGGTGAAAACGGCGCGGGCAAGTCGACGCTGGTCAAGATGATCTACGGGCTGGTCAAGCCCGACAGCGGCACTATGCACCTGCATGGATCGCCCTTCGCTCCGTCCGAACCCAGCGACGCACGCCGCCACGGCGTTGCGATGGTGTTCCAGCACTTCTCGCTTTTCGACGCGCTCACCGTGGCCGAAAACGTGGCCCTCGGCATGGAAACCCCGCCCCCCATGCGCACCCTCGCCGCCCGTATCCGAGAGGTCTCGGAAACCTACGGCCTGCCGCTCGACCCCGGGCGCACCGTGGGGGACCTCTCGGCAGGCGAACGCCAGCGGGTCGAGATCATCCGCTGCCTGCTGCAGGACCCGCGCCTGCTGATCATGGACGAACCCACCTCGGTGCTGACCCCGCAAGAGGTCGCGATCCTCTTCAAGACCTTGCAGAAGCTCACCTCCGAGGGTGTGGCGATCCTCTACATCTCCCACAAGCTCGAAGAAATCCGCACGCTCTGCAACCGCGCCACGGTCCTGCGCCGGGGCCGCAACGTCGGCACCTGCGACCCGGCGCAGACCACGGCGCACGCCATGGCCGAGATGATGGTCGGCAGCGCCTTCGAGACGCCCGCCCGGCGCGACACCAAAACCGGCGCCCCGCGCCTCACGCTCGACGCGCTGTCGGTTCGCGCGCCCTCGGCCTTCGGCACCGCGCTTCGGGACGTGTCGCTCACCCTGCACGCGGGTGAAATCCTCGGCATCGGCGGCGTCGCGGGCAACGGGCAGGACGAACTTCTCGCCGCGCTTTCGGGCGAGTTGCCTGTGCCGCCCAGCGCCCTGCGTCTCGACGACAAACCCATCGGCCGCCTGCCCCCGCAGGCCCGGCGCGACCTCGGTCTTTTCGCGGCCCCCGAGGAACGGCTGGGCCACGCTGCCGCCCCCGAGATGAGCCTGACAGAAAACAGCCTGCTCACCGGCGCCACCAAGCAGAATCTCTCCAACCGCGGCTTCCTGAACTGGCCCCGCGCACAGAACTTTGCCGAGAAGGTCATCGCCACCTTCGACGTTCGCACCCCCGGGCCAAACACCGCTGCCCGCGCCCTGTCCGGTGGCAACCTGCAGAAATTCGTCATCGGCCGCGAAATGGCGCACGACCCCGAGGTTCTGATCGTCAACCAGCCCACCTGGGGCGTCGACGCCGCTGCCGCCGCCTTCATCCGGCAGGCGCTGATGGACCTCGCCGCCAAGGGGGCCGCCATCCTTGTCATAAGCCAGGACCTCGACGAGCTGATGCAGATCTCCGACCGTTTCGCCGCGCTCAACGCGGGCCGGTTTTCGGACATCCACCCCACCGCCGACCTGACGACCGAGCAGGTGGGCCTGATGATGGGCGGCGCGCACGACATGGAGGTGGCGCATGTCTGAGCCCGCGCACCAAGAGTATCTTGCCTCTGGCGGGGATATTTTCAGCCAGGGGAAGAAACGGCATTCCGCCCCCGGCACGGGATGCACCCCGTGCTGAAACTCGAGCGCCGCCCTCAGCCGTCCCGCACCTGGTCGGCGCTGGCCCCGGTGCTGGCGGTGCTGATCACCATGTTCGCCGGTGGCGCGATGTTCGCCGCGCTCGGGCAAGACCCGGTCGAGGCGATCCGCACGATCTTCTGGGAGCCGCTTTTCGGCGAATTTGCCCGCTTCGATCGCCCGCAACTTCTGGTAAAGGCCGCGCCCCTGACCCTCATCGCCATCGGCCTCGCGCTTGGCTTCCGGGCGAACATCTGGAACATCGGCGCCGAGGGGCAATACATCATCGGCGCGCTCACCGGCGCGGGCGTGGGGCTGGCTTTCTATCCCACCGAGTCCGCCCTGATCTTCCCACTGATGGTCGTCGCGGGCGCTGTTGGCGGCTGGGCCTGGGCCATGATCCCCGGCCTTCTGAAGGTCCGCTTCGGCACCAACGAGATCCTCGTGTCGCTGATGCTGGTCTACGTGGCCGAACAGCTTCTGGCCAAGATGGCGCTGGGCCTGCTGCGCAATCCCGAAGGCCGCGGCTTTCCCGGCTCGCGCAGCCTGCGCGATTATCCGTCGGCGCATAACGCCGAGATCTTCGCGGGGACCGGCATCCACTGGGGCGTCGTCGCCGCCCTGATCGCCGTGATCTTCGCCTACATCCTGCTCGCGCGGCACATGCTGGGCTTTCATATCAAGCTGTCGGGCCAAGCGCCCCGCGCCGCGCGGTTCGCGGGCGTGAACCCGGCGCGCCTGACGCTGATCTGCCTCGGAATTTCCGGCGCGCTGGCGGGGCTTGCCGGAATGTTCGAGGTCGCGGGCCCGGCAGGCCAGATCAATATCGACTTCAACGTGGGCTACGGCTTCACCGCCATCATCGTCGCATTCCTTGGCCGTCTGCACCCTGTCGGAATCCTGCTGGCAGCACTGCTGATGGCACTCACCTACATCGGCGGCGAGCTTGCCGAAACCAATCTCGGCCTGCCTGCCGCCGCGATCCAGATGTTCCAGGGCATGCTGCTCTTCTTCCTTCTGGCCGTGGACCTTCTGACCCATTTCCGCCTGCGCTGGCGCAGGGCCGAGGTCGCGTGATGGACCTTTCCGCGATCGACCCGACGCTGCTCCTGGCCTCGCTCATCGTGGCCTCCACGCCCATCCTGCTGGCCGCCCTCGGCGAACTTGTCGTGGAACGCGCAGGCGTGCTGAACCTCGGGGTCGAGGGAATGATGATCACCGGCGCGATCTGCGGCTTCGCCATCGCGGTCAACACCGGCTCGCCCGTCATCGGCTTCGTGGCCGCGGCCTTCGGCGGCGCCATCCTGTCGTTGCTCTTCGCGCTGCTGACGCAATTCGCGCTGGCCAACCAGGTTGCCTCCGGCCTTGCGCTCACGCTCTTCGGGCTGGGACTAAGCGCCCTTCTGGGCCAGGGCTACCAGGGCATCAAGCCCCCGCCGACGCGCAGTCTCGACATTCCCGTATTGTCGGACATCCCAGTCCTGGGCCCCATCCTCTTTTCCCATGACCTGATGGTCTATCTCGCGCTCGCGCTCGTCGCCGCCGTCTGGGCCATGCTGAAATATACCCGCGCCGGCCTGATCCTGCGCGCGGTGGGCGAAAACCACGATGCCGCGCACGCCCTGGGCTACAAGGTCGTGCGCGTGCGCCTCCTGGCGATCCTTTTCGGCGGCGCCTGCGCGGGGTTGGGCGGCGCCTACCTTTCCCTCGTGCGCGTTCCGCAATGGACCGAAGGCATGACCGCCGGTTCCGGCTGGATCGCGCTGGCGCTCGTGGTCTTCGCCAGCTGGAAAGCGGGCCGCGTTCTTCTGGGCGCCTGGCTTTTCGGCGGCATCTCGGTGCTGCAACTGAACCTCCAGCCCACCGGCATCCCGATCCCGGTCGAATACCTTTCCATGTCGCCCTACTTGATCACCATCCTCGTGCTGGTCATCATGTCCGGCGACAAATCCCGCGCACCCGGATCCCTGGGCCGCACGTTCCATGCCTCGCAATGAGGCCAACCACACCAACAGGGAGTTCTTCATGACCCTCACCCGCATCCTGAGCGCCGCCGCCCTGACGCTCGGCCTCGCCCTGCCCGCGCTGGCGCAAGACAAGACCAAGGTCGGCTTCATCTACGTCGGCCCCATCGGCGATGGCGGCTGGACCTATGAACACGACCAGGGCCGCCTCGCCGTCGAGGAACATTTCGGCGACCAGGTCGAAACCGTCTTCCAGGAAAGCGTGCCCGAGGGCAACGATGCCGAACGCGCGATCATGCAGATGGCGCGGCGCGGCGCGGACCTGATCTTCACCACGTCCTTCGGCTACATGGACAGCACGATCAACGTCGCCAGGGAATTTCCGGACGTGAAGTTCGAACATGCAACCGGCTACAAGACGGCCGAGAACGTCTCGGTCTACTCCGCCCGCTTCTACGAGGGCCGCGCAATCCAGGGCCATATCGCCGGCAAGATGACGGAATCGAACATCATCGGCTACATCGCCTCCTACCCCATCCCCGAGGTGATCCGCGGCATCAACGCCGCCTATATCCACGCCAAGAAGGTCAATCCTGATGTCGAGTTCAAGGTGATCTGGGCCTACACGTGGTTCGATCCCCCGAAAGAGGCCGACGCCGCCACCGCCCTCATCGACCAGGGCGCCGACGTGATCCTGCAACACACCGACAGCACCGCGCCCCAGGCCGCGGCGGAAAAGGCCGGGGGCGTCATCACCTTCGGCCAGGCCTCGGACATGGCCGAGTACAAGCCCACCCCGCGTGTGAGTTCCATCATCGACAACTGGGCGCCCTACTACATTGCCCGCACCCAGGCGGTGATCGACGGCACGTGGGAAAGCACCGAGACATGGGACGGCATCGCCCCTGGCATGGTCGAGATCGGCGAGATCACCGATGCCGTGCCCGCCGACGTCAAGGAAGAGGCTCTCGCGATGAAAGAGGCCATCGCGTCGGGGGACTACCACCCCTTCACCGGACCGCTGAACCGCCAGGACGGATCGGCCTGGCTGGCCGACGGCGAAGTGGCCGATGACGGCACGCTTCTCGGGATGGACTTCTTCGTCGAAGGCCTCACCGCCGAAATCCCTCAGTAAGTCGTGAGGGGCCGCCACTCCTGCCCATGCAGTGCAGAACACAGAGCTGTTCAGGGCGGCCCGATGACAAGCACCCCACGTCCGGGGCAAAGTTGGGGCGTGGGGTGCGATCGATAACGGCTTTACGGACAAGGCTTTTTTCGTGTCGCAAGCCGCGCGATTGTCAGACCGCGGGCTGGCGACCGACAGATCTTCGGTGCACTTTATCCCCGCAAACTCCGAGAAACTTCAGTTCGACACACCATCGGCACCCAATCGCCAGACCGGGGGGCGGTCTGGCGATCGCGCGGCGGCCTGCGGCCTTGATTCCGCGCGGCACAAAATTAGCGATAGCAAAAGGAGCTCCAAGCGGTCATTGCTCTCCGCGTCCGCTGCGAACTCTCGCTTTCATCATCCATTGCGAAGCCCCGCCAACCCAACGGGGCTTTCCTCTGTGGGGCATCGGGATGATGCCCTTTGGCACCGCCTTCGCTTCAGGCGACCCGGGACATGTACGCACTGGCCTTCGCCACCGGATGCGGCAGGCCGGGATAGGCACAGCGCCGGCGGTTCAGTTCCGGAAACAGGTCCTTCAGACGCTGCTGCGCGCCGATATCCAGAAGGTTCAGCGCCTTGGGCGACGGACGGAATGTCTCGATCGGCAGGCCTTCGGCGGTGATCACCTCGTGGCGATCAAAGACCAGGTTGTAATAGGTCACTTCCTCCGACGACCAGTCGGAATAGGCCGCGTCGCTGGCGGACGCGACACCATCGACCCGCATCAGGCAGCCGGGCTGGTCCTCCGCGCCTGCAATACGGTAGCCGGGGATCAGGACGCGGTGACCGCTCGCGATCCGCAAATCGCGGTTCGGCATCATCGGTCCGACCGCCCGCGGCTTCAGCCGGATGGGCGCCAGTTCGGGATGCTTGCGCATCTCCGCCGCCTTCACCGTCCAGGTCCAGATCATCCGCACCGGCTGCATTCCGTTATGCCGCACCAGTACCATGTCCCCGGGGTTCAGCATCTCCACACGCCGCCCGCCCAAAGGCGTGCGCACGTTCGCCTCACCGCAAATACCGGTCATGTAGCGCCGGTCGGTTCTGTCATTCACCGTGATCGAATCCACGTAGCCCATTTCGCACTCCAGTGAGTTTCCCATACGGAAACAAGGTCCGGGCGTAATGCGCCGCATTTGGGATCGAATTGAGGTAATATCGTGCCGGATACTCAATTTTCTTGGTGTTGCCTGGGGCCGGCGGCGCCACGGCCCAGATGACGCGCAGACACCGCCCCTTGATTCCGATACCGATCCCGTCCCAACTGTCGCCATGACAGACACGCCCCCCCGCATCTCCGTCGCCCACCAGGGGACAGGCGCCCGCCTGCACGCCCCTGCCGCCGAGCGCAACGCCGACGCCATCCTCGACCTGCTCAGGACCCACGCGCCAAACTCCGGCACCGCGCTCGAAATCGCCAGCGGCACGGGCCAGCACGTCACCCATTTCGCGACCCACCTTCCGGGCCTCACCTGGCAGCCCACGGATGTCACCCAGGACCGCCTCGCCTCCATCGCCGCGTGGTCCGCCGACGCGCCCGACGGGGCCATACGGCCACCGCTGCGCCTCGACGCCACCCAACCCGGCTGGTCTGCCACCCACAACGGGTTCGCCCTCATACTGCTGGTCAACCTGCTGCACCTGATCTCGACCGAGGCCGCCCGCACCCTCATCGCCGAGGCCGCCCGCGCCCTCGCCCCGGAGGGCCGCTTCATCGTCTACGGCCCCTTCCTGCGCGACGGCCGGGCCACCTCGGACGGCGATGCGCGATTCGACGCCGCCATCCGGGCCGATCATCCGGACGCGGGCTACAAGAACGACGCCGACATGCTACGCTGGACGGGCGAGTCAGGCTTGGATCTCATCGCCCGCACCGAGATGCCCGCCAACAACCTCGCCCTTGTATTGGTACGATCAAAGGACTGTTCATGATCCGGTTTCTCGTCGCCGCGCTGGCCCTCGTCACCCTTACCCTGACTTCCGCCTGCGCCGGGCCGCGCTATGGCGACAACGACCCCGTCGACTGGGACGGCCCGCCGCCCTGGAACTACGACATCCACGGCATCGACGTCGCCCGCTTCCAGAACGATATCGACTGGGCCCGCGTCGCGCAGTCCGGCATCGAATTCGCCTTCATCAAGGCAACCGAGGGCGGCGACCGCGTCGACCCCAAGTTCGCCCGCAACTGGGCCGGCGCGGGACGGGCCGGCATCCCGCGCGGGGCCTACCACTTCTACTATTTCTGTACCCCGCCCGAGGTGCAGGCCCGCTGGTTCATCCGCAACGTGCCCCGCGAAGGCGGAGCCCTGCCCCCGGTGATCGACCTGGAATGGAACCCATATTCGCCGACCTGCACCACCCGCCCGCCGGGGGCCGAGGTCCGCCGCCAGGCGCGCGTCTTCATGGACATACTCGAGCGCCACTACGGCCAGCGCCCGATCATCTACACCACGCTGGAATTCTACCGCCAGACCGGCATCGGCCAGTTGAACGAGGAATTCTGGCTGCGCTCCACCGCCAAGACCCTGCGCACCACCTTTCCCGGCCAAAGCTGGAGCTTCTGGCAATATACCGGCACCGGCGTCGTGCCGGGCGTGGCGGGCGGCGTCGACATCAACGTCTTTGCGGGAAACAGCAGCACCTGGCGCCGCTGGCTTCAGGCGCGCACCCGCTGATGCGGCGCGCCCCGAAGAATTCCCCTTAAGTCACACGGCTGCTTTGCCAACCTTGCTGACAGAACAAGGATCCGTTCGACGAGGGGCAGGACAAAGGCGACCATGCAACTCCTGCAAAAGGCTTAGGGCAGCCAGGGCATCAGCACAGTCACCTGATGCGTAGACGATCGTCACCGAACGAGGGATGCGATCATCCGCTAGGTGTTCGTCCACGTCGAGCCATTTTGGAACGCTGCTCGCGACGGTTCTCACCTTTAATTGCCAGAGCGCGCATAACCATTCCTGGCCCGGCGCATGGAATAACTTTTGCAACCATTGGCAAGCCGCGCTAGCGTTAGATTTTTAGTAGGGATTTATTAATGTCTGAGCCAGAAATGCCGTGCCAACTGCGGGTTCGTTATGTCGGTCAGTCATGGTGAGCAGTGACCTAAACCCAAAGCGCGACAGCCACCTTTACGGTCTCGATATCCTGAGGTTTATCGCGGCCCTTCTCGTGGTCTATTTCCATTTTGGATTGTTCAGTGATGCCGAACCAGCTTTTCCTGCGGCACAACAAGACCGAGCTTGGCCATGGATGGAGCAAGTCACCAGCCACGGGTGGGTCGGCGTTCAAGTATTCTTTGTCATCTCCGGATTTGTCATCGTCGCCAGTGCCGACCGGTCCGCACCAATCGAATTCCTCAAACACAGGGCGATCCGAATTCTTCCAGCGCTCTGGGTCTACACGTTCATTGCCTTCACGGTTAGGTATGTGGCAGGCGAACCCCTATCGCTCCTGCTCGACTCTTTTTTTAGGTCGATCATTCTTTTTCCAGTCGGTCCCTATATTGACGGTGTTATCTGGACTCTTGTCGTCGAAGCCATTTTCTATTCACTGATTGCCTTGCTTCTTGCTGTCCGGTTGCGAATGCCCAACTTCGACATTTTCCAAGCTTGCGCGATTACCCTTGGCCTTGCCAGCACCTGCTATTTGGCTATCTTGGGCATTCTTTCTCTGATGGAGCCCATCGGCAATGCAGGAAGGCTCCAGAGCCTTCTGGATCGGTACTTTTTCAGTGTTCTCCTGCTTCGCCATGGCGTCTTCTTCGCAATTGGTATGCTTGTGTGGAGAAGCGAAAAGGACGGGTACAACGCCCTGCGAAGTTCCCTGCTGTTGTTGTACGTTGGCGCAGCAATACTCCAAATCGTGCTTCAGGCGAACGGTCACAATCCGGTCGCGCCGGTGATTATCTGGGGCGGAATGCTCGTTTTCTTCGTCATTAGCCTGCGGCACAATTCCACTGTGAAAAGAGTCGGATCTTCATCACTTCTCCGGAACCTCGGCAACTTGTCCTACCCGATCTATCTCGGTCACTTCGTGATCGGGATGCACCTGATTCCGGCCATAGGGGAGTACGTTCGTCAGGACCTTTTGCTCCTGTTGATCGCATCCGCCATCGTGTTCGGGTTGGCTTGGGCAGTCATGGTCGGGCCGGAGCGCCTTTTGCAAACCTCGGCCAAGGCTCGCCTGCTTGGCGTCCCCGCCGCACGTTAGGAGTTCATCCGCACCGTTTGCAGCTGCCCCACGAACCCATTCTTATCCCGACGCTTGAGCTGCAACTTACCTCGTCATGCACAAAGCGAACTGAAAAGGATTACGCCTTAACTTGAGATCACCAAGTGGACGCCCGTTTCATCCCGCAACGCCGACATCCGAATTTCCGACGCCCCTACCCCATCTGCGCCGAAGACGTGGAGCGTGAAAGCTCGGCCTCTTCCTCGGTCATCTCCTCCGGCACGCCCTCGAACAGCGGGGTCGACAGGTAACGCTCTCCGGTATCGGGCAGCATCACCAGGATCACCGCCCCCTCCGGCGCGGTCTCGGCCACCTGCATCCCCACGGCGAAACTCGCGCCGCCGGAAATGCCGGTAAAGATGCCTTCCTCCGCCGCCAGCCGACGCGCCCATTTCACGCCATCGGCCCCGGCAACCGGGATCAACTCGTCATAATAGTTGTTGTCGATCGCCTCCTGGATCACGTAGGGAATGAAATCCGGCGTCCAGCCCTGGATCGGATGCGGCTCGAAATTCAGGTGACTTTCCGTGGGCTGATGCTGGTCGTTGCGGGTGTTCACATAACCCGAACTGATGATCGCCGCATTGGCCGGCTCGCTGAGGATGATCTTCGTATCGGGCCGCTCTTTGCGCAGCACCCGCGCCACGCCCGTCACCGTGCCGCCGGTACCATAGCCCGTCACCCAGTAATCCAGCCGTTCCCCCTCGAAATCCCCCATGATCTCGCGCGCCGTGGTGGCCTCGTGGATATCGGCGTTGGCCGCCGTCTCGAACTGGCTCGCCAGGAACCAGCCGTTTTCCTCGGCCAGTTCCTTGGCCTTGGTGTACATGCCGAACCCCTTCAGCGCCTTCGGCGTCAGCACCACCTTCGCCCCCAGCATCCGCATCAGCTTGCGCCGCTCGACCGAGAAACTCTCGGCCATCGTGACCACCAGCGGATAGCCCTTGGCCGCGCAGACCATCGCCAGCCCGATTCCAGTGTTGCCCGACGTCGCCTCGACCACCGTCTGTCCGGGCGCCAGGCTCCCATCCGCCTCGGCGGCCTCGATGATGTTCAGCGCCAGCCGGTCCTTGACCGACGCCGCCGGGTTGAACGCCTCGGCCTTGACGTAGACGGTCACGCCCTTGGGCGCGATGCGGTTCACACGGATGACGGGCGTGTCGCCCACCGTGTCCAGAACGCTGTCATAGCGGCACCCGCGCCCGCTGGTTTTTCGGCTTGTCATGGTATCCTCCCGAGATCTGGTTTTCCCCAGAGTCGTAACACATTTCAACCGCGTTTGGGACGCTCCATTAAGAAACGCGCCGGTGCGCAAGCCACCGACACGTTACCACTGAAATACCGACGTGATACCGACCCGGGTTTCAGCCGTTAACACCCCGATTCGCGCATCCCTCACCCATCCTTGCGGATGGTCTCGTTCTTGGGATCATACGGGCTGTCACAGGTCACGGTCGCGTCCCACAGATTGTCGAACATCTTGACCTTCAGTTTCGTACCCTCGACCGCCAGGTCAGGGGTCACGTAGCCCATACCGATCGACTTGCCGAAATGCACCGAATACCCACCCGAGGTCAGCCGCCCGACCCGCGTGCCATCCTCGGTGTAAAGCACCTCGCGGCCCCACGGATCGGCATCTTCCGGCCCGTCGATCAGCAGCGTGCAGCACTTCGAGCGAACACCGGTTTCCTGCAATTTATCCTTGCCGTGAAAGTCTTTATCCAGATCGACAAAGCGCGGCAGATCGGCCTCCAGCGGGGTCGCGTCGCGGCCCAGCTCGTTGCCGAAGGCGCGATAGGATTTCTCCTGCCGCAGCCAGTTCTGCGCCCTGGCGCCGACCAGCTTCATGCCGTGCTTTTCGCCTGCTTTCTCCAGCAGATCGAACAGGTAGTTCTGCATCTCCATCGGGTGATGCAACTCCCAGCCCAGCTCGCCGGTATAGGCCACGCGGATCGCCTTTACCGGGCACATGCCCAGCTCGATCTCGCGGCAAGACAGCCACGGAAAACGCTTGTTGCTCAGTGCAGTAGCCGGATCGGCATCCTTGATCACCTCGTTCAGAACGTCGCGCGACTTCGGCCCCGCGATGGCGAACACACCCCATTGCGTGGTCACGTCCTGGATCTCGATATACCCGAACTCCTCGGCCTTCTCCTCGGCCGCCTTGCGCAGGTAATCGGCGTCGTATTCCGTCCAAGCCCCTGCCGAGACACAATAATACGCGTTCTCACCGGTCCGGACGATCGTGTATTCCGTGCGCGTCGTGCCATGATCCGTCAGCGCGTAGGTCAGGTTGATGCGACCCACCTTGGGCAGCTTGTTGCAGGTGAACCAGTCCAGGAACGCCGTCGCCCCGGGCCCCTTCACCACGTGCTTGGTGAATGCGGTCGCATCGATCAGGCCCACGCCGTTGCGCACCGCTTCCGCCTCGGCCTTGGTATGCTCCCACCAGCCGCCACGGCGGAAGGACCGCGCGTCGTGGTCGAAATTATCATCGGCGTCCAAGGGCCCGAAATAGTTGGGTCTTTCCCATCCGTTGACGAACCCGAACTGCGCGCCGCGCGCCTTCTGCCGGTCATAGGCCGGGGCAGTCCGCAGCGGGCGGCAAGCGGGCCGTTCCTCGTCGGGGTGGTGCAGGATATAGACGTGCTCGTAGGCTTCCTCGTTCTTGCGCGCGGCGAACTCGGTCGTCATCCAATTGCTGGAATACCGCTTGGGATCAAGGCTCGCCATGTCGATCTCGGCCTCGCCCTCGACCATCAGCTGCGCAAGGTAATAACCCGTGCCGCCAGCCGCCGTGATGCCAAAGCTGAAACCCTCGGCCAGCCACATGTTGCGCAGCCCCGGCGCGGGGCCAACCAGCGGGTTGCCATCCGGCGTATAGCAGATCGGACCGTTGTAATCGTCTTTCAAACCAACGGTTTCCGTCGACGGGATCCGGTGGATCATCGACATGTATTCTTCCTCGATCCGCTCCAGGTCGAGCGGGAAGAGGTCGGCGCGGAACGTGTCCGGCACCGAGTATTCGAACCGTGCGGGCGCGTTCAGCTCGTAGGGGCCAAGGATCCAGCCGCCACGCTCTTCGCGGACATACCACTTGGCGTCGGCGTCGCGCAGAACCGGGTGCTCCTCGCCGCCGTCCTGGCGGTACTTGACCAGCTCGGCATCGGGCTCGGTCACGATGAACTGGTGCTCCACCGGGATCGCCGGCATCTTGATGCCCAGCATCCGCGCGGTGCGCTGCGCGTGGTTGCCGCTGGCGGTCACAACATGTTCTGCAGACACGACAATCTGCTCTTCCGAAGGCACCAGGTTGCCACCCTTCTCGACCATCTTGGTCAGCGTCACGTCCCAGTGATCGCCCTTCCACTCAAAGCCGTCGGCCTGCCATTTCCGCTCGATCGTCACGCCGCGCTGACGGGCGCCCTTGGCCATCGCCATGGTGACATCGGCGGGGTTGATGTAGCCATCGGTCGGGTGATAGATCGCGCCTTCCAGATCGTCGGTATTGACCAGCGGCCACCGCTCCTTGATCTGCGCGGGCGTCATCCACTCATAGGGCACGCCACAGGTCTCGGCGGTCGAGGCGTAAAGCATATATTCATCTATACGCGCTTTGCTCTGGGCCATGCGCAGGTTGCCCACGACCGAGAAGCCGGCATTCAGGCCGGTCTCTTCTTCGAGGGTCTTGTAGAACTTGATCGAGTAGTCATGAATATGCGTCGTCGCATAGGACATGTTGAAATAGGGCAGCAGGCCCGCGGCGTGCCAGGTCGAGCCGGAGGTCAGCTCGTCACGCTCGATCAGCATCACGTCTTCCCAGCCTGCGCGGGCCAGATGATAGGCGATCGAGGTCCCGACGGCACCGCCGCCCACGATCAAGGCTTTGACTTGTGTTTTCATGACATCCGACTCCCTTGGCAGGCATGCTGGCGAGCGTTGTATCACGCCTGTAAACATGCGGCGGGTCCATCCGACATGTCACAGAACAAAAACGACGCACCGCACCCATACTGGGACACGGTGCGTTCAGGTTTCGTTAAAACAGGTCTGGTTTAGTCGCAGAAGCTTCCGACGCAGCGTTGACCCGAGCCGGAGCTGCCGTTGGAAAGTTCAAGCCGCTTGGGCTTGGCCGCCGGTTCTGTTCGTTGAGGTGTCAGCGTTGTCACTTCCTCTCCGCCGGTGACCTGGTTGATCAGCTTGGACAGAAGACCGTTGGGTTGCACACCCTTGGATGTGTCGCATTCCAACCGCAGCGCGCCCATGTCGAAGCTGCAACTGCCCTGCGGCAGGTCGTGCTTGCGCTCAAAGCCCGAGGCGGCGATGGCCATGCCCATCTCCATTTCCTCATCCGTTGCATTGCGGGCCGCGCGGAAGGACTCGAACTCGACAAGGTCGATGGCCTTGGAATAGATCATGCCGGTGTCGCGGTCGCTTTTGCCTTCGTCTACCTGCATCAGGATCTTGCCGCTGGCCGAGTCGTCCATGTCCCGCGCCCGGTTGGCGGCGGCAATCGCCGCTGTGTCACGCGCATTCGACGTTTGCCCGGTCGAGACCGGCATGTTCGTGTCTCCGCTCAGCGCGGCAAGCTCGGCCTGCAACTCGGGCGACGTTTCCGGCTCGGGCGCATTTGCGGCGCGGGCGGCGGCGGCGGCGGTCTCGGCATCGGCCACCATCATCACCGTGTCGACCATCTGCTTGACCTCTGCCTGCACGACCTCGGCGGACTTGCCCGCCATCACGGCCTCGCGTCCGCGGAAATACCCCAGTTCTATAAGCCCGCTCAGGTCGGTGACCTTGCCACCGGTAATGTCCACATCACCGCCCTGCCCACCAAGGCGCATCGAGTAGGCGCTTAGAACCATGGCCCCGGTATCGATGTTCTCGATCTTGTACTGGGCTTCCAGCGCTCGCAGGCTCAGGAACTCCGATTTCAGACGGCGCAATTCCATGCTCAGCGCGGCCGGGTCGATGCCGTCGGCCAAGCTGACATCATTGCCGACACTGGGCACCGGACGCGGCAGCAGGTCGTTCAGGCCGTCATAGTCGATCCGGCTCAGGATTTCTTGCGTGGCTTCGCGCGATGCGTTGGCGTGGACCCGCAGGTGCACCTCGTTGCCGAAACCGATCGACCCTTCAAGATAGCGGAAATGATAGGGACGATCGCCATCATGCCCCAACTTCTCGGTCAGGCCGAAACCGCCGGTCACGCCGTATCCCACATTGCGTTCGAATGCGTCCATCATGGTACCATCCATGGCGCTGGCCACGATACCGAACAGCGAGTTCGAACTGGGCCGTTCGACCAGCCGAACCTCGACAAATACTGTTTCCGTGCCGCGTTGATAGATCCACGACCGCGTCGCGCGTTCCTTCAGCTGCTTGACGTGGTCGCGCGCCTCCATCTGTTGCATCAAGCCCTTGCCGGCGGAGTTGCTCATGGAGCCGTCCAGCCCAGCCTCGGGTGGCAGAATCGCACTGTCGTCGCCTTCCAGTAGGGCACGCCGCTCCCATCCCTCGGGCGCCTCGGGCAGGAAAACCAGGCCACCTTGGCGCCACCGGCTCTTGCGCTCGCGTTCGGCATGTTCGGCCAGTTTCTCTTCCTTGGCGGAACTGAACCGGTTCGGAATGGTCTCGATATACGCGCCGGGCGTCATCTCGCCCAACAAAAAGCCGGCCCTGTTCGACTGATCGTAGTAATCGACCCCGGCCAGGATGGTCCCGGCGGTCAGAACGAACCCGATGGAATAAGCGTTGATCATGCACTGCTCCACAAAATGCTTGCGGAAGGTGATGCCAGCCAATTCGGGCAGGAATTGGATGGCTGCGGGGCGATTTCCCGGCGCAGACCCTACTCGCCCAGAGCGATCCCCTCGCGTCGCGGGTCGGCGCCACCCTGCAACGTCTCACCGATGGAAATCGCGTGCAGGCCCGAAACAAGGACCTGCGGCGCCACATCGAACCCCAGCGCCGTCAGGCCCGGCAGCAGGTCCAGCGCCTCGGTCCCGGCCTCCACATCGTAGGTGCCGAACCTGTTGACCAGGTGCGGCAGCGCAACCGCGCTCTGCACATCCATGCCCCAGTCCAGGTAAGCGACGATCGTCTTGGCGACATACCCGATGATACGACTGCCCCCAGGGCTTCCGACGGCCAGTACAGGCGCTCCGTCCTGCATTACGATCGTCGGCGCCATCGACGACCGGGGCCGCTTGCCCGGCGCCACGCCGTTTGCCACGGGCCGCCCGTTCTCATGGCTGACGAACGAGAAATCGGTCAGTTCGTTGTTCAGCATGAACCCCCGCACCATCAGCCGGGACCCGAAAGCGTTCTCGATCGTCGTGGTCATCGAAGCGACATTCCCGAAGCGGTCGACAATCGAGATATGCGACGTCGAGGGAAACTCGATCGACACATCGTCCGCAAGATCAAGCGCATGGTCGAATTCAGGTTCTCCGGCGGCAACTTCCTGCAACGCCGCGTCTCCTTCCAGAAGCCGGGAACGTTTGTGCAGATAGTCTTGATCCAGCAGCCCCTTGACGGGCACCGGCACATAATCGCTGTCCGCCATGTATCGGCCCCGGTCCGCAAAGGCCAACCGGCTTGCATCTCCGATCAACCGCCACGCCTCTATGCTATCGGGTCGCATTGCGCCCATGTCGAACGGCGCGAGCAGTCCAAGGATCTGCCCCACGGTCAGGCCGCCGGAAGAAGGCGGGCCCATCCCGCAGACATCAACCCCCCTGTAGGGCGCGCAGACCGCCTCGCGCTGCTCCACGCTGTAGATCGCAAGGTCGACCTCATCCATCACCCCCGGATTGCCATCAGCCCCCTTGACCGCCGCGACGATGTCAGCCGCGATGTCGCCCGTATAAAAGGGCGTGGGACCTTCTGCGGAAAAAAGGCGCAGCGTCTCGGCATAGTCCGGGTTCTTCAGGATCGCACCGGCCAGCAAACGCTCGCCGCCAGGGAAGAAGTAGTCTCTCGTGGCCCGGGTGCCGAAAAGCCGGATCGCGTCCTGTGCCACCATCGCGGCCAGGCGCGGCGACACCTCAAACCCGTCCTCCGCCAGCGCGATGGCCTCTGTAAACAGGCTGTCCCACGTGGCGCGTCCCCACTTGGCATGCGCCTCCGCCAACAGCGCGGGCGTGCCGGGCACACCCACCGACCGACCGCCCACGACCGCGTCGTAAAACGCCAAGGGCTGGCCCGCCGCGTCCTGGAACAGCGTGGGGGTGGCGGCCATAGGCGCAGTCTCTCGCCCATCCAATGTGGTCAATTCCCCGCTTTGCGCATCATACCATACGAGGAACGCCCCACCGCCCAGGCCCGAGCTTTGCGGCTCCACCAGCCCCAGCACCAGTTGGACCGCCACCAGCGCATCCGCCGCCGTGCCGCCCTCGCGCAGGACTCGCGCGCCGGCTTCGACCGCCAGCGGATTGGCCGCCGCCACCATCCAATCCCGCGCCTCGACCGGACGCCCCGCAGCTTTCGCCTCCAGCGCCGCAGCCACCGCCTCGGATGTGTTAACCGCGCCGGCGCCCGCGCCTTCGGGCTGGACCGCGTCGGCGGCCTGCTGGGCCTCCGCCATCCCGGCCAGGAACGGGACAAGGCACAAAGCCAAGCTGGCAAGAAAGAGACGCATTCCAATTCTCCGGCGTTTTCCGCCCAAGCTGGCGGTTACAGCATCGAGGGCACGACCTGGTCCGGCGGACGGTGTCCATCATCGAAGGTCTTGATATTCAGGAGCACCTTTTCGCCCATTTCAAGCCGCCCTTCGACCGTGGCGGATCCCATATGAGGCAGCAGAACAACATTCTTGAGATCGCGCAGACGCGGGTTAATAGCGCTCGCATTCTCGTACACGTCCAAACCGGCACCGGCGATTTCTCCGGCTCGCAGCATCCGCGTCAAGGCGTTCTCGTCCACGACTTCGCCCCGGCTGGTGTTCACCAGCACAGCGTCGGGTTTCATCAATTTCAGCCGCCGCGCATTCATAAGGTGAAAGGTCGACGGCGTGTGCGGGCAGTTGACGCTCAGCACGTCCATCCGCGCCACCATCTGATCAAGGCTTTCCCAATAGGTCGCGCCAAGTTCGTCCTCGATCTCGGCCCGCAACCTGTGCCGGTTGTGATAATGCACCTGCATTCCAAACGCTGCGGCCCGTCGCGCCACCGCCTGCCCGATACGGCCCATACCCAGGATACCTAGGCGCCGCCCGGCGATGCGTCCGCCCAGCATCGCCGTGGGCGACCAGCCGGGCCAGTCCTCTCTCTGCATCATCGAGAGCCCCTCGGGGATTCGCCGGGTCACGCTCAGGATCAGCGCCATGGTCATATCGGCCGTGTCGTCGGTCAGCACACCGGGCGTGTTCGACACCAGAATGCCGCGCTGGCGGGCAGTATGCACGTCGATATGGTCGACACCGGCACCGTAGTTCGCGATCAGTTTCAGCCGTTCACCCGCCTGCCCGATCAGGCCGCCATCAATATGGTCGCTCAGCGTCGGCACCAGGACATCGGCGGTCTTGAGCGCTTCGACCAAGGCCTCGCGGCTCATCGGCGTGTCGTCCTCGCGCAACGTGACGTCGAACAATTCCTGCATGCGTCGTTCGACGATCTCCGGCAGGCGTCGCGTTACGACAACACTCAGTCGTCCAGATGCCATGAAGCGTCTCCCCCGTCTTCCATACTGCGCTTTCTTCTGTACAGTGACGCAGGACGCCTCGGGGCACAAGAACCCCGGGTCAGATGAGTGAGCAGTAAGTATAATGAAACGGATTTCCGCCTGCATAGGCGCCGCCTTGATCGCGGCGCTGGGCCTGCCCGCCCTTGCCCAGGAAGAGGAACGCGGGCCTGTCACAAACCTGCCCCTTCCGCGTTTTGTCTCGATGAAGGCCGCCGAAGGCAACGTGCGCCGTGGTCCCAGCCTGACGCACCGTATCGACTGGGTTTTCAAGCGCCGCGACCTACCGCTGGAAATTACCGCAGAGCATGGCCACTGGCGCCGGGTGCGCGACCGCGACGGCCAAGGCGGCTGGGTGCACTACTCGCTTCTGTCGGGGACCCGCACCGTGATCGTCGAGGACGATATGGTGAACCTCTTTTCCAAGCCCTATCCGAATTCCATGGTCGTGGCGCAACTTGAGATGGGCGTCGTCGCACGGATCGACGAATGCGCGCTCGAGTGGTGCCGTCTGATGGCAGGAGGCTATCGTGGCTGGGCGCAGAAGTCGGCATTGTGGGGCGTGGAACCAGACGAGATTCTCGAATGATTCCGCGCCGTCGGGCATTCACAGCCGATCGGTCAAATAATTTCATCTCGGGCCTTGAACCGCGTCAAAGAGCAGAGTAATTAGCGCGGCACTGTTGGGGTGTAGCCAAGCGGTAAGGCATCGGTTTTTGGTACCGTGTATCGTAGGTTCGAATCCTACCACCCCAGCCACGCACTTTCTGCAATTCAGACCATGCAAGGTAGACTCGGCATTCTGCCGTGGTTTCAAAGCCTTGCCAGAGGGGCGCGTTCCCCGAGACCGGAATGTGGCCCGCAAATGGCCAGCAAATACGACAAAGTCTCAGGTCGCCAATTTCGCCATACGAGGTTGAGAAGAGAGGGATCAGAGAGTCGCCAGAAGCTGGCGCTGCTCGGACCAGTCGGATGGCAGGTCATGCCGCAGGCACCACTCGGATGTGAAACCGATGGGTTGCCGACCTTCAAGTGTATCGCGAACGATGTCGGGCGCGAGGAAGGCGAGGCCGACCAGTTGCTGAATGCGGCGCTTTGAAGTGGCTTCTTTGGCGGCGATCTCCGAGACCGTCTCGCCCTCCTTGATCCTCTCGAACCAGGCATGCGCCTTCGCGATGTTGCGGATCAGAGTGTCATCTGTCCCTGACGGGGCATCGTTGAGGATGATCTTCGTTTCCACCCCGCGCTTGCGCAGCTGGAACGGAAAGGATCGGTCGAGACGGGTTTGATCGAGATCGTCCGGATCGATGCCGAGCAGCTCGGCCAGGGTCCCGGCGTCAAGCCGCAGGTCAAGCTGTCCGGGCATGATGTCGATCCGATCCACCAGGCCGAGAAGCATCGTTGGATCTGCATCGGCAGCATGAGCGGCCAGCGTTGCGGCATGCCGACCGATGGCATCGGCGGACGCGCCCCGTACGAGCTTCGCCGCGAAGCCATGCTTGGCAAGCATCATCTGGACGAGCTTGCCGACCTTGGTCTCAAACTCCTCGGCAGGGAGACGCCAGGTATCAGAGTGAGCCTCTCCCGCCTGCGCGACCAGCCGATGAGAGATGTAATAACGCAGGCGCACGCCCTTCCTTGTCTTCGAATGCGACGGCGTGAGTCGGTCCCCGGTCTCGTCGAAGAGCTTGCCGCAAAGCAGGCTCTTGCGCCTAGCCGTTGAAGATCGGCGACTGCGGGCGGCGCCTGCCTGAAGCTGCGCCTGCACCTTGTCCCAGCTGTCTGGTTCGATGATGGCAGGATGGGCGCCGTCGAAGACCTTGTCGCGGTGCCGGATCCGCCCGGCATAGATCGGGTTGGTCAGGATGTGATGGATATGACCGCGGTCGAAGGGAGTGCCGCCCGTCACCTGACCAGATGTGGTCTTCCGGCGTCGGCTTCTGAGACCCAGCCGGTTCGCCTCTTCCTTGACAGCGCGGACCGTGCCTAGCCGCTCGTAGAGATCGTAGAGCGTTCTGATCGTAGCGGCTTCGGCCTGGTTGATCTTCAGCGTTCGGCCATCGGGGTCGTAGCCCATTGGGACCTGCCCGCCCATCCAGAGGCCTTTCCGCTTCGAGGCCGCGATCTTGTCCCGGATCCGCTCCGCCGTCACCTCACGCTCGAACTGGGCGAAGGACAGGAGCATGTTCAGCGTCAGCCGCCCCATGCTGGTGGCGGTGTTGAACGACTGCGTGACCGAGACGAAGGAGGCACCGGCCTCATCCAGCACATCGACGATCTTCGCGAAGTCCGCCAACGACCGGGTCAGCCGGTCGATCTTGTAGACGACGATCTGATCCACCCTGCCCTCGCGCACATGCTCCATCAGGCGCTGCAGCGCAGGCCGCTCGAGAGAGCCACCGGAGAGGCCACCGTCGTCGAAGGCGTCGGGCAGCATCACCCAGCCCTCGTGCTTCTGGCTGGCGATGTAGGCGCTGCACGCGTCCCGCTGGGCATGGAGCGAGTTGAACTCCTGCTCCAGCCCGTCCTCGGAACTCTTGCGGGTGTAGACGGCGCAGCGGATCTTCTTCATGCGCCGCCCCCTGCCCCGCGATCGAGACCGAAGAAGCGCGGTCCGGACCAGTTGGTTCCGGTGATATGCCGTGCAATGGCCGAGAGCGATCTCCAGCTTCGACCTTCAAGGTGATAGCCTGTGTCCGTCACCTCGACCTGGTAGGTGCGGCCATTCCACTCCCGGACGAGATGGGCTCCGGGCTTGAGACTGCCGCGCGAGGCCTCCGCGACCGGCTGCCCGCCGGCAACACGTGTCAGGGTCTTGCGCGTCGCCGGAGACAATCCTCCGTGGCGACGGCATTGCGCCTCGTGGGCCAGCGCCTTCTCCATGAAGGCCATCGAGAGGTACGGTGGAGGAGGAAATCCGAAGATCTCCTCCCAAAGCGCCTTGGCGCGGTTTCTTTCCGGGTGTGGCTTACCCGGCATGGGCGACCTCCGCAGAACCGGAGGTCTGTCGTTTGGCTTCAGGCTCCGCCGTGATGCGATAGCGCGTCGGCTTGCCGTCCTCCAACTTTGTCGCCGCGATCTCGAAGCCGGCCTTGCGCAGGCCGGTGAGCGCGGCGCGCGTCGTATGGCTCTGCCAGCCCAGCTTCTTGCTGAGCGCCGTAATGTCGGACCCGGTCTTGCTCTGCAGCATCCGGATCAGTTGCGCCTTCTTCGTCGTTCGGACTTTGCCTGCCACTGTCTTTTTCGGCTTTTGGGATTGCTGTGCGGTCATGATTGTCTCCTTTTGCTCGGTTCCAGGAGCGTGTTGCTCCTGCTACCGGGCAGAGCCCAGAGGTCCGGGCGAAGATCATGACGCGGGCGACTTGAGCGCGTCGGTGAAGACAGTACCGCTCTGTTGCCAGGCTAAGTCCAGTGGGAAATATGAAAGTCTGGCCAAAAAGTTCGGCAGTCTAAAATCGCGAGTTTGGGCGGATTCCTGACGTTCGCTGCGATTTGTTCCAATGGCGGCTTCGCAGCGTTTACAAGACCTCGGATAATCAAGCGCGCCCCAACTCGACGGGATCAGGGCACGCTCTTCGCAACTGGGTCGGCTTACTCTTTCGGCATGAGCGCGCGAATGGCGTACATGCCGTCCTCGCCCTTTTCGAGCATCATCATGACCTCGTCGCCGTCTTCCACGTCGCCAATCTCAGCGTCGTCCAGCACGGGCAAATCCATTGTCATGGCGGGCCAGCCGATTTCGGCGATCGGCCCGTGGGTGATGTTCGCGGTGCCGTCACCGATGCTGTTGACCGTCGCCTCGGCATGGACGCCCGCCATGCCTGCGTGGGACTCGTCATGCATATCGTCGTGCGACTCGGTGCTCATGCCCTCGTGCGAGGATATGTCGTGACCGGAATGCGAGTCGTCGCTGGCCAGGGCAAGTGCCGGGGCGGCTGCGGCGAAGGCGAGGGAAAGCAGGAATTGACGCATGTTGGTTCTCCTTTTGCGCATGTGGTGCCCGGTCATTCACCGGGCTGGGGGGAGTGGAAGGGACGGACGGGCTGCAGCATCTGCCGATTGACCCGTCCCAGGGTGAAACGTTTCCAGATGACGAAGATCGATGGGATCACGAAGAGCGTCAGGATCGTCGCGGTGGCCATACCACCGATCATCGGCGCCGCGATGCGCTGCATCACCTCGGACCCAGTGCCGTCGCCATACATGATCGGGATGAGACCCGCGAAGATCGTGGCCACGGTCATCAGCTTGGGCCGCAAGCGCAGAAGTGCGCCTTCGAACACCGCCGTCTCGATGTCGTCGCGGTTGACCTCGCGATCCTGTTCCTTGGCGGCCAGAACGCGCCGGTCCCAAGCCAAGTTCAGGTAGAGCAGCATGACAATGGCCGTCTCCACCGCCACGCCGGCGAGCGCGATGAAGCCCACCAGCACGGCGACCGACACAGCGTAACCGAGTGTGAAAACCAGCCACACGCCCCCGGCCAGCGCCACGGGCAGAGCCAGCAGGATGATCGCCACTTCCGTCACCCGGTTGAACGCCAGAAACAGCATCAGCGTGATGATCATAAGTGTCGCCGGGGCCACCAGGCCCAGCCGCTCCTGCACGCGCTCGATATACTCGTACTGGCCCGACCAGGCGATGGAATAGCCCGGCGGCAGCTCGACAGTGTCCGCCACGACCTGCTGCGCCTCGGCCACGTAGCTGCCAAGGTCGCGCCCGGCAATGTCGATGAAGACGAAGCCAGTGCGCCGGGCGTTTTCGGACCGGATCATGCCGGGGCCGTCGACCAGCTTGACCTCGGCCACGGCGCCCAGCGGGATATGCGCGCCCGAAGGCGTGACGACGGGCAGATCGTCCAGCCTGTCAGGGCTGTCCCGCCAGTCACGCGGATAGCGCAGATTGATCGGGAAGCGTTCCAGCCCCTCGACGGATTCCGCGATGGTCTGCCCGCCGATGGCCGTCTGCACCACCTCCTGCACGTCCTCGATCGACAGGGCGTAGCGGGCCGCCGCGGCGCGGTCGATGTCGATCTCGATGAACCGCCCGCCCACGGGGCGCTCGGCATAGGCCGAGGCGGTGCCGGGGATGTCGGCCACGGCCTGTTCGACCGCAACGGCGATCTCTTCTATCACGTTCAGATCGGCGCCCGAGACTTTGACCCCCACGGGCGTCTTGACCCCGGTGGCCAGCATATCGATCCGGTTCTTGATCGGCTGGATCCAGACATTGGTGACGCCGGGCACCTGCACGCGGGCGTCCAGTTCGTTGCGGATGTCGTCCATGCCGACACCCGGGCGCCACTCTTCCCGCGGCTTCAGTTGGATCGTCGTTTCGATCATGGTCAGCGGCGCGGGGTCGGTCGCCGTGTCGGCCCGGCCCAGCTTGCCATGCACGGTTTCCACCTCTGGCACCTGCGCGATCATCCGGTTGGTCTGTTGCAGCACCTCCCGCGCCTTGCCGATGGAAACGCCCGGATAAAGCGACGGCATATAAAGGAAATCTCCCTCGTTCAGCTCCGGCATGAACTCGGTGCCCAGCCGTTGTAGGGGGTGCGCCATCGAGGCCACCAGTGCGGCGGCCAGCAGGACCGTCGCCCAGGGCCAGGCGACGGCGGCATCGAGGAACGGTCGATAGATCCACTGGCAGGCCACGTTCAGCGGGTTGCGCCGCTCGGCCACGATCTTGCCCCTTATGAAATAGCCCATCAGAACCGGCACCAGCGTGATCGACAGGATCGCGGCGCCGGCCATTGCGTAGGTTTTGGTGAAGGCCAAAGGCTTGAAGAGCCGCCCTTCCTGAGATTCCAGCACGAAGACGGGCAGGAAGCTGATGGTGATGATCGCCAGCGAATAGAACAGCGCCGGGCCCACCTCGGCGGCCGCCTCGCGCGCGGCCTGCCATCGTTTCTCGGAGGACAAGCGCTTGCCCTCCATCTTTCGGTGCATCGCCTCGATCATCACCACGGCGGCATCCACCATCGCGCCAATGGCGATGGCGATCCCGCCCAGTGACATGATGTTGGCATTGACCCCCTGCAGGCGCATCACGGCAAAGGCCGCCAGCACGCCCAGCGGCAAAAAGAGCACGATCACCAGCGATGAGCGCAGGTGCAAAAGGAAGGCACCGCAGACAAGGATGACGACGATGAACTCCTCGGTCAGCTTCTTTTGCAGGTTGTCGATGGCCCGTTCGATCACGCCCGAGCGGTCGTAGGTGGTCACGATCTCCACCCCCTCGGGCAGCGAGCCGCGCAGCTCGTCGATCTTGTCTTCGACGGCATTGATCGTGGCCAGTGCGTTCTCGCCCCACCGCATGACGATCACCGCACCCACCGCGTCGCCCTCGCCGTTGAACTCGCCCACGCCGCGCCGCATCTGCGGGCCCAGCCGGATCTCGGCCACGTCCCCCAGGGTGACGGCCGCGCCCCGGTCGTTGACCATCAGGGGGATCTCGGACAGGTCCTCGATACTATCGACATAGCCGGTTGCGCGGACCATGTATTCGGCCTCGGCCATTTCGATCACGCTGCCACCGCTTTCTCGGTTGGCCTCGCCGATGGCGGCGCGTAGGGTTGCGAGCGGAATGTCGAAGGCGCGCAGCTTGTCGGGGTCGACGACCACTTGGTATTGCTTGACCATGCCGCCGATTGTGGCGACCTCGGACACCCCCTCGATTGTCTGCAATTCGAATTTCAGGAACCAGTCCTGCAGCGTACGCAGCTGCGACAGGTCATGCCCTCCGGTGCGGTCGACCAGCACGTACTGATAGATCCAGCCGACCCCGGTGGCATCCGGGCCAAGCTCCGGGTTCACGCCAGCAGGCAGGCGTGACTGCACCTGCGCGAGATACTCCAGCACCCGTGACCGGGCCCAGTAAAGATCGGTGCCGTCCTCGAAGACGACATAGACATAGCTGTCGCCGAAAAATGAAAAACCGCGCACGTCCACCGCCCCCGGCACGGACAGCATGGCCGTGGTGATCGGATAGGTGACCTGGTCCTCGACCACCTGCGGGGCCTGACCGGCATAGGGTGTCTTGATGATGACCTGAACGTCCGACAGATCGGGGATCGCATCCACCGGAGTGCTGCGCAGCGCCCAGACTCCGGCGGCCCCGAGGAACAGCGCCAGCACGATCACGATGAAGCGGTTGGCGACGGACCAGCGGATGATGGCGGGGATCATTGGCCCAGCTCCACTGTTCCGGCGAGAGACAGGGTCATGTCAGGCCCCTGCATCAGCAAAAGCCCGGTTTCCTGCCCGACAGGCAAGCCTGCCGGATCGACATCCCCCGCGAGGGCGAAATCCATCGTCATTCCCGGCATACCGATATCGGCGATCGGGCCGTGGGTGATATTGGCCAGGCCCGTCTCGGCGTCGACGCTATTGATCGTGCCGGTGACGGTCATCGGTTCGGGCTTGGCCTCTACCGCGTCCAACACCATCGTAATCCCATCGGGCCGCAGGAAGGTCAGCGTCACATCCTGCTCCAGGGGCACCTCCCCCGGGTCGAGCGCGTCGGTCAGGGCAAAGTCCATCGTCATTCCCGGCATCCCGATCTCGGCAATGGGGCCGTGCGCGATTGTGGCCATGCCAGTTTCGGCATCGACCGCCTCGATACGACCCTCGACGGTAATCGGCGGCGCGGCTTCCTCTTGCGGTTCGGCCTCCGCCATCTCGGGCGCTGCCTCGGCCTCCGCGCCCCCGGCCCTAACGGCCACGATGACGGCCATGCCGTCCTCTCCTGCGGACAGGTCGAAAGACACCGGCTCGCCCAGCGGGATCGCGGCGGTATCGACGCCCTGCACGTCGAGGTCCATCTTCATCGCGGGCCAGCCAAGCGCCGGGATCGGATCGTGGCTGACGGTCAGCTTGCCCTCGGGCGTGACGGCATGAACCACGCCCTCGCCGGTGGCATCCACGCCGTCGTCCCGCCCCAGGCGCGTCAGCGCGATCAGCCCGTCGGCCCCGCGCACCGCCTCGAATTCCACGTCTTGCCCCTCGGTCAGGTCCTCAAGGTAGACATCCGAGCGCAGGGCAAAGTCGGTCTCCATCGCGGGCCAGCCCAAGGCCTCGATCGGTGCGTGCGCGATACGGGCGCGGCGCGTTTCAGGGTCCAGCGACACCAGGACGCCCTTGCCGATGGCCGGTTCCGCATCCGTGGGAGCAAAGCGCATCATCCCGGCGTTCAGGGCACTTTCGCTGTCGATCAGGAACTGGGCCGAGGCCACGACCTCGTCCCCCGGGGCCAGACCCTGCACGATCTCGGTGCGCCGTCCCTCGGCAAATCCGCCACGCAGGCCGGTGGTGATCAGCCGGGGGCGGAAACTGCCGTCCGCCAGCCGCAGGATGACACGCTCGGCGCGGCCGGTGCGGATCACCGCCTCGGACGGCACGGTCAGCGCCTGCCGCGCCTCGTTCGGCACAAGCGCCACCTTGGCAAACATGTTGGGCCGCAGCAGGCCCTCATCATTGTCGAACCGCAGCCGGACTCGCAGCGTGCGGGTCTCGGCGTCCAGCTCGGGGAAGATATAGTCGATCTCGCCGGTAAAGACCTGGCCCGGCAGGTGATCGAACCTCGCTTCGGCGCGCATGTCGTCCGACAACAGCGTCATGTCCCGCTCGAACACGTCCACCAGCAACCAAACGGAAGATGTATCGGCCAGAGACATCGCCCGCGTGTCGGGCCGCAGGTACATGCCATCGGCGGCGTCGAGCGCGAAGACCACGCCATCCTGCGGCGCATAGAACCGGACGCGCTGCGCCGGCCGTTCCGCTTGCGCCATCTCGTCGATCTGGCGGGCGCTGACGCCGAAATTCATCAGCTTGGTCCGGGCGATTGCGATCTCGTCGGCATTGCCCGACCGCGTGGCGCGCAGAAGCTCGGAACTGGCGATGGTGATCTCGGGAGCGTAGAGCTCGAACAGCAGGTCGCCCTTGGAGACCTCGTCACCAACGGCGCGCAACTCCAGCTGCTCGATCCATCCTTCTACGCGCGTATGGATGTGACTGGTCGCGTGTTCGTCGTAATCGACAAAGCCCACCGTCTCGATCCGGTGCGCGATGTCCTCGACCCGTGCCACGGCGGTGCGCACACCGATCGTGTTCACCTCGGCCGCCGACAGTGTCACCTCCTCGGGGTCGCCCGACGGCTCCTGTCCTTCGTAGACCGGCACGAGGTCCATGCCCATCGGAGACTTCCCCGGGCCGTCCTTGCGGAAATTCGGGTCCATCGGCGCGACCCAGTAGAGGATCTTGTCGCCGTCATCGCCCGCATCCATCGTTTGGGCCATCCGCTCGCGTTCATACAGCACACCACCGGCGCCTCCAGCGGCCAGCGCCATGATCGCCAGCGCGAAATATCGTCCACGCATATCACATACCTGTTTCTTGGCTTCCCGCGGACACGCCGCGGCAACAAAGCTGCCCGGTCGCCGCAAGGCGCCCGGACCATTCCGATCAAGGGATCAGGCGTGTTTTGGGGGTTTCTTGGCGCGCTCGGGTTCCGCCTGAGTCAGCCGGTCCTCGATCGACAGCAGGTAGCTGGCGGGCAGGATCTGCGCCTCCGGCCGGATCGCGCGGAAATCGGGCCCTTCGGAGAAACAGCAGACGGTCATCGTGCAGGCGGCATGGCCCTTCTGCATCGGCGCATCCGTCTCGTTCATCGTCGGACAGTCGCTGCTGGACTGGCCTGCGTGATCCATCAGGTGCGCGGGCTCATCCACCTTCGCAGCACTGGCGGCGCCCATGCCAAACGAGCCCATGACGAACATCGCCATGAGCACGACCATCAGGCATTTGGCAAGAACGGCCCGCAACTGTCTCGTGGGCAGCGAAGATACCGGGCTTTCCACGACTGTCCAGCCAAACCGTCAATTCCACAAAAGCGACTGCCCCAATTTTTCGTGATCGTAGGGTTCTCGGCCGTTCTTTGGCATTTTTTTCCGTCCGATCTTGACCCTCCAGTGACTGGAACCCTTACATAAGGTGCCACGGACAAGGAGACAGCCATGACCGGGCATGCACACCACGATCACTCCCATCAACACCACGGCCACGATCAAGGCACTGAGGTTCCCGCCGGGGCCGATACCGCAACAGATCCGGTCTGCGGGATGACCGTTCAGGTCACCGACAAGACCCGCACCGAAACCTATGATGGGCAAAGCTTCCACTTCTGCTCCGACGGCTGCCAGGAGAAGTTTCGAAACGATCCTTATTTCTATGCGTCCGGCAACGCCGAAGAGGCCAAGGGCAACGTGGCGCAAGGCACGCAATGGACCTGCCCGATGCATCCCGAGATCGTCCGCGACGAACCCGGCGCCTGCCCGATCTGCGGCATGGCGCTCGAGCCGATGGTGCCCAGCGACGAGCCCAGCGAGGAACTGACCGACTTTACCCGCCGCCTCTGGGTCAGTGCAGCGGCTGCGGTGCCTCTCATGGTGCTGACGATGGGTGAAATGGTCGGCCTCAACCTGCGCGACTGGCTGGGACATCAGCTGTCTGTCTATATCGAGTTCGCGCTGGCCACGCCGATCGTCTTCTGGGCGGCGCTGCCGTTCTTCAAGCGCGGGGTCGACTCGATCCGCAACGTCTCGCCCAACATGTGGACGCTGATTTCGCTCGGCGTGGGCGCGGCCTATCTATATTCGCTCTTCGCCACCTTCGCGCCGGAGATCTTTCCACAGGAATACCGCATGGGCGACGGGGTCGGTACGTACTACGAGGCGGCGGTGGTCATCGTCACGCTGATCTTCGTGGGGCAGGTTCTGGAACTCCGCGCCCGCGAGCGCACGGGCGACGCGATCCGCGCATTGATGGACCTCGCGCCCAAGACGGCGCGGCGCATCCTGCCGGACGGCTCGGAATACGATGCGCCATTGGAAAACGTGGTCGAGGGCGACATGCTTCGCGTGCGTCCCGGTGACAGCGTGCCGGTCGATGCCGAGGTGATCGAGGGGCACTCCTCGATCGATGAAAGCATGATCACGGGCGAGCCGGTGCCGGTGGAAAAGACCGACGGCGACCACGTCACCGGTGGCACGATCAACAAGAACGGAACTCTCGCGATCCGGGCCACGCAGGTGGGCGCCGATACCGTGCTGGCGCAGATCGTCGACATGGTCGCGGGCGCACGGCGCTCCAAGGCGCCGATCCAGGGCCTTGCCGACAAGGTGTCGGAGATCTTCGTGCCGACGGTCGTGGCCGTCGCCGTGATCGCCTTCGGCACCTGGCTGGCGGTCGGGCCGGACCCGGCGCTGGCCTTCGCCATCGTCTCGGCGGTTTCGGTGCTGATCATCGCCTGTCCCTGCGCGCTGGGTCTCGCCACCCCGATCTCGATCACCACCGCTGCCGGACGCGGGGCACAGGCCGGCGTACTGATCAAGGATGCGCAGGCGCTCGAGCGCATGTCCAAGGTCGATACGCTCATCGTCGACAAGACCGGCACCCTGACCGAGGGGCGACCGCGCCTGACAGATGTCGTCACCCTGTCGGATCGCAACGAGGACGACGTGCTGGCCGTCGCCGCCGCGCTGGAGATGGGCTCCGAGCACCCTTTGGCCGAGGCCATCGTGGCCGGCGCGCGAGACCGTGGGCTGAAACCCGCGCGTGCCAGCGATTTCGAGGCCATAACCGGCAAGGGCGTCAGGGGCCGGGTCGATGAAAGTGAGGTGGCTCTCGGCAATCCGGCGATGATGGAAAGCCTTGGTGTGGATACAAGCGGCGCCGAAGAAGCGGCAGACACACTCCGCGCCGAGGGCAAGACCGCGATGTTCATCGCCATCGGCGGTACCCTGGCAGGAGTCGTCGCCGTGGCCGACCCGATCAAGGACACAACCGAAGCCGCAATCCGCGACCTGCATGCTCAAGGTCTTCGGGTCATCATGGCGACAGGCGACAACCAGCGCACCGCCGAGGCGGTGGCTGCCAAGCTGGGTATCGACGATGTACGCGCCGGCGTCCTGCCGGAGGACAAGAAAGCGCTGGTGGACGAGCTTCACGCCGCGGGCGCACTTGTGGCAATGGCCGGTGACGGCGTGAACGATGCACCCGCTCTGGCGGCGGCGGATGTGGGCATCGCGATGGGTACAGGCGCCGACGTGGCCGTGGAAAGCGCCGGCATCACGCTGTTGTCGGGGGATCTGACGGGGATCGTCCGCGCGCGCAAGCTGGCCCGTGCCACGCTTCGCAACATCAAGCAGAACCTGTTCTTCGCCTTCGTTTACAACGCGGCCGGCGTGCCCGTCGCGGCGGGTATCCTCTACCCGGTCTTCGGCCTCCTGCTCTCGCCGATGATCGCGGCGGCGGCGATGTCCTTGTCGTCGGTCTCGGTGATCGGCAATGCGCTTCGGTTGCGCCGGGTAAGGCTCTGACCAACACTTGGTAATTGGAGCCAGGCACGGCCTGCCGGCAACACCTGCGGCAGGCCTGATATTTCATCGTAACGACGTCAGTTGCTTCCGTTGGCCTGCTGGACCTCGCGGACATAGGCGACGATCGCGTCCAAGTCGCCGCGGGTCAGGCCCTCCTGCGCCGGCATGTTGCCGAACTTCCAGTGATGCGCGCGCACCCCGTTCTGCACCGCCAGGTGAAACGCCATGTCGCTGTGATGCGAAGGCTCATAGACCTTGTGAATCAACGGCGGTCCGTTGCCCATCCTGCCGGCTGCATTCGTGCCGTGGCACTCCGCACATGCAGCGTTGAAGGCCTTTTGCCCGATTTGCGCGGTCTGCGACAGTGTCGGGGGGAGAGCGACCTCCACCATGGCCGCGCCCTGCACCGGGACGACCCCGGTGCCGGAGGTGGTCTCGCCTCCGCCGGTGCCCGTGAAATAGACCGCAGCGGCGCCGACAAGCGCCGCCACCGCGCCGATGATAAGGATTCTGTTCATGGTCTTCCTTTCCGGAGTCTGCCCTGTTCTGGGCCGTGTCAGTTATTCGTGGGTGGGTCTTCGTCCAGCAGGTACGCGGCCATCGCTTCGCGGTCGGCTTGAGACAGCCAGGCGGTTCCGTCGCGCACGACCTCGCCCATGCCGGTGCCGAAGGTGTCGCCATCCGGCATTACGCCCGACTTCAGCCCGAAGGCCAGCGAGGGCACGGTCCAGCCTGACTCGCGCAGGTCACCGGGTCGGATCGGCGGGGCCTTGCCTCCGTCCGGCAGGTCGTCGCTCCCGGCAAGGTGTTGCTGCGTTCGCCGCCCGCCCAGAAGGTTGCGGTCGGTATGGCACGCGCCGCAATGGGCCAGACCGTTGACCAGCCACCGTCCCCGGTTCCAGGCGTCGGACCTGTCGGGATCCGCCGCTGTCGCCGGCCCCTTGGCATAGGCCGCCCGCCACAGCTTCAGCCCGAAACGCAGGTTGAACGGAAAGGCGATCTCGTTCCCGCCCGCCGTCACCTCCTGAGGCCCCACCCCCTGGAACGCCGCCCAGAGATCGGCGATGTCCTGGTCGCTCAGGTCACCGTAGAACGCATAGGGAAAGGCCGGGTAGTAGGGATTTCCGTCCGGGGCCACGCCCTGCCGCACGGCGCGGGCGAAATCGTCGATCGTCCATGCACCGATACCAGCCGTTTTATGGGGCGTGATATTGGGCGGCACGAACCGGCCAAATCCGGTTTCGATGGGCGCCCCGCCGGTCAGGGCCGGACGGGCCGAGCCGGCATCGGAATGGCAGGCAATGCAGCCCCCGGCCCGGGCGAGGTAGGCGCCCCTTTGGGCGTCACCTTCGCGCTCGGTCAGGTCGGGCGCTTGACCGATCGGCCAGACGGCCAGCGACGCACCGCCCAGCCCCACCAGCGCGGCGAGGCCGAAAAGAACACGAAAACTGCGGCGCATGGTCAGTCGTCGTCCTGCCGATAGCGATCATGACAGGCCGAACAGGTCTGCGTGACCATCATGAAGGCCCCGTCGGCGGGCATCTGACCGATATGCTCGGCGCTGATCCCTTCGGGCATGGCGCCGTCGCCCATCATCATGCCACCTCCCATCATGCCGGAGCCATCCCCCATCATGTTGCCGCCCATCATCCCGGACTGGCCGCCCATCATGTGGCCGTCGCCATGCAGGCCGTTGCCCGCGGCAAGGGCAAGCCCTTGCGCCGCCGTTTCCAGCTGGGTTGCGAGGGTGGTGAAGCGGTCCCATTCCTCCCAGGTGCGCGGTAGAGTTTCGGACGGGTGCTCATTCGAGCCCTCTGGGAACTTGCCGGTCATGGCCTCGCCCGCCTCGGCGACGATGGCCTGCGCGGCCTCTCGCACGGCGGCTTCGTCGTAACTGGCCTCGCCGGACATCATCGGCTTGATGCGCTTGATCGCGTCCCCCATGGATTTCATCGCGTCCATCCGCTCCTTGACCACGCCGGTGGCGCCCGAATGCGCGAACGCTGCGGCGGAAAGGCTCGCGATGGCGGCCCCGCCAAGTACCAATTGTTTGAATGTCATTCCTGATTTCCTTGTACCGATAGAGTTTACCCCGAGGGGTCGGTTTCCATCGGTCAGGCTCGTGGCGGGGGCGGGTCAGTCGCCGAATAGATCGATGCATACCGCACAGTCGCGAACCCGCGTCCGATCGTAGTCAACTGGACCTCGATCGGGGTCGTATCCAAACTGGCCTGCAAAAATTGAACAATGCAGGTGCCGGCCGTGTGACAACAAGTATCGTCGGCCAGAGCCTCGCCAGCCGGGGACTGCTCTTGTGCGACCACTTCGGGCAGATGACTCTCTTTACCGTGCGCAGACGCGGGCATAGCCATTGCTGCGGAGAACACAACAAAGGCAATCATCACGTATGCGGCAAAAAAGGCCATGCGGTATGAGCAGACTGTCATCTTGGAAATGATGTCTGTTGATCGCATGACATGTCAACATAGTGAGAGCGAAACAGCGGCTTACTTGTGCTCATAGCCTGAAGTTTCACACACACAGGCATGGAGATTTCAGCTTGCTTGCGTGAATGGAAACGCCAGCTAACGGCAGAGAGCGGCCATTTGGCGCAACGCTAACAAACGGCTGCTATGGGCCGGGAGTGACGCCCTCAGCTGGCACTCAGGCCGCTGATGCCACTATGCGGTAGAGGTCGGGATTGAGCCCATACTTCCGATTGTTCCCCCGAACCAAGGTCATCGAAGCGCAGGGAGCCCCGACGAACGCCGCCATGCTGCTGGGAGACGACGCCCTGCCTGGACCCGACGACCAAATCCAGCACGCGCGGGAGAGCATCGGGATCTTCCTGTGGACCTACGGCACGACAGCGACGGAGAAAAAGACGACGGGGCCATTCTGAACCGGAAAGGGCCAGGTCCCAAGCAATACGTCAACGGAGCGGACGATCCTGAAAGCTGACCTGCCCTGAAGGGTCCGCATTTACAAGTTAACTTTGTTCAGGGTTTGGTCCTCTTTTGACCATCTATGGTACTCTGGTGGGGTAAGCCTGCCGAGGCTCGTGTGCGCGCTGATGATCGTCGTTGTCGTGAAATCAGGGGGCTTTCATCAGGTCTTAAACTTCGGATTCTGGCGGCATATGGTGGTGGCGATGAGGATGGTGATGACGTTAATCCTGACAGCGGGTGTGGCAGCGGCGGAACCGGTGCCGGGCTTCGAGAATGAGCCGGAGCCCGGTTTCTTTTCCGGGCTTTACGAAGTGGTCGGGCGGGGTAGTAACTCCGGGTTTCATGGCGAGCCGATGCGACTGGAACTCAGCGGGCATGGGCTTGATATCCGCGGCTGCGTGCTGGGCGACGATCGGCTCGACTACGCACGGACAGGCGAAGCCTTTGTGCTTGCAGGTCAAATCGAGGGGGCTCCCATCTGGTGCCGGTTCCTTATTGACGTGGGGAATTACCCGGTTCTCACCTGTGCCAACCCAGAAGGACTACGTCTGACGCTCTGGCCGCAGGGGGATTTCGACGCGCCGTTGATCTGCCCGTGACTCACGAGAGTACAAATCTATCTGTTCGGCAACCCTGCTGCACTGCGTCCGCTACGGATGCGTTCGCGATTTGCATCGACCTGGTCGATCAGGGCGGCCAGGCCAGATCGAACACTGGCGAGTTCAGAGGCGAACTCGGTTTTCGATGTCAGGGGATTGTCATGTGTGGTATCCCAACGCAATGCCCACTGCATGGCCGCGATCCATTCGTCCGGATCGCCTGCGATGTATTCATTGACCGGACGGCCGACCGACTCGTTCAAGGCCGAAAAGAGGACGCGCTCCTCTGCCGCCGCGTCGCCGAGGGATTCGATCAGGAAGCGGTACCGCAACTGGCCAGCATACATCCACTTCGCGGCCTCCAGCCCATTACCGTCTTCCAGAAGTTGGGCGGACAGCCTGTAGAGCGTTGAGGGGTGTGCCGTCGGCGCAGTCTCGATCAGTTCGGTCGTCGGCATCGAGGCGAAATCCTCGGCTGGCTGTGCCGCAACGGAATGCGTCAGGAAAACCATGACCGCAAATGCCAGGAAGTCCCTCATCGCCTACTCCACCGCGGACAGCGCGACCACCTTTATGGGAACGCCGGCTTCGAACTGTTTAAGCAAACCTTCAGCGGTGGTGATACGTTCGCTCTCCTCACCGACAAAAAGCGCCAGGCTCCCGTTGGTGATCACCTCGCGTATACGTGCCGCAAAAACAAGCTGATCCTCGACATAGATCTCGGCCATCTCCCCGATATGGGCGGCGGAGAACTCTGCAAGGGCCTGCGTACTCTCAGGATCGAACCTGACATATACGACGGCTGGCTGCGACTCGTCGGTTGCTTCCGGCAGGCTCGCTTCAGCCACGGTTAGAACGACCTCCGCCGCCATCAGTGATGTGGAAGAGAGAAAAAGGGATAAAAGGACCACCGAAAGTCCGAAGCGCATCCTCATCCTCCACTGGATATCAATAACTCGCGCAATTCTTCCCGACCTTACTTTGAAGAAAAATTGGATTTCAAGGGCGTGGGAACAAAGAGGTTGGTCGAACACTTTGATAGGCGTTGTCATGATGTTAGCCTTATGGCCCACGGACGCCTTCATCCGCAGGGGTTACACGATGAGATTTCTACCCGCAGGATTGGCCATGGCGATTCTTGTCTACTGCGGAGGAGCTTTTGCGGACGAGTTCGCCTGGCTCGACAGAACTGTGCTCGAAAGACACCTTGCAGGTCGAGAACGTGCCAAGATTCCGGTTGGCGACCTGCTTCCCGAGGGGCACGCTCTCTGCGCCGCCGGATCGTATGCAGCCGAACTTCCGAGGGGCTACAGAAAGGCCGCGCAGGATCTTGAGCATGCATACCTGCTGCCAGTCCGGGAGGGAGACGGGCTCCTGTTCTCGGTGAATGAAGACCGCCGTATCGAGTCTGTTTCCGTACTATCGGTTTGGCCTGACACCGTCACGCTGTCAGTTGACGAACCAGTGTGTATTCCGGCGATATCGGCTCAACTTGGGGTTGCTCGGGATGACGGGAATATTGTCATCAGGCTGGAAGTAAGGAACTGAACACCGGTAATCAGAGGGTGCAGGGCTGCGACGTCGGGGTTTCCGCCTGCTGCTGATGATCGAGCGCCGGTTGCGAAAGGAGTTGGTCGATGCGCTTTGGATATCTGAATCAGATCGGCGCGGATATCTGGCTTACATTGATAGGTATGGCGCATCTGGGGTTGATCGTACTGTACCTTGTCGGTCGGAATAAGTGAGTTTTGCGTAAGAATCCCGTGTCGCACAATCAGGGTGTTGTTTTTTACAAATAAGTTCGGCAGCCGGTCATAGGCACTTCAGTGAGCACCCGCAACACCGAAGCGGGCGTTCGAGGGGCGCACGGCGAAGGTCGGGATCGAGCCGATTCTGTTGAAAAACTCTGCAACCGGAAAATCGCCTCAAAATTTTGGAACAGCGTTCCCGCATGTCACCCTTGGGCAAGCTGTGTTTGAGCGATGTAGCTTTCGCGGGAGGATGTTCTGCAGATTTGCTTCTTCTTTGCTGCACACCGACTTTTTCAACACAATCAGCCCAAGTCGGACATTGGATGTGGTCGGTCAGGCTCTGAACGTCGCCATCCCGCCATCCAACAGCCTTAATAGCTCATCTGAAACGGGCGACGGCTTGCACAAGTCGAATACATGCAGATCAATCCCAATATCGGCGACTGGCCTTACCAATATCTCGGCATTATCAGATTCGAAAAAATACACCCCTCCGCTTAATTCAGCGGGAGCGCCAAAACACCGGCATGCCTCCGCAAAAAACGCCTCAGAATCTGATGAGACCGAACTCAGCGCACGGCCTTCTTTCGTCAATCTTTGCCCGAAGAAACGCAAGGCGAAGGAAATGAGGCTGATATCACCATATGGGCTACGGGTAAGCTCTCGCTTTGCCTTGTTTCTTCGCAGCGAATAGTTTGCTGTTGGACAGGGGGAATGAGCTTGATGTGATTTCAGTATTGTAAAATATGATCGCGCATCACGCGTTTCCATGAAACTGATCCCTTCGATCGAAGGGTCGATATCGCTCAGATCCTTCAACTCAAGGTGATACTGGCAGGGCTCGGTTGGCTTCATTTTCCCTTTGTCAGCGACCAGTGCCTCGAAAACGTCGCTGGCAGCGATATCTGCGAGGAAGCCCAGGAACGACTTTACCTCTTGCCCAAGCGGAGCTTTGAAAACGGTTTCTGCCTGATGCAAAATTTCTGCACGTTTGTGCTTTCGGGGAATCGTAACTCCGTGTTTCGCCTCCACCATGTCATGTAGCGCATTGAAGTGCCCGCAATGATCCTTGGCGCCTAATCCAATAAAAAATCCCACTGTATGGCACCTCGTTGCCGGTTTCGTTCGGCTCACATAAGGACCGTCTCTGCCGTTCTCACAACCCGGTTTTTAGCAGATTCCCGAACGCAATATGCATCTCGCGATCTTTATCGGACATCGTGTCGCCAATGCGCCAAGTGGTGATGCGCAGCGTTTTCGTTGGGCCCACAGAGATCGTATTCACATAGATATTGGATCGACCATTCACCGACCCGCGTGCTGCGTAAACATAATTGCCGCTTGAAACCTTCCCCGACTTCAAAAGAGCGAAGTCTTGGGATTCTTTACTATCTGACTGGGCCATTAGGCGTGCGGCGTGCTCGCTTTCCACCCCGTTATCTGTGCCCCCGTCAAAAAACCTGAGGCTCCCGGCAAAACCATCTTCTGTGTTGTAGAAGAGGGCGCTATCCGCCTTGTCTTCACGCAGCTCCCATGACGTGCCCGCGACACATATCGAAATATCCAGCGGCTCGTTAAGACGCATACAAGCATAAGCTGGTTTTAAAGGCAGGCACAGACCGCACACAACGAACACCACCTTCGGAAGGCTGGCTTTCTCGATTATGGTATTCAACAGTGACATTTCGGCGGATACAATTTCACATATTCAACAAAAGCTTGAGGTCTCCGGGTATCATCATCGTGTTGGCCGAGCAATCTGCATTGCCATTTGACGCATGAAGTGTAGTCGCCCATTTTCGACCGGCAGCTCCGCCCCGCTTTGCCGACCTTCACCCTCCGAAAATGCTGCAAGATGCACGAATGACCGGTCTCGCGAAGCCGCGGCACGGCGTCATGGAGCCTGACGAGTGACCGGTCTGGGCCGGATACGCCTGTCGGATGCCGACTGACTTGGAGACGGCCTGGCACTTTTCAGGTGCGCGTTTGAGAAGCTCCGTTAAATCGAGCTTATTTAAAGGTTCATCTGAACAGCGAGATGGCTTTCCAAAATGCCTTGGCTTCCATACGGTTCATCACGAGTTGGTTGCCAGGCAATATTTGAGATGCAGTTCAGTCCACGTTCTTGGGTAATTTGGGTTCTTTCGTTTTGCACGTTTTTGGCCGTCGGACAGCGCGCGATTGACGCGATCATGTCATTGAGCGCGGAGAAAACGGCGTTTCTGGCCTTTCCACTCACAGTCCTGATACCCGCGTTGGCGTTTCTCTTTCTGGCTACAAGAAAGAGCATGACGTCTGCGGAGGGGGTATTGATGCAGGTCGGCACGATGATCCAGTTGCTTCTGATCATCGCCCTGCCGGGGTTCGCACTTTACCTGGCCTTGGGGTTCCCGGTGGCCTTTCTGGTGATCGAATTGTTCGAAACCCGTTCGCCTGCGCCATTCCGAGTGTGGATCAAGACGAGGGTCATCGCGTGATAGAGCTTGACCTTCCGGAACCTCTCATGCTGGCACTTCGCTGGCTCTTATTGATCGGACCGATCTGTCTGGTCGTTTTAACGGCGTTTGTCCGCAAAACCACCACGCGCGCGAAGATCGGCGGCCTTTTTGCTTTGCTCTACGGAGTGCCAATGATCTTCATCACCCATTCTATGGCTGTGCACTTTGGGTGGTGGCACTACGGCTGGGATGCGTTGATGTTGGATGGCCTCCCCGTCGATATCATCATCGGCGGAGCGATCCTATTTGGGCCCGGGCTGTATTTCACGTTTCCTAAAGTTGGCCCGCTGATGATCTGCTTGCCAATCGTCATTGGTTTACACGCCACGATCTTCAGCTCACTCAAGCCCTTGGTCTATGCCGGGCCGTTCTGGTTCGCGGGCGTGGTCTTGGTTTTCCTGACAGCCCATGTTCCGGCCATATACCTTGCCAAGTGGACAGCCGAAGACCGCCGCCTACCAATGCGATGCGCGTTGCTCGCCATAATGACGGGCGGCATGATCCTCACGGTTCTGCCTGCGTTGATCATGCAGGCAATGGGTGGCGAATGGGCGCTGTTTCAACGTCCGATCTGGGGCAGCATCCTTGCGGCAAGTTTCATAGGTCTGGCGTCGGTGATAGGGCTTTCCGCGAACCAGATGCTTTGCCTGCAGGGCGGAGGGACCCCCATCCCGCTGGATCCCACGAAGCGCCTTGTGCGTTCCGGGATCTATGCCTACGTCTCCAATCCGATGCAGCTTTCGGCGGCGCTGATCTGGATCATCCTCGGCATTTACCTGCAAAACGTCTGGATCGTTGCGGCCGCGGGCATGGCCTGGGTCTTTGTGCAAGGCATGGTCCGCTGGCATAATCGCAATGACCTGCTGAAGCGCTTTCCCGACGGCTGGCCGGAGTACAAACAAAACGTGCCGGAATGGGTGCCTCGCTGGACGCCGTGGGTGCGCGCACCCGCAAAGCTGACGATACGTGACGCGGACCTGTGGCCACTGCTGCGCCAGGCCACGGGTCTGAAGGTCGAGATCCGTGACGGTACGCCACGGTATCAGCCCGCCGAGGAACCGCGTTCTTTCACGGGCCTCGAAGCGCGCCTGTTCGCGCTGACACATGTCAATTTCGCCTGGGCGATTGCAGCACATGCTGCCTTGCTCGTGGCGCTGGCGGCGAAATATGCCGGCGCGCAGGTTTTTGGCCCTGCCAAGGTGCGCGCATGACCGAGGCCCGGTTGGTGGCTTCTAACCCAAGCCCGTGGCTGTTGGGTGTTGACAGCCTCTACGCCATCAGGATGGATCAGCTTGGGTTCTACGAGCGGATGAAGTCTGCCCACGGCGATCACGTAATGCTCCGTCTCGGCCCTTACAGATCACATCTTTTCTTTCACCCCGACCATATCGAGGCCCTGCTGGCGCGGCACGCGCAGTCCTTCATTCGGTTTCGCAAGCTGACGAACGTGGTCCGGCAATGGAATGGAAACAGCCTGCTTGTCGAAGAAGGCGAAAGCTGGCGGATGCGCCGCCGCAAGGTTCTGCCCGCGTTTCAGACGCGGCGGCTGCCGGCCTATGGTCACGAAGCCGTCCGGGAAACTGAACGCCAGTGCCGAGAGCTTCGTCAGACCGCAAAGTCGGATACGATCCGCTTCGACACCGACGCTGTCATGGCGAAGCTGACACTCGATATCGCCACGCGAACCTTGTTCGGCGCTCCACCGCAACCAAACGGGTTCGAGATCGAGCGCGCGATCCAGACACTATCCGACACCGCCTTTTCCGAATCCACGTCACCCGTCACGTTGCCGGATTGGCTGCCAATCGAGCGCAAGCGCCGGAAACGCTGGGCGATGGGCGTGATGGACGACTTGGTGTCCGGCCTGGTGCGAGCGGGGCTGCAGCGCACGGAAGCGTCCACTGATCTGCTTGCCTCGCTGATCGAACACCACGATGGGAAATTCGCCGACATCCGAAATGATGTCATGAGCCTTCTCATCGCCGGTCACGAAACGTCGGGCGCTCTGCTGAGTTGGTTGTTTGCCTGTTTGGCCGTCTATCCCGACAGCCTTACCGACATCCAGGATGAACTTCGCCGCGTTCTCGGGGACAAGGCCCCGACGCCCGATGCGATCGCGAAGCTCCCGGTATTACGCGCGACGATCAACGAAACGCTCAGACTGTATCCACCGGCCTACACGCTGTTTCTGCGCGAAGCCGCTGAACCGGTAGACCTGCTGGGAATAAAACTGGCCAAGGGCGACCTGGCACAGATCGTCCCTTTCACGACCCAACGCGACCCTCGATTCTTCGAGAACCCGACAAAGTTCGATCCTGCAAGGTTCCTGCGAGAGCCGGTCTGGCCTCAGTTTTCCTACCTTCCGTTCGGGGCCGGGCCGCGTGTCTGCATCGGGCAGAATTTTGGTTTGATGGAAAGCTGCCTTGTTGCGGCAACGATCCTGCAGCACATGTCGCCGCTACAATTGAGTGCGCTGCCGCGTCCACAGGCACAATTCTCGCTTCGACCGGTCGGAGGGCTGCCGATGGAGTGGCGGCTAATCTAAGAAACGCTGCCGTTGTGCCGGCGATGGCAGGAAGCAATCCGGGGCCTCACCGAACCATTGCAGGCGGTTTCTGGCCACCACGTCGTACATGCGGTCCCGCATGCTGCGAGGAAACAAGCCAAGGAAACGCAGCCAAGACCAAGGGCGGCGGAGTTGCCCGAGAATGACCAGCGATGCGTTTGACTTGATATGAGCCTTTCCACGGTCGATGACCACGTAAGTGAGGTCCAACGCGTCTGGAGCTACTCCGAACTCTTCGGCAAGCTTTTTACCTATCGGCTTTCGTGAAGAGGCGAACTGAATATTCTCTGCAGCTTCATGCCGAAGAATGAACCTGATCCATTTGCTGCAAAGGACGCAGTCAGTGTCGAAGATGATGATAGTGGAATTTTGATCGCTCATGCTGACGTTGATTATCACCGGTGCAATATTTGAACCATCAAGGTTTAACCGAAGCGATGCTGATATCCCCTTGTCGAGAGAATTCTTCGATGGCTGCTTTGACGCGCCGCAATGCAGCATATTCTCAGTCAAGCGAACGGCAGGACTGGGCCGGCCGTGACCGACCGGCCCGTATCGTTCAGATCTCCACTGCTTCCGCGATTGCGAGCGCATCTTCAAGCTCAACCCCGAGATAGCGGACGGTGCTGTCCATCTTGGTGTGACCGAGCAGGAGCTGCACGGCACGCAGGTTCCCGGTCTTCTTGTATATTTGTGCAACCTTGGTCCGGCGCATCGAGTGCGTGCCGTAAGACGTGGCATCCAACCCAATGGAACTCACCCAGTCCCGCACAAGGCGGGCGTATTGCCGCGTCGATATGTGGAGGCGCTCATGAAACCGGCCGGGCCAGAGAAATTCTGAGCCAACCATTAGCGGTTCATCCATCCATCGCGAGAGCGACTTGCGTGTGCCCTCAGTGATCTCGAAACGCACCGATCTCTGCGTCTTGCTTTGGACAACCGAAGCGCGCTCCTTCACTTGGCCGGAGGCGTAGACATCGGCCACCTTGAGCTTTACCAGATCACACCCTCGCAGTTTGCTGTCGATGGCGAGGTTGAAAAGAGCCAAGTCCCGGTGTTTCTCGGCGATCTCAAGACGAACGCGAATTGCCCAGACGTGCTTGGGCAGCAAGGGTCGCTTCTGGCCGATAACACGGCCTTTGTTCCAAGCGGGTCTGCCGGCTCGAATGGCAGGTAAGTTCGCAATTGTCATGGCGGTTACTCCGATCCGCCACTCCCTGCCTCAACGCCAACCCGACGTTGGCACCAGAGCATATCACCGAAAGTTGCGCCTGCAGAGAAGGTCTGGAAGGAGCCCTTCCACGACATTTGCGGCGACCCCGCCGCACGTAACCGGGAAGGACGCCCATCCTCGCTACATTGCGTTGGTGACGTTCTCGCTCATGCGCCCCGCCAACTCTCGGGCTGCATCGCCTTCGCTGCTCCAATCGTCCGTGACCTCGCCGAGATAAGCCCGTCGCGCATGATCGAGTGCCATAGCATCTGAGCCAGACAATCGCGGAATCGCCCATTCGGCGGCAGCATCCTTCGTGATGAACCTCCCCGTGCTGGCCGTGTGCCACATCCGCGCAAGCGTCAGCAGGACATTCCGCTCGTCCCCGCGCAATCCATCCAACAAGTCCGGAAGTGCATCGCGCATGGCTTGGTTGACATGTTCTGTCGAAACGTCCGTCAGAAGTTCGCTCCTCGGCGGTCCGAACAACGAAATGGCCTCCTGATGGGCCTGTGCGAGAACCAGAGAATACTCGGGATCGCGTTCAGGCACCGGCGTTTCACCGGCCTCGAAAGCCTCCCTCAGCCACTCTCCATAAACGAACTCCGCTCGCGCCGGGTAGTCATGCGGGGTGAGGTCGCCGTGGCAAAACACGATCACCTCCAGGCAGCGCGGGCCTCCCGGCACGGCAGGATGGCGTCCCGAAAGGCGCAGCAAGTCCAGCAGCAGGCCGTCGCGCTGGCTTTCGGTCAGCTCGGACTGAACCACTGCCATCAGATCAATGTCGCTCTGCGGCCGGAGACCGCCGGTAACAGCCGATCCATGCAGATACACACCAAGCAGCGCGTCGCCGAGACGGCGGCGCAAGATCAGCAAAGCCGACTGTATCTGTTCTGTCTGATGGAGTGCCACCTGCATGATGGTTTCTTAACGGGCATAGCTCATTATCGGAAGGCAGCTATGTCCGCAGAGCCGACCTTGAGGATCGCATAGATCTTGCGGTTGCAGCGAATGACCGGTTCGGTGAAGCAGCATTGCAGCGTAGCCTGGTCCGATGAATGGCAGGTATGGGCCGTTTATGCCACTCACGCGGGAATAGTGAAACGCTGACCTCCGCTGTTTTGGTGACGGCAGGCAACACTGCGCGGCAGTGTACCTTAGGCGAAAGGGCGCGGTCTCGCAGGACGGCGCATGAACTCGTACTTTCGCCTACGGTACGGGTCGAGTGTGGAAATCCGGGTTTCCTCGCATTTCGTAAGGGTGTACCCCAGAAGCGCTTGGATCCTTCATGCTGCGCCTATAGGGGGCTCCGGCCGCGGCCTGTTGTCGGGGCGGCCGGATTTCCGATGCAGCGGGACGTCAGTCGGGTGCTTCGACCAGGATTTTCACATGAGACTTTTCCGCCGCAAGCGCTTCGAAGCCTTCTGCGACGATCTCGTCCAAAGGGATCCGCTTGGTTACCAGTTGACCGGCGCTGAAGTACCCTTGCGTCATAAGCGCCATGACCGCCGGGTAGACATTGCGATAGGCGATGGTGCCCTTCAACTGTCTCTCCTTGAGCACGACAGTGTTGGGCTGGAAGGACGCCTCCTGTTCCCAGATCGACACGACAAGAACCTGTCCCTCGTGGCGGGTCGCGTCGATGCATTGCGGCAGAACCTGAGGCACGCCGGTTACCTCGAAGGCAACGTGAACCCCACCCGTAGCCTCTCGAACCTCCGCGACAGCGTCCATCGCGGTTGGATCGATCGCCGACGTCGCGCCGAGATCCAGCGCCTTTTGCCGCCGCACCTCGGAGGGCTCCACGACGTGAATCTCCGACGCGCCTGCAACGCGCAGCGACTCCACAACCAGAAGTCCGATGGGACCCGCTCCGAAGACCGCGGCCTTATCGCCCGCCTTGATCTTTGAAAGGCGCACGGCGTGCAGGGCGACGGCAGCAGGCTCGACGAGCGCACCTTGTTCCATGGAAAGCCCCTGAGGCATCTTGTGCACCATGCGGGCGGGGACAACGCTGTAGGTGGCAAAACCACCGTGCCCGCCGGACAGACCGACAAAACCGAGGCTGTCACACAGGTTGTACTTGCCTTCCAGGCAAGCGGCGCACTCCCCGCAGGCAAAGATCGGCTCGATGGCGACGCGGTCGCCCACCGCAAGGTCGGTGACGCCGTCGCCCAGCTCCGCCACGGTACCACAATATTCGTGCCCCATGGTGATCGGCGCCTTGTCGTGGCTCAGGGGGTGGTCTTCATCCACGGGCACGAATATTGGCCCGGCGAGATACTCGTGCAGGTCGCTACCGCAGATCCCGGTCCATGCGACCTTTACCTTCACTTCGCCCTTCCCCGGTTTTGGTTCGGGGGTGTTTTCGACGCGAATATCCTTCACGCCATGCCAACGCGCTGCTTTCATTTCTTTTCTCCAATGTCAGTCAGGGGGGGGCGCCCGGCGGGAGGTAGATCCCGGGCGCCTGGGCGCGCATCCTCGGGCGCTGCCCGTTCTCGGCATCACGACAGGTGATGCACCTCTTGCAGGCCGTAGACAGGGGTGGCGATGCCTTCCATCCGCGCCTTCAGTTGCAACGCAAGGTACAAGGAATAATGGCGAGACTGGTGCAGATTGCCGCCATGGAACCAAAGGTTTTCCTGCTGGGTCGGCTTCCACATGTTGCGCTGCTCGCCTTCCCACGGGCCGGGGTCCTTGGTGGTGTCGGAGCCGAGCCCCCAAACCTTGCCAACCTTGTCTGCAACGTCCTGGCTGATCAGGTCCGCGGCCCAGCCGTTCATCGAGCCATATCCTGTCGCCATGACCACCAGGTCGGCGTCCAGATGCGTGCCATCCGACAGCACGACACCGGTCGCGTCAAAGCGTTCCACCTGGCCTTTCACCAGCTTTACGTCGCCATCAATGATCAACTGGCTGGCGCCCACATCGATGTAGTATCCCGAGCCGCGGCGCAGGTATTTCATGAACAGGCCGGACCCGTCATCGCCCCAATCGAGATCAAATCCGGCTTTCTCGAGCCCGGCATAGAACTCGGCATCCCGCTCGCGCATCTGGTCATAGAGCGGGATCTGGAATTCATGCATGATCCGATATGGCAGGGAGGCAAAGATCATGTCGGCCTTCTCGGTCGTCACGCCGTTGGCCACCGCCTCCTCGGAGTAGAGCGCGCCGAGGCCGATATCCATCAACGTATCAGAGCGCACGATATGAGTAGACGAGCGCTGGACCATCGTGACATCGGCATCTGCTTCCCAGAGCGCGGCACAGATGTCGTGCGCCGAGTTGTTCGACCCGACGACGACGACTTTCTTGCCACTCCAGGCATCCGGGCCTTCGTGCTGCGAGCTATGCTGGATCGTGCCCGTGAAGCTGTCCATGCCGGGAAAGTCCGGCATGTTGGGCTTGCCGGACATGCCCGTGGCCAGCACCAGCTGGGTTGGATGCAAGGTGATTTCTTCGCCGTCGCGGTTGACGGTGACGGTCCAGGTGCCGGCGGCCTCGTCATAGCTGGCCTTCTGCACCTCGGAGCGGGTCCAATAGTTCAGCTCCATGACCTTGGTGTACATCTCCAGCCAGTCGCCCACCTTGTCCTTGGGCGTGAAGACCGGCCAGTTTTCGGGGAACTTGATGTAAGGCAGGTGATCGTACCAGACCGGGTCATGCAGGCAGAGCGACTTGTAGCGTGACCGCCACTGGTCGCCGGGCCGGTCGTGCTTGTCGAGAACGATGGCCGGTACGCCGAGTTGGCGCAGGCGTGCGCCAAGGGCGATGCCGCCCTGCCCACCACCGACAATCACGGTATATGGCTGCTCGGAATATCCAAGCTCGGCGGCCTCGGCTTCGCGATGTTCCTTCCACGACTTGCGGTTCTTGGCGGCGCCGTGTTCTGCGCCCATCGGGCGGCGCTTGCCGCTGTTTTCCTCAAAGCCCTTCAATTCCTGCAGCGCGGTCAGCAGCGTCCAGATCCGGCCATCCTTCAGGCGCATCAGCCCCCAACCGCGGCCAACGGCGGTTTCAAAAGTGATCCATGCGGTGACGACACCGCCATCCTCGCCGGGAGCTTCGTTTTCCTGGATAGCGAACGAGTGCGGCTTGGTGTGTTTCAATTGCGCCGTCAGCATGTCCTGCACGCCAGACGGCCCTTCTACCGTCTTGAGGTTCCAGGTCACGGCGACCAGGTCGCGCCAGTAACTGTCGGTGGCAAAAAGAGCGCTTGCTGCCTGCACGTCGCCTTCCTCCAAGGCAGCGTTCAGGCTGTCGAGCACCTCTTGCACCTGTAAGGTGACTGTCGAATCGAGCATTGCGGTTCCTCCTCATCAGCAATGTGATGAGCAAAGAGTGGCGAATGGCCCTGCGGCCATTCCACGGAAATCCGATCAATGTCGTCCTATATGTGATTGCCGCGCTCCAGCATGTTGCACACGCAACAAGACGCAACATCTCAGTCGGGCGCGCGCAACCCTTCTTTGCGGATGCGGCGCAGAACCGTCGACCGGTTCACCCCCAATCGACGTGCGGCACGGGCCATGTTCCAGTTACAGGCGTCCAGAACCGCCTCCAGATCCTGCTCGTGAGCGCGAGACTGCGGGGCCGGAGGTAGATCGGGCAGATCGATCACGTTGGTTTCCGCCATTGCGCAGGCCACATCCAGTACATTGCCAAGTTCGCGCAGGTTGCCTGGCCAGGTGCGCGCAGTCAGTTCGGCCCGCGCCGAAGGCGTCAGGCGCATTTCCCCGCCGCGGCGCCGCCCAAGCAGGCGGTCAATCAACCAGCCAAGGTCCTGCCTTTCGCGCAGAGGCGGCAATTCCAGCGCGGAGCCGGACAGGCGGAAATAAAGAGCAGATGGCATGATCTCCTGCGTCATCAGGTCAGACGGCGAGAATGCGGTGGTCGAAATCGGGCGCAAATCCGAATGCGCATCCAAAAGGCCCGCCAGAGCCCTTGCGGTGTCCGGCTGCAAATCCTCAATTCGGCGCAGCAGCAACGTGCCCGGCCCCGACTGTCCGGCAAGCGCGTCACGCATCTCTTCGGGGTGCGTTCCGGCACAATCAATGGCAACGAAACGACCGCGTCGAGATGCCATGTGAATGGCGCGGGCCAGCTTGGTCTTGCCGCTGCCGCTTTCGCCGCAGATGAGCAACGGCACATGCGTCGGCGCGAGGCGATCCGCCTGCGTCAAGAGCCGGATCAAGGTCGGGTCGCTTCCAGCCAGGGTGGCATGGAACCCGCTTAGGGCACGTTTTTCCGAGGCCTCCGCCCCCATGTAAGCCCTGCGCGGGGTCTGGGGGGCTATAGCATGGCCGAACACGGCACCTCCGTCTCGCAAAGCCACGACTCTTTCTTCGGTGGGACGATCCCGCATCAGGTCAGGCAGGTCATCGACGTTCAATCCAAGAAGACTGTCGATCCGTTCACCGATAAGGCTCTTGCCACGCGACAGCATCCGTGTTGCGGCGCGCGTGGCCCCGATCACCCGACCTGACCCATCGAGTGATATGGCCGCTTCCGGGTCCACGTCGAGGAATTCGGGGCTGGAGGAAAACCTCAGCACCCACTCGCGACGGCTGGCCGCCATGAGATTCGCCATTTCGACGCGCCTGGCGGCCGCCGTAACCAGGGACATGGCAAGGTTCTGGCTGCTTTTCGGGGCCGGAGAGCGCAGCAGGGAGATATCCAGCACTGCCGCGAGTTGCCCGAGGCTGTCGTAGATCGGCGCTGCCGTACATGACAGCCCCGTGTGTGCGTTTCCAAAGTGATCGTCCTGATGCACTGTCACCGGCTCGCCCGTGAAGATGCAAGCCCCGACGCCACAGGTGCCGGCAAGATCTTCGGACCAGTTCGAGCCGAGGTAAAGACCTGCGTTGCGCAGCTCGTCGACAAACAGATCGTCGCCGAAAAAATCGACACATACGCCTTTTGCATCCGTCAACAACAGAACGTAGTTCTGTCCTGTGACCTGCCTAAACAGGCTTTGCAGGCTGGAGCGCGCCGCGCCGATCATCCAATCGGCCTGATCGCGGTGTATGCGAAACTCTGTGTCCGTTACGATATGGGCCGGGTCGCTGCGCGTCGGGTCCATACCGTAAAGCTCGACGCACCGACGCCAGGAGGCATCTACGTACCCGTCCCGACCCGACGCATGACCGTCCAGAACCTGCGCGATCTCCTCGACATGATGACGCTCAACCATGAGACCCTCCTGACGACCACGATAGCACAATCGAGAGATGTCCGCACAACGGAAGACAGTTAATCAGGTTCTGGTGCATAGAACCGAACGAGTTTGCATGGCGACGTCCTTGAGGAGATGGACGGAAAGCAGTCAAACTTCGGCGGCATGCCGGAGAGCCGACCTTCGCTGCGTTTTCCACCTAACGCGCGCGTTAACGGATAAGTCTTTTTGCAGAGAGGTAAATGTTGCGGTAGCAATACCGCCCTCGCTCAGGCCAATAAGAAGCATGTTGTCTGCGTCTACAAAGGGCAAACCCTTTGCTCGTTCGATTGCATGTCCTCCAACGCAATACCCCTGTGTGATGCTTCTGCTATTACGTTCGCCAATCAAGCTGCGTGCCAATTGACACCGCGGTTATCGATCAAACCGGCTCCTTGCTGCTTGTTTCCTTTATTGGAGAGTGAGGACTACTTGGTCACCTTGCCCTTTGTCCCGAATAAAGATGGCCGTGCTTCCCTTGTGGAAGACTGCTTGGCAATCATGCGGCATATCCTTTGATCCGAAGCTGATCGTTCGGCACCAGAATCCGTTCTTCCATTCCCAGGAGCCAGCTGCCTTTTCGCCGTCGACTTGGCCGACGACCGTCCCGTTCGGTTGGGATATAACCCATCCCCAGGAAGCAACAGCTTTCCGGCCTACGATAACCCGGTCGAACTCCGCCTTGGTTTCCACTCTTTCGAAGTCGCTGGCAGACGCGGGCAGAGCCAACATCGATACGCCCAGAGCGGTGATTGCAAAAAATTTCCCGATCATTTTCTGTCCTCTTTTTAAAAACCAACGACGTCGCGCGAAAACCAGCAAACCGCTTGGATTCAAGCTGGGGCATATTGGTCACGCAAGCCGCGCCGGCCACACTTTGAATGATGAAAGCGCCCCAACGTCGATTCATCCCTCAATTGAGGGATGAAAGGCTTCGGTAGATTCACCGAACCTGATCTGGCTGTTCGATAGGCGCTTTCAGAGAGCGGAGCGCATAGAGCTGGAAGGGGGGCGAAATGAACGTTGTCAACAATCACGATATCTATACGGGGATCCTAACGGATTATTTCGACCCAACAGTAAGGTCTCTTCTGGACCGGTGGTCGCCCGTTGCTCAATGGGTGGATGCACGCGCTGAGAGTGAGATCGAGTCCTATGCCAAATCGACTCATGGCGCCATTGCACCACGCCTGGAAGTCCACGACTGCGTGGGACGGAGATATGAAGGCGTCAACTTCGCGTCACAGAATTACCTTGGGCTCGCGGCCCATTCTGACGTAATAAGTCAAGCCTGTGAAGCGGCCCGGCAATATGGTGTCCATTCCGCCGGCTCCGCCGCACTGATGTAGTCCGGCGGGCCGTGGAGGATGAACAGGTCCGTCAAGGCATCGATCACATCGGTCGAGTTGAGCTTTCGGTCTATGCGGATCATCAGCACCTCCCGGGTGAACTCGTCTATGATGTTGAGAATGCGATAGGCGCGGCCGTCAGCGGTCCGGTCCTGCATGAAGTCATAGGACCAGACATGGTTCGGACGCTCCGGTCGAAGCCGGATACATGACCCATCGTTCAGCCAGAGCCGGCCTTGCTTCTTTTGCTTCGGTGGAACCTTCAGCCCTTCACGTTTCCAGATGCGCTCGACCCGCTTGTGGTTCACGTGCCAGCCCGACTGGTTGAGCAGAGCGGTCACGGGGCGATAGCCGTAGCGACCGTATCGCCTGGCCAATTCGATGATGTCCTCGGTCAGGCGCTCTTCGTCCGGTCGGCCACGGGGCACCTTGCGCTGCGTGGAGCGGTGCTGCCCCAGGGTGCGGCAGGCGCGGCGTTCCGATATGCCGAGCGCCTGTCGCACGTGGTCGATGCATCTGCGGCGACGTGAAGGGCTCAGAAGTTTCCCTTTGCGGCCTCGGTGAGGATCAGCTTGTCCAGAGTCAGGTCCGAGACCGCGCGCCTCAGGCGCTGGTTCTCTTTCTCAAGCTCCTTCAGCCGCTTCAGCTGTCCGCGGCTCATTCCGCCATATTGCTTGCGCCACCGATAGAACGTCTGCTCCGTAATGCCGATCTGGCGTGACGCGTCCGCGACCGTCATGCCTTGCCCTTGCAGCACTTCGATCTGTCGAAGTTTCGATACGATGTCTTCTGGCTTTTCTCGTTTCCCAGCCATTCTCTGGTCCTCCAAATTGCGGGATAATCCTATCCCGGTTGGTGGACCACTTCACTGGGGGCACTCCAATTAACTGTATATTTTCTTTAATTTCAAAACTTTAAGCTATATTCACAAGTCTCTTTAGATTTCTTTCATTCAACATGCGGTAAACTATTTTTACTATGTGGCGCTTTTTAACCAAGAACATTATCGACGCCCGCTGTGCTTGGGTTGAACGATCTGGATTGAGATCTATTATGAATTGTTTTGCAATCTAGGTGAGCTACTCCCCATCTCTTGGACAGGATTGCCGAATACGTTTCCAGCTTTCTTCGGTGAACCATTCACCGGTTTCTGCCCACTGAACATCTCTGTGATCGATGTTGAAGATGGCCTTCCAGTCACGATTGAATACATCAGCTTGGATGGAAGTGGAGCCCGCGGTATAAGGGAAGATCTCGGCCGACACGTCAGCCCCGTTGGTGGAACACTTCAGTGGGGGCACTCCACCGGTTCTATGCACGCTTCAAACTTTGCGTGTAGACTGATCACAGATACTTTAGTATCTCTAAGCTAAGGATGAGTGCACATGCTGTGTGGAGCCTTTTTCTTCAGGCTCGTCAAGCCTACGATCATAGATAATACACTTAGTTAATTCGGAGGAGATTTTTATGAAACTTTTCACACCACTATTCGCAAGCCTTGCTATTACCTCCTTGCTGACTGCGCTTACGTTGCCTGCCTTTGCTCAAAGCGCCCAGCAAGTATTGCCCCTGACCACCGACGACATTGAAAAATTTCGCTCATTTAATCGGTGGGATATTCTCCGGAATAATACCCGTGGTCATTGCCTCGGAACCAAGTCCGATGAAAGCGGCGTGGTGCAAATTGGCATGACTGCTGATGAGTCGATGGGCTATGTTGGTGCGTTCGTAAAAGAGGATGGCGCCGAGTGGGCGTCGAACAGTGTTACTATTAGGGTCGGCAATGAGCCCTTCACTGGTGTAGCGTCTGGACCCGTTGGGAACCTTGGCAGCGGCTGGCATGGTGGCTACGTGCTTTCCGACAAAAAGAAACTTCGCAGAGCTTTACAGATGAGCGACACTGTAACGGCCTTTCCGAACCGACCCTATGTAGTCAAGTTAAACATCGCTGGCGCATACACTGCCATCTACGAAATCCTCAAGTGTACAGAGGGAATGACTAACTAAACTGGACGTGCTGCAAGCTAGTCGAAAATCTAGGACCTAGCTCATCAAATCCGGCTTATCCAGCAAGACCAGAGCGAGACGCAGCGCCAGATGTCGAACATAGTGTCAGATCTGACCGCGGTAGCGGCAAACCCGACGGAACTGGTCAAGCGTGTTTCCGAGTTAGAGGAAGGGCGGCGCGGAAACTCTGAACGCGTTCTGCGGTTCACGCCGCGCGGTCACTCCATTTCTGACGGTTCGCCGGGCTTTACGGTCTCTATGCAGTGGTATTTCGTAAAACTGCGGGACTGCGGGTCGCCTCGGGTCGATGTTTGGTTTCGCAATGGCGGCGGTCGCATCCATCGGTTCGACCGGGCGTCAATTCTCGATGACGGCGGGCGCGGTGTGAACGCGCCGACAGCCCCAAGCATAACGCAATCCATCGAGTACACCGCCCGAATTCCTGATCGCGATGGTTTCGAGCCGGGGCGGGGCATGGGAAGAGTGATCGTAGAATACCCGAATGCTCGTTGGTGTCGCCTGAGCGGTCGTTAGACGTGTTTTTCAGATCCTGCCTGGAGCCGAGCCGTGACCCTCTGGGACTTCTTGGCGGTCTGCCTTCTGATCAGGGCATGGGCGGCGCAGTCGAACCCTTATTAAGGGCCGGGAATTACGCCGCGTGAACCCGATCGCAAGCACATCCCTGCAACACGTACCTCTGAACAGTTCCGGGAACCGTCAAACTATGATACTTTTCAAAGGCTACATTAATTTTTGGAGCGAAGAATGCGCTTGCTCGTTTGGATTATATTTGTATCTTTGACAATCGTGTCCACCGAAGCAGGTGCGGACGAGGCGGCGCTCGCTGATATGGCGAGGGGCGCTGAGAAGGAGGAGGCAGGCGACCCGAGGGGAGCTGCGCTGCACTACTGGCAAGCCTGCATTGCGCTTGACGAAGCATGCAGGCGATTCTTCAACCTCGCTCAGGCTGAAAATCTTTCTTTCCATTCTGCGGTCGCAGCAATCGAAGCAATTTGCATACGCGGCGACAGTGAGGCTTGCGCCTTCGTCGACAATGCCAAGGCGAATATGCCGCCACTACCAGACGAATTGGAAGACTTCGTGGGGGCATTCCTCGACAGTGTCCGCCGATACCATGAGCTAACGCAGCAACTCCTCCAATCCGAACAGGACATCGCGACTACGGAAGGTGATATTTCAGATGTTGAGAAGGATCTCGCCCAAATCGAGGCTGAGAGAGAACGCTCCAAGGCTGCGTTGACTGCTGCCGAGGACAAAAGGCGAAACTTGGTTGACGAGCTCGCTGTCCTTGGCGCGGAACTAAAGCGGGACGAGGCCGTCGTGATGGCATTCGAGGTCATCTTGCCGATTTTGGAAGCCGGAGACGAAGCTTTGCGACTGGACAAGAAACAGGATTACGGTGCAATTCGAAACATTGCTGAAGAAGCTTGTCCGCTTGAGCGGATGGACGAGATCGTCACTTCCATCGATGTCATTGACGCTAGCGAAGAGGTCGGTAACAATTTACTTCTCTCCAAAGACGTACGTGTTGGCTGTCTGATTGTCGCCTATGCCTTCGAGAAAGGGGCTAACTACGAGACAGCTCTTGCCTACTATCGTCAGGCTTGCGCCATGGAGAGCACCTCCGCCTGCGTCTATGGTCTTGGTCTGGTTGCAGGGAAGGATGCCGCAGCACCGGACTTCTCCGCCGCTATAGATCTCGCCGGCTTGGCCATGAAGAATCCGACTTCGGATTTCTTCGAGGAGGAGACCGCGCGAGCAGCAGAGCTTCTTGGCAGCGTTGCGCTCCAGTTAGACGCCAATGGACGACACGAAAAAGCCTTGGATCTCGCGAACTTCGGACTCTCTCTGGATCCGGACAGCTCTGAACCGCGTTACGTTCGGGGGCAGATCAGGTTACGCGCCCTTGATGACCCCAGAGGTGCGATCAGTGATTTCAGCGCACTCATTTCCCGCGAGACTGGATCAGTCGGCGCCTTCTTCCTCCGAGGAGTGGCCCACCAGGAAATCGGCTTCGAGAAGGGTGCTTACCTGGACTACACGCGCGCGCTAAACATGGCCCCGGACTTCACGGCTGCAAGGGAGAAGCGTGCTCGACTTGCGATCGACATGGAGAGGTATCAAGAGTCCGAGCGGGACTACACCCACCTGATCGACGACCTGGAAAGCAAGTCAGAAGTCGACATTGCCCTCGCATCCAGCAAAAATACCGCAAATTCGCTTAGCGTGTATTACTGGAACCGGGCTCTCTTGAGGGAACGGCTCGGAAACGTCCGCGGTGCACGCGAAGACAAGAGGCAATCAGAGCATTGGTCAAAGCTTGCCGATTAGCAGAAATTGCATGTCGGAGGTTTTAGGCGAAGTCGAACTCGTCACCACTTGGGCAGGAGCGCTTTTCTTCAGGCGACGCCGAAGCAAACTCATTTCCTATCTCAGTCACTCGAACAACGGTCAGAGATCGACAAGCGGCTTGATCGATCCGAGCAACGATGAAACATTCAAATCATGTGCTATCAAAGGAGATTGCCCGTTCCGAAGGGAAAGCCTCGTGGATGAGTGGGATTTAGAATTAGACGCCAAATACTGATTTCGAACGGATAGCTTGGGAGAGATGAATTGGCCTTCACTGCAAAGTTTGCACTCAAGGGTTGGGGGGTCGCCATCTGCCTTATGCTCTCTGTTGCTGCCGATGTGGCGAGCGCGCAGTGGGTGGAACCGGGCGGTCTGCACAACGAGTCGCGCAGGAGTTTCACCGACCCCAATGACATGCTACAGGCGGATTTGATTGACCCTGAAGAGAAGATGCGGACGTGGAACCGATCCGTGGTTTGGGTGCCTGACGGACCCGGCAAGTCTCGTCGGGTAACCATGCAGGAGCTTATCGCGACATACACCGACAGTGGTCAGAAATTCCCGACCGCCATTTATCTGCACGGCTGTGCAGGCCTGTGGGCGGGGTCCAGCCGGCGCATGAAGTTTTTAGCCGACAATGGGTTTATCGCCATCGGACCCGCGAGTTTCGCGCGCAAGAAATACGCCAAGTCCTGTGATCCAAGGACGCACAAGGGTGGCTTTTATCGGCAGGTTGCCACGCTTCGAAGAATTGACGCGGGTCATGCGATTGATCGCGCAAAAGAGCTCCCGTTCGTCGACGGCGACAATATGCTTTTGCTTGGTCTGAGCGAGGGCGGGTTAACCACAGCTACATTTTTTTCCATGAACAAGGAACGATCTGTCAAGGCGCGGATCATCGAAGGATGGCTGTGTCATACACATTGGTCCGAATATGCCGGAATAAACGCGCCTGCTTCGGAGCCGGTCTTGGCCTTGCTTGGCGTCAACGATCCGTGGTTTTTGGGTTGGTATGATCCACCCCGCGATTGTGGTTCCTACATCAACAAGGAAAACGGCAGTCGTTCCATAGTCTACAGAACCGGGCCCGTGTCTTACAAACATGAGCTGCTGGACTCCCTCGTGGTGCAGGAAGACGTGCTGTTGTTCCTAAGAGAACACTTTGACCTGCCTCTGGGGGTTCGTGAGGTGCAGCAGCTTCTGACCGAGTTGGGCTATGATTCGGGGCCAATAGACGGCGCTTGGGGCGCCAAAACGCTCGGTGCCCTGAACGCGCTGCGGGCGGACAAGGATTTGCCTCCAGTCACCGAACTGGATCAGGGCAGCCAGGACCTGCTGCACAGCCTCAAGGGCAATTAGAGCTAGCATGGATGACCAAGGCCAAGGTGCCTCATCTAAGAACTCAAACCGCAATGCTTGTCGTTTGAAGTTGCCGCATAGCAGTCCTCCACGCATAGCACAGGGAACTTCCGCTTCCCACCCTGTCCGGCCGGAAACAACATTCCGAAGATACATTTTCGAGCTGCGCCCTAACCTTTCAGTATCCAATCCTCTCGACCAACTTCTCGATGATCTCGAGCACCCGGTCGACCTGCTGCAAGTCTTCTTCCATTCGCGCCCGCACGTCGGCGTCATCCTCGGCCTTGATATCCTCAAGCAACTCGTCTCGCTCTTCTTCGAACATCGTCTTCCGCTCAAGCCAGAGCTCAAGCTGCGCCTTTTCCTCCTTCGTAGCAGGTCCCTTTATGCGCGCCTCGGCCGTGTGCATATCAATTTTCACCTGGTCAGGATGTGGTACAGGCTCCGGCAGATCCGTGATGCCCAGGCGCCTGCGGCGATCCAGCTCCCGCTCCCACTCGATCTTGTAGTCGAGCGCCGTACTGAACCACTCGTCCGCCAGTTCCTTGTTCTGCCGCTCGGTTGCACTGAGCATCTCCGCAAAGAGCCGCTGCGAGCGATGCAGGCCCTTTGCGGCGTTGACCGCCAGAGATCGCACAACGGCTTTGGCCATCGGGATCGTCACATTGCGATCCCCGTCTCGGACAGTAATATCGCGGTAGGCCTCGTCGAGGATAATCCCTTTCAGGCGTTCCTCGTTGAGCCTCGGCCGCTTGTTCTTCGCGCCCTTGGGGCGGCCTTTCGGATTGCCGGACTGGCCCGGCTTGAACCGCGTGTTCGCCGGCGGCTTGGCATACCCCACCTCGTAGTCGGCGTCAGATTTCCGGACCGGCAGCTTGGTCTTCTTTTCGGTCATTCGGCCGCCTCCAGCGTCACGGTCGCTGGCTGCCAGCCACAGACCACCTGCACAGCCTCGTCCTTCGCGTAGGCTTCCCAGCGGGCCAAGATGCGATCGCAATAGATCGGATCCAGTTCGCAAAGATACCCTCGACGGCCGGTCTTCTCGGCGGCGATCATGGTCGACCCCGAGCCGCCAAAGAGATCCAGCACGATCTCTCCGCGGCCCGAGACATCCCGGATTGCGTCTGCAATCATCTGGACTGGCTTGACCGTCGGGTGAAGCGCAAGCTCTTCCATACGCCCCGCGTGCCGGCTGTTGGCGCCGCGATATTCCCAGACATTGGTGCGGTACCGTCCGTGTTGGCCGAGCTCGAACGTGTTGATATGCGCGGCCTTGCCTTTCTTGAACACGAAGATCAACTCGTGGCGCGACCGATAGAAGGTCCCCATCCCGCCATTGTCCTTGGCCCAGACGATCAGGTTTTTCAGTTCGTCATAGACCCCCTGCCCCGCCGCCAGCATCTCCGACATGTGCCGCCAGTCCATGCAAAGATAATGGATCGATCCGTCGACGCTGTGATCCGCCATGTTCTGGAAGGCGCGCTCCAGGAACCCGGTAAATTCCGAGACCGTCATCTCGCCAGAGGCCATGGCGAACTCGCGGTGCTGGATCTTGCCCGAATTGCCCACATGACCGTCGATCTTCACGTTGTAGGGTGGATCGCTGAACACCATCCGCGCCATGTCGCCGGCCATCAATTCCTCGACGACCGCGCCCTCGAGTGCATCGCCGCAGACCAGCCGATGCGGCCCCAGCTGCCACACGTCCCCGTCCCGCACCCGGGCCGTGACGTCGCCCGGCAACAGATCATCCTCGGGATCGCCGGGGTCTTCAGGCGCAACGCTGGCCAGCACGCCGTCGATCTACGGAATGGAAAAGCCTGTGATGGACACGTCGAAGTCGAGATCCGCCGATACCAGCGCACCGAGTTCGGCCGCGAGCAGGTCCTCGTCCCAGCCGGCATTCAATGCGAGCTTGTTGTCGGCCAGAACGTAGGCCCGTTTCTCGTCTTCACTCATGTCGTCGAGACGAAGGCACGGCACCTCATCCCGCCCCAGCAACCTGGCCGCTTCGACGCGGCCATGGCCTGCCAGGATCGTCCGCCGCTCGTCGATCAGGACAGGGTTCGTGAACCCGAAGGTCTCGATACTCTCCGCAATCTGGCGCACCTGCTTTTTCGAATGCGTCCGGGCATTGCGCGCCCAGGGTTTGAGATCGCTGATCGCGATCAACTCTACATCTGCTCGGGCCATGTCCGGCTCCTTTGTTGTTTCTGCTCGAAGGCCCACCCCAAGAATCGACCGCCACCGTAAGATATATCAAACGACTGGCCTTTCGTAAAGCATGGGTGTATCGTGCCGTTCGACACATCAAACGGGAGAGTGGAAATGGCTATCGGAGAACGTCTGTTCAGCCTGCGCCAGAAGAGCGGACAGTCCCTGCAACAGGTGGCAGATGCGGTCGGCGTCTCGAAAGCGCATGTCTGGGAACTCGAGAAGGGACGCACGAGCAATCCCTCCTTTGAACTCGTCAAGAAGCTCGCGCGGCATTTCGGGGTGTCGATCGACACGCTCGTGGGCAATGCAGACGAGCCCGATGCCGCCGCCTTGCAGATCGAACGCCTGCATCGCGGGTTTGAAGATTTGTCCGACGGAGACCGGGCCGTCGTTGAGGACATGATCAAGTCCCTTAGAACACGGGCGCAGAAAGCGGGCTGACGTGTGAAGCTCGACAGGATTGATCTATGTGACATCCGTCAGCCCGACAGGTTGGCGAGGGCCATCCACACGCAGATCGGCGATCCCGTCTTACCGGTGCCCGTGGAGGACATCGCGATCGCCTTGGATATCTCCGAAGTTCGGACCGGTAGCTTCGATGGCTTCGAAGGCATGCTGCTGACGGATCAGGCACGCAGCGTCGGGGCGATCCTTGCCAACACCCGCTGTGGGCTGCGCCGGGCAAGATTCACGATCGCGCATGAACTTGGGCACTTTCTCTTGGAGCATCATGTGCTGTCATACGAAACCGGTTTCCGGTGTCGCGCGCAGGATCTCAGGGAAACGCGCGAAAGCCGCCGGCACCAAAAACAGGAGACCCAGGCCAACCAGTTCGCGATCGGCCTGCTGGCGCCGGTCAAAGCGGTAGACAAGTATCTCTCGCAGGACCCTGACCTGCGCGATGCTCAGCAGCTGCGCGACGCACTGGACGTCAGCCTCGAAGCCTGTCTCCGCAGGCTGGTCGAGCGAAGACCGGAACCGTTGGCCGCAATCTGGTCGAAGGATGCCCGAGTGCGGTATTGGCACAAGAGCAACGACTTTCCCTTCATCCAACTCAAGCAAGGGGATCGTCTTCCCCAGACCACGCAAGCCTTCCGCGTGCACGCGGACAGTAAGTCTGGCTTCACCGCTTTCTTGGAATCTCCGCCCATGGCCTGGACCAGCCGCGACGATATCGAGATTTTCGAACAGACGCGCCTGTCGCCTTCCGGACATGCCGTGACCTTGCTCTGGGCGGACAATGAAGCGCGAGACGACGTCGACGAGGAAGCGGACCCCTATCATCACGAACTCAGCGAGCCGCGGTTCCGGTAGGGTTCTGTATTGAGATCGGCGTTCCGTGTTACTTCAAAAATGTTTCCCTGATCACTCATGATTTTTCCCTGATACGCGCGGCAAAATTCCCTGTTTTTGCAGGAACAGGGAATTGCGCTGCAACCCATTGAAAATGCGAGATACATCCGAGCCAAAACAAGCTGATCAGCCCGAAAAGCAGCCTCCAAACGCCAAATTTCCCTGTAAATTCCCTGTAAACCGAGTTTTCGGACCAGAGACCGGATAGCCGGGGACTGGCGACACAGCCATGAACCAGAAAAAACCCAACGAAATCAACGCTCCTTGCACGCCCTGTCCGTGCACTCTCGCTCCCCCGCCCGAGCCATCGATTTTTCGCATCTCGAAGAATCCGCCGAGGTCCGCAGCATGCGTGAACCCGGCCCTGCATTCCGTAGCGTCACCGACCATCGAAACGGACAACCGTAGCACCGAATTTTTTTCAGTTTTTCTTTCTTCGGTTTTTCCGTCCCGGAATGTGCATAGCCATGTCCTGCCCGATCCGGCGTCGGAGCCCCTGCCCGCCACCGCCACGGACCGGGAGACAGGCATGAAGAACATCATCGACGCAACGCAGTTGAGCGACCGCGAACAGGCGCAAGTCCTACGCGAGATCGTGCGCCTCGATATCTCGCGCATGGTTCGGGATACGGCTGATCCCGACATCGACATCGAAGCCCGCATTGATGCGCTTGAGGCCGGATGCGCGAGCCTGCGCCAGGCCATGCGGACCCATGATTTTTCGGAAGCACGTTGCGCCGTCAAAGACGCTGCCAATCAGCTGAACCTGATCCTTCGCTTTCCCCTGGCACCCGCCTTCGCCCGAACCGTCTGCGCGACACGACGCAGCCTTATGAAGCTCGAGATCGAGGTCTTCGAGGATGGCAAGGATCCCCTCGAAGGCGCCGCTGACCTGCTCAGCCGCCACGACATCACGGTCAAAAACGGAAAGATCCCCAGCGCGGTGCGGATATCCGATGCACTGGCCGGCGCGCTCAGGTCGCGGCCGGAGGAAATGGGTCGTAAGCTCACGGTTACGGCCGAGTTGCTGATCGCTTACGCTGGCGATATCCGGCTCGAACGGCTGCCAGCACTCATCGACTCATTTCTGGTGTGGCTCAGCCGCCTGCCGGCGATGCACGGTCGGGCGCACGGCAAGAACCGCTATACGAAAAGCACTTCCGAAAAAACCCTTCTGTCGAAACAGGAGGAGATCGACGCGGCCGACCAGGCCGATGCCCGCCTCTACGAGTCCTACGCGGCACGCGACGATATCTCGCCGGCACAGAAACGCGCCGAGTTGAGCGACCAGCTGGAGCCGCGCGTGACGCACACCAATCTCGAGCGCCACCTCGACCGTATCCACCAGCTTCTCGACAGCGCGCGCGAGCAGTGTGGCTACGTGGGCGAAGTTCGTGTCACCACGTACCCAAAACTTACCAAGCTCATGAAAAAGGACAGCGAAAGACGCAAGGACCTGAACCCGCTCTACATTCGCAAAACGCGTCCGAAGATTCGGCTCCGCTGGTCCGGGCAGCGGATCAAGACATTGCTGACATCGCCACTCTATCGGGGATGCATGAGCCGGACGTCACGTAGTCGGTCTGGCCGCTACATCTATCGCGACGGGCTCTACTGGATCCCGCTCATCTTGTTGACCATGGGCACACGCCCCTCGGAAGTCCTGCAGCTCAAGAAGTGCGACCTGGTCCAGCGCGAGGTCTGGTGCCTCCGGCTGTGCTGGTCCGACGAACAGTACGGGAAGACCGTCGAAAGCCAGCGCATCGTGCCGGTGCCACAGGTCCTCATCGACCTCGGGTTCATCGACTGGATCGTGGCTCTTGAAAAACCAACGGACCTGCTTTTCCCGGAAATGTGCGAGAGCAAGACGAAACCGCAGGAGATCCTGTCAAAGCGCATGTTGACGATCCGCAAACGTCTTGGGATCGCGAGTTACAACGAAGATCTCTACGCACTTCGCAAAACCCTTTCCTCGGCGCTCTGGGCTGGCGGTGTTCCCCTCGCCGATCGACAGATGATCATCGGTCACGTCTCATCGACGATGATCGGGAAGCACTACACTGAAGCCAACATGTCGGAACTCAAGGAACTCCTTGATCGGGCGGATCACAAGATCGTTGTCGGTTACTCCGCCCCTCACCGTCACCCGGTGATCGAGGACTGCCAGCTCGTTGCCGGTCAGCTCGCCAGAACCGAGGTCGTATTCGATGACGTTGGTGTGCTGGGCGCCCTACGGATCCTGCGCGACAGCGATGGGGCGCAGATCGAGGCAATCGCGATCGCGGGCGCAGAAATGCCTGCGCGACCGAACTGGCGGAATCTGAAGACGCTTGATTGGGCAAACGCGCCCAATGCCGTTGCGGACGTGCTTTCGGAGTACAACATCATCCCGAACGAGAACGAAGAGGCGCGTTTGGCGTTCGAGCACGTCCTGGCGTTGTCCACGGCGACGAGCGAGTCGAAGCTTTCCGATCAGCCAGGCAAGGCGAAGAAACGACCAAGCCGGAAGTCGATCGACAAATCTGAACCATCCTCTCGCATCGAAAACCTCAAACAGGCAAGGACGGTGGAACACGCGATCGCGTGATCAACAACTGGCCCACAAGCCGAAGCCGGAGCGTTGCGGCAAGCCGTATCAGTCCAGTTACTGCTCATCTGCACCGACGAAATACCCTGCCGCACGACAGCCTCTTGAAAATTGTTTCGTCAGCAGCGGACCGGACCAATGTCCTTCGCATCGAAACAGAACCAGGCGGTAGCGGAAGTAATACCGCTACCAAATCTTACCAGGAGAACCAGGAACATGCCGAAGAAAACAGACGAGCGCCAAATCACCGAGGCGTATCTCAAGACCGTTGATCAAACCGTAAGTATCATTGAAAAGGAGGGTCGCAATCCGACTGTAGAAGCTGTGCGCGGCGAGATCGGCGGTTCCTATTCGAAGGTCTGCCCGGCTCTGCGCATCGTGCGAGAGCGCCGCGAAGAAAAGCGGCGCCTGGCCGAGACCGCACCGGAAGTTCCGGACACGGTGCGTGACCTGTTCGAGGCGGTGTGGTCGCAGGTCTATCGGGTCGCGGACGAAGCGGCGGCCGCCGCGCGCAAAAGCTACGCCGAGGAACTCAAACGCAAGGATGCTGAAATCGAGGAACGTGAAACTGCCCTCGCGAAAGTGGACTCCGAAAACGATGAGACTACCCGGAGTCTCGAACAGGCGAAGCAAGTGGCGCATGATGCAAAACTCCGCACGACCGAACTCGAGGGGATCATCGGCGCGCAAGAGCGCGAGCTTGCGGTGTTGAAAGGTAAGCTCGACGAGCGGGACCTGATCTTGAAAGGTTTGTTCCACGGGAATGTTTCGGAAGATCGGCAATGACCTGTATTGGGAACCTTCGAACACAAGCGGCAAAAAAGTAGTTGAGAACCTTCTATGCCGAAACGCAAAAACTCCCTGCGGGACCTTGCCGCAAGATCGAGGAAGCCAGAGTTGGCAACTGCCAACGCCTCCGGTCCGACAGCAGGCCGGATCGTCGAGCTGGACCCGTCCCTGATCCATCCGGGCGGCCTCAGAGATCGCTTTGAGGTCAGTGACGCCGAGATCGAGAAACTGGCGGAGAGTTTGCTCAAGGCGGGGCAACGGGTCCCGATCCTGGTGCGGCCTCATCCCGGGAGGCCCGGAGAATACGAGATCGTCGCCGGCCGCAGGCGCCTCGTGGCCTGCCGGCTCGCGGGGATCAACGTCCGCGCCGAGATCCAGGACCTCGACGATGCCGCACTGGTGATGGGCCAAGCGATCGAGAACATCGCGCGCGAGGACCTGACCTATATCGAGCGTGCGAAACTGGCGGCGCGCATGGTCGACGAGGCTGGGCTCGACGAAAAGGACATCGACACCGCCTTCTCCTGCGGAAAGACAGACAGATCGCGGTATCTCAAGATTGGACGGAGCATACCGGACGATATCCTGTCATTCGTGGGCAAGGCTCCGGGGGTCGGGCGGCCACGCTGGGAGAAGCTCGTAGTTCAGATGGCAGCCGACGATGCGGCACTGCCCAGGATGCGCGTGGCGTTGGCAGCTGCCAACGTCGAAGCGATCGGTCTCGATAACCCCGATGCCCGCTTCTCCCGTCTCTACGAAGCTGCCTTTCGGTCCGAGGCCAGCTCTAAGCCGACCGAGACCAAACCTCCGGCTGGACACGAGATCTGGGTCCCGTCGCATGACAAGCCTGTGGGGACGATCAAGCGGACCGGATCGGGCATTCAGGTGACGCTCAGCGATGCCCCGAAGCCCGGGTTTCTCGATTGGCTCGCCGAGAACGGCGAGATGCTCGTCGTGCAGATGCTTCGCGAATACGAGGCGCATCGTTTCGTCGAGGACATAAGCGACGCGGTGAACAGCAAGCAAGAAGACGAATGAGCCTGAAGACAAAGATCATAGCGGTCGCCACGCAGAAGGGCGGTGCCGGCAAGAGCACGATCTCGATCCATCTTGCGGTTCAGGCGATGCAGTCGAAGAAGTCCGCCCAGGTGATCCTGCTGGATCTCGACCCCCAGGGGTCCGTCGCCGAATGGGCGAAGCTGCGCGAGCTCGAGGACCCGATCGTTCTGCAGGCGATGCCGGGCAACCTCACCGCCTATCTCTCGCAGGCCGAGGAGGATGGCGCCGACTACGTGGTAATTGACACGCCGCCGCATGCCGGCGGGACAATCGACGCGGCGATCCGCGCGGCAGATCTCGTGGTCATTCCCATTCGGCCCGGCCCCTTCGACATAAGGGCGGCGGCCGGGACAGTTGAAATCGTGAAGCAGGCCGAACGGCCGGGCCTCTTCGTCTTGAGCCAGGTTGCGGCCGTGGGTCCTGAGGCCGACGACACCGAAGCCGTGTTGGAGGAGCTGTACACTGACATACCGCTGGCCAAGACGCGGCTTGGTCAGCGCAAGGCGTTCATGCAGGCACTGATCTCCGGCCAAGCGATCACGGAGTTCGATCGACCAAACTCGAAAGCTGTCCGTGAAATAATTACGCTTTTCGGGGAAGTACGAGGCAAGCTACAGCGTCACTCGAGCTGATAACTTGATTTTTACGAGGATATTCGTATATTGACCAAGAAGATTGGATTCAAGGAGGCAAAGCGGCGCGCGATAGAAGCCCTGCGCAACAAGACCTACCAGATTGCGGAGCGTCGGGAGATCGAGACCAAGAACCTGCTCTATGACAATTCCGTTTCCGAAGAAGATGTCATCAAGGTCAACAGCAAGTGCCGCGGCCAGGATCATGAGATGCGGCCGCACGACATGGTCAAGACGGTCGATGTGCATATCCTTCGCAAGGACGGTTGGTACATCAAGTTCTACTTCCTCGATCCGGATACCTTTTTTCTCAGCGTCCACAGGTGACACACCATGAAACTCTACAGTGCCGGCGACAAATCCAAGGCAATCTGCGAGACCTGCCAGGACATGGTCGAGACGACCTTCCTGTATCGCGACGTCCCGTTCGATGACGGAACCGGGAAAGTGAAGGATATCCTGGCCTCCGTCTGTGGTCGCTGCGGCGATGTCGTGGCGATCCCCGCCCAGTCTTTGCCCGCGATCCGCCGCGCGCGCGAGAAGGTCGAAGTCTCGCTCGAGGCCCAAGTGCCCGCATCGGACATCGAGATCCTGGACGCCGCCGCAACCCGGATTTCCGAGCGCGCGTCCGTGCGGCATCGCAAGTTTCTTCTGGCGTTTTACGTCCGAAAGATGACGCGGGACCCGCAGGGTGCCGAACGGATCAAGCAACTGTTTCTGGAGGCCAAGGCAACCAAGCCAAATCCGGCGGTGAAGGTTCCTCGCAAACGCCTGTCGTTCAAGGTCTCCCATGATTTCGAGGAGGAGTTTGCCGCGCTGGCGAAGATCTCGGGATTAAAGAAAACACAGGTTCTGCGGGGCGTCGTTCACGAGATCCGATCCGACTTGGTTGCCCCGGAACATCCAGCCTCCCTGCCGCAACTGCGCGATCTGGTCGCGACGATGGAAAGCTGAACCCTCAGTTGCTTGCCGTTGGCAGCTGCCAACGACAACAAGCAGGAGACGCATGATCGTTCACTCACTACCAAACTCACCCTTCGCGCCCGAACGGCACGCATTCCGAAAGCTGGACCTCGATGGCCCTGGTGGCATGCAGTGGTTCGAACTCCACCATCCTGATCTCGTTATGGGTGGTCGCGATGCTCTGCGGCTGAACGTGTTTCTCACCCGGGACGGTGACTTCACGATGATCTGGTATGGCTTGATCGATCCGCTCATCGCCGCGGCAAAGCTGGGTATCGCCGATAAAGGCATGGATCTGGCGCAGCTTTACGAAACCATCTTGTTTCGCGGCGACATCGGCGACGATGCCTTCGGCGCGCGTGTTCTCAAGGCGATCCGCGTCACGCGAATGGAGCCCGCGATCCTGAGAATGTCTGAAGAGCATGGCTTGGAGTGCCTGCCTTCTCAGCAGAAGCGCCCGGCCTGAACCCCAGCCTCTGTCGGTAAATGTTGACGGGTTTCTCGTTGGTTAAAAACCAGAAACCAAGAGATCAATGGCAGCGACTATCTCGTCGCGCCAGGCCGATGCATCACTGATAACAGAACCGATTTGGGCGCCCGGAATGGCAACCAACTACGACATGATTATGATGTGCGGGACACCGTCCAAGTGAATGGGAATATGCAGTTTTGGGATCAGTGTGTCTAACGTCAGCACCTACCGGACAGATTTAGGTGTTTGAGGGACGGAGGATTTCTGGTTCATCGAAGCCATAATGGAGCGAAGATGAACAAGAGATCCGGAACATCCAAGGATGCTGCTGACAAGCTTGTCAGGGGTATCAAGCGTAAGACCCGCAAGCACTACTCGGCGGAGGAGAAGATCCGCATCGTGCTTGCCGGGATGCGGGGCGAAGAAAGCATAGCGGCCCTGTGCCGTCGTGAAGGGATCGCCGAGAGCCTTTATTACAGCTGGTCGAAGGAATTTCTTGAGGCTGGGAAGAACCGGCTGGCGGGTGACACAGCCCGTCAGGCGACAGCTCCCGAGGTCAAGGAACTGCGCTCTGAGGCAGCCGCGCTGAAAGAAGTGGTCGCGGAGCTGACACTGGAGAACAGGCTGCTCAAAAAAAGCACGTTCGGGGATGGGGAGGACGACGCATGAGATACCCAGCCTCGGAGAAGCTCGAGATCATTCGGACAGTCGAAGCCTCGCATTTGCCGGTCAGGCGGACCCTGACCATGCTCGGCATTCCCAGCAGCACCTATTACCAGTGGTATGCGCGGTGGGCCGATGGCGGCGTTGACGCTTTGCGTGACACGTCCCCGCGGCCTCGGTCGGTGTGGAACCGCATCCCGGACGAGATCCGCGACGCCTTCGTCGAGTTCGCGCTGGATCATGAGGATCTGACGCCACGGGAATTGGCCGTCAAATACACTGATGAGAAACGGTATTTTGTATCTGAGTCCTCGGCATACCGCCTTCTCAAGGCCCAGGACCTGATCACGGCTCCGGCCCATGTGGTGATCCGTGCCGCCGATGAGTTCCGGGACAAGACAACTCGGCCCAACGAACTCTGGCAAACCGACTTCACCTATCTCAAGGTCATCGGTTGGGGCTGGTTCTATCTCAGCACGATCCTCGACGATTACAGCCGCTACATCATCGCGTGGAAGCTCTGCACGACAATGAAGGCCGTGGATGTGACGGACACGCTGGATCTGGCGCTGGAGGCCTCGGGCTGTGCTCATGCGACAGTCGTTCACAAGCCCCGGCTGCTCAGCGACAACGGCTCGTCCTACGTTGCGGCCGACCTGGCCGACTACCTCGATACCAAAGGTATGGATCACGTCCGCGGAGCGCCGCACCACCCACAGACCCAGGGCAAGATCGAACGCTGGCACCAGACCATGAAGAACCGGGGTCTGCTGGAGAACTACTATCTGCCGGGGGATCTTGAACGCCAGATCGGCGACTTCGTCGGATACTACAACACTCGGCGATACCACGAGAGCCTGGATAACCTGACGCCGGCTGACGTCTACCACGGTCGGGGTCGGACGATCCTGAAAATGAGAGAGGAGATCAAGAAACAGACAATCCGAAAGCGCCGGTTGCAGCACAAAGCCGCGGCAGCCTAAACTCAAACAGAAACCGAACCAGAGCCTCCGTTACCAAAACAAACGACTTGTCCGAAAAACTCTGAAGACGGACACGCAGCTCTGTCAGATCGAAACGGCTGGCGCTGACCATCTTTTCGATATGGTCGGCATTGGTCCAGGGCGACTGAGTGCCCGTCACCACGTGAAGGCGGCCCGTGGCCGTATCGTACCACGCGTTGCCGTTATCGGGCTCGAGCGCCGCGGGATCGACATATTGCGAGCGATACTTGCGGCGATAGACATTCCAGCCTTCGGGTGGATTTTCCAGCTCAGACCGCAACTCACCGGCCAGGGCCATGGCCTTGCCGCCGACATCGCCTTCGCTGTCTGCGTCCGGCCAATCCGCCTCGCCGTTTTCGAACCCTGCGAATATCGTGCCGTTCCTGAGGGGCGAGAAACGATCCTCGGCCTCCCGCGTCTCCCCGCCGATCCGGACGTAACGGGTGGCGCCATAGGGCGTGCGTGCCGGCGGTTCGGCCGTATCGCCCCAAATCAGCGCATCCTCGTTGAACTTGAACCTTGTCCGCGCCGTGCGGAACCGCGCGTAGTCGTGGTAAACCAAAAGCGCCACAGGCTGCCCCAGGTAGGCCGGCACGTTTCCCTCTTCGAGAAAGAACGCCCCGTAGAAGTCCGGCTCGACCATCTCGACGCCATCGTTGCGCAGTGTCTCTGCCGTCACGGCGGTGTCAGGGCGCATCTCTTCGCCAAGCGGGTCGAGCGTCACGCCCTCGAAGATCCGATCCGCCCGAGGCACCCGAATGAGAAAGGCGTGAGCCTGTCCGTCCGGCCAGTCGGGCATGTCTTTGGCCCGAATATCGACCGCAAAGACCTTGTCCCCGGTCACCTTGGGAATGCCATCCTGGCGAAAGCGGACATTGCCGTTTTCACGCCATCCGGGCGGCTGTGTCTGTCGCTCGGTCTGAAGCCTGGCCAAAGCTTGGTGAAGCGGGGTCACGCTCACTGCCACGGCAGTCGCGCCCCTTTCAGGAATCCCCGTCGCGACAAATGGTTCATGAGTGCCTCCAGTACTTCAACGCACAGGCTTTCGATCACGTTCCATGTTGATTGAAGGACTGGCCATGGAAGCCGTTCAAGAAGATCGGAAGGTCATTCGGCTCAGGAACCGGCGGGAGACGACCTGCCCGGACTGGCGATCCACTCCCAAACCGCCTTGGCCACGTTTTCTCTGTCGCCCGAGGCCTCTACCCTCTGCCAGTCAATCGGGCCCGTATCCTTTTCCACCTGCTTACGCACCACGGAAGCGTCGGCGTCAGAGGCGTCGCCTTCCCTTGCATCAACCCTCCGCGTCAATGCCTCGACCGGCGCGTCGAGCCAGATGCCCGTGAACGGCACCCCTGCCTGCGCGGCCAGGTCTCGTGCGCGTGTCCTCTCGACCGGGGTCAGGAAGGTGGCATCGAGGATGACGCTCTGCCCGGTTGCCAGAACGGCCGCCGCACGCGCCGCGAGACGATCGTACACCGCATCGGATGCCGCCGCCGTATAGGCGTTCTCCGGCAAGCGGTCTTCCGGGGCTACGCCGGCAAGCGACTTGCGCTCCAGGTCGCTCCGCAGATGCACGGCCCCCGGCAACCGGCCGATCTGCGGCGCCAGGCGCCTGCCGATCGTCGACTTGCCAGATCCGGACATCCCGCCAATCGCTACGAGCCGTGCCTCGCAGTGCTCCAGCGCGGCCAGGCCCGTCTCGAGAAACTTCCGGGCCTGCGCCCGAATCTCCTCTCGGTCACCGGCGCCGGTTTGCACCGCCACCATCGCCCGAATGCCAGCGCGCAACGCCACAAAGAGAGGAAGCCCGGCGAGCCCCTCATCCTGCTGCCCCTCATTTGCATGCAGCCACGCGTTCAGAACGATGTTCGCCTGCCGGCCGAGGCCACGGTTCAGCAGGTCCATGACCAGAAAGGCCAGGTCATAGAGCACGTCGCAAGTCCCCAGCTCCTCGTCGAACTCGAGCGCATCGAAGAGAACCGGCCCGCCGTCGATCAGCACGAGATTGTGCAGATGCAAATCGCCGTGGCAGCGCCGAAGATGCCCCCCGGCGGCCCGCTCCCGCAAAAGCGCCGCGACCCGGCCGAACTCCGCTTTTGTCATCGTGATGAACGCGTCCGCCTCGCCGCCGCCAAGGTCATCGCGCATGGCCCCGAAGGCGGTCTCCAGCTCCTCGATGATCGCCCGTATACGGTCGGCGCCGTCGCCCTCTCGCAAAGGCGCATCGGCGTGGTAATCCGCGATGGCTCGGCCGAGGTCATCCGCCAGGGCATCGCTCAACTCGCCGCGGGCGGCGACAGCCGAAAGCTCATTCTCCTTCGGAAAACGCCACATCCGCAGCACCCATTCCACCGGTGCCCCCTGCCCGTCCAGTTCCAGACGGTCGCCGTCGCACGTCACCGCCACAACATCGCGATAGATCTGCGGCGCGCCCGGCCGGTTCAGTTCCAGTTCGCGGCGCAGCATCCTTTCGCGCGTCTCGAGCGCAGTGAAATCGAGGTAATCGTAGTGGACGGCCTTCTTGATTTTCAGGGCCGTATCGCCATGCAGGAATACATGCGCGCTATGCGTTTCGACGTGATCGCTCCGACTTCCGCCGTCACCTTCGTGACGGCCGAGAAAGGCGATCACCTTGTCCTGTGTGTCCTCTGCCATGCCAATGCTCCGCGACAATCAGAATGGGGCCTCAATACGCCTCCGCAAGGTCGTTCGACGCCTCCCTGCGATTTTTCCGCAGTCAGCATATCGAACGCGCTGAGAAAGCAAGTTTCGCTGAAAGGTTTCTCGATATGATGACAAGCCCCGTGCATCCCGGAAAGATGCTCCGGCAACGCCATGTCATCTGCAATAAGCAGAACCGGACAGGCATTGCCGGCAAGCCGCGTGGCGATAGCCAGGCAAGCATCCCGCTCTGCCAGTTCGATGTCGAGAACTCCGGCATCAGGAACGGCGATGTCGATGCTCCGGTCGGCCAGTTCTGCCGTCTCGCAGACGATCACGGGATCGCATCCACGCGCTTCCAGGATCGATGCGAGGTCAAGCGCGACGACGCTTTGATTTTCGAGGATCAGGACTCTGAGCGAGGACATGGAATTTCCTTTCTCCCGGTTCTCGTCCAAAAAAGGTAATCAGTGTTCCCGGCTGCACCTAACGAAACGACCTTCGACTGCGCTGTTTTCCGCTCGGCCGCATTCCGCGGGCCTCGCCCCTTTGATGGAACCTCGCCGTGCCAGAGAAGGTTGGGGGAGAAAGGAAAGGCCCATGTCAGATACCCCCGACATCACGAGACTGAAGGCAAGCCACAAGGCAAGCCACGGCGACTGGATCGGCCCGGAGGAACTTCACGACATCCTCGCTGAAGAGGGATACTCCGCCGGCACGCGCGAGCAGTATCTCAAGTCGATCCTGACCGAGCTGAGCAAGATTGAATCCGATCCCGCGGATAACAGGGAAAAGCGTGAAGCCCTGATGCGGGAGGTGCGGAACATCCTGTCACAAGAACAGGGCAAGCAGGGTCAGACCCCGATGTCGGACGACGTCTGAGGCGCCTCGGGCCAAGCCAGCAGGTCAATCAACGGCAGAGCCCATCCATTCGGAATTCGTAAAAAACCCGGCCGGGCCGCATATCGCGACCCGGCCGGAAAGCAACCATCAATCGATGACCGCACAGGCGATCCGTTCACCGGCGTCGCCGGACGGTTGGCTTTCGTAGTCATCCGCCCCGCCATGGATGACGATGGCGCGGCCCGAAACATCGGCCTCGCCGCCAATCGACACGGCGGTATTCAGAACCTGCGCGATCAGCTTGCCGTCTGCCGAAACATACTGGTTCGGCATATCGCCGCTATGCGCCCCGCCTTCGACCATCAGGCCGTGCTCGGTGTCACCGGCATTGAAATGCCCGCCTGCGGATTTGAAGCCGCTCTCGACGTCGCACACCCCTTTCTCGTGGATGTGAAACCCGTGCCAGCTATCGGCCGGCAGGTTCTGCAAGTCGACCTCGATCAGCACGCCGGCGGGGGTGCCGGTCAGCGTACCGGTGCCGATCTCCTCGCCCTCGGCAGAGGTAAAGGTGATATCCTTCTCAGGCATCTGCGCCCCGCTGCTCTGCGCAACGGCCATGGGCGCCGCCACGCCCAGGCACAGGGCGCCGGCGGCGGCCGCCGTCCAGAGGCGGCGGGTCGATGTGGCATGGGTTGAGGGATGATGAGTCATGATCATGTCCTTTCTCGGGCTTGGCCCGCCCCACCGGTCTTTCGTCGGCGGCACGGTGTCTACTCAGAGAAAAACCGACAGCCACCGACACATGTTCCAGACCGAAACAGGCGTGGCCCATGCGGGCGATTACTCGGCATGATTTGGCTGAGAGGGATATGCGGCGGAGCGCCCGTCAGGCGCCCCGGCCGCGAGAATGAACCGGCGGGCGCGATGGGCGCCCGCCGAAACGGTCAGGCCGCGGCTGGGTCTACGCGGAGGTTGTTCTGAACGTGGACCACGCCCGACACGCTGTCGGCACAGTCCTCGGCCGCGCGTTTGGCCCAGCGCGTGTCCACCGTGCCGTCAAGCGTGACCTCGCGGTCTTTCACGCCCACGCTGACCTCGGTGGCATCGACATCCCGGTCGTCGGTCAGCCAGTCGTTAACATCCTCCTCGATGCGGATATCGGAACGAACGTAGCTTTTTGGCCCGCGACCACGATGGTCGACCTCGCGACGTTGCTGGGCCGCATCATCGCCGAACCATGACGTCACCTCATCTTCCGCGCGCGCAAGGAAGCCACGTTCCTCATAACCGCGCGGTGCCTGGCGATACCCGTAATCCGACCCCCTGGGAGGATACCCCGGATACGCGGCCGGCATGCCGGGCTCGGGCGCCGGATAGACCGGTACAGTCCAAGGGTAGCCCGCGACCGGGTGTCGTCCGGCGACGTAGGCTGCGGAATCCCATGGCCTGTCCATCTGTTCGTCATAGCCGTAGGGGCCCCGACGGCTATGACGGTGGTGGCGGGCCAACTCGTCGCGGGCTTCCTGCTCGGTCAGGTCGTTCAATCTTCTGGACATGGTGTTCTCCTTTCGCGGCGCGCCAGCAGTCTGGCGGCGTGAATTCGGGTTCCTGCCAGAAAACGAAAACGGCCGCGCAGATGTTCCTGATCGACGGCGCGTGGAAAGGCACGGACCCGGGCCACACCGGCGTCAGTCGGCGGTGGCCTCGCCACCGTCGGGGTGCAGCACGTGACCGGTCATGAAGGAACTGTCCCGACAACTCAGGAACAGGATCGCGGGGGCCACCTCGTTGGGCTGCCCCGGGCGGCCAAGCGTGCTGGATTTGCCGAACTGCTTCACCTTTTCCGGCGGGAAGGACGCAGGGATCAATGGTGTCCAGATCGGACCTGGCGCCACGCCGTTGACCCGGATCCCGCGCGGCGCCAGCTTGTGCGCCATCGCGCGGATGAACGACAGGATCGCCCCCTTCGTGGCGGAATAGTCGATCAGCAGATCTTCCCCCCGATAGGCCGTCACCGATGTGGTGGCCACGATTGCCGCGCCTTCCCCCATATGCGGAAGCGCGGCCTGCACCATGAACATCTGTCCAAAGATATTGGTGCGGAACGTGGCCGCTATCTGCTCTTCCGACACGTCCTCGAACGCATCCTGCCCATGCTGCTCGGCGGCGTTGTTCACAAGCACATCGAGCCGACCCCATTCTCCGACGACCCTGCCGACGGCGTCGAAACAGGACGGCTTGTCGCCGACATCGCCCCGGATAGCGATACAGTCGGCCCCTTCGGCGCGTACGGCCTCGTGGGTCTCCCGGGCATCTTCGTTTTCATCGAGATAGAGAAAGGCGACCCTGGCGCCCTCTCTCGCGAAGAGCACGGCCGCCGCGCGGCCGATCCCGGAATCGCCACCGGTGATCAAGGCGACCCGGCCCTCGAGACGCCCGGATCCCGGGTATCGGGGCATGTATTCCGGGGGTGGCGACATCTCGTGTTCGAGCCCCGGCTGCTGATCCTGCACCCGGTCATCGGAATACTGCGTCATGAAAGACCTCCGTAAATGAGAAGTACCGCAAGGATGATGCTCACCACGAGAACCATCACCGTCATCACCCCCGGTCGCCGACGAGCGCCCTGTCGGTCTCCCGGACCGGGCTTGTGGTCGGCGGGCGCGGCGCGATGGCGTTCCGCGTCCTCGGCGACGGCCACTTCCTCCCGTGTGGGCGGCGCTCCGGCGGCTTCGTCATCGGTGCCCAGGGGCGCGACAGCTGGATCCCAGGCCGCGGCCTTGTCGGCCGCCCCGCCCCGGTCGATATGGTCGCGCAAACGCGCCACTCCGGCAGCGGCGCTATCTTTCCGTGCGCTGTTGGCTTCTCCATCAGTGTCTTGTCGGGTGTCGTCCGTCATTGGGAACCAACAGAACAGAGCCACGGATGTTCCTCACTCCCGTTCCAACCGCTGAAACATGCCGAGACGCGCCTGCCCTGCCCAAGCTCCATATCGCATCACGTGTACTCAAGCAGGGATTCCCCCATCACTGCCGCCATCACCACGTATATCGGTGTGCTGGTTTCGTCCCGCACGGTCACCACGTAGTTTGCTCGTTCTCCATCCGGCAAGTCATCACGGATGATCAGTGAAAGCTCTCGCATGGCGGCTTGCTTTGCTTCGTCCTTGATGTTGTAAGTGACACCATAATCGTCGACAGAGCGCTTTCGTCCGTCATTCACATCAAAATAGAAGTGGGCCACTTGGCCTCCTTTTCTCCGGGTCACTCATTCCTCTGGCGCCGCCCCGGCCCGGCATCTTCAGATCGGCCTCCAAGGTGGAGATAGGTCGCGTCGAAATCGCTGTATTCCGCTACTGCGTTAAAGTCATGCAGGCCGATCTCGCGGTCCTGCTGGGTGATCAGTCCCTTGTCACGCAGCTGGGTCATCGTGCGTTGAACATGGACCTGCGTAACCCCCACCAGATCGCCCAGCGTGGTTTGCGTGAATGGCATTCGAAACCGGTCATTCGCGGCGAGTCCGACGGCTTCCAGCCGCGTGTAGAGTTCGCAGAACCAGCGTTGCCCACCAGCAGGCCCGGCTGATCGCCGGAGAGGCCGATAGCATCTGCAAGACGTCGTCCCGCGACACGCGCGATACCCGGTTTTCCTGCAATGTGCCGATGGAATGATCCATGTGGTCGAGGATCGCGACATGCAAGTCACAGAAGTCGCCCGGCAACAGAAGCGCCAAAATAGCCCGACTGCCGTCCGGTGTGCTCTTGTAGCGGCAGGCAACTCCTGACTCGATCACGTGTACGTATTCGGTGATCTCATGCTCCTTGATCAAGTCGGTGTTGGCCGGGACGCAGCGCGAGGTCAGGGCGATCCGCTCGAGGCGCTCCATGTCCTCGCCGGAGAGCGCCGCACCGTTGCGCAGCTTGCGCGTCAGAGCGCTCAAATCTTGCATTCGATGGTCCTTACAGCGGCCAGCATACAGTGACCCGGTAGCCGCCATTCGTATGACTTTGACCACGCTGCAGACCACCCCCCAGGAATAGGGAGAGATCCCGGGTCAGCGATCGTCCATGTACAGTGGAGTCGGTGCCTCGCTTGCACTGGTTCGACCTGCCAGCCCTCGGGCCGACCCCGTCATCTTCCACCTCGAGAGTAGCATTTCCGTCCCCACAAGCATAGAGCCGGACATGAACCGTGCCGTGGCGCTGTTCCGGGAAGGCGTGCTTGATCGCGTTGAGCACCAGTTCCTGCGCGATCAGGGTGACGATCGTATGCTAGTTTTGTGCCATCTTCAGCCCAGGCTCGGCCTCGACCACGATACGAATATGGCCGTTGCAGATGCGCTGCCACTGTCGTGCCATGCTGCCAAGCAGGTCGGCCGTATCGCCCTGCGCGCCTTCGCGCGTCAGGCCGTGCAGCCTGCCGAGCGTTTCGACCAACTCGCTGACCCAGCTCAGCGCCTCGCGCGCCTCGGCTGTCTTGGCGTCCTGCAGGCTGCGCCTGACAAGGCTCGACAGGATCTGAAGCGTGTTGCCATGCCTGTGCTCCGCTTCGTTGAGCAGCAGCAACTCCTGCTCGTTTTCCCGGTCACCCGTGCCGATAGGGGTATTGGACTCCAAGTCGATTTCTCCAAGATGTTGACTGTCGTACGCGATTACGCCCGCTCCGAAACGGCAAAGCGGCGGACTGGGAAACAGGAGATGACGAGGCACCGCGTCCGCTCATCCTATCCGGGTATGTCCTGAGACCGCGACAACATAGGTTTGCTGGCGCGGCGGAAATTCCGGTCCGGCAGATCTCCGCGACATCTGGCACCGTCTGCCCGCGTGCCGGAACATCGCCGCGTCCGTTTCGTTGACTTATCAAGGTCTCCGAACCACCGCGACCCGCAGGAGGACATCCGGCTTGAGCTCCGAAACATCCCCCCAACAGTCGTCATCACCGGAGCCATTGGCCGGATCGGTCAGCAACTTCGCAAGGGCCTATCGCGTCGCTCGAAAGCCTAAGCGAGGATGCTCGGCGTCGCTGAACTATACAGACTCGGAAATTGCATATTCAAAAGGCTCACTGGAAAGTCGATCGTTTGGCGCGCGGCCTTCAAGGTCGGCGACAACCATTGCCCTTGCGCGGTTGGTGCGGCTTTTGACCGTGCCAATCCGGACACCAAAGAGCTCGGCTGCCTTAAGATATCTGTCGTCAGGCGTCACCACGACGACCAGCATCTCGCGGAAATGGCGTGTCAAGCGTCTGACGGCCTGCATGAGTTCGCCGCCCCTGACCACCACTCCTGATTTGCGAGGGTCGACAGCGTCGACGATATACAAGCCGTGTTTTCTTTTCGGCTCGGAATTCGCCGCGACATCCTAACGAATATCTGCCTACGTTCAGCAGCACCAGAAGCCGCCATACGACACGGTCGGCCCCTCGGTCATCGAGAAAATCAGCCGCGTATCGAAGCGAGGTGCATCCACCGGGTCGACGGTGACGTCGAGACCCTCGGTCGTGAAGACCGTACCGTCCTCGCGGCCCTTCAGCGAAAGGATTACACCGTTCAAATTGACGGTCGCTGTATTTCCGTCGGCCGTGGCGAGCATAATGGGATCTTCAGTGCGGGTGCGACGGAAACGACAGGTCTCACTCACAGGGCCGGCAACTGCCGGCAATGGGGCGAGATCGAGTTCCGACATCAGCGTGTTGTTCAGGGCGTCGTTCAGCGTGCCGTTTCGGGGGGCCGGATCTTCAAAGACCGCCTGCACAACCTCGTCCGCATCCAGATCGGCGACAAGAGCCCGCATCTCGGATATCTCCTTCTTCTGGGCCTCGGCGATGCTCGCTGCCAGCTTTTCCACGCGGGCATCTTCGAGCCCGGCCCGTTCCGATGTCATGATGGCGATGGAATGGTGCGGTATCATCGCCCGCATGTAGCTTTCTCCGTCAACCGTGGCCTGGCTGCGCACCAGCCAGAGCGACAGGCCGAAGAAGACAACGCTGCCTGCAAAGATGCTGATGTTGATGATTCGGCTGGGATACATGGAAGCCATGAAAGACAGCATGACGAACGCCATGGTCGCCCCCATCAAGATGGCCATATAGAGCCGGGTTTCGCTGAAGAAAACATGCTCGAATGCGTAGGTGTTCAGATACATGAGCACGAACATGATGACTGTGGAGGTCAGGATCATCAGGGCGAAGCGGATGTAGGTCATGCGGCTCTCCTTTCTTGGCATACCGGGCTCAAAGCAGGCCCGGGGGTGTCAGCGCGGGCACCGAACGGTCGACAAGTGACCGCTCGCACTTTGATCGGGGCAGGCATCAGCGCAGGGCATGCACTACGCAGCGCCTCGAAGCGGTCGTTGCGTCGAGCCGCGCCAGCATTGCACGGCCCCGCATGTGCCGCCCGAGGGCTTTCAGTCGCGAGACCAGTCTTCCAGAGCTTCCACGACCTCGGTTCCGATTCCGCGCGCCTTGGCCGACCGCAACGGACACGGGCGTTTCAGACGTGCCGCCATATCGCCCACATGAAAGCCGTCGGGACGGCTCAGGTCCTGCAACTCGGCCCAGGTCACCGGCACCGCGACCGCGGCGCCCGCGCGCGCGCGGAGGGAATAAGGAGCGATGGCGGTGGCGCCGCGCTCGTTGCGCAACCAGTCGATGAACACGCGCCCCTTGCGTTTGGTCTTGGACATGGTGGCGGTGTATCGCTTCGGGTGGCGCTCCGCGAGGACTGTGGCAAAGGTCTTGGCGAAGGTTTTCACCGTCTCCCACTCGGCAATGCGGCGCAGCGGCACGATCACGTGCACCCCCTTGCCGCCCGTGACCATGGGCGCGCTGTCCAGCCCGCAGGCGCTCAGGCCCTCGCGAACCTCTTCCGCCGCCGCCTTCACCTTGGCGAAGCCGAGACCCTCGTCGGGATCGAGATCGAACACCATCCGGTCGGGCCGTTCGATCCGGTCGCGGCGCGCGCCCCAGATGTGGAATTCCAGCGTGCCCATCTGCGCCGCGCCAACGAGGCCTTCGGGGCCGTCGACATACATGTAATCGGCTGTATCGCCGTCCTTTTCCTCGATGGGAATGGATTTGACGCCCTCGGGAAAGCCCTTGCCCGCGTGTTTCTGGAAGAAGCAATCGCCCGCGATCCCGTCGGGGCAGCGCAACAGCGCCAGGGGGCGGTCGGCCACATCATCGAGCATCCGCTCGGCGACCTGAGCGTAATGTTCCGCAACCTCGCCCTTGGTCAGCCCCGCATCGGGATAGACCCTGCGCGAGGTGCTGGAAATGCGGACGCCGGCGATGGTTTTCTCGTCGTCGCCGCTGTCGTTCTTCGCTTCGGCTCTGGCACTCACGTCCCGGGCCTCCTTGTCTTCGCGCAGGCCCTTGTAGACGCCGTGGCGTATCCGGCCTTCGCTGGTGAACTCGGCATAGTCCGCTTCGATCACCAGCCTTGGCGTGACCCAGCGGGCGCCCATTGCCTCGTCGGGCAGCTTTTCGTCAAACGGGGGTGTCTTGCGGGCAAGGGGCTTCAGGGCGGCCATCAGTTCCGCCATGTCGTCGCCGTCGAACCCCGTGCCGACGCGGCCCCGGTATATCAGCGTGCCCTTTTCGTAACTCCCCAGGATGAGGGAAGAAAACGGCCTGCCCTTCTTGTCCGAGGGCGACCATCCGGCGACCACGAATTCGGCCCGGCGGATGCACTTGGCCTTGATCCAGCTTTTGCTGCGGCCGGCGCGATAGGGGGCGTCGATGCGCTTGGAGATGAGGCCCTCGCCCCCGGCCTCGCAGATTGCGGCAAGGGCAGCCGCACCATCGCCCTCGATCACCGGGCTGAGGCGGAGCGGCCCGCGGGGCGGCTGCCCGTCCATGAGCCCTTCCAGCGCCTCGCGCCGTTCCGAGAGCGGCTTGCCGGTCAGATCCTCGCCATCGAGGACAAGGATGTCGAAGAGGTAGCATGTGAGCGGGTCGCCGGCCTTCAGTGCTTTCTGGAGCGTCGAGAAGTCCCCTCCCCCGGCCCCGGCGATCACTTCCCCGTCGATCAGGGCCGAGCCACACGCCAACGCCGCCGCCGGTTCACAGAGCGCCCCGAACCGGTCCGACCAGTCCTTGCCGTTGCGCGAGTAGAGCCGCACCCCGCCCTTGCCCACGGCGATCACGCAGCGATAGCCATCGAACTTGGCCTCGTGCTGCCAGCCCTCGCCGTCGGGCGGGGCGTCGCGCAGGGTGGCAAGCTGAACTTTGCGGAAGCGGGGCAGCGGCTTGGTGTGTTTCGCGGGGGTGGCGGCGTGTTTGCCCCCGGCAATGGCGCGCATCGCCCGACCCGTGGTGACCGAGGTGCGGTGCTTGTTGGTCAGCGCATCGGCGGTGCGCCCGGCAAAATCGTCGCGTTCCTTGATCAGCAGCCAGTTCTCGCGTTTCTCGCCCTTTTTTCCGCGCATCCGCACCAGCGCCCAGCCGCCTTTCATCCGCGCGCCATGAAGCCTGAAATGCAGCTTGCCTTCCTTCAAACCCTCCTCGGGATGGTGCAGGGGTTCCCACCAGCCGTTGTCCCACAGCATGACGGTGCCGCCGCCGTATTCGTCCTTCGGGATGGTGCCCTCGAAACCGCCATAGGACACCGGGTGATCCTCGGTGCGCACCGCGAGGCGCTTTTGCGACGGCTCGGTCGAGGGGCCCTTGGTGACGGCCCAGGACAGCAGCACACCGCCCAGTTCCAGGCGAAAGTCGTAGTGTAGGCGGCTCGCGTCGTGTTTCTGGACAACGAAGGACAGGCGCTCGCCGCCGGCCTCGACAAGCTCGGCGCGGGGCTCCGGCGTGACGTCGAAATCCCGCTTCTCGCGATATGCGTCCAGGGATCTCACGAGGCCTTCTTGCGGCGGGTGGACTTGCCGCCCTTGCTCTGCTTCAGGCTTTTCTTCAGCGCATCCATCAGATCGACCACGTTCTCCGCCTCGGCGTCGCCGCCGTCATCCGCGGCCTTGGCGCGGGGTGTCTTCTTCGATTTCATCTTGGCCGAGATCAGGTCCTTGAGAGCCGCCGCGTAGTGATCCTCGAAGGCCGAAGCGTCGAAAGGCGCGGTCTTCTTGTCGATCAGCTGCGTGGCGACCTCCAGCAGTTCCTCGTCCGAGGCGTCGTCCTCGATCCCTGAGAACAAAGGATCGGCGTCGCGAATATCATCCTCGTAGTGCAGCGTCTCCATCAGCAGTCCGTCGCCGCAGGGGCGAATGGCGCATAGGTATTCCTTGCCGCGCATGGTCAGCTGACCGAGACCCGCCTTCTTCGTTTGCCGCAGGGCATCGCGAACCACGCGATAGGCATCTTCCGCAAGCTCGTCGGAGGGCACGACGTAATAGGGCCGGTCGAACCAGATGGGCGCGATTTCCGAGGTCTCGACGAACTGGACGAGTTCCAGCGTCTTTTTCGTCTCCAGCTTGATCGCGTCGATCTCGTCCTTGTCGAGCAGGATATAGTCCCCGTCCTCGGTCTCGTAGCCCTTCATGATGTCATCGTTCTCGACGGGGCCGACCCCCTGAACCGCCTTCTGGTAGCGGACGGGCTTGCCCGAGGGCTTGTGGATCTGGCGGAACGACACGCGCGAAGAGGAATCGCGGGCGGAATGGATTTCCACCGGAATGGACACCAGCGACAGGCGAAGCTGTCCTATCCAGAGAGCGCGTGATGCCATGATCCTTGCCTTTCCTGCCGCGCGGGGTGCAACGTCGGGGAGTCAACGTCCGAACCGGCGCAGGAGTTCAACGCGGGCCTTTCCGGGGCGCGGCGCGGTCAGCGGCCGCGGAAACATTCGGTGGGATTGCGGGTTTGGGTTTGATAGGAAGAAAGTCGTGCGGCAGGCCCACCTTGCCGCCACGCGCAACGAAGCGACGGATAGGCCCGGGGAGTTTCTGATCATGGACGGGATCTACTGCGGACAACCGCCGCCGCCCGCGGAGCTTTGGACAAGCTGGAACCTCGATCCGGCGGTTCTCGCGGCGCTTTTGGGGCTGACGGCGCTGCTGCGGCGCGAGCCTGCCGGGCTGGCGGCTGTCGCGGTGATGTTCGTCGCGTTCGTTTCGCCCTTGTGTGCGCTTTCCTCTGCCCTGTTTTCGGCACGGGTGCTGCATCACGTTCTTCTGGTGGCGGTGGCGGCGCCGCTTCTGGCGGTGGTCTGGCGCGGGCGCGGCAGGCCCGGCCCGGCCCTGCCCTTTTCGGTTTCGACGGCGGTGCTGTGGATATGGCACGTCCCGGCAAGCTATGACTTGGCGTTGTCCAACGTGGCGGTCTACTGGCTGATGCAACTGACGTTGCTTGGCAGCGCCGTCTGGTTCTGGCGGGGCATCTTCGCCATCGAGGATGCACCCATCGACCGGCTGGTCTTCGTGGTGGCTGGGTTTGCGCAGATGGGCATGCTTGGCGCGATCCTGACATTCGCCCCCGCGCCGCTATACGCGGCGCATGCCGTGGCACCGTTTCTCTGGGGCCTCACGCCGCTTCAGGACCAGCAGCTGGGCGGGCTGATCATGTGGGTGCCGACCGGTGTTCCCTACGCGGCGGCCGCCATCGTCGTGGCCCGGCGCTCCTGGTCACACCTGTCCTCGGGTCCGGCATGACAATCGACTGGATCCTCTCGACCGTGCCGCTGCTCAAGCTGCTGCATGTCGCCGGGCTGACGCTGTGGTGCGGCGGACTGCTGGTTCTGCCCCTCATGCTGGCCCGCCATGACCCTGCCGTCGTCGCCGACGATTATCGCATCATCCGGCACGCCACCCATATGACCTACACAATGATCGTCACCCCCGCCGCCGTGCTGACCGTCATCGCGGGAACCTGGCTGATCTTCCTGCGCGAGGTTTTCGTGCCGTGGCTTTATGCCAAGCTCGCTTTCGTTGCGCTCCTTGTCGCCGTCCACGCCTGGATCGGCCACGTTCTGGTGAAGGTCGCCGAGAAGCCGGGCCGACATCGGCCGCCGCACCCCCTGCTGCCCGTCGCGGCCGCACTGGTGCCCTGCCTGTTCATACTCACCCTTGTGCTGGCGAAACCGACGCTGGACTGGATCAGCTTTCCCGAATGGATGACCGAACCCCGTGGCGGTCAGTTGCCCTTGGACGTCCCCAGCCGGTAATCGAAGACGAGCTTGCCCCCATGCCATCCCGTGAAGCCCACCACGCAGACGCAAAGAGCCGACATCAGGATGCCGTAGGGCAGCACCGCCTCCTGATATCCGTAGAGCCGCTGACCCCAGTTGGCCCCCAGAAGGGCCAGCAATGTGACAGCGATGATGAAATGCGTCCAGGCCGGGGCCCGCGCGCGGATACCCGGCACGAACAGCAATTCGGCCGTGCCGGAAAGTCCCGCGAACATCCCGAACAGGAAGCCGGTGCCCGCGGCCCACAAGGCCGCGCGTGCCCAGAACGCGTCGCCCGTCCACCAAAACAGCGCATCTGCCCCCAGGGTGCAGAAGGTCAGAGCGACTGGGAACGCCACGCTCATCGCATGGATCGGATGGCCCAGGATCGCGATCTGCGATTCCGTTTCGCCAAAGCCGGGACGTTCGCTGACCGGATCGATCAGTTCCTCGTCTTCCTCGTTCACCATCGGTTCCATCGCCATGCAGCCCCACTGTGCCGGATTGCCTTGGGGACCACAACGCTTGTGACGCTTGCAGGTTGCGAAGGGGCGCTATCCGTCGTCGATCCGGCCGGACCGGCCGCGCGCGAGATCGCGACCCTGTGGTGGGTGCTGCTGGCGGGGGCGACGCTGATCTTCGCCTTGGTAATGGTGCTGACGGCCCTGCCCTTTCTCCGCCGTGATGGACCGGGCAGCGAAAGGCACGGCATTCGCACCTGGGTGATCGGCCTTGGCCTGGCCTTTCCGATGGCCGTGCTTGCCGCGCTGCTGGCCTACGGCCTGGTGATCGGTGAACGCTTGCTGCCACGCGCCGGCGACGAGGTCGTCGAGGTCGCCGCGACCGGCAGCCGCGACGGCTGGTTGTTCACCTATCCCGACGCAGCCGACCGGACGACCAGCGCGGTACTGCACATTCCCGCCGGGCGGCCGGTCGATGTGGTGATCACGACCGGAGACGTGATCCACGCGTTCTGGGTACCCCGACTTGCCGGCAAGCTCGATGCGATCCCCGGCCATGTGAACATCCTGCGGATCGAGGCCGACGCGCCGGGCACCTACCGGGGACTCAGCGCAGAGTTCAGCGGCGCCGGCTACGGCGACCTGACCTTCACCGTCACCGCGCATGACGCGGCCGGCTGGACGGCCTTCCTTGCAGGTGAACCCGAATGAACGCACTCCGACGCCATCGCGCCCTCTCTCGCATCTGGGCGTCCGAGCCGGGCTTCCGCGGCTGGTTCTCGACCGTGAACCATACCGACCTGGGGCGGATGTTCCTTGTCACCGCCTTCTTCTTCTTCGTCGTCAGCGGGCTTCTGGCGATGCTGATCCGCGCCCAGCTTGCCACGCCGCATTCGGCCTTCGCGGGGCCCGAGATCTACAACCAGATCTTCACCATGCACGGGACCATCATGATGTTCCTCTTCGCCATCCCCACCTTCGAGGGGCTGGCGGTCTATCTGCTGCCCAAGATGCTGGGCACCCGCGACCTGGCCTTCCCGCGGCTTACGGCCTATGGCTACTGGTGTTACGCCTTCGGCGGAACGATGCTTCTGGTGTCGATGCTGCTGGGAATCGCCCCCGATAGCGGCTGGTTCATGTACCCGCCGCTCAGCGGCGCGATCCATTCGCCGGGAATCAACACCGATTTCTGGCTGATCGGCATCACCTTCGTCGAGATTTCGGCCATCGCGGCGGCGGTCGAGATCACCGTCTCGATCCTGAAATTCCGTGCGCCGGGCATGTCTCTGGACAGGATGCCGATCTTCGCCTGGTATGCGCTTGTTACCGCGCTGATGATCCTGACGGGGTTTCCGCCGCTGATCCTCGGCTCCGTGCTGCTGGAAGTCGAGCGCGCCTTCGGCCTGCCGTTCTTCCAGGCCGAGCTGGGGGGCGACAGCCTGCTCTGGCAGCACCTGTTCTGGCTGTTCGGCCACCCCGAGGTCTACATCATCTTCCTGCCTGCCGCGAGCGTGATCTCGACCGTGCTGCCGGTGATGTGCCGCACCGCCCTGCTGGGCTACGGCTGGATCGTCGCGGCGGCGGTGGCGCTGGCCTTCCTGTCCTTCGGCTTGTGGGTCCACCACATGTTCACCACCGGCATCCCGCACATGGGACTGGCCTTCTTCTCGGCCGCCTCGACGCTGGTGGCGGTGCCAACGTCGGTGCAGATCTTCGCGTGGATCGGCACGATGTGGCGGGGCCGGCCCGAACTGCACATGCCGATGCTGCACATCATCGGCTTCTTCGTGACCTTCGTGATCGGCGGGCTGACCGGCGTGATGGTCGCCATGGTGCCCTTCGACTGGCAGGTGCATGACACCGCCTTCGTCACCGCGCATCTGCACTATGTCCTGTTCGGCGGCTTCGTCTTTCCGGTGCTGGCCGGGATCTACTACTGGCTGCCGCATGTCACCGGGCGAAAGCGGTTCTTCCGGTTGGGGGAATTCGCCTTCGTACTGGTTTTCACCGGATTCCACGTGACCTTCCTGGCCATGCACTGGGTCGGCCTCCTGGGCCAGCGCCGACGCATCCCGACCTATGCGCCCGAGGATGGCTGGACCGCGATCAACCTGGTGTCCTCCGTCGGCAGTTTCGTGCTGGCGATCGGTCTGGCGATGGTCCTCTTGGATATCATCCTCAATTCCGTCACGGCCGTGCGGGGCCGGCGCGATCCCTGGAAGGCGGGCACGCTGGAATGGGCAATGATGGTGCCGCCTCCGCCCTACAACTTCGCCAGCCTTCCGCAGGTCACCGACCGCGAGCCGCTGGCCCGGAACCCGGACCTCGCTCTGCGGCTGGCCCGCGGCGAAGGCTACCTGGACAGCCCCCGGCAGGGCTGCCGCGAGACGCTGACCGTCGACGTCGCCTCCGGCCGACCGGATTTCCACGTAACCTACCCGTCGAACACCCGACTGCCGATCGTGATGTCGGCGGTCACGGGCCTGTTCTTTCTGTCGCTCCTGCTCAAGCTCTACTGGCTGACCCCCCTGGCCCTCGCCGGCGTGGCAGCGCTGGCCTGTCGCTGGGTCTGGGCGCTGGGCCGTCGCGACGATCTGCCCGCGCAGGACGTCGGCCACGGGCTGGAATTGCCCCCCGCGGCCGCGACCGACCGCGGGCCGGGCTGGTGGGGGTCGGTGTTCCTGCTGACGGCGAACGCCACCTTCTTCGGGTCGCTCCTGTTCGGGTTCGCCTTTCTCTGGACCGTCGCCCCGGGCTGGCCGCCGCCTGCGTGGTTCACCCCCTCGGGCCTGGAGGTAGGCATCGGCCTGGCGGGCGCGGCCACCGGACCCTTGGCCATGCGGGTGGCGATCCGGGCGGTGCGCCGCGACGCCAACGTGCTGGCCGCGCTTGGCCTGTCCTTCGCCGCCGCCTGCGCCATCGGGATCGCCTGCGCGGCGATGATGCTGCGCGCGCCGGACCCGGACGGGCACGCCTATGGCGCGACGCTGACGGTGCTGGGCGCCTACGGTCTGGTCCACGCGGGACTGGCCGCGCTGATGATTGCCGTCCTGACCGCCAAGGTCCGGGGCGGGCTGACCTCGGCCCGGCGCCGGGCGGATTTTCCGGTGGCTGGCCTTTGGATCAACTACTTGGCCGCTACTGCAACACTGATCCTTTTGGCCGCGCACCTGCCCGGGTTTCTGCCATGACGGATGTGCTGCGTATTCTGGTGTCGCCCCTGCTGTGGCTGGCCGCGTTCAGCGCGGTCTACGGACTGCACGGATCGATCTGCGGCCACGGCCTGACGGGGACGGTGTCCGGCGTGGCGCTGCCCGGTCTGCTGCTGGGCGCAGGCTATGCCCTGGCGGTCCTGGCGCAACTGGCGCTTCTGGCGGCGCACTACTTCTGGCCGCACCCGTCATCCGACCTGGTCCGCTTCGTCAGCCGCGCCGGGGGGTGGGTGGGTCTGGTCGCCACGATCTGGACGCTTCTGCCGGTTGTGCCCATTACGACATGCAATTGAGGTGCAACTTTGAGTTTGTAGGTTCCCGTCACACCCTCACGAGGCGCGCCATAGTCGGGTGGCGCCGGAAGGACCTGCTCGCCATCTTCTCGACCGGGCGCAACGCCCATGCGGCAGTCAACGGCGAGATGCAGTTGGTCATCCGGAATTCCACCCAGTTCATGAGCGCAGAGGACCTCGCTGCCATGTCGGCCTTCCTCTTGGGGCTGAACGGCAGCGGCGCGGCGCCGGAACGCTCCGGCGACAGGACCGGGACCGTGGCCCTGATCGCCTCGGCCGACCCGGACATGCCCCTGGGGCACGGCTCTACACCGACAACTGCAACGCCTGCCATTTCGCCGACGGGCACGGCGCCGACGAGGTCTTTCCCGAACTCGATGGCAATGCGCTGGTCACGGCGGAAAGCTCGACGGGTCTGATCTCGATGATCCTGAACGGGTCGGAACTGCCCTCGACACCCAAGCGTCCCTACACGCTGCGGATGTCCGGATTTGCAGACAGGTTAACGATCTCACGCTTGAGCTTGCCGTTATCGTCACCTGACGCTTGCGCGGCGCCATTTGCCGAGTCATCGGTCACGGCAAATCCTCCGCGATTGGGCGCCGCCCATACTTGCCCTGCTCCTCTTCCAGAATGCGCCGAACCTCTGCGAGCAATGCCGCAGCCTTGCCGTCGGGTGCGCCATGCTCGGCGCTCTCTGCCGCCAGGTCGGTCAAGACCGAGTTCAGGAAGTTCATTCTTTCGCTCCAGGAATATCCCTCTTCGGCGAGAACCTCTTACAACTCTTCCGGGGAAATCCAATCTCCATTCCGCGTTCGCAATTGACGGCTGTTTTCCTGCGTCATAACCCGGATCCTCCTGCAGGGGAAACCGCCTGTGATCGCGGCAGTTCCCAGCAGCGCGCGCCCTGCCTCGATGCGGCGTCTGTCCGCTGAATCCATCCAGTCTCCGGCAAGGGCGAGGCCGCGATCGGGGCCAATATGGATACTGTCATTCAAGGTGAGGCCATCACCGGGTTTCGTCTCCAACATTTGTTGGGCGCGACTCTTTGTGAGCAAAGAAACGCTCCCTCACAGCGAGCACCCCTCGAAACATTATCCGCGCGCATCTGTTAGTCGAATTCATCACCAGTGTGCTCGTAAGAGGTTCAAATGAACTCCGAAACCGACCTCATGGATCAAAAGCACGGCGACATTTCCATGCCATTCCAAGGCCCCGTCGCTGCGCCGCTGGGCACGGACGACGAAGCGGCGGGAACTCCGCCGAGCGCGGCACAGGTGTCAACGGCAATGCAACGAGAGGCGAACCGATACGCGAGCGCCGACCGTAAGCCGGGCTCAGAGGACATCCAAGGCGACGGATCCCGGCAACCCGCCCGGTGGGTCGTCGCGGGTTTCTGGCACTGGCGGCCGTGGCAATCGCTTTCATCGTTGCGTGATTGGAACGCGGCGGATCGGCCTGTGTTGAATCAAGAGACTTGGTCATCGCGTGACTGACTGTCCGGCTTTCACATCCGGCGCGGTGGACAATTTTGGCCCACGGAACACCGGGAGAACTGCATGACCGAAAACACGGAGAATGATCGGCGGAAACCCCTGGTTTTGATCACCGGCGCAGCCGGAAATCTCGGTGGCGCCCTGAAGCGGCGGCTGGCTGATGACTACCGGGTGGCCGGCCTCGACCTGCAGGAAGCTGAGGACATCTTCGCTTTCGATATCACCGATGCGGCGTCGGTCGGCAGCGCAATGGAACAGGTGCGATCACAGCATGGCGATCACATAGCCGCCGTCATCCACCTTGCCGCCTATTTCGACTTCTCGGGCGAGGAAAGCCCGCTCTACGAGAAGGTCAACGAGGAGGGCACCCGCAACCTGCTGCGCGGGCTGCGGCAGTTCCGCGTCGACCGTTTCATCTATTCCGGCACCATGCTGGTGCACCGCCCCTCGGCCCCCGGGATTCCGGTCACCGAAGACACTCCGGTGGAGCCGGGCTGGGCCTATCCCGCCTCGAAGGCGCGCACCGAGGAGGTGATCCGGGCCGAACATGGCGGCATCCCCTATGCCTTGCTGCATCTTGCCGGCCTTTATGACGAACGAACAGCCGTGCCCACGCTGGCCGAGCAGATCCGCCGCATCTACGAACGCGACCCGAAATCGCACGCGTATTCCGGCGACCTGTCCACTGGCCAATCCTTCCTGCACAAGGACGACATGCTCGAGGCCTTCGCCCGCACGGTCGACCGCCGGGACAATCTGTCCGAGGACGTGACGATCCTGATCGGCGAGCGCGAGGCCATGGGCTATGATGCGCTGCAACGGCGCATCGCGCAGCTGATCCACGGCACCGAAGACTGGCAGACGCTCTCGGTCCCCAAGCCGATCGCCGCCGCCGGGGCCTGGGCGCAGGTGAAGGCCGAGCCGGTCGTGCCGGATGATTTCGACCATGGCGAGGAGCCTTTCATAAAGCCGTTTATGGTCAGAATGGCGGATGACCATTACGAGCTCGACATCTCCCGCGCCGAAGAATTGCTGGGGTGGACGCCGAAGCATTCGATCCGCGAGGAATTGCCGGCGATGATCGCCAGGCTGAAGAACGACCCGGAGGGCTGGTATGAGGCCAATGGTCTAACTAAGCCGCACTGGCTTCAGGCCGCGAAGGATCGTAACGACCCCGAAGCATTGCGCAGACGTCACGAAGACCAGTTCCGCACCGCTCATGCCCGAAACGTGTGGGCGCAGTTCCTCAACATCGGGCTGGGGGCCTGGATGATCACCGCTCCGGTGATCCTGGGCTACACCGACCTGACCGGCTTACTGGTCAGCGACATTGCTGCGGGGGTCCTGGTGGTGATCGGAAGTTTCCTGGCGCTCTCCTGGCGCGCCGCACTGGTCCGCTGGGGGGTCGCCGCGGTCGCCGCCTGGATCATGACCGCGCCGCTGGTATTCTGGACCGAAAGTGCCGCGGCCTACCTCAACGGCACGCTGGCGGGGGCGGCGATCTTCGGCCTCGCGGTCTGCACCCGCCCCGCGCCGGGGATCGGCACCATGTCGGCCACAACCGGGCCGACGATCCCGCCCGGCTGGGATTACTCTCCGTCCGACTGGACCCAGCGGATGCCGGTGATCGGGCTGGCCTTCATCGGGCTCTTTGTGTCGCGCTACCTCGCCGCCTACCAGATGGGCCACGTGGACGGGGTATGGGAGCCGTTTTTCCCAGGCGCGCCCGACAATCCGCAGAACGGCACCGAAGAAATAATCACCTCGGACATCTCCGAGGCCTGGCCGGTGCCGGACGCGGGCCTTGGCGCGCTGACCTACCTGCTGGAAATTCTCATCGGCTTCATCGGCTCGGCCCGCCGCTGGCGCACGATGCCCTGGCTGGTGCTCATCTTCGGCATCATGATCGTTCCCCTGGGCGTGATCTCCATCACCTTCATCATCATCCAGCCGATCTTGCTAGGCACGTGGTGCACGCTCTGCCTGATCACCGCCGCCGCCATGCTGGTCCAGATCCCCTATGCGGTGGACGAGCTGATCGCGACCTGCCAGTTCCTGCGCCGCCGTCACCGGGCGGGCGCTCCGATCCTGCGGGTCTTCCTGACCGGCGACACCGATGACGGGCCGGACGACCGCCGCGACGAAAGCTTCGAACGGCCCGCCGGCGCCGTGGCGCGCGAGATGCTGGGCGGCGGCGTGAGCGTGACCTGGGGCCTGGTAGTCAGCGTGGTGATCGGCACCTGGCTGATGTTCACCCGGCTGACCTTGGGCACCGAAGGCACCTTGGCCAACACCGACCACCTGATCGGCGCGCTGGCAGTCACCATCGGGGTCAGCGCCATGGCCGAGAGCATTCGCGCCGCGCGGTTCCTCAACGTCTGCCTCGGCGCAGCGCTGGTCATCTGCGCGCTGGTGATGGAGGCGACCTGGGTCCAGAGCGGCGCTGACATCGCCGCCGGGCTGGCATTGATGGCCGTCAGCCTGCCGCGCGGACCAGTCCGCCACAGCTACGGCGGCTGGTCGCGCGTGGTGGTATGAGCAGGGTTCGCAAGCCTGCCGCTCGCAGACGGTGCGGCGCTCTTCCCGGGGCCAGCGGTGGTCGTCTGGCTCTCGGGCACGCGAATGTCCCGGCTGATCGATGGAGTGCGGGCGCCGGGTGCCATCACTTCGCTCGCCGGGATCGCGGCTGCACTGTTTGCCTCGGTGGCACCGTCCTGTCGGTCACACTCGGATGACGGAGAAACCGGCATGCACCACCCCGCGACCCATGCACTGAGCGATGTTCTCGACGAACTCGAGCGCTCCGTTTCGGGTGAGGAGATTTCGGTCGAGGATGTGGTCGATACGCTTGGTCACTCTTCCTTCGCCGGGCTGATGCTGGCCTTCTCGCTGGTCTCCACCTCGCCGGCCAGCGCCATCCCCGGGATCACCGCCGTGGTGGCGGCGCTGGTCTTCATCCTCGTGGCGCAGATGATGGTGGGGCGAAAGAGCGTCTGGCTTCCGGGTTTCGTCACCCGTCGGAGGTTGTCGACCGTGAAGCTCTGCAAGGGCATCCGCTGGCTGCGGCGGCCCGTCCGCCTTGTCGAGCGCTTCCTGAAACCGCGACTGACCTGGCTGTTTGACCATCCTTGGACGTGGCTGCCACTGACCCTCGTGATGGCGCTCACGTTGTTCATGCCGTTCATGGAGATCGTGCCAACGTCCGGCTCCATAGCTTCGGCCGTGATCGCGCTCTTCGCCGCCAGCCTGTTGACCCGCGACGGCGTGCTGGCGCTTGTTTCGCTCGGCCTGCTGTCGATATTGCCTGTAGCGATCTATTATTGGGTCTGACACCAGAGCGGGCAATTCGGCTATTGCCACCATGAGGGCGGTCCGGATTTCTGAGGGTTTCTTGACGAATGTGAAACGACCGTCTTTGCAGCCATGTGCACCTCAGGTGCTACGACAGCCTATAAACTCGCCATCATGGATGCGGGACGCGAATGGTCTGACCTGAGGCTACCAGAAGAACAGCCCCAACGGCTACCGCTCGGTACAGCATGTCTCCCCAATCCATCACTGGATCGAACTGTCGGAAACGGAGACCGGGTTCAGTCTCCAATTGCCGCGGATTACATCCTCATCGTCGCGCAGATGGGCAAGGCCGACGGCGTCAAGACGCTAACGTCAGACACGGATCAGATCAATTGATTAAGGGTAGGTCGCGCAGATACTTGTTATGCAATCTCGGAAACTCGGCATTTGAGTCGCCTAAGTCTCCAAGATTTTTCTTCCGCAGGCTCAGGATTGACACCATATCCTTATATTTGTTATTTTTTAATTATTATCAATTACTTAGCAAGAAATCCTACCACCCCAGCCACGCACTTTCTGCAATCCAGACCATGCAAGGTAAACTCGGCATTCTGCCGTGGTTTCAAAGCCTTGCGGGATGGCCGCGTTCCCTGAGACCGGAATGCGCCGCTCAAATGGCCGGCAAATACGGCAATGTCTCAGGTCGCCATTTTCACCATACGAGGTTGAGAAGAGTGGTATCAGAGGGTCGCCAGAAGCTGGCGCTGCTCGGTCCAATCCGAGGGCACGTCATGCCGCAGGCACCACTCGGATGTGAAGCCGATGGGTTGCCGGCCTTCGAGGACATCGCGAACGATGTCGGGCGCAAGGAACGCGAGACCGACGAGTTGCTGGACGCGCCGTTTCGAAGTACCTTCGCTTGCCGCAATCTCAGAGATCGTCTCGCCAGCCTTGATCCGTTCGAACCAGGCATGCGCCTTCGCAATATTGCGGATCAGGGTGCCGTCTGTCTCAGGTACTGCATCGTCGAAGATGATCTTCGTTTCCACGCCTCGCTTGCGCAGCTGGAACGGAAACGATCGGTTGAGCCGGGTTCGATCCAGATGTTCCGGAGCAATGCCGATCAGATCTGCAATGGTACCGGCGTCAAGCCGCAGCTCGAGCTGCCCGGGCATGATGTCTATCCGGCCCACCAGGCCGAGAAGCGCCGCGGGATCAGCATCTGCAGCATGAGCGGCCAGCGTTGCGGCATGCCGACCGATGGCATCGGCGGACGCGCCCCGTACGAGCTTCGCCGCGAAGCCATGCTTGGCAAGCATCATCTGGACGAGCTTGCCGACCTTGGTCTCAAACTCCTCGGCAGGGAGACGCCAGGCATCAGAGTGAGCCTCTCCCGCCTGCGCGACCAGCCGATGAGAGATGTAATACCGCAGGCGCACGCCCTTCCTTGTCTTCGAATGCGACGGCGTGAGTCGGTCCCCGGTCTCGTCGAAGAGCTTGCCGCAAAGCAGGCTCTTGCGCCTAGCCGTTAACGATCGGCGACTGCGGGCGGTGCCTGCTTGAAGCTGCACCTTCCCAGCGGTCTGGTTCGATGATGGCAGGATGGGCGCCGTCGAAGACCTTGTCGCGGTGCCGGATCCGTCCGGCATAGATCGGGTTGGTCAGGATGTGATGGATGTGGCCCCGGCCGAAGGGAGTGCCGCCCGTCACCTGACCAGACGTGGTTGTCCGGCGTCGGCTTCTGAGACCCAGCCGATCCGCTACTTCCTTGACGGCACGGATCGTGCTCCGGCGCTCGTAGAGATCATAGAGCGTTCTGATCGTAGCGGCTTCGGCCTGGTTGATCTTCAGCGTTCGGCCATCGGGGTCGTAGCCCATGGGGACCTGCCCGCCCATCCAGAGGCCTTTCCGCTTCGAGGCCGCGATCTTGTCCGGATCCGCTCCGCCGTCACCTCACGCTCGAACTGGGCGAAGGACAGGAGCATGCTCAGCGTCAGCCGTCCCATGCTGGTGGCGGTGTTGAACGACTGCGTGACCGACACGAAGGAGGCACCGGCCTCATCCAGCACATCGACGATCTTGGCGAAGTCCGCAAGCGACCGGGTCAGCCGATCGATCTTGTAGACGACGATCTGATCCACCCTGCCCTCGCGCACATGCTCCATCATGCGCTGCAGCGCCGGACGCGCGAGAGAGCCACCGAAGAGGCCGCCGTGGTCATAAGCGTCGGGCAGCATCACCCAGCCCTCGTGCTTCTGGCTGGCGATTTAGGCGCTGCAGGCGTCCCGCTGGGCATGGAGCGAGTTGAACTCCTGCTCCAGCCCGTCCTCGGAACTCTTGCGGGTGTAGACGGCGCAGCGGATCTTCTTCATGCGCTGCCCCCTGCCCCGCGATCGAGGCCGAAGAAGCGCGGTCCGGACCAGTTGGTTCCGGTGATATGCCGTGCAATGGCCGAGAGCGATCTCCAGCTGCGACCTTCAAGGTGGTAGCCTGTGTCCGTCACCTCGACCTGGTAGGTGCGGCCATTCCACTCCCGGACGAGATGGGCTCCGGGCTTGAGACTGCCGCGCGAGGCCTCCGCGACCGGCTGCCCGCCGGCAACACGTGTCAGGGTCTTGCGCGTCGCCGGAGACAATCCTCCGTGGCGACGGCATTGCTGCTCATGGGCCAGCGCCTTCTCCATGAAGGCCACCGAGAGGTACGGCGGAGGAGAAAATCCGAAGATCTCCTCCCAACGCGCCTTTGCGCTGTCTCGCTCCGGGTGTGGCTTACCCGGCATGGGCAACCTCCGCGGAACCGGATGTCTGTCGTTCGGCGTCAGGCTCCGCCGTGATGCGATAGCGCGTCGGCTTGCCGTCCTCCGACTTTGTCGCCGCGATCTCGAAGCCGGCCTTGCGCAGGCCGGTGAGCGCGGCGCGCGTCGTATGGCTCTGCCAGCCCAGCTTCTTGCTGATCGCCCCGATGTCGGACCCGGTCTTGCTTTGCAGCATCCGGATCAGTTGCGCCTTCTTTGTCGTTCGGACATTGCCTGCGGCTGTCTTCTTCGGCTTTTGGGATAGCTGTACGGTCATAATTGTCTCCTTTTGCTTAGCTCCAGGAGCGTGCTGCTCCTGCTACCGGGCAGAGCCCGGAGGTCCGGGCGAAGATCATGACGCGAGTGGCTTAACTGCGTCGGTGGTTAAAGTACCGCTCTACTGCCACGCGAAGTCCAGTCGGAAAGGCGGGAATTTGGCAGTCAAAAATAGTAGGTTCGGCGGAGCGCTGCCGTTCGCTGCTCAGGTCAAGAATGTCGGCTTTGCGGGTTGAGCAACCGGATTGTCACGATCTTTAAACTCAGAACGTATTGATCGAGATCCCAATGAAACTTTCCTCGGAATCGAGCTTGTAGCCGGCACGGAAACTCGCCTTGGTATTCGGGATCCCGAATGCCACGGCCGCGACCTTGTCGCGGAAGCCGTCGTCGTCCCCGAGATAGCTGAACTCGAAAGTCACATCCGGCTTGTCGAAGCCGATGGCGGCAAGGGCGAAGTAACCTCGATCGATCGTCGTTGCCTCGCCCAGCAGGAAGACGCTGCCGAAACTTGTGGGCTGATAATGCTCGGCCACGAACCGTATCCCGCCCTTGACCGTTTCGAGCCCCTCAAGCTGGATTGCCGGTCCGGCGCGGAAGGTGACCGGCGTCCCTAGCGAGAACTTGAAGCTGGCCGTCAGGTTCAGATCCTCCGGCCCGGTATAATCGCTGAACACCATGCCGTATGACAGGCGGTCGCGCTCGACCGAGATCACGGCCGTCGTGGTGTCTTCGCCGAGATCCAGTTGAAAGAACTCTCCGTCGGCCTGTGCCGCCGGGGCCGCGAACACAAGCATCGCGGCGGCGTAGCGCATGGTCTTATTCCCTGCGGTCAAGTGTTGTTCCTTTCCTGGCTGTCCTGTCCCGGCTGATGCGCGATATGCGCCGCGCCATGTCACCTAGCATGTTCCAGGTGTTCACGACGCTGATACCGGGTGTATTGTCTTCGGTATAGAACCTCATGAAAAGCGCGTCGCGCTGTTCATCGTCGGGCATCAGTTCCACGCGCATTCCGTCGGCTGTCGGCGCAAGTACGAACACCGACAGTTCGCCAACCCCCGGCAGGTCGATCATTCCGTAGGTGCCGGCGTCGAATTGTCCGCCCCGCAACCGTGCGGTGTCCTGCGTCAGGCTGGTCACCCACATGCGCTGTGATACCTTGCCCGAGGTGAAGGTGACGCGCTCGGGCGTGTCGGCAACATGGCGTTCGCGCCGGGGCAGTTCTACACAGGCGATGATCGTCAGTGCCAGCACGATCATGTTGTAGATCGTCCAGAACAGTATGACCCATTTGCCTTCGCCCGCGTCGTTGAAGGCAAAACGGTCGGTCACGATACCCATCAGAAGCCCGACAATCGTAAGTCCAAGCAGGATGGCGAAAGGGGCCAGCATGTTCCATTGCACCACGATGCGGCTGCGGTCCCCACCCTTGGCCGTCACGCTGAAAGGGTGGCCCCTTGGCTGCACCAGCCCGGTGAACGCCGCGCGGGTGATCGGCAGGGCGCCCAGCAACTGGCTGACATCGGTCAGGATCGGCACCACGTTGCCGCGCGACATCAGGTTGATGGCCATCAGGTTCCAGGCGAAGAAACAGCCGAAATAGGTTATCACATCGGCCGGACTGGCATCCACGACGGTGATGTTCCCGTACCAGTAGAGCAACGGGAAAACCATGGCTGCGACCCGGAAGGGAAATGTCGTGATCCAGTAGAGGCTGGCGTCGATGACGCTCCAGCGGTCGCGCAGGCGCAGCCCGTTATTGCGGAACGGTCCGACCCGGCTGCGCGCGATCTGCATCATTCCCAGGCACCAGCGCGAGCGTTGCGTGACGTATTCCTTCAAGCCTTCCGGGGCGAGCCCCTCGGTCAGCGGCTCGTTGAGATAGGCGGTGTGCCAGCCTGCGTTCTGCAGGCACAGCGTGATCATGTAGTCCTCGGTGATGCTGTCGGTGGGGAAGCCGCCGATATCTTTCAAGGCGTTCAGCCGCATGATCGAGGATGTCCCACAGCAGAAGGCGACGCCCCAGCCATCGCGCGAGGGCTGCATGTCGTCGAAGAAGAAGCGCTGCTCGTCGGGATAGGACCGGCTTATCCCGAGGTTGTGCTGTATAGGATCGGCGTTGAAGAAGTGCTGCGGGGTCTGGACAAGACCCACCGCCGGATCGTGAAAAAGGGCCAGCGTGCGTGAGAGGAATCCGCGATGCGGCACGAAATCGGCATCCAGAACGGCCACGTAATCCGGGGGCGTCTCCCGCGCCCAGAGAACCTGAAGCGTGTGGTTGATGTTGCCGGCCTTTGCGTGCTTGTTGTCGGGGCGCCGCATGTAGGTGACGCCCTCTTTCTCGCAATAATCACGCAACCAGTCGCGGCGTCCGTCATCGAGAACCATGACTTCCTTGGCGGGATGGCGCAGAGCCTTGGAACCAATGATGGTACGTTCAAGCACCTCCAGTTCCTCGTTATATGTCGCGATCAGGATCGCAACCTTCGGCGGCGTGTCCCCCCACCAGCCGGCGTTGCGGTCGGCGTCGGGGCTTCGGTCACGGTGACGCATGAGGATGAAGAAAGCGCTGATCGAACTTACGATTGCCATCAACTCCAGCCCCAGCAGCAGCCCACTTGCCAGGAAATCAATGGTCCAGCCCACCGGGGCGATCGTTTCGGTCGTTCGCCACCATGCGTACCTGATCGCGAAAATGATCGCGATCACGAACAGGAAGATACGGTGATGGGTGTCCTGACGGTCGATGACATACGGCAGAATCAGTGCCAAGCCGAGTATCGGAACCACGTGCACCAGGCTCGCGCCCATATCGCCGAGGTAAAGGTTAGGCAGCATTACTCCCAGAACTTCCACAATATATCGAGTGGGCGGTCATCAAAGAACACGCGGCCCGTTCTGCCTATGCTGCAACCGTCCACCGGATCCGTCCTCAGTTCCGGAACGACGAGCGCTACATCGTAGCGTTGCAGGTGTTCTTCGCTCGGAGCCACCGCCATGCCTTCGTATACAGAGGCCGCGCCGGAGCCCGCGAGGCGGGCGACCGTCCCCTGCATCGCCTCGTCGCCGCCAAGCGGGCGGAACGTCGCGGTGTCGCCGGTGGAAAGCGAATTATAGATGGTTTCCGACACCGACAACGTGACCAGCACCGAGGCGCAGTCGGCGATGTTCATGATAGGATCACCCCGTTGGACGTTCACGCCGTTTGCAGTCAATTCCTGCCAGAGAACGCCGTTGACCGGCGAAGAAAGCGTATCTCCGCGCAGCTTGACGAGACGCGACAACTCCCGCTCTATGCGGATTTCGTAAGCCGTCAGCTGTTCTTCGGTCCGGGCGATATTTGCCTCGACAAGTGTCAACGAGGTCTCTGCTTCGCGCTGCCTCAGTGCCATATTCCATGCCGCGCCTGCGGAGTCGTCAAGATATATCGCGCGCCGCGCTGCGAGCAGTTGCAGAGCCTCCAAACCGGCGAAGTCCTCGATGGCGCCATCCAGAAACGCGCCTGAAAGTTCGAGAAAGCGATCGGGGTCGTTTTCATCGGGCGCCAGCTTGTTCTCGTCGACGGTAAGGCTGCCAGATTCCGAGGGTGGCTGGTCCCGATTTGGCGAGGTGTCTGGATCGGACGGTGCTCCACCTGCGGTGATCTCAAGTTCCCGAGTTCGTGCAGCCGCGTACTTTCCGGCCGTCGATTCGATCCAGCGCAACGCTTCCCGTCGTGCATCGCGTTCGGTTTTGTAGCTTGTCAGATCCGCAGCCAGAAGGTCTCGTTCCAATTGCAGGTCGTTCAGGCGCACCTGGTCGGCCCTCGCATCTTCGACGGAGAAGAGTGTTGAGCCCTCTTTGATAAAAGCACCAGGCGCGCGATCCGGAAGATCAACGTCCCCGGCGACGGGAGCACGCGCGGTCAAGAGAGGCGCGTTAACAAATGCATTCGCGCTGGCCCCGGTCATCTGCTCCACGACAATGACGTAGAGCGCCCCAAACAGGAGAAAAAAACCAATACACAGGCGAAGATACCGCAATGTCGGCCCCTCTTGCAATTACAAGCATAGTTTAACCTTTATACGCACAACCAAATTAACGATACTATGGTGTAGGAAGATTTCGCTCGTCTGTGAGTTGTGTATGCAACTCCATCTTTGCTCCTGTTGTGGAACGAAATTTGGAAAGTTGCACATACTGCTGCCAGAATTCGAAGTTATGCGGCTGTGAAAAGTATCGGGTGGTCGTCTTGGATGTCCGTGGTGAGAGTCAGAGCGCACCCCGTTCATGAGTAAAAGTAAGTGGAATTCGACAAATGGTTAAGCCTGATTTGACAAGTTCCGGCAGGGAAAACGTTCACGCTCCACGACTAGCAACATCTATCTTCGGCTTTGTCATGATTTGCGGCCTGCTGGGCATGGTTGCAATTTGGTGGCCTATACATCAGCACGCGCGGAGCTTCGAAACACGGGTCGAATCCGAGAATGCCATCCGCGGAGTGAAGGCACTTCGGCTCGCGGTTTCCCGGGCGGTTGAACGGGAATGGGAAAGCCTTCAAGCCGTCGCAGGACAGATCGCTCCAATGGAAAACGAAGAGATCCGCGCATTCACCGACGCTGTACTCGTCGCCGGTGGACGTGTCGCCTGGGCTGGGCTCGCCGATCTTTCCGGCACCATCAGAGTCGGCTCCAATGGGAGCCGCGTGGGCACCTCCGTATCAAGCACAGACTGGTATCGACAGGGTCTTCGCGGTCCGTTTTTTGGTGACATAACATCGTCCAACCCCACCGCGGCGCATGAGCAGAACGATGTGCTGAACATTGCCGTGCCAGTCAAATCCGCGGATGGAGATGTTACTGGAGTATATGTATACAGTCTGAAAGCAAGTTGGCTTCAGGATTACGTTCAGGCTGCTGCGGACGACCTTGGCTTGCTGGCTTATGTCGTCGACAAGCGCGGCCGCTCAATCTTTCCGACGCAACAGCAGACCAGCGTGGACCTTACACCAGCCAGTCTCAGTTCCCTTTCTCTCAATATCGAATCCGCACAGGTCGTCGAGGATGCAAACGGCGTGAGAAACATCTACGCCGTTGCGCCCGAGCTCACGGTCGGCAACGCGCCCCCCACTGGCCTCTCTCTGGTTGCGCGCGTTCCGCCGGCTTCTTTCGGTCAGGATGTATCGGACCTTTCGGTCGCAATGTGGATCAGTCTGGCCAGCTTGCTCGGTGTCTTGGGAGCGTTTTCGATCCTGTTCACACGGCATTTCGTGCGCCCGCTGGAGCGCCTGTCCGAGACCGCCCGAGAAATAGCAGATGGCAAGGAACCTTATCCGGAGGAATTCAATTCCAGCCGCGAAAGTGAGCAGCTCTCGCATGCGCTCAGCCGTATTCAGAGCCGATACTATTAGAGCACTGCAATCGCTTGGCACCGGTAGCGGGCACCTTGGCAGGTGATCATTATGATCACCAAGCCGTCATTCGTTGCAAGAGAGGCGAAAATCGGTTTTGGGCCGTTCCTGCCGGTAACGATAATGGCCCTCCTTATCGGTCCCGGCAGCTATCCCCAGAAATTGGGGATAAGCTCCAGTGCCCAGGCAAGCCCACTGTCGAGCCCCAATTTTTGGAACTCTAGGCCGTAATCGACACGGATTTTGTTTCGAAGATTTTCGACAGCTAGAAGCTGAAGTCCCCGACTTCAGCTTGTCTGGTCGTCGACCCGCGCACCGGGTGCATTGGATTTCACTGACGTGATTCCATTTTCGCGTCCCGACGCGCTGCTATAGGATTCGCTGGTTCCAACGACTTGGCCGTTGCTGGCCTTGAGATTGAACATCGGCTTATCCTGTCACACTTGTCGCGTTTGCGGAGTTTACAAGATAGCCGGAGGCACGAAAATGCAGTCAGCCGGAGCGGATCCGGCTTTCGTTGCTGCATTGCTCCTTTGGAGAGGTCACAATTGTCCGTTTCGGAAACAATGGCTCGGCAGCTTAGGCAAGAAGTTCAGTGCCCAATTTATCAGTCGATTAGGCTGAAGTTATCACCATCAGTAATGGTTTCTATGGATACCCCGGAGCGAAGAGGCTATGAGGCATGCAGTGTATATGTAACTTGGCAAGCATCCGCCATCGGGGGTCAAAACGCATGATGAACCGTTCAATCCTAGCCATCGCGACAGTGAGCTTGGGTCTGGCCGTATCGGGCATGTTTGCCGGGCGGGCACTGGCTCAGCAGGCGCAAGAGCCGACGCCGGTCGTGGTTGTCAAGTTACAGGCGCAGACGGTCACGCTGACTTCGACGTTGCCCGGCCGGGTTGCAGCCTCGGCGGAGGCAGAGGTGCGTCCGCAGGTCAACGGAATCATCACGGAGCGGCTGTTTCGGGAGGGGGGCTTTGTCGAGGAGGGCGACGCGCTTTACCGCATCGACTCCGCCACCTATTCCGCCGCGGTCGAACAGGGGCAGGCCGCGGTGACGCAGGCCAGGGTCCAGCTGGATGCGGCGGAGGTCGAGGCCGAGCGGCTGGTGGAGTTGCGAGAGCGCAACGTGACGAGCGAGCGGGCCTTTGACGAGGCCAAGGCGGTGCGCGACACCGCGGCGGCTGCGGTCGAGGTGGCCGAGGCGCAGTTGCGGTCGGCCGAGATCGAGCTGGAACGCACCACGATCCGCGCGCGCCTTTCGGGCGAGATCGGCCTGGCGCGGACCAGTCCGGGCGCGCTGGTGACGGCCAGCCAGGCCGAGCCCCTGGCGGTTATCCGGGACATCGACCCGGTTTACGTGGACGTGACACAGTCGGCGGCGGATCTGCTGCGGTGGACCCGCGGACAGACCGAGGACCAATTGACCAATGCCGACACGACGGTGCGTCTGACGCTGGCGGACGGATCGGATTTCGATGAGACAGGCACGATCACCGCCGCGGAGCCAAACGTTGACCCGCAGACCGGCGTGGTGGTGCTGCGCATGCAGTTCGACAATCCCGACCGGTTGCTCTTGCCGGGGATGTACGTGCAGGTTGAGATGCCTGTGGGCACCGCCGAGAACGTTCTGTTGGTGCCGCAGGAAGCGGTGCAGCGCGACAGGCGCGGCCGCCCGTTTACCTGGGTGGTGACTGCAGAGAATGTCGTCGAGGAGCGCCAGGTGACCATCCTTCAGGACCGCGGCGCCGACTGGGTGGTCAGCGGTGGGTTGCAGGACGGCGACCGGGTGATCGTCGCCGGGTTCCAGAAGACCGGGGTCGGTGCGACCGTCGCCCCGGAGGAGCGCGAGGCGCCCCAGGCCGAGGCGACCGGCGACGCAAACGACGACCCCGCCGAGGCGGACGACCAGAAATCCCCATAAGGAACCACTCCCATGGCGCGCTTTTTCATTGATCGCCCGGTCTTTGCCTGGGTTATCGCGATCCTGATCATGGGAATCGGGGTGCTGGCAATCCGGATCCTGCCAATTGCGCAGTATCCGGAAATCGCGCCGCCCTCGGTCACCATCAGTGCGAATTATCCCGGCGCCTCGGCCGAGACGGTCGCCAACACGGTGACGCAGGTGATCGAACAGCAGATGACCGGGCTGGACGGGTTGCGGTATTTCTCGTCCAACTCGACATCGGCGGGCCAGTCGAGCATCACGCTGACCTTCGAGACCGGCACGGATGCCGATATCGCGCAGGTGCAGGTGCAGAACAAGCTGTCGCGCGCCACGCCGCTGCTGCCGGAAACCGTGCAGCGGCAGGGTGTCACGGTCGAGAAATCCTCGGCCGGCTTCCTGATGGTGATCGGGATGATCTCGCGCGCGAACGGGTTCGACCAGGTGGACCTGTCGGATTACATGGTCACGAACCTTGTCGACGAACTGAGCCGGGTCGAGGGAGTCGGGTCGGTCCAGGTCTTCGGCGCGCAATACGCTATGCGGATCTGGCTGGATCCCTCCAAGCTCGCGGCCTTCGAGCTGACGCCTGCAGATGTTGTGAACGCCGTGTCGGCACAAAACGCCCAGATCTCGGCGGGGGCGTTTGGCTCGCGGCCGACGGTCGAGGGGCAGCAGCTGAATGCCACGATCACCGCGCAGTCGCTTCTGAACTCGCCCGAGGACTTCCGGCAGATCGTCCTGCGGGCCGAGACTGATGGCGGGCTGGTGCTTTTGGACGATGTGGCGCGTGTGGAGATCGGCGCGGAGAACTATGCCACCATCGCGCGCTTCAATCAGGATCCGGCGGCGGGCCTTGCTGTCAGCCTAGCACCTGGGGCCAACGCGCTGGACACCGCCGAGGCCGTGAAGGCGCGGATGGCCGAATTCGCGGAGTTCTTTCCCGAAGGCGTGGAATACGTCATTCCCTACGACACCACGCCCTTCGTGCTGATCTCGATCGAGGAGGTCATCAAGACCCTGTTCGAGGCGATCATCCTAGTCTTCCTGGTGATGTTCCTCTTCATGCAGAACCTGCGCGCGACGCTTATTCCGACGCTGGCGGTGCCGGTGGTTCTACTGGGCACGTTTGGCGTTCTTGCGGCGGCCGGCTTCACGATCAACACGCTGACGATGCTGGCCATGGTACTGGCGATCGGACTGCTGGTCGACGACGCGATCGTCGTGGTCGAGAATGTCGAGCGGATCATGGAGGAAGAAGGCTTGCCCCCGCGCGAGGCGACCTACAAATCCATGGGCCAGATCACCGGTGCGCTGATCGGGATTGCACTGGTGCTGTCGGCGGTGTTCGTGCCGATGGCGTTCTTTCCGGGCTCGACCGGCGTGATCTACAAGCAGTTCGCGATAACGATCGTGTCGGCGATGGCGCTGTCGGTGGTGGTCGCGCTGACCCTGACGCCCGCGCTGTGTGCGACGATCCTCAAACACAAAGATCGCGACAAGAAGAAAGGCGCCTTTGGTTGGTTCAACCGCGGGTTCGATGCGGTCCTGAGCCGGTATTCCGGCACGGTCGCCTGGAGCGTCAAACGTCCGTTCCGGGTGGGGCTGGTTTATCTTGCGCTGGCCGTAGCGATGGCGTTTCTGTTCACCCGCACGCCGACCGCGTTTCTGCCGGACGAGGACCAGGGCATCCTGTTCACTCTGATCCAGACACCGACCGGCGCAACGGCCGAGCGGACGCTAGACGTGCTGGAACAGGTCGAGGACTATTATCTGACCCAGGAGACCGACACGGTGAAATCTATGTTCGGAGTGGTCGGGTTCAGCTTTGCTGGCCAGGGCCAGAACATGGGCATCGCCTTTGTCCAGTTGAAGGACTGGGACGAACGCAAATCGCCCGGGCAAAGCGTGCAGGCCCTTGCCGGGCGCGCCTTCGGGGCGCTGAGCGGAATACGCGACGCGATGGTGTTTCCCATTGTGCCGCCCTCGGTGATCGAGCTTGGTAACGTGTCGGGGTTTGACGTCTATCTTCAGGCGCGTGGGGGGCAAACCCACGAGGAATTGCTTCAGGCGAGAAACCAGTTGCTGGGGCTGGCGGCGCAAAGCGAACTGATCGCGTCGGCCCGGCCCAACGGGCTGGAGGACGCGTCACAGTTCAACCTGGATATCGACTGGCGCAAGGCGGGCGCGATGGGCGTGACGGCCAACGACGTGGGCCAGTTGCTGACGGTGGCCTGGGCCGGTTCCTACGTGAACGACTTTATCGACCAAGGCCGGATCAAGCGTGTCTACGTGCAGGGCGACGCGCCAGATCGTTCGATCCCGTCGGACATCGACAAGTGGCGGGTCCGCAATGCTAGTGGCGGTCTGGTGCCGTTCTCGAATTTCGCAAAAGGCTCGTGGAACTACGGGCCGCAGGGCCTCTATCGCTTCAACGGCATCCCCTCGATGCAATTGCAGGGCGCGCCGGCCCCTGGCGTGTCCACCGGCGCCGCAATGGCCGAGATGGAGCGGCTGGCTGAACAATTGCCGCCGGGCTTCGCGCTGTCGTGGACCGGGCTGTCCCTAGAGGAAAGGCAATCGGGCAACCAGGCACCGCTGCTATATGCGCTATCGCTTGCGGCGGTGTTCCTGTCGCTTGCGGCCTTGTATGAAAGCTGGTCAATCCCATTCGCAGTCATGCTGGCCATGCCGATTGGCGTGGTAGGAGCATTGTCGGCGGCCTATTTCGGTGGATTTGACAACGGCGTCTTCTTCCAGGTTGGGTTGCTGACGGTGATCGGCCTGACCGGCAAGAACGCGATCCTGATCGTGGAGTTTGCGCGCGACAGGCACGTGGCGGGTGAGCGTGTCATCGACGCGGTGGTGGAGGCGGCAAGGCAACGCTTTCGTCCGATCATCATGACCTCGATGGCGTTCTCGCTTGGGGTGCTGCCTCTGGTGCTGAGTTCCGGCGCCGGGTCGGGCGGGCGCAACGCGATTGGTTCGGGCGTTCTGGGCGGGACGATATCCGGCACGGTTCTTGGGGTCATTTTCGTGCCGCTGTTCTTCGTGATCGTGACCAGATTGTTCAGGTTCGGACGCGGTACACCGAAAGAGTCCTTACGTGACAAGGGCACCGGTTGATGCCTCCTCGCGGCCGGTTTGCACGCAAAGCTGACGTGGGCTGTGAACGGTAGGTAGCAGCCGAAGGGCGCGGGGCGGATTTGTCAGGTTGTTTTGCCTCCGCGAATTGTTTCGCAAGGGCGAGGGTTCTATACAGTCAGTTTGCTTGTGTATTCGCTCCAGAGTGCGAAGGCATCGCTGCGAGCGTGGCGGTATGATCTTGCGGAAAGACGGTGGCGTTCGGGGCGAAACAGGGCGGCGGTTTGATCATGGACGGACAGGAAGCGTTGCACCTGACCGGGTGTCGCTGGGGAGTGGAAGGACCTGGAGATAAAGCGGCTGGGAGATGCCCTTCGTCAAGCCTTCCGTCCAAGACCGCGGCTCTGACCGTTGCCACCGGATGTGCGCCCTGCGGGGACCAAAGCACCCGGCGTTTTTTGGCCATGCGAGCGTTGGCTATCTCATTGACCAAACCCCAGCACGCGATGTCGAAACCGCCTTTCCTCTTCGACGTCGTAGATTGTAATCGACGAGCGCCACACGGTTGTATTGCACGTGCAACAGTTCGGCCATGCGCTTTCGGTGAATGCGCCAGTCGATGCAGGTGCCAAGGTCACGCAAGATCAGTCGCTGTGACAGTAGAGGTTCCAGGCGGCCTACAGTCAGGCGCGTCAGCAGACCGGACAGACGCAGTCGCCTGCTCAGGGCCACGGCGATGCGAAATCCTTGGCCGTAGGCTTGAAGCAATCGGTCAAGTTGATTCGCTCCATACGAATTACCGGCAGGACCTTGCCTTGCGATGGGACCGATTGCCTCCGCATGTCGGAATATCCACAACTCACGCGGAACCTCGCATTGATTCTTAGTCGTAAGTAACTGCATTCTCCCAAATCTTTGATATTAACGGAAACGTAACGCGAATGACGTCATTTCGACCCACTTCACGTGCGCTGATTCAAAAGGCCACCTTGACGCCGTATTATAGGCGAATTCAAATGATTTATCTCTGTAGTATCTTGCAGTTGGGGGATTCATGACTTGCTTTGAAGGAGCATTCTCAAGCCCGGTCTTTCTAGTGGCCGCGGCGGTGATCGCACTTGCTGCCTTGACCATGATTTGGACCCTGAAATCGCAGGATTTCAACGGAAAGCGTTTCTACGCGCTCACCTTCATCGGTGTCATGTGGACTCTTCTCAGCGTTGGTCTCGAAGCTGCGTCAGCGACTTATGCCTGCAATATGCAATGGGCGACGGTCGCTTGGCTGGGGCACGGATTGGTGACCACCTCGTGGTGTTACTTTGTCTTCAATTACGTCGGAAACGCCGATTGGGTCCGCACACGTCGCGCAACTGCGCTTCTGCTTGGCACTACGCTGGGAATATTCGCCCTGGTCGCCACAAATTCGTGGCACCATCTCGTCTATACCGAGGACACGATGCTTCCGGTCGGCAGCAATCAGATCGAATACGTTCACGGGCCGGGCTTCTACACGATCATCGCCTTACTCTACACCTTCGTCATGGCCACCTTCGTTTGCCTGATAAGGGGTGTTGTCCGCGCCAAGCGGAGCGCCTGGCCACTGCTGAGCATGCTGACCGCCATCACCTTGTCCCCGCTGGTCGTGAACGCCGCCTACATCGGTCTGGACTTCACCTTCTTCGGTCTCGATCCCACCGCCTTCATGTTCTCGCTGGGCGTGCTGGCGTTCTCCTGGATGCTGCTGGTGAGCAAAACCATGGACATGGCCGCAATCGGTCAGTCGGTCCTCTTCGATACGAGCAGCGAACCGGTCGTCCTGATCGACCGCAAGCGAAACATCGTGCTGATGAACGCCGCTGCCCGCAAGCGCGGGCTGAGCCATGGAAACAATCAAGTGCTGCGCGAGCTCTTCGACGGGCATGATGACTTGGCCAATGCGGCCGATGGCTCTCATCTGCGCATTGGCGACCAGGCCTACGAACCTCGAATACAGAAGGTCCGTAACCCTCTGAACCCATCCGCCGAAATTCTGGGATGGAGCGTGACCCTGGTCGACGTCACCGATCGCATGGCGATTAACGCGTCGTTGCAGGAGGCCCTCAGGACCGCCGACGCCGCCAATCGCGCCAAGGACGAGTTCGTCTCCGTGGTCAGCCACGAGATGCGCACGCCGCTGACTTCTCTTAAAGGCGGTCTTGCGATCGCCCTTAGCGGTCGTGTCGGCGAGATGAGCGACCAGATGCGCTCTCTGCTGGAAATTTCCCACCGCAACGGTATTCGCCTATCACGCCTGATCGACCAGATTCTTCTGGCGCAGAAAATGGACATCGGAGCGCTTCAACTCGAGGAAGATGCTGTCGATCTCGACCGCCTGCTCACAGACAGCATCGAGGAAAACCGCGTCTTCGCCTCAGAGCGCAAGATAACGCTTGTGAAGAAGTCCACTGTCTCGCACGCGTTGGTCCAGGGCGATGCCTTCGCCATTCGCCAGATCATCGACAACCTTCTGTCCAACGCCATCAAGTTCTCGCATGAGAACGGCACTGTCGAAGGCACGTTGCATATGACTAACGGCAAGCTGCGCTTGTCGATCAAGGATGCCGGCCACGGCATTCCTGAGGGGATGGAAGACCGCGTTTTCGGGCGCTTCGAACAGGTCGCCAACCAAAGCCAGCATTCGACGCAAGGCTCGGGCCTAGGCTTGCACATTTCCAAACGGCTGGCCTGTCAGATGCAAGGCGACCTGACCTATGAAAGCGCCATGGGCGTTGGCACGAATTTTCATCTGGAGTTCACCGCGATGGAGCAGAATGAAGACCGTTTGGCTGGCTAGAGCGTGCGTTTTATACGTTTGAAGCAATGGTTTCATATTTGTGAAATCTAATCTTATAATGTCCTAGAACGGCGATACAGGTTAGGCCATACGGTCACTCTGAAGCTTGAAGCTTGTAGCTGCCTACCTGAATGACAAACAGCCACGGCTGATGGTTCTATCTCGGCACCGTCCTCGATGATTACAGCCGATACGTCGTGGCATGGCGACTGTGTACCACCTTGAGAGCAGACGATGGGACCGCCACTCTCGAGGAGGCCTTGGCGGCCTCGGGATGTGACCGGGCAACGGTGGCGCACCGGCCGAGGCTGCTCAGCGATAACGGCAGCAGTTTCATCTCTGGCGATCTCGCGAAATGGCTCGAGGAACAGCGCATGGATCACGTCCGCGGTGCGCCGAACCACCCGCAAACCCAGGGCAAGATCGAGCGCTGGCACCAGACCCTGAAGAACCGCATCCTGCTGGAAAACCATTATCTGCCCGGGGCGCTCGAGCAGGCGATCGGTGACTTCATCAAGCACTACAACAACCAGCGCTACCACGAGAGCCTGGGCAACCTGACCCCGGCCGATGTCTACTGCGGCCGGGCAGAAACCATCCACGCACGACGAAAGGAGATCAAGGCAAAGACAATCCGGAAACGCCGCTTGCTGCACCGACAGACAGCGGCATAGACTGAAACCACAACGAGCCAGATCCTCCGCTACCGATTAGGCCGCCCTGTTCCAAATCATCTGACGACGGACAGGCTCTCACTTTGACTTGCATGGCCCGAAGCCACCTCCCCCCGGTGTTTCCAGAACGAAGATATCGCCCACGGCCATCTCTCTGGAATCATTTCCCAAAAGCGCCTCTTCGGTACCGTCGGCGCGGATCACCCGGTTTTGGCCCGGCAGGCCATCGGCCCCACCGGCAAGGCCAAAGGGTGCGGTTTGTCGGTGCGAGGAGAGAACCGTCGCCGTCATCGGCTCGAGGAAGTGCATCTTGCGCACCACACCTTCACCACCGGGGAACAGACCTGCCCCGCCGGATCCTGCGCGGAGACCAAAATGCTCCAGCCGAACCGGGTAGCGGTCTTCCAGAACCTCAGGGTCGGTCATGCGGGTGTTGGTCATGTGCGAATGCACTCCGCTTGCGCCTGCGAAGCCGTCGCCGGCGCCAGTGCCGCCGCAGATGGTTTCGTAGTTCTGGTGCGCGTCATTGCCGTAGACGAAGTTGTTCATCGTCCCTTGCGAGCCCGCGACCACACCCAGCGCGCCATAGAGCGTTTCGGTGATGGACTGGCTGACCTCCGTATTTCCGGCGATCACCGCGGCCGGGTAGACCGGATTGATCATCGAGCCGTCAGGCACCGTCATCTCGATCGGTTTCAGGCAGCCTTCGTTCAACGGGATGTCAGAGCCGACAAGCGTGCGGAAGACGTACAGAACAGCGGCGCGGCAGATCGCCAGAGGCGCGTTGTAGTTGCCCGGATCCTGCTTGGACGTGCCGGTAAAATCCACCTTGGCCGAGCGGCTGGCATGGTCGATGGAGATGCTAACAGCGATCTGCGCGCCGGAATCCAGAGTGTAGGTGAATTGGCTGTCCTTGAGCACGTCGATCACCCGGCGCACACATTCCTCGGCATTGTCCTGCACGTGGCCCATATAGGCATGCACCACGTCCTTGCCAAACTGATCGACGATGCGCAGCAGCTCCCGCACGCCGGTCGCGTTGGCCGCGATCTGGGCGGACAGGTCAGCGATGTTCTGGTCGATATTGCGGCACGGGTACGGGCCGGAGGCCAGAAGCTGGCGCGTGGCCGTTTCCTGGAAGGCGCCGCCTTGCACCACGAAGAAATTGTCGATCAGAACGCCTTCCTCGTCGATATGGCTGCTGTCCGGCGGGGCGGAGCCCGGCGTCTTGCCACCGATATCTGCATGGTGCCCGCGAGAGGCCACCACGAAGAGGATATTCTCCCCCGCCGTGTCGAAGACCGGGGTGATGATAGTGACGTCCGGCAGGTGGGTGCCGCCGTTGAACGGGTTGTTCATCATCACAACGTCGCCGGGCTTCAGCTTGCCCTCGTTCTGGCGCAGCACGGTAGCCACGCTTTCGCCCATGGAGCCAAGATGCACCGGCACGTGCGGCGCGTTGGCCACCAACCCGCCTTCGGGATCGAAGATCGCACAGGAGAAATCCAGCCGCTCCTTGATGTTCACCGAATAGGCGGTATTGGCGAGCGTCGCGCCCATCTGCTCGGCAATATTCATGAAGAGGTTGTTGAACACTTCCAGCATCAGCGGATCGACCTGCGTGCCGATCGCCTCCGACCGGGTAAGGGCGATGACGCGGCGCAGCATCAGGTTGCCGTCGGCCATCGCCTCCGCTTGCCAGCCATGTTCGACCACGTTGGTGCCGGTCGGCTCGGTGATGATCGCCGGACCGTCGACGGTGGCGCCGGGGGCGATATTGGCCCGGTCCACGATCGGCACGGTGCGACGGCTGCCTTGGGTGTACATCTGCGCCTCGGTCATACAGTGACCGCTCGGCTCCATGCCGCCCGCCTCGGGCACCGCACCGGCTGCGCCGATAGCCTCCACCGTCAGCAGCTCGATAATCAGATCGGCGCCGGTCGGGGTGTAGCCAAAGCGCTGCTTATGCGCCTCGTGGAAAGACGCAGTCATGATCTCGGCACCGTCGAAGGGCACCTCGATGGTCTGGTGCGCGCCGGAGGTGCGGATATGCGCCATGCGCTTCACCTCGACGATCGACGCGTCGATCCCCTGTGAGATCACCTCGCCCCGCGCATCCTCCCCCAACGCGGCCAGCGCGGTCTCGGCGGCGCAAGTGGCATCGATCGGCTCACCAAATTGCTGCTCGCGCAGGGCGCGCACATCGGCAAGGCCCATGCCGAAGGCCGAAAGGACACCGGCGAAAGGGTGAACGAAGATCTTCTCGACCCCCAGCACGTCGGCCACCAGACAGGCATGTTGCCCGCCCGCGCCGCCGAAGCAGTTAATCGTGTACTGGCTGACATCATAGCCACGCTGGACCGAGATCTTCTTGATCGCGTTGGCCATATTCTCCACCGCGATGCGCAGGTAACCCTCGGCCAGCTCTTCCGGTGTCTTGGCCGGCTGGCCGCTTTCCTCGGCGATCTGCTGCGACAGGGCGAGGAACTTCTCGCGCACCACATCCACGTCCAGCGGCTCGTTCGCCTCCGGCCCGAAAACATGCGGGAAGGCGTCAGGCTGCAGCTTGCCCAGCATGACGTTGCAATCGGTCACCGTCAGCGGACCGCCTCGGCGGTAGCTGGCCGGGCCGGGATTGGCCCCGGCGCTTTCCGGGCCGGCCTGCATACGGCCATTGCGATAGCTCAGGATGGAGCCACCACCAGCGGCGACCGTGTGAATACTCATCATCGGAGCGCGCATCCGCACGCCGGCCACTTCCGTCTCGAAGGAGCGTTCATATTCGCCCGCATAGTGGCACACATCGGTAGAGGTGCCGCCCATGTCGAAGCCGATCAGCTTGTCCTGCCCCGCCATCTCGGCGGTGCGGACCATGCCCACGACGCCGCCCGCCGGACCGGACAGGATCGCGTCCTTGCCCTGAAACAGCCGCGCATCGGTCAGCCCGCCATTCGACTGCATGAACATCAGCGCCTTGCAGGCCCCGCTATCGGCGTCGAGCGCATCGCTCACCTGCTCCACGTAGCGGCGCAGGATCGGGGAGAGATAGGCATCCACCACGGCGGTATCGCCCCGGCCCACCAGTTTGATGAGAGAGCTGACCTTGTGGCTCAGAGAGATCTGTTCGAAGCCGACTTCCTCGGCGATGCGGCCGACCAGCTGCTCGTGCTCGGGGAAGCGGTAGGAATGCATGAAGGCCACGGCCAGCGCGCGCACGCCGCTGTCATAGACCTTCTGCAGCTCGGTCCGGATTAGGACCGGATCCGGCGCGGCGATCTTCTCGCCCCGGGCGCCGACACGCTCGTTCACCTCGATGACGGCATCATACAGCAGTTCCGGCAGCACGATGTTGAGATCGAACAGGCGCGGGCGGTTCTGGTAGCCGATGCGCAGCACGTCGCGCATCCCTTTGGTGGTGACGAAAACGGTGCGGTCGCCCTTGCGCTCCAGCAGCGCGTTTGTGGCCACGGTCGTGCCCATGCGGACCGTCTCGATCGTGTCCTGCGGGATGGCGTCACCCTCGCCCAACTCAAGCAGTTGCCGGATGCCGTACACGGCAGCGTCCTGGTAGCGTTCCGGGTTCTCGGACAGCAGCTTGTGGGTCTTGAAGTCGCCTTCGGGTGAACGCGCAACGATGTCGGTGAAAGTACCACCGCGATCAACCCAGAACTGCCACATTTCCTATATTCCTTCTTGGTTCTTGCAGCGCCCTCCCGGGAGGGGATCCGGACGCCTGGTTTAAGTCGATCCGCTGTCGCGGAGCTCGGGCGGTCAGCCGTTCCGGTCAGATGTTGCGGCCTCAAGCGGGAAGGCGTCGAAGGCGTCGCTGTTGTGACCGAAGACGGCCTGCTGAAGCCGGGTGCGTGACAGGCGCTGGTGTTCCACAGCCAGATGGTCGGCGAGGTCGGAATCGCGGTCGCGGATCGCCTCGAACATGCTGTGGTGCTGCTTGCTGGTCTCGGTGAGGTGCTGTTCGAGCGATTTCTGCTCTTCCGAGCGGCGCTCTAGGTCGATCCGGTTGGAGAAACAGGCTTGGTGCAGGCGGCTCGCCGTCAGCAGCATCCGCTCGTAGAAGTTGGAGAAATACTCGTTCCGGCCCGCCTCTGCGATGGCCATGTGGAATTCGAGGTTCACGTCCTGCCGCTGGATGCCGGTGCCGTTCGGGCACAGCTCGTCGAATTTCAGCATTTGCACGCGGATCTTCTCCAGATCCGCCTCGGTGCGGTTCTTCGCGGCGGCGCTGTTGACCACGCGACTCGACAGCAAAAGCGCGTCGAAGATCGAGGACAGATTGTCGAAGTTAAGCGGCGCCACCAGCGCCACGCGCCCGTCGCGGACCACAAGTCCTTCGGAGATCAGGTGGATGAACGCCTCTCGGATCGGCGTGCGCGACACGGAATAGCGCGCGGCAATCGCGGCCTCGTCCAGCACGCTGCCTGGTTTGAGGTTGAGGCGCAGGATGTCCTCGCGCAGGCCGCTATAGACCTTTTCACCCCCCCGGTTCGATTTGCCCTTGGTCTCATTCATTTTCGATCTCCCCGCCTAAAGCATTTTCATCAATGGAAAATTTCAGCATCCGGCCCGGGTTCGCAATCCCGAGCGGGTCGAATGCCGCCTTCATGTCGCGCATCATGCGCAAGGACGAGGAGGACTTGTACCGCTCCATGTCGCCGGTGTGGATCGAGCCCACGCCATGCTCTGCGCTGAAGGTGCCGCCAAGGCCCACGGCAATGTCGTAGAACATGTGGCCGACATGATCGCGCACGGCTTCCTGCGCGGTCTGCGCGGCCCATGCCTCATGCGTGAACATAGCGATGTAATGCAGGTTGCCGTCGCCGATATGGCCCACGACCACCGGAACCGCGTCCGGATAGGCCTCCGCCAGCTCGGCCTCGGCCTGTTTGATGTACTGGTCCAGCTTGCCGATCGGCACCGCAATGTCATGGGTCAGGCCCATGCCGGCATGCATGTTGCACTCGGTCACCGAATGGCGCACGCCCCATATCTCGCCCCGCTGGCGCTCGTTTTCGGCCAGGATCGCATCGGTCAGAGCGCCGCTTTCCAGCTCCGGCATGAGCAGGGTTTCAAGGATATCGCGATACTCCGCCTCGGTGCTGCGCCCGCCGACCTCTACGATCAGGTACCAGGGCGCCTGCCGCATACGCAGAGCGCCTTCGGCTCGGAACTCTCGGACGATCTCCATCTCGCTATCCGACAGAAGCTCCAGCGCGGAAATCTCGCCGGGCAGCGCGCCGCGCAGATCGCGCGCGATGTAAAGGGCCGTGTCGATATCCCGGATCGCCAGCGCCGCCGTGGTCATGCCGCGGGGCCGGGCGAAAAGCTTCAGCGCGGCGCCGGTGATGATGCCGATCGTTCCTTCGGAGCCGATGAAGAGATGCTTGAGGTCAAAGCCGGAATTGTCCTTCCGGACGGTCTTGATCGCGTCGATGATGGTGCCGTCGGGCAGCACCACCTCCAGCCCCAGTACCAGGTCGCGCATCACGCCATAGCGCACGGCGGCGGTGCCGCCCGCATTGGTCGCGATATTGCCGCCGATCTGGCAGGAGCCTTCAGCCCCGAGGCGGAGCGGGAAGAGCCGGTCTACATCCGCCGCGGCCTGCTGAACATTGGCAAGGATGCAGCCTGCGTCGACGACCATGCTGTCATCGTTGGGATTGATCTCCCGCAAGCGGTTCATGCGGGACAGGTTCAGCACGATGGAGCCGCCCTGCCCGTCCGGCACCGAGCCGCCGCAGACGCTGGTATTGCCGCCCTGCGGGAAGACCCGGATGCGGTTGGCGTGGCAATAGGCCATCACCTCCGACACGGCTTGTGTGGTTGACGGAAACACGACGCACTCCGCCTGGCCGGTATGGCGCTTGCGCCAGTCGATCAGGTGCGGCGCCATGTCCAGAGCCGCAGTCAGAACGGTGACATCCTTGATATGCCCCAGGGTGCTTGCGTGATCCGTCATGATTTCAATCCGTTACTTGTCGAGAATGACCGTGTTTTCCGGCAGCCAGCCCACGGTGACCTCATCCCCGATTGCCGCCCGCGTGGTGGAGGTTTCGGAAATCGTGGCCACGAGCATCTCCATCCCGCCCGCAGCCTGAACCGTGAGACGCGTGGTGCTGCCGACAAAGGCGATTTCGGTCACCTTGCCAGTGATCCTGTTCTCGGTCGATGCCGCATCCGCGGCCCCAGCATGCACGAGGTGCAGGCGTTCCGGGCGGACCATGGCGGCAAGACGCGTGCCGGCGGCCTGCGCGAAGGTCGGCACGTGGATCACGTCGCCGCTGTCGATCTTCAGCGTGTTGCCGTCCTGCGCGGTGCCTTCCATCATGTTGGATTCACCGATGAACCCGGCCACGTATTTGCTGTTCGGCTCGAAATAAAGCTCGTCCGGGGTGCCAAGCTGGGCGATCTCACCCACATTCATCAGGCAGACCCGGTCGGAAAGGTTCAGCGCCTCTTCCTGGTCGTGGGTCACATAGATGAAGGTGGTGCCCATCTCCTGGTGAAGGCGCTTGATCTCGCCCTGCATCTGCTCGCGAAGCTTCTTGTCGAGCGCGCCCAGCGGTTCGTCCATCATTATGATCTCGGGCGAGTAGACGATGCAGCGCGCGATGCCGACCCGCTGCTGCTGCCCCCCCGAAAGCTGGCGTGGCTTGCGGTCCTCGAAGCCTTTCAGACCGACACGCTCGATGGATTCCATCACCCGCGTCTTGATCTCCGCCGAGGGCACGCGGCGGGTGCGCAGCGGATAGGCCACGTTGTCGAACACGGTCATATGCGGCATGAGCGCGTAGTTCTGGAACACCATGCCGATGCCCCGGTCGCGCGGCGGCACATTGGTCAAGTCGCGACCGTCCAGCATGATCTTGCCAGAGCTGGGCGCGATGGCGCCAGCGATCAGGTTTAGAAGCGTACTCTTGCCGGAGCCGGACGGCCCCAGCAGGGTCAGGAATTCGCCCTGCCGCACCGCGAGATCGGTGGGTTGCAGTGCCACGGCATTCCCGAAGGACTTGGAAAGCCCTTCAAGGGAAATGCTGATCGGCGCTTGGCTGTCGGTCATGGTTGGCCCTTTCACGGTCAGTCTTTTACCGGCACGGTATAGGCAAGCCGCAGGCGGCCGCCGTCCACATACATCGTCTGTCCGGTCATGTAGCTGGCATCGTCGGAGGCAAGGAACACGCAGGCCCGGCCGATTTCCCGCGCGGTTCCGAGCCGGCCCATCGGGGTCCGGGCAAGGATGCCCTTCATCGCCGAGGGATCGGTGCTGAAGATATTGCTGAGCAGCTCGGTTTCGATCGAGCCGGGGCCGACGCCGTTCACCCGGATGCCATGCGGCGCAAGGCCGAGCGACATAACGGATGTGAGCTGGTTGATGCCGCCCTTCGACACCGCGTAGGGCACGATGGTGGGGCTACAAACCTCTGCGTTGATCGAGCTCATGTTGACGATTGAGCCCTTCACCTCATGGGCGACCATCCAGCGCGCGGCGGCCTGCCCCACAAGGAACGCGCCTTTGAGGTTGACGGCCATGACGCGGTCGAAATCCTCTTCCTCGATTTCGAGGATGGTGGCGTTGTGGTTGATTCCGCTGTTGCACACGGCGATGTTGATCGATCCGAAGGCCTTTTCCGTGGCAGCGATCAGCGCGGCTACATCTATGGATTTTGTCACGTCGCAATGGGTGTAGCCGCAGGCATCCGGGCCCAGCTCTTCCGCCAAGGCCTGGCCTTTTTCATCCTGGATATCCGCGATCATCACGCGGGCGCCCTCTGCCACGTATTCGCGCGCGATACCTTCGCCGATACCCTGCGCCGCGCCGGTCACGATGGCGGTCTTGCCTTCAAGCTTCATGTCAGCTCCTTTCGGTATTCTTGGTGCAAGCCGTGTCGAAATCGCCGGCCTCCTGTGTTTGCGGAAGCAAGTGCTTCTGAATCCGCTGTGTCGGTGTCTTGGGGAAGCTGTCCACCACGGCCCAGAACCGCGGCACCTGGAAGGCGGCCATCTGGCCCTTGCACCACTCGGCAATCGCCGGGATGTCCAGATCCGCCGGATCGGCGGGCAGCACGTAGACCTTCAGCTCCTCGTCGCCCATGTCGTCCTTGACGCCAATCACGGCCGTCTCGGACACCTGCGGGTGATCGTTGATCGCCATCTCCACCTGCGCGGAAGAGATATTCTCCCCCCGGCGACGGATGCTGTGCTTCTTGCGGCCCTTGAAGCTGATATAGCCGTCCGCATTGCGCACCCCGAAATCACCGGTCGGGAACCAGTCGCCCCGGCGCGCCTCGGCGGTGGCCGCGTCGTTGTTGTAATAGCCCACGGTCAACACACCCGGCTCCCGCTCGCGCACGCAGATCTCGCCAGTCTCGCCATCTACGCAGGGGGTGCCATCCTCGGCCATCACCTCGACGTCGAAAAAATCTGCTGCCTTGCCGACAGAGCCGACCGGTCCGCCGATATTGATGGTCGAGAAGCTGGAGGTTTCGGTCATGCCATAGCCCTCACGGATTTCCACCGCGTAGCGGCGCGCGAAATCTTCCCACACTTCAACGGGGCATCCCCCGCCCCATGCAATGCGCGCGCCATGGGTCTTGTCGATCTCGGCCTCGGGCTGCTTGAGCAGAAGCTGCAGCATGCCGCCCACGAAATGAACATGGGTCGCGCCGCATTCCTTCACCTCGTGCCAGAAGCGCGAAGCGCTGAAGCGGGGCACCATGTGGAGCCGCACGGGCACCATCAGCGCCATGACCAGCACCTCGGTGCCGAAGACATGGTAGATCGGATCCCAGAAATGCAGCACATCGCTCTGCTGCACATCCGACAGCCAGGCAGAGCTGAGCGCGCTGGCCTGCACCATCCGGTCGGACATCTGCACGCCCTTGGGCATGCCGGTCGTGCCGGAGGTGTAGAGGATGATCCGCAGGTCGGACCAATGCCGCGCCGCGCCGGTGAAGTCGGCGATTTTGGCGCCGTAAGTGGCGCCATCGGAGAAGACGAACTCCCCCGCCCCATCACGCCACAACACGCGGGGCGCCTCTGCCTCGGCCAGGGCTTCTTCGTACATGCGATCGGCGATCAGCAGCGCCGCTTGTGAATGGGAGAGCTGGTAGCTCAGACTCTTGCCGCGCAGCGCCACGTTGATCGGCACCAGCACCGCGCCCATCTTCGCCAGTGCGAAGAAGGTGATGACATGGTCCGGGTGATGGCTGAGCATCACGCCCACGCGGTCACCGGATTTGATCCCCGCGCCTGCAAGCCGGCCGGCCATCTCCCCCGCCGCGGCGTCGAGGCCGGCATAGGTCAGCTGGCCGTCATCCCACGACAGGTAGACATGGTCCGGATTGTCCCGCGCCGCCGTCTCGAGGAGGGACGCAACCGTCTCCTCCTCGTCGAAGTACGGTGGTCCCGCATGTTGTGCGAGGGTTACCAAAGCCATTTCCCTTCATCCGTCACGGTCCAGCGCTCGATGCAGGTGGTCTCGTCGAACTCCCGCGTGATGGAGCAATGGCCATTGCGCTGGCGCACCACCATCTTGGCGAATTCGAACACCGCCTCGCGCAGCGCCGGATCGGGCTGGTCGGTGAAGGGCACGAGGCCGTCGAGCACCACAGTGGCCGACCTCTCGCCAGTCTCGACGGAGACATCGTTGCGGAAGGCGGTGAAGATCGTCGCGAAGAGCTTGACGATGCTTTCCGGGTCATTGTCCTCGCAGCCGGTCTTGGCGGCGAGATCACCGGAGAACTGAGCGCCAAGCATGCGCATCGCCATCGAGATGACGTAAGACGCGCTGTGCACGCCGAGCAGTTCGTACAGGATCGAGACGACGTGGCGCACGTAGTCGGTGCTGTAGTTGTAGCCGCCTTTCAGAACGCGGGCTTCACTCCACAGCTCGGGGTTCAGCTTGGGCGCGGTCTCCGGGTCGAATTCCGGCGAGGTTTCCACATGCTCGACACAAAAGCGCTCTTCGGGGCTCAGGTCGTGATCATATTCGTAGAAGTAGCCCTCGTCATAGGGATGGCCGTCCGCCACGAACTTGGTGGCCACCCATCCAAGGCGCGGGCAATCCAGCAACTCGCCATTGCGCGGGTGCCAGGTCGACAGGATCGTGCGGCGCACCGCGGGCGGCACGGCAAGGGCCGCGATCCCGGGATAGGAGCCCCAGGGCGCCATGTAGCGGATCCAAGCCTTGCGATCACTCTCGACCACAATCTGCATGTTCAGGCCGCCGATCGAGTTGGAGTGATAATGATAGAGGGCCGCGGTCACCGCCGGCGGGTTGTCCTTGATCTCCAGCTTGTCGAGCGCCTCGATGAACCGTTCCTTCTGCTCTGACGACAGCAGGCGGCGCCAGATCTGGACCAGCGTATCCTCGCCCTTCTCGCGGTAGCACATGGCGGTGATGCCGGACACCATCATCCATGCGACGCCACCTGCCAGAGCGGTTCGTTCGCTCAGCTCCGCGAAGGTTTCGTCTTTCTTGACCTGTTTCATCAATACAGTCCTTTTGGTTCAGAGAGTTTAGCCAGCCATCGGCGTCGATTTGCGCAGCCCCGCCACGATGAGCGAGACGACCAGCGACATGGCCGTAAGAAGAGTGGAGACTGCCGCGATCACCGGGGAAATCTCCCAGCGGATCGAGCTGAACATCTTCACCGGCAGGGTCACCGTGTCCGAGCCGGACAGGAACCATGCGATCACCACCTCGTCGAAGGAGATCAGGAAGGCGAAGAGACCGGCCGCGATCAGCGACGGAACGAGTTGCGGGAGCACCACGGTAAAGAACATCCGCATGGCGCTGGCCCCCATCAGCTGGGCGCCGAATTCCAGGTTGCGGTCCAGCTTCTGGATGCCGGCGATGATCATGACCATCACGTAAGGTGTGGTGTAGATCACGTGGCCCAGCACCAGTGCGAAAGTGCTGCCGGTGATCCGCAGATAGGAAAAGTAGAGATACAGTCCCAGCGCCGTCACGATGGTCGGCACGACAAGCGAGCTCATCATCAGGCCGGAGATCAGGCTTTTGCCCGGGAAGTTGTAGCGTGCGACCCCGTAGGCGGCGGGCACGGCCGTCAGCAGCACCACGATGGTGGTGATGACCGAGACCTTGGCGCTCATCAGCACCGGGTCCGTCCAGTCGGAGGAGGAGAAGAAGATCCGGAACAGTTCCACCGAGAATTCCTCTGGCGGGAAATTCAGATCGCCCGGAGGGCCGAAAGCGATGGGCACCACGACGAAAATCGGCGCGAGCAGGAAGAGATAGCCGAGGGTGGCCAGCAACGTGCCGAACCTGCTCAGGCGCGCTTGGATTGGATCCTTGATTTTCTCAGACATGATCGGTCCTCACAGGGCGGCGCGGCGGTTGCGGGCATAGACGGTCCCGACGACGATCAGGGTCATCCCGAGCAGGATCATCCCGATGGCGGCAGCCGTGTTCCAGTCCAGGGCTTCGCGGGTGTAGAAATCCACCAGGTTCGACAGCATCGCGTCACGCGGGCCACCAAGCAGGGCGGGAATGATGAAGAAGGACAGCGCCATCACGAAGACGCTGGCCAACGCGGCGATGATGCCGGGCACGCTCATCGGCAGGGTCACGGTCCAGAAGATCCGCGCCGGGCGCGCCCCCATGATCGAGGCGGAGCGATAGACCGCAGGGTCGATCGCCAGCAGGCTAGCCAGAACCGGGAATACGACGAAGGGCGTGAGGTAGTTGGTCATGCCGATCAGCACGCCGGTGCGGTTCAGCAGCAGCGACATGGACAGCTGCCCGCCGCTGATCGCGTCCAGCGCCGAATTGATGATGCCTGTGCGGCCAAGGATGATCGTGAAGGCGTAGCACTTGACAAGAACGCTGGTCCAGAACGGCAGCAACACCAGAATGAGCAGGAAGGCCCGGCGCTTCGCGGGCTGGCGCGCAAGGTGTAGCGCGATCACGTAGCCAATCAGCAGGCTCAGCGCGCTGGAGGAGACTGCGATGACCATCGTGGTCGACAGCGTGCGGTGGAACAGCGTGCTCTTAATGATCGAGATATAGGACCCCAGCGAAAAGTCCGGCCCCTCGACCGAGGTGTAGAAGATGTAGAGCAACGGCAACGCCGAGATGCAGATCGCAATGATCGCTGCCGGCGTTACGAAGATCGACGCTTGGCGGAAGTCGCGCATGACGGATCATTCCCCTGCTTCAAGAGGTTACGGACAGATCGAAAAATTCGAGGCCACGGGAACGGTCGGCGGGCGAGGCCGCCGACCGCGAGCGGGTCAGATAAGGACCCACTCCTTGAAGCGCCGGGAAACTTCTTCGAAATTATCGGCCCACCAAGCGTCGTTCAGGACAAGGTGGTCCGGGTCGCTGAGATCGGGCAGCCAGGACTGGCTGTCTTCCGTAAGCATAGGAACAGCAGACTTGGAGACCGGCGCATTGCCGAGAAGTTCCATCGTCGCCGCCTGAATTTCGGGGCGCATGGCGAATTCGAGGAACCGCATCGCGTTTTCCTTGTTCGGCGCGCCTTTCACGACGGCAAGATATTCAAGACCGTTCAGGGTCTGGTCAAAGGAGAACTGGATGTTGCCGCTTTCGCTTTGCGCGCCGGTGGTGCGCACGCGGCTGGCATAGGTGTAGCTGAAATCGACCTCGCCGGTGCGCAGCAGCGCGATGGTCTGCGGCGTGGCGCTGACCCAGGAGGCGACTTGCGATTTGATCTCGTCCAGCTTGGCAAAGGCGCGCTCCACGTCCAGCGGGTAGACATCGGCCGGGGCCACGCCATCGGCCAGCAGCGCCGCTTCCAGCGTTTCGCTCGGACGGTCGCGGAAGGTGCGCAGGCCGGGGAATTTCTCAAGGTCGAAATACTCGGCAAAGGTAGTCGGGTGCTCGCCCTCGCCGAAGCGGTCCGCATCCCATGCGATGCCGCCGGCCCAAGTGTAGAAGGGCATCAGCGTCTCGGTCGGCGCGAGGGTCATGTCGTCCACGTCAAGCATCGACTCGTCGAGCGGCTCCCAATAGCCTTCCTTCTCGCCGGAGGCGCCCATGGCGCCCGGTGCGTCGAACACGTCCCATTCCACGTTGCCGGTCATGACCTGCGCCTTGACCTTGGCAAGGTCCGGCGTATCGACGATGTTCACTTCGATGCCGGTTTCGGCGGTGAAGGGCTCGATCACGCCTTTCACGACGGAGTCGCGATATGCGCCGCCCCAGGTCACGAAGGTCATCGAGTTGGACTGCGCCAGCGCAGAGCCCGGGCGAATGATCATCGGCGCGGCAACCGCGCCGGTCAGGCCCGCAAGCACCTTGCGGCGCGACAGAGTGACGTGTTTCTTCATCTTTGGTTAGCTCCCAGTTGGCAAGTGAAGGTTAGTTCTGGTTTGCTGCCGATTTTTCCTTTTCCAGGATCGCAGGCAGGGCGAGTTTCAGGGCTTCGACAACCTCTGGGCTGGCGGAGCGGAGGGGGGGCAGACAGCCGCCATGCGACAGGCCCATTAGCTCTAGCGCGGCCTTGATCGGCCCCGGGTTATGTTCCCGGTACAGCATCGAGATGAAGGGCATGATCTCCTGGTGGAGGGCCAGCGCTTCGGCGTTCTTGCCGTCGGCGCAGAGCTTGTAGACCTTGTTCCAAAGGTTCGGGATGATGCAGGAGCCGGCCAGCATGCCGCCCCTCGCGCCCATCGCCATATGCAGCGGGAAGACATCTTCCTGCCCGGTCAGGATGCTGACCCGGTCCCCCACCAGCTCCACCGTCTGCATCTGGTAGCGCGTGTCGAGGCTGCAGGCCTTCATCGCGGTTACGCGAGTCTCGTCGGCCAGGCGCACCACGGTCTCCAGCGACAGCTGGATGCCGGTGCGATAGGGGATTTCATAGAGCATCAGAGGCAGGTCGACACTGTCGGAGACGCGCTTGAAATAGTCGACGAAGCCCTGCTCGGTCGGGCGTGCGTAATATGGCGTCACCAGCATCAGCATGTCGGCGCCGGCGGCGGCGTATTCTGCGGCCTCTTCCAGCGTGTCGCCAAGCCCCGGCGACAGAAGCCCCGGGATGACAGGCACCCGACCCGCGACCGCCTCTAGCGTTGCATCCAGCATCCCATGCTTTTGCCGCCGGCTGAGGGCCGTTGCCTCACCCGTACCGCCGATGGGCGCGATGCCTGCGGTATTTGCGGCAATCAGGTTCTCGATCAGATCGCTGACAGCGGTGCGGTCAATGCCACCCTCTGCGTCGATCGGCGTGGGTGTGGCACTAACGATGCCTTCGATTTTGTTGACGGTACTGGTCAAGTCGCAGGATCCGGGTATTGAATGCATTTTCAGTATACGTATTGCACACTCAAACGTATTTCAGGTCAATACCCAAGGTGCACAAAAATTTTTTATGAATATATTTCAGAGGCGTAAAGGTGAAGTGTTGGCGGAATAGGGGTCGGTTATTTGGGCCAAAACGGGCCCAAAAGAAGCTGAATGAGGCGGATTGCCCGGAACATTTGAGGCGTGAGGCGACTCACTTCGCCAATCAAGGGGGGGCGATCAGGGGCAGGCGATCCGCCACATCCTGAAGCGTCCTTGTTGCGTCACTTCTCGGATCAGGCCTCTCTCTTCCATCCAGGTTGATCTGCCCCCATCGGGTGGTCCGGGTTTCCGCCCTTAGTACCAGCTGGAATCCGCAATCGAAGAAAGACTTCCGAAGCGCGAATCCCGATCCTTCCAGTACCCAATCCTCTCGACCAGCTTCTCGACGATCTCGAGCACCCGGGCGACCTGTTGCAAGTCTTCTTCCATGCAAACGCGCACTTCGGCGTCATCCTCAGCTTCGATATGCTTCAGCAGCTCGTCGCGCTCTTCTTCAAACATCTGCGACAGGCACTCGGGTCTCTTCTTTTGATTTCACAAAAAGCGGCGCAGCCCCGCGGATTAGGCTCGGTTCGAGAAGTATACCTGTCTTCGCTTGCGGCTGGCCCTTGAAGGAAAAACATTTGTATGTTACGCATATACTTAATATTATAAGGTACATACCATAGATAATAAACGTGGGAAGCTATGGCGGCACTTGAACGGCACGACAGCATCGAACACCATAGATCGGGTCCTGGCGGCGCAGAGCGCGAGAGTGGGAACATCATAGGCATCATCCTCATAAGCATGATCTGCGGCACGACGGCCGCGATCACCGCCCTCCTTTTCGGCGCTAGTTTGTGGACCATGCTGCTCCTCTATTCGCTGGTTGGCTCAGCTTCAGGGCTGCTCGTGCCGGCGGTCCAAATGATACGTTCCTCCGCAAAGCGCAAAGATGCTTCCGGCCTGGTCCTGCGCCGGCCCGAAGGATATTGATATCCAGCATCGCATCACATGCGCGGATGGGTCCGAGCGGCATCCGGTCGCAGGGCGCAGCCTGCTGCGCGGTAAGGCTGCCACGGTTCCATAGCGCAAGCTTGCCCTGATCAACGGCCATGCGGTATTTTGGATCATCATGAAAAACGCACACGCGCCCTTCGAGAGCCTCGGCATCAAGGATCTCGTTCCGCCCATCGCAGCCCATCCCGAGGCCCCCCTGTCATCCCTTCTGCCACAGGCACGGTCAGCGCTGACCTACGCGCTAGCCTCGGCCGAACAGGATGCGCCCCTGCGCGTATTCTTTTCGATCTGCGACGGCAAAACCCGCGCCCGAGTCGTGCATGTCGACGGTCCGGATTCCGAAACGATCTGGTGCCGGTTCGACGAGTGGCGCAGCGCCTGGCCCGAACCGGATCCGCAAGTCCGCTGGCTGCGTATCGATTGGGTGACCCGCACCTGGAACCTGACATGGGAGCAGTGCCAGCTCGCCATCCGGAGCAGCAAGCGCAATTATTTTCGCTACGGCATCGCTCTCGACCCCGACTTTCGCCAGGCATTCCTCGAACAGGAACTGAACGCCAACGCCATGCTCTACCTCGGCAACGACCGGCACGAGGGCGGACTGAATGCGAAAAACACGCAGATCTACGGTCAGCGTCGCTTCGGCCGGGGCTTTCACCTGCCCGAGGCACCGACCGATCCGGTGCGCCTCTTCGCCACCGATGCCTTTCTTCTTCAGCCGGACCGGCCCCCGGTGCCCTTGCACGGGTTCAGCGGCGGCACCGAGGGCCGCGACACCGGGCGCCGCCAGGTCGATCCGCTTGACGCGGCCACGGTCGAGAACATGGTGGACCAGTCCAGCCGATTCCTCGCGGCCCAGGTGGATCCGGAAGGCCAGTTCGTCTACGGCGTCCACCCCTGCTTCGACCGTGAGATAAAGTCCTACAACACCCTGCGCCACGCCAGCACAGTCTATGCCATGCTCGAAGCGTGGCAGGTCACCCGCGACGCCGGGCTCAAGGCCGCGATCGACCGCGCCCTGCGCCTGCTGACCGAGGGGCTCATCCGGCAATACACCGTCCCGGGTGGCGAACGCGTGGCCTATCTCCTCGACGTTAACAACGAGGTGAAACTGGGCGGCAGCGCGGTCTGCCTTCTCGCCCTCGTCACCTATACCGAACTCACCGGCGACGAACGCCACCTGCCGCTTCTGGAACAATTGGCGCAGGGCATCGCGCTCATGCAGGACCCGGACTCCGGGCAGCTGTCGCATGTGCTCCATGCCGAAGACCTGTCCGTCAAGGAACGCTTCCGCATCATCTATTACGACGGTGAAGCCGCCTTCGGCCTGATGCGCCTTTACGGCCTGACGAAGGACCCGCGCTGGCTGGCTCTCGTGGAAAAGGCCTTCGACTACTTCATCGCGCAGGAACACTGGCGCACCAACGATCACTGGCTCGGCTACTGCGTCAACGAACTAACGCTCTACCGCCCGGAAGAGCGTTATTTCCGCTTCGGTCTGCAAAACGTCGCCACCCATCTCGACTTCGTCATCGACAGGATCACGACCTTCCCGACGCTGCTGGAACTGATGATGGCGGCACACAAGATGATCCTCCGGCTGGAGCAGAGCGAGGCGCACCGACACCTTCTCAAGCATCTCGACCGTGACAAGTTCTACCGCGCGCTGGAGACCCGGGCGCGCTACATGCTGAACGGGTTCTTCTGGCCTGAAACGGCGATGTATTTCCGCAATCCGCGACGCATTCTGGGGAGCTTCTTCATCCGCCATCACGCGTTCCGGGTCCGCATCGACGACGTGGAACATTACCTCTCCGGCTTCGTGGCCTATCTACGCCACTACCTGCACCGCGAAGTGGCACCGACGCTCCCGTCGCCCGCCCCGGCCCCGGCGCGGGATCTGCCGCGGCCTGCCGACGCGGTGCTGGCCTGCGGCGGTGCGGTCAACCTCGGCCGGCGCCAGCACATGCGTACGGCCCAGCTCGGGGCACAAAATGTCCTCGACATCCCCGAATTACGAGCCGCCGACCTTGCGGTCGTGAACCTGGACTGCGTCGTCAGCACCCTTGGCAGGCAAGGCACCGACAAGGGCGAGGCCGGTCCTTTCTACTGTCGCGCCCGCCCCGAGTTGCTGCGTGTCCTGACCGCCGCCGGTGTCGATGCCGTCACCGTGGCCAACGCCCATAGCGGCGATTACGGGCCGACCGCCCTGCAACAGCAGCATGAAATTCTCGACGCGCTCGGAATCGCCAGCACAGGCAGCGGCGCAGACCGACAAGACGCTTTCGACCCCGCCGTCTGCCGCGCGAGCGACATGCGCGTGGCCCTTCTCAGCGTGGACACGACCCAGCATCGCTTCGCCGCCGGCGATGATGGCTTCGGCACCGCCTACCTGTCACCCACGGATCCCCGGGCATGGCGCCGCGTGATGGCGGAACGGATCGCGGCAGCCCGCAACGAGGCCGATATCGTCCTCGTTTCGGTGCATTGGGCCGCGCGAAGCACTCCTACCCGGGACAGCGACATTCGCACACTGTCCCACGCCCTTGTCGATGTCGGCGCCGACGGTGTGCTCGGCACGACCGGCCCGCATCTCCACGGGATCGAACTCTATCACGGGAAACCGATCATCCACGGCACCGGCTCCCTGCTGTCGGACACCCCGCGCGCGTGGTTCCGACCCGGCGGGCTATTCCGCCTGGGCCTGTGCAAGACCGGGATCACTTGGGTCGAATACGTGCCCGTTGGTATCGGCGACGGCTTCAGCCAGCGTCTCGACGGCGAAGCGGCAACTCGGGCAATCGACAGCTTCGATGGCGCCTGTCAGGCGCTGGGTACAACGCTCACCCGCACCGCGGAACAGGCCTTCGTCCAGCTCGCCCCCTCGGCACCGCGTTCCGTCAGCACCGCTGCACCAGCCATCAGGCCCTCCGACCGCTACCGTCACGACCTCCTGGCCCGTTACACGCCCGATTCCGACTTGGGACAGGCAGGCTTCGTTCCCGGCGATGCCCGCATCGCACCGGTGACGCTGAACGGGCTTCAGCTGCTGGGAATGAGGGTAAAACCCCCAGCAATCACCGGCCGCCAGATGCTCTGGATAGAAACCTGGTGGTCAAGCCCGAAACCTGTCGCCGAAGATCTTCGGCTCAGCGTTCTCGCCATTCCGCTTGGATCACGGCACGCGGCCGAATGGGGCAAAGGGACCGACCACGATCCCTGCGACTGGATGCAGCCCACCACCCGCTGGCAGCCTGGAGCGATCTACTATGACCATTGCGGCCTGCGCCCGCCCGCTCTGGAACATATCGCGCCCGGAGCGCTACAGCTCGAACTGAGAGTCCTCGGCCGCAGACCCAACAGAGAGTGCTATCTCTTTCCGCGGCCCATCCCGGTACAGTTACCGGCCTGAACACGGGCGTACGTCGCATCGGCGCCTGACGGCACATCCGCAGACGTCTCGCCCGCGTATTCGTTCAGCAGGGTGGTCACCACGCGATTGAGTCCAGTTGCGTTCGAGCCCTTGACCATGACGACGTCATCCGCCCGCACCTCTGACCCAAGAATATTCAGAAGGTCCTCTGGTCCATCCAGCGCCTGGTGGCCGGACAGGTTATCGATGCCTTCGAACTCCGGGCCCAGCGTATAGATACGGTCCAGCTTTAGCTGGCCCAGATAGGCCACCAACTTGGCGTGCTCCTGCGCGCTGACATCGCCCAGCTCCGCCATCGCCCCCAGCACCGCAATCCTCCGGCCCTGTGTGGGCGTATTGCGCAGGTGGATCAATGCCGCCCGCATCGACGCCGGATTGGCGTTGTAGGAATGGTTCAGCAGCACGCAAGCCCCGGACTGCACCGGCAGTCGATGCACCTCGCCTCTTCCGCTGGTGACACGAAAACTCGCGAAACGCTCCGCCAGTTGGTCCAGCGGCAGGCCCAGGGCGTGATACACCGCGCAAGTCGCCATGAAATTCTCCAGCATGTGCGGCCCGTGCCGCAGACATTGCGCCAGTTGCAGGCGCCTGTCGTCCACGCCGATCGTCGCCACGCCACGCCGCGCGTCGAACCCCAGCAACACGACGTGGTCCTGTGCCCGTCGTCCGTAGTGGATCACCTCCAGCCCCTTCTTGCGGGCAACCTTCTGCAGATACGCACCCTCGTGCATTCCGCTGTTGAGAATCACCGGGGCACCGCGGCGCATCCCGTCAAAGATCCGCGCCTTGCGTTCGGCAATCGTGCGCAGGTTCTGATGATAGAGGACGTGTGCCAGCTGGATATTGGTAAACACCGCGACGTCAGGCCGTGCCAGTTTGGAATTGTCCGCCATGCCACCGATTGCAAGCTCCAGCACCACGAACCGGTCGCGCTCCGACGCACAGCCCAGGTTCCAGGCCACGCCTCGCGGTCGGTTCCCGCTCTCACGCGTGGCGTAGACCGGACCGAACGCCCGCAGCGCATGGGCGGTCAGATCCGTGGTTGATGTCTTGCCCGAACTGCCCGTGATCGCCACGACCGGCGCCGTGATCCGGCCACGCGCATCTTTCGCCATCCGCATCAGCGCCGTCATCGGGTCGGGCACTTTCAGGATCGCCTCCGCCTCAAACGCCGCCGGCACCTCACCTGAAACGACCACCAGCCGCGGGCGCACATCTTCGCGTGCCAGCGTCTCCTGCGTAATGCCGAATGCCATCTCGCCGGTTCTAAGGAAAACGATATCGCCAGGTCGGTAGGTCGGGAAATAGGTCGAAATACCCGAAACGACGCGTTGTTCGTTCTCGACGTGCACCCAGGCCGAGTCGGGCAGGATCGAGGCGACCTTGCTCAATGTCCAGTCAGGCATGCAGGCGTCTCCCTTCCCCGGAAAGCAGCATGACAGTTGCGCGCGCATGGGCCGAAGGCCCTCCGGCCCCGGGCAACATCTGCTCCGGGGCCGGGATCGGGTCGGATTACATCGCCGTGTCGTCGATTCCGCCGGTCAGCCCGTCCAGCAGCCCGCCATCCAGCAGGCCGTCAGTCAGACCGCCAAGAACACCACCGCCGCTCGACGGGTCGCCGTCGGTGATCAGCACAAGGTCTGTCGCATCCGCTAGCAAGCCCTGGTCGCCGATCACATCGCCCAGCACCCCGTCATTGCCAGTCACGTCGCCAAGGACACCGCTGTTGCCGGTGACATCGCCAAGCAAACCGCCGTCCGACACCACGTCATCCAGCAGTCCGGCATCCGAGCCCGTCAGCCCCGACAGCAGACCATCAAGCGGGCTGGTTTCGCCGCCCAGCAAACCATCCAGAGGGCTGCCGTCGCCGCCGAGGAGACCGTCCAGAGGACTGCCTTCGCCGCCCAGCAGACCATCCGTCAGACCACCCAGCAGGCCGGCTTCACCGGTCAGCCCATCCAGCAATCCACCGTCGCCGCCAAGCAGGCCGTCAAGCGGGCTGCCTTCGCCGCCGAGAAGACCGCCCAGCAGACCTTCGTCGCCGGTCAGGCCCTCCAGCAGACCGCCCTCACCGCCCAGCAGGCCATCCAGAAGGCCGCCACCACCGGTACCGTCGTCCGGCGTGCCGCTTTCGCCCAGCGCGCCGGTGCCGGTCAGGTCACCGACCAGACCGCCCGAGCCGGTCACGTCGCCCAGGGCCCCGTCGTTCAGCAGGAGGTCACCCAGCAGGCCGTCGGATCCGGTGACATCGCCCAGAACGCCGTTGTTGCCCGTCAGGTCTCCCAGCAGGCCGCCATCGGACACCACGCCGTCCAGAAGGCCGGTATCGTCGCCCTGAACACCATCCCCCAGGATCGGCTGCCCCAGAAGTTCGTTGCCAAGGTCGCCAAGCGCGCCGTCTGCACCAACCAGGTCACCAAGCAGCCCTTGCGAGCCGGTGACGTCGCCGAGGAGACCATCATCGTCGGTCACGCCGGCCAGCAACCCGCCAGCGCCGATCAGCGGATCGAGCAACCCTTGAACATCGGCATCAGCGTCCGCGTCTGCGTCTGCATCCGCATCGGCATCAGCGTCGGCGTCGGCGTCGGCGTCCGCATCGGCGTCCGCATCGGCGTCAGCATCTGCATCGGCATCTGCATCTGCATCGGCGTCTGCATCAGCATCCGCATCGGCATCCGCATCGGCATCAGCATCTGCATCGGCGTCCGCGTCAGCATCGGCATCAGCATCTGCATCGGCGTCCGCGTCAGCATCTGCATCTGCGTCAGCATCGGCGTCCGCGTCAGCATCGGCATCAGCGTCCGCATCTGCATCTGCGTCTGCGTCAGCATCTGCATCTGCGTCTGCGTCAGCATCTGCATCGGCGTCTGCGTCTGCGTCAGCATCCGCATCAGCGTCTGCGTCAGCATCTGCATCGGCGTCTGCGTCTGCGTCAGCATCCGCATCGGCGTCCGCATCTGCATCTGCATCTGCATCGGCGTCCGCATCCGCGTCTGCGTCTGTATCATCAACAGGCGCGCTGCTGCCGCCGCTTGAGGCCACCGCCGCAAGGCCCAGGCCACCGAGCACGGCCGCGGCAATACCTTCTTCCGAAAAGCCAGCACCAAGGCCTCCGCCTTCGGTGGGGTCGCCATCGACGACCGGGCCATTGTTATACACGATACTATGCAGCGATCCGCTCTGGGTCTCGACATAATAATCCTTGACCGTCACCGTGTCTCCGGTGCCCAAGTCGATGACAAGATCGTTGCCGGACCGCGTATAGACTTCCTGCCCAGTCTGATCGACATCCAGAAAGACGCGCACCTCGGTCGGGGACGCTTGAATTGTTCTATTCGCCATATTCTCCACTCCTATTTAACCCCCCTCGCACAGGCCCCTGAAATATACAGCCTTAAGTATGTGCGAAAGTCTTAAGTATGTATCAGACGACTTTAAGCACTAAAAGTCAAGCCATGACCGCGCCATCAAAGGTAATTTTCCAGCGCCCGCTGCCGAAGCCCCGGACAGGCCGGGTCGGTTTCAGTCCCCCAGAATAAGGAACGCCCCACCAAAAGGCGGGGCGTCAAGGTGCCGATCCGGCAAGGCGGATCAGATGAGGGAGTCTTCTCCTCCGAGAAGACCGCCGAGCAAGCCGTCATCTCCTCCCAGCAGGCCATCGGTCAATCCCCCGAGCAGGCCGCCGGAGCCCGATGGATCTCCGTCCGTCAGCAGAACGAGATCGGTCGCTTCCGCCACGACCCCTTCGTCGCCGATCACTTCACCGAGAACACCGTCGTTTCCAGTCACATCACCCAGCACGCCACTGTTCCCGGTCACGTCGCCCAACAGGCCGCCATCGGCAAGTGCCGGATCGAGCAATCCGTCGCCCTCGCCACCGAGCAATCCCCCGGTCAGGCCGCCGAGCAGACCATCATCACCTGTGACGCCACTCAACAGGCCGTCGCCCCCGGTCACGCCGCCTAACAGGCCCTCGTCGCCGCCAAGCAGGCCACCCAGCAGACCCTCCTCGCCGGTCACACCGCCCAGCAGGCCATCGTCGCCGCCAAGCAGGCCACCCAGCAGACCCTCGTCGCCAGTCACGCCGCCCAGCAAGCCATCGTCGCCGCCAAGCAGTCCACCCAGCAGCCCCTCGTCGCCAGTCACGCCGCCCAGCAGGCCATCGTCGCCGCCAAGCAGTCCACCCAGCAGCCCCTCGTCGCCAGTCACGCCGCCCAGCAAGCCATCGTCTCCGGTCACGGCACCCAGCAACCCATCGTCGCCAAGCAGCCCACCGACAAGACCGTCCTCGCCCAGCAGGCCGCCTGCCAAGCCGTCAGTGCCCAGAAGACCGCCCACGGGGCCGTCGCCCCCCAGCAATCCGCCTGCAAGGCCGTCTTCGGCCAACAGGCCACCGACAAGGCCGTCTTCCGTCAGCAAGCCGCCGACCAGTCCGTCCTCCGTCAGCAGGCTACCCACAAGACCGTCCGGTTCGACAAGGCCAGAGGTCAGTCCCGTCGTCCCGAGCAGCCCGCCCAGAAGGGATTCGTCCCCCAGCAATCCGTCCGTCACGCTGTCCAGCGGGTCGTCCGACATCGAACCGTCACCGATCAGTCCCGCGCCCAGCAGGGAACCAACAAGACCGTCACTGCCGGTGACCGCACTCAGCAGGCCGTCGTCGCCGACAAGCGTGCCCAGCAAACCTTCCGAGCCGGTGATCGCGCCTAGCCCGCCCTCGTTGCCAGTGATTGCGCCAAGAATACCATCGTCGGCAATAACTGAATCGAGCACACCGGTCGTTTGCTCCGGCTCGGGATCTGGATCCGGGTCGGGATCGGGATCGGGATCAGGGTCCGGATCGGGGTCAGGGTCCGGATCAGGGTCTGGATCGAGCGCCACGCCGCCGTCGCTGTCGTCCAGGTGCGACGCCAGGGCAATACCCCCGATTCCCGCCCCGGCCGCCAGCCCTGCCCCGAGACCGTTCATCCCGAAACCCTCGCCTAGGCCTGCAACGGCTTCCTCGCCCATCACGCCTTCAACGCCACTATAGCTGCCGTCCGCGTAAATAAGGCGATGCGCCTCTCCGTTCGCGGCGCCGCCGTAGAACTCACTGACGCGGATGGTGTCTCCATTCGTCAGTTCGACCATCAGGTCGTCGCCGGACCGCGTGAATCGGCTTACGCTGTCTTTGTTGACCGAAATTTGAACGTTCACGGCGTCACCCGCCATCTGTCCACTCGTCGCCATATCTTACATCCTTTTAAAAAGGCCCCCTGAGGCCAGAATCACAAACTTAGGATTGCCCCCACGGCAATTTAACTATCAAAGGTATGTATCAGATAAAACCTTTTGTCTAGTTTTTATATCCTTCAGCGTTGCACCTTTGCCAGCTTCCGAAGAACCTCACCAAAAAGTAGGCAAACATGTTTCTCGGCGCTGGCCTTTCGGCAAGATTGCACGCGACAGATCCGGCGGCTCCGCATAAGGTCGCAGTGCCTTCGATCCGCCATTTCAACTATCGTACCGGGATGAAAGCACGCGCATGACGTCCGACACGCCCAGGTCATCCAGCAAGCCGGTGTTCGGCATGCGACCGGTGATCCAGACAATCGCGCGCATGATCGCCACGGACCGCCGCGCGTCTCTGCTGGCCAGCGACAGCGGCAAGGTCCTCCTCGCCAACCCGCCCGCGCAACGGCTCGGCCTCAACCAGGCGGCCCTGCGGGAGAAGTTCGATTGGCCTACTCTGTGCACGCAGGCCTACCGCGCCGGCAGCACTGCCGCCTCCCTTTCGCTCGGCACGATGGAGCTCGAAGGAGAGGTGGTGCATATTTCCCTCGGCGCGCGCGACGGCTACCTTCTGCGCCTGGCCGAGAACGACCACGAGGCGTCTTGGCTGCGCAATCGCTCCCGCTCGGCCACCCTGCTGCGCGTCGCGCACGACCTGCGCACGCCAATTCAGTCGCTCGTGGCAACCGCTGAAAAGATGATCGAGACCGAGCACGCAACCGAAGCGGAAAGGAAGCAGGACCGCGATCAGTTGAGGCACTCTTCAGAGGTCGCTCTCGACCACATCAGCAACGTTCTCGGCGTCATTCGCGGAGACCAGAGCCTGGCGGGAATCCGCCCTGACGAGACCTTCAACATCACCGAGGAACTCAGGTCGATGCTCGTGGTGATCGGCCCGATCGCCCGGCAACGCGGCCTTGAACTGAAACTGCGACTCGACCCGCACGAGGATATCTGGGTCCACGGGCCGGTGCAGTTCGTGCGCGCCCTGTTCCAGAACGTGATCGACAACGCGGCCAAGCACGGCGGCACCGAGGTCGAGATCAGCCTGACCTGCCGTGCCCTGCCCTCGACCGACGGCACGGACGACAGCCTCAGGATATCCCTGACCGTCAAGGACCTTGGCGGCGGCCTTCCCGAAGACCAGAAGGCGCGTCTGTTCAAGGCCGTGGGTCAGACCAGGTCCCTGGGCGGTAGCGCCGCCAACCCGCCCGATCGACCTTCGGCCGGCCTGAACGTGCTGGCCCATGCCCTACGTCAGCTCGGCGGAAAGCTTGACCTCGAAGACCGCCACGTCCGGGACGACCCGGACGGCGCGGTGACCGGCACCATGATCGAGGTCACGTTTCCCATGCTGAGGGGCAAAAGGGAGATTCCCCCCGAAGCATCGGCACACCAAGCAGGGACCGAATACAGGGAATTGTCCGGCATCGGCATCATCCTCGTCGAGGACAGCCCCTCGAGCCGCGACTGGATCGGACAGGTCCTCAGAATCGCGGGCGCCCGGGTCTGGGCGGCCGGGAACGGGGCCGAGGCGCTGTCGCTGCTGGACTGCCCGGACGTTCGGGACAAACTGAACCTCATAATCACCGACATGACCTTGCCCTATATGACCGGTGTCGAATTCGCACATCGCGCCCGTAAAGAGATAAGCGTGCCCTGGACCGGCCCGATCATCGCCCTGACCGCGCATGTCGGCCAGAAGATCGTCGATGCCTGTCACGCCGGCGGCATCGAGAAGGTCCTCGAGAAGCCCGTGCGCCCCGCGATCCTGCGCGAAGTCATCCTGAATGTGATCGACTCCAACCGCGCGGATGGCGCCGACGCGGCACCCGCGGCCCTTACGTCCGCCAGCGCACCGCAGGAGCAGCCAATCCCGCTCAACAGCTACATCGTCAACGACCTGCTAGAGCAATTCGGGAAGTCCGGAGCCATCTCCTTCATGCAACGCGCCCTCAACGAGGCTTCCGATGTTCTGTCCCGCCTGCGCGACGACGGCATCGGCCCGGATACGGGCCGCATGTTACACGCGGCCACCGGAGCGTGTACGCTGACCGGACTTTCGATGGTCGAGGCCGCACTGCGGGCCTTGGAGCTAGCGCTGGAGAATCAGCAATCAACTGAACCGGGCATCGTTCAGCTAGAATCCGCGATCGTGGAGACGAAAGCCGCTCTTGAAAGACTTGATTGAGAGTCTTCTGCATTCCAGAGTCTCAAAAAGCGCACACTTCCGCGCGTATCGTATTTGTGACATGATTTTCTTTATGAAGCCTTAGTTCATTGCATGTAAACGTCGCCGCCATCGCGCCCGGTGGCGCATCAGTGATGCCGAAAGGCGAGTAACAGCGTAGAGGAAAAAGCACGTGACGACAGCTGCATCATCTGGAAGTTTCCAGACGTCGATCATTCGTGTGTTAATAGCCGATGACCATGCATTGGTGCTCGAAATGTTCGAGCATTTCTTTTCCAACTTGCCCGGTTTCGAGGTCACCACGGCCCCCGATCTCGATACGGCCCTTTCGATCATCGATAGTGAAGATCCGTTTGATCTGGTCCTCGTGGACCTCAACATGCCCGGGATGGACGGCACCGAGGGTCTTGCCCGGGCGATGGAAGCGAATGGCGGTCGCCCGACCGGCCTTCTCACCAGTGACCCGGCGGCACAGGTAATCTCGGAAATTCTTCAGATGGGCAGCTCCGGCGTGATTCTTAAGACCGCCTCGCTCAAGGACTTGGCCAACGAGATCCGCTTCATGGCCGCGGGGGGCCGATATGTTCCGGTCGAACTGATCGACCAGCAGCGGCTCAAGTCGCGCGGCACCACCAAGGCCCCGCTGTCGGATCGCGAGATGGACGTTCTCGGCCTTCTGACCGAAGGTCGCCCGAACCGCGAGATCGCCGAGGCGCTGTCGCTGGCCGAGGCGACGGTCAAGATGCACGTCAAATCAATCTGCACCAAGCTGGGCGCCAGCAACCGGACGCAGGCGGTCATCGTGGCGCGCGACATGAATTACATCTGACGTCCGTCGGCGGCCGCGCGCGGGCGGCTTGTGTCCGGCGTCTGCAACGCGCCGGCGATTGCCCCGGCATCCGGGGCCGCCGGCAACGTCCGGTCGCACAGCCCAAGCGACACCAGCACCGAGTCGCCCTCGGACATCTCGCTTTCGACCGCGACGATGCGGATATCCGGATAGATGCGGCGGATCTGCAGGCAAATGTCGGCGGCATCCTCGGGAAAGCCGAAGAAATCTTCGTCTACGATCAACACGTCCAGCGGCGCCTGGCACTTTCTCAAAAGGCCCATCGCGCGGTCCGAATCCTCCCCGCGCAAAAGCCACATCCGAAACCCCTGCCCGGGCCGGCTCAGCTCGTAGGGCAGATGGTCCCAGTCGAGAAAGGCCAGGACCCGCCGCTCCTCCTGCCGGGGCTTTCCGGCGACGGGTATCGCGGTTTCCATTTCAAAATTGTGCAGCAGCATGAAACATCCCCTCCGAAATTCTCTGTCACGAACCCCACGCGAGGTCTTTGACCGCTCCGGAACCAACCCGGGAAATCCAGTCGACGGATGTTGATGTCGGCCTGTTCTTTCGATCAGTACACGCAGAAATGGCAGCATCCGGGTTCACACGCAGCAGCCCGATGACATCCGCGCGCAGGCAGCACGCGCTCTCCATCTCGACTTCGGTGCGGTGAAAAATGCGGTCAGCAAGACTGGGTGCCGAAGAGGGCCCATATTTCGCCCGAGCGGATCGAAGCCATTTCATCCTAATATCAACATCCCTGAGGCTTCGGATCGAACCGAAACCAGATAAAAATTATTCCCGGCGTCTTGTAAAAACGGCAGCTTTTCAAACACCACGGACTACATACTTTTTACACCATGGACGAACTTTTGCCTAGTTAATTTATTTATAATACATTCTTTAGTATATATCACTTAAGATGCCGGTCGCATTCCAGCGTGCAATCCCCTTGTATAAAAGGGTTCGGATACTGCCGTAAATCCAGGCACCTCGTGTGCCGTCCAACGCGCTGAGCGCCCCGGCAAACGGGACGGCCCGGCGCGTTCCTGCATGCGGACACGCTGACAACGTCTTGAAACTCAGGATGATTCGCACGCCAGGCTACGGCTGCATGCCTTGCCCCGGACAGACAGTTTCCGTCCTTGTATCTCACCGCCGCCGCTGCCCCGTAATCAGAACCTCGTGGTCAGGCTCAGACCAAACAATTGTTCCTTGTCGCCCGGCTCCTTCTCGACCGGTACGGCGACGAACACCGACACCGGCGTCTCACCCACTTCGAAAGAGACCGACATCCCCACGGAACTGCGTTGATGAAAACTGTCATCGATCGAGCCGCCAAGCGTGTCGTCAAGATCCCAGACCCCACCGGTCTGCCAGAACACTCCCCCGACCAGCGGCGCCTCGAACACGTCCTCCAGGTTTCGCTGCAATTCAATGGTCGATAAAAGGTAATTCTGCCCGCCCAGTGCAGCCCCCTGGTCGCGCGGGCCGATCCCCCGGGGCGCAAAACCGCGGAACCCGTTGGCGCCGGAGGCGAACCGGTCGATCGCCCGGGTCGGATTGCTGCCCAGGCTCGAAACCTTCCCCGCGTCCAGGCCGAAGACAAGACGCATCTTCGATGTCAACGGCACGTAGGACCGCGTTTCAAGCCTGAAATCCGACAGACGGTCGCTGGTGCCGATGTTCCAGAAGTAGTGATCCACTCCCACGCTGTACTCCATGGAAGACCAGCCGGTCTCTTCCGCGGTCAGCGAACTGTGCTCCAGTCCCAGCCGCAGGTACGGCGCCTCGATGCCCGACGTCCGTTCTTTCAGCAACAGCGCGCTGGTCGCCGGCGCCACGTCGTAAAGCCGGTGATCCCGGTACCCCAGCCCGGCCTCGAGCCGCGTCGTGTCGTTCGGCGTCCAGGCCAAATAGGCTTCCGCCTGATAGGTTTCCTGCGAAAACGCGTTGTCGTCATAGGACGTGTCTTCCCAGCCCGCCTTGAAACCCAGGTCGATGGAATCACCGAAGACGTCCGCACGATAAAGCCGTCCCAGCACGCGCCTGACATCCTCGTTCACTTCCAGGCGGGCCGAGCCGTAAGTGTCGGGAAAGAGATTGTACCGCTCAAAGAACAGGCCGGCGATCAGACCGTCATCGGATGCATATGCGATTGATCCCTCGATCCGTCCGGGACGCGTGTTCAATTCCTCGACTTGGATCACCAGCGTGTCCCCCTCGGGGATCAGCGCGACACTCTCGAACACGCCCGTCGACATCAGGCATTCCTCGATCGCCCGCAACTCAAGCTCCAGGTAAGGCACGTTCGGAACTGCGCCGCAGGTATCCTTTATGTCCTGTTCCGGGATGAATTCCGCACCGCGCACCTCGACCGTGTCAAACGTCCGGACCGATTGCGCAAAGGCCGCCGGTGTCAGCGACATCAAAAAAGCGAAGAAAACGGCAAAACATAGGCGTGCCCCCGGACATCGCCGGGAAGAACTGGTTTCTGGCGGCAGCATATTCGTCTTTCTTTTCAGTAAGCCATCACGCGGCGGCTCCCCTGCCGCACGCTTCGGCCTGCCCCCTCCGGGCGTCTATCTCAGCCTAGCACGGGTCAGCGGCCGCGTCAGGTAACTCAGGATGGAACGCTTCCCGCTTTCGATATCGACCTGCGCGACCATCCCCGGACGGATGGCGTACTCCTCGCCGAAGCTCTCCAGGAAGCTGCTCTCGGTCCGCACCATCACCCGGTAGAAATCCTGCATCCCCTGCGCGGTTTCCTCCTCGACCGTATCCTCGGAAATCTGTTCGACAACGCCAAGCAGGTCGCCATACGTCGCGAAATCATACGCCGTGATCTTGACGCTCGCCGGCATCCCTGGCGCGACAAAGGCCACGTCCTGCGGCTTGACCTTGGTCTCGATCAGCAGTTGATCGTCGGTCGGGGTGATTTCCATGATCGGCTCGCCCGGCTGTACGACGCCGCCCAGCGTGGTGATCTTGATGTTGTTCACCCGCCCCGACACCGGCGACTTGATTTCCGTCCGCTGGAACTCGTCGCGCTTCTGGATCAGGTCCTGCCGCAAGGTCGTCAGCTTGGCGCGCCGCGTGGCAAGGTCCTTGTAGGCTTCCTGCACATAGGCATTGCGCACCTCGTTGATCTTCCCGTCCAGCTCGGCCTTCTGCTGGCGCAACTGCAACAGGTCGATCTGGCTGACCGAGCCGCCAGCCGCCAGCGGGCTGGTGATGTCGATCTGACTCTGGACCGTCTCGCGCTCCTGCTCCAGCGACGCCAGCGAGGCATCCAGCTTTTTGCGCCGCGCTTCAAACAGGCGCAATTCGGTGGCTTCGGTCTCACTCGGGTTCGGTCCGAAATCCAGTTCTGGCACTTCCAGAACCTCCGATTCCAACCGCTTGACCTCTGCCGTCAGCGCGGTGATCTCGGCCTGGGTCGAATTGAAGGCCGTCTCCGACCGCGTCGGATCAAGCCGCGCGATCAGCTGCCCCTCCTCCACCATGTCGCCTTCGCTGACATGCAGCTCCGACAGGATACCGCCCTCCAGACTCTGGATCGACTGCAAGCGCCGCAAGGGAACCACGCGTCCATCGCCGCGCGTAATCTCGTTGATTTCGGCCATCGCCGCCCAAGCCACGGCGATGATCAGCGAAAGAACGACCGTGCGGATCACCCAGCGCGCCCGCCGTAGCGTCTGGCGACGATAGGTGCCGTCCAGGTGGCTCGTGGTTTCCAGGTCCGCGTGGCTCATGTCACTGCCTGCACCGGTTTCTTCTGTGCCGTGTTGGCGCGTGCCGCGTTCAAGATCTCCAACAGGTCACCGTCACGCGCGACCCTTCCGTCCTTGAGAACCAGCGCCCGTTCCGTAAGCCCCAGAAGCTCGCGCTTGTGCGTGGCGATGATCGTCGTGCGCCCCTTCAACCACTCCTTCAGATAGCTGATCACTTTCGCCTCGGTCACGTGGTCGAAGGCAGAGGTCGGCTCGTCCAGCAAGACCAGCTTGGGATCCTGCAGCAGCACGCGGGCCAGTCCGATGGACTGCCGCTGGCCGCCCGAGACATTCGCGTTGCTCTGGATCTGCAGGTCGAGACCCCGCACATGTTGCCGGACAAAGGTGCCAAGCCCCACCGCGTCCAGCGCCTCGAGCAGTTCCTCGTCCGAATGCAGCCCGTGGTCGAGCAGCAGGTTCTCCCGCAACGTCCCCTGGAACAGCGCGACGCTCTGCGGCAGGTAACCGATCTGGCGCCGGCGATCGATCGGGTCGACCTGGCTCAGCGCAAGGTTGTCGACCAGGACGCTCCCTGCCTGCGGATCTGTCAGACCGGCCAGCAGTCTCAGCAGCGTGGATTTCCCCGCCCCGTTTCCGCCCAGCATTGCAATGCGCTCGCCCGCGTCGATCTTCAGTTCGGGAATGGCCAGCACGGGCGGCGCCTGCGGATCGTGGCGGAACACCACATCCTGGATGTGGTAATCGCCCCTCATGTCCGTGGCGCGTACGAAATGACGGTCCGTTGGCCGTTCGACTGGCAACGCCATGATCTCGTTCAGACCTTCCATCGCCGCGCGCACCTGCTGCCATTTCGCCAGCAGGCCTGCGACCTGCCCCATCGGGGACATCGCGCGGGTGGACAACAGCGTGCAGGCGATCAGGCTGCCCACGGTCAGTTCGCCGGCGCTGATCAGGTAGACGCCGACAATCACCACACCGGCATAGGCCAACCGCTGCACCGTGCTGACCAGCTGCGTCATCAGCGCGGTCAGGTTGCGGGTCTTGACCGCCGTGGTCGCCATGGTCGCCGTCAGCTGCGCGTGCGACCGCTGCAGCCGGCCCTCGGCCCGGGCCGCCTTGACCGTCTCCAGATTCGAGATCGTCTCCAGCAGCAGGCCGTTCAGCGCCGCCGCCTCCCTGGTGTTCTCGCGCGAGGCGTTTGCCAGTTTCTTCTGCATCAGCAGCCCCGGCAGCACGGTCAGGATCACGCCCGCCAACACAACCAGTGCGATGGGTCCGCCGATGAACCAGATCACGCCAAGAAAGATGATCACGAAGGGCAGGTCGCAGATCGCCGTGACGGTGTTCGAGGTAAAGAACTCCCGCACCGTGCCGAAATCCCGCACCTGGTTGGCAAACACCCCGGTCGAGGCAGGCTGGTTGATCAGCCGCATATTCGCGACTTTGTCAAATAGCTGCGCCGACAAACGCAGGTCCAGGTCCCGTCCTGACACGTCCACCAGCGATGACCGCATCAGGCGCAGAACCAGCTCCAGAACGATGGCGATCCCGACACCGCTGGCCAGGATCCAAAGCGTATCCATCGCGTTGTTCGGCACCACGCGGTCATAAACCTGCATCGAGAACAGCGCCGTGGCCACCGCAAGGATATTTGCCGCCATCGAGGCGATCATCACGTCGCGATAGATCCACCAGTTTTCCCAGACCGGGCCCAGCAACCAGTGCCCGCGCCCTTCTTTCTTGCCATCCAGGCGGCCCGACACGATGTCGATGGGTTTCGAGATCAGGACCCTGTCGTCGCGCAACCGGTCCAGTTCCTCGGCGGTCCAGACGGCCCTGCCACCACCGGATTCCGGAAGAATGACCTTGGCCCGACCCTCGTTGTAGGCCTCCACGATGACCGTGCGGCCGTTCTTCAGGAAAACCAGGACCGGAAAGCTGTGCTCCGGCAGTGACTGCAGCGGCTCGCGGGTCGTCCGGCAGCTCATGTTTGCCCGCCTCAGAGCCAGCGGGGCAAGGTCCGCGGACAGCTGGCTGCCTGCCTCCCGCGGAAGCCCCTCCGTCAGCTGTGCCGAAGAGGTGGTAACGCCCTGGATCCGGCACAGCTGCAGCAGCCCCAGTACAAGCGGATCGTGCATTTCCACGTCAGTCATTGCGTTCTTCCCTGATTGTTCTGCCCGTCATCTTGCAACCGTGCCCGCCGACAGCATCGTGCCAAGGACACCAAGCTCCTTTGCGGACTCGTACTCGGTCCTCTTTCTCTCGTCATAGGTATCGATCTCGTCGATCTGCGCGTCGTAAAGGTCACGCCCCGTGGTCAGCAGATCCAGGATCTCCCGCTGTCCCGCGATGAACTGCTCTTCGTACGAGGCCAGAACCTTTTCCGATTCCACCAGCTGCGCCGCCTTCGAGCGTTCGCTCGTCCGCAGCAGCTGCAGCCGCTCCAGCGCGGTCGTCGTAGTGTTCAGCAACTCGCGCTCCACCCCGCGCATCGAAGCCTTTGCGCCTTCCAGCTCCAGCCGCGCGCTCTGGATTTGTCGCTGACCGAAGCCGCGCGAATTCAGATCGACCCCGGCCGAGATCCCAAGCGCGGTCTGCGTATCTCCGCCATTCAGGTCGGCGCGCCCCTGCGCCTGCAGGTTGATAGTGGGAAAGCGCTGCGCCTTCGCGGTATCGATTCCCGCCTCGGCCTCGGCCACCTCGGCCCGGGCCGCAGTGTATTCCGGCGCGATCCGGATGGCGGCCCGGATCTTCTCGACCGTCCCGTAGTGCTGCGCAAACCCGATCGATGGCGGCGTGCGCACATCGCCCAGCGGCCGGCCCACCAGATATTCCAGCTGCGCCAGCGCAATCTGCCGGTTCGCCATGAGCTGCGACATCTGCTCTTCCGCCCGCGCGATCTCCAACCGGGCGCGAGCGACCTCGCTGTTATCGCCGACACCGCCCCTGGCACGGTCCTGCGCCTGCCCTGCCAGTCGACGGGAAAAGCTCATGTATTCGCGAGTATAGGCAATCTTGCGATCCAGCACCTCGACATCAAGGAAATAGCCCGCGATCTCGAAGGACAGGTCCTCGACCGCCATCTTCAGGTCCGCCATCGCCTGCACCCGCACCTGCGAGGCCTGCTCGATCTCCGCCTTCGTCTTGCCCCAGTCGAAAAGCAGCTGCGTGACGCTCAGCACCAGGCCGGGCCCGTCGCTGGCGGTCGTGCTGGTTTCACCGGACAGACTGATCGCAGGAAAATACGCGTCGCGCGCGGCATCGATATCCACGCTCTTTATCGCAACCTCCTGTCGCAGCGCCTCGACGCCCGGATCCGTCTGCGCAGCCAGCAGAACCGCCTCCTGCAACGACATCTGCGCCCGCGCCGGGCTGGCAATGGCAAGAATGAAAAGGAAAGACAGGGCAATGGCCGCAACTGGCCAGTTCAATGCATCGAAGACCGCCACCGCGGAAAAGCCCCGGTCATTGCTTTCAAAAGCACCCACCCTACGAAATAACAGCTCGCGCTGCTTGCTCATACCAAAACACCACTAGCGCCGCCCCACTGCAAAAAGGACGGCACCTCCCTGAAATTCAACCCCCACACTCAGCCACGTTACACGATTCAACCGCAAAAGAAAGATCTCCTACAGCCGAAAGAACTACAAATAACAATTAGCACCAAATTGGATGTAGTGCACCATACTTTTAAGCCTCAATAGAACGGAACCCGATGGTTGTGTTCTTTAGACGCTATCGTCCTGAGAAGAGAACAGGTCATCCAGAAGCGTACTGTCCGCATTCATGCCACCGGCAGCGTCGGCGAACAGGCCGCCCATATCGGCCAGCAGACCGCCAACCTGCGAAACCCCGCCATCGGCATCCGCATCGCCCAGCAGGGCCCCGATCACGTCGCCGTCCCCGCCGGTGACATCCGCGCTCGCAGGCCCGAGTATCTCGCTCAGAAGGTCGTCGACCTCGCCATCAGCCAACAAGTCACCGCCCGTCCCGACCAGCGTGCCGGTCAGGCTGCTGTCACCGACAAGGCCGGCAAAAAGGTCGTCAAAGCCATCGATCTCGCTGTCGGGGACCTCGACACCGAACGTGTCGTCGTCCCCAAGGAGCCCGGCCAGGACATCATCCATCCCGTCGAGCGAAATGTTCCCGCCAATCTGCGTCAGGTTATCGGGCAGATCCGCGATAACATCGTCACCCGCTCCGACAAGGCTGTCGAGAAAGCCGTCATCTCCCGACTCTTCCGCAATGTCCTGCGGCACGTCCGTGTCAGTGTCAGAAACCGTTTCCGGTCCTGGCTGGGGATCAGTAGCACCCGCGCTCGCGTCCAGCACGTCAGATGCACCAGCCTCCGCCGAGGCGTCATCCGCGCTGTCGCCTTCCCCGGCGCCAGACGCGACAACATCATCCGCACCGTCATCTATGACACCATCATCGCCGATATCGGCGTTATCGCCATCGGCTCCACTGTCAGCGACCAAGCCGGATATGCTGCCAAGCAGCCCTGCGCTCCCGGCCAGCGACCCCAGAAGACCACTGGCACCCGTACCGGACTCGTTGTCATCCGAAGGCGCGGCATCACCGTCGCCGCCATCTGCCGACACAGCATCACCACCGGAATCGTCTTGTCCGTCGTCGTCGCCATCGGTATCCGACCCGTCGGCCAACTGGGCATCGGACGTTTCTGCGCCATCATCGCCGCCCGCTCCCAACAAGCCGCCCACCAGGCCGTCTTCGCCCAGTACGCTGCCCAGCAGACCACCGGAACCGTCACCAGTTGAATCTGCGTCGTCACTGCCATCCGCATCCGAACCGCCAGACCCAGACGCCGACCCGCCACCAGACTCGTCTGCGCCATCATCGCCGCCCGCACCCAGCAGGCCACCAACCAGACCGTCGTTGCCAAGCACGCCATCCAGCAAGCCGTCGGAGCCGGAGCCGTCGCCAGACCCGTCATCGCCACCGCCAGATCCCAGCACACCGCCCAGCAGGCCATCATCGCCAAGCACGCCACCCAGCAAGCCGTCGGAGCCGGAGCCGTCGCCGGACCCGTCATCGCCACCGCCGGATCCCAGCACACCGCCCAGCAGGCCATCATCGCCAAGCACGCCACCCAGCAAGCCGTCGGAGCCGGAGCCGTCGCCGGACCCGTCATCGCCACCGCCAGATCCCAGCACACCGCCCAGCAGGCCATCATCGCCAAGCACGCCACCCAGCAAGCCGTCGGAGCCGGAGCCGTCGCCGGACGACCCATCGTCGCCACCACCGCCCAGCCCAAGCAGCCCGCCCAGCGCGCCGTCCTCTCCAAGCACCGACCCGAGCAACCCGTCTGACCCAAGCAGGTCGCCCACCACAGGAATATCTCCGACGATCTCATCCACAAGGCCGTCGTCACCGATCAGGTCCTCGACGAGGCCCGGAACGACCCCGTCCTCGCCCAGCAGGTCATCGACCGCGCCATCGCCGAGCACCGGGCTCAGGATACTGTCCAGCACGCCCTCATCCCCGACCAGCGGGTCCAGCAGGTCGTCCACGACCCCGTCTTCGCCAAGGATATCCGCGACCAATCCCTCGTCGCCGAGCACGATATCGATGGCGCCTCCAAGGTAGCCGTCCTCGCCCAGCAGGTCTTCCAGCACGTCGAGGTCCAGCAGGCCACCCTCGCCGACGACGGTACCGATCACATCGTCAATGACACTTCCTTCGCCAAGCAGGCTGTCCAGGATACCGCCTTCACCGGCAATCGCGCCCAACAAGCTGTCAACGACTCCGTCCTCGCCCAGAACCGGGTCAAGCACCGGATCGAGGACCGACCCCAACAGGCCGTCCTCCTCGTCCGTTGGTTCGATCTCGACATAAACTTCCGGCGGCTCGGTGGGGGCCTGGGCGCGCGGGATACCGGACTCTTCTTCGTCGCCTTCCGCCAGCATGGCAGCGGCGGACTCAGCTGCCTCGCCGGCATCCTCGATCTCTGACGTGCGGCCCGAAGCGGCGACAGATCCGGACGGCGGAAGCTCGGCAACCTCGACCGGCGGTTCCGACTCCGGCTCCTCCACGATCTCTCCTGAAGACGCCTGCGCCATCACTTGCAAATCGGGTGCTTCGGGTACGGTCTCGGTGTCCTAGACCATGATGTTTTGACGTTCCTCGGTGCGGACCGCCTCGTCCGGCACCACGGCCTCGCCACTTTCGGTGGTACGCGCCTCGGCCCGGCCGCTCTGCAGGACCAGACCCATGCCAATGGCGCTGGCCGCGGCCCCGTTCAGGCTGGACAGAGGCCCCTGCCGATAGGACTCGGGCACACTCACCGAGAAAGACGGCGTACCGTTCTCTCCGACGCGCTCAACCGATTCGTGCTTACCCTTTTTCGCCACCACGCCCTCAGGCCTCCAAGTGATCCCGCACCGCCTGCAGGCACTTACCTGCAGGCGCTACAAGGAACATTATACAAAAGCAGATAGAACTACTACTCACTACACCACTTGGCAGTATACAGCGAAATGCAGTGGAGAAAAGCATAATTTAGTATGTTGGATACATCCATTAGGTAAATTCGGCCCCCAACAAGCTCTGAACCACCACATTGCCGGCCAAGGGAAATGCTCGAGCATTTAACCTATACGACGCTAAGTTTTTGCTTTAATTTTGAAATTTTGACGCACATCCATCACCACCAAGCGCGATATGCATACTTTAGCATATAAATTAAACTCAGGTCCGTGGTCGGGCTCGCTTGGTGACCCCTCGCTGCATGGTCAGCTCTTCGGTTTTCTGAACTGCCCGTAGAAGCCATAGATCAGGGACAACAGGCTGAAGGTCAGCAAAACCGCTGTGATCGGACGGCTGACCATATCGATCACATTGTAATCGGTAAGCAAGAGCCCCTGTCGCAGGCTCTTCTCGGCGATGGGGCCCATGACCAGACCGATTATCAGCGGCGCGATGGGATAGCCGAAGCGCCGCAGGCCAAAGCCCACCGCCCCGAAGACCAGCATGATCGCGACATTCCCAACGTTGTTTTCCAATGCGAAGACGCCGGTCATGCACAACACCACGATCGCCGGACCGACAAGCGTGTAGGGAAGATCGAGAATGCGTGCAAAATACCGGGCCGCGCGCAAGCCGAAAACCAGCATCAGGATATTGGCGAAGAACATGCCGATGAATACCGAATAGACGAGGTCGCGGTTCTCGGTCATCATAAGCGGTCCGGGGATGATCCCGTGGATTGTCAGCCCGCCAAGCATCACCGCGGTCGTGGCACTGCCCGGGATGCCAAGCGCCAGCAGAGGGATCATCGAACCGCCGACAGCCGAGTTGTTGGCGCTTTCTGGGGCCGCGATTCCCTCAGGTTCGCCGGTGCCGAAGGCGCGGGGGTTCTTCGACCAGCGAACAGCCTCGGAATAGCTGATGAAAGCGGCGGTGGTCGCTCCCACGCCCGGCAGCGCACCCACGGCCGTGCCGATGGCCGACGACCGCAGAAGCGTAAACTTCATCCGCATGAACTCGGACAAGCTGGGCAACTCGGTCGAAACATTCTTGATCACCTGCCCCTCGGTATTGCCCTCGGAATAGCGCTGCAGCACCTCGGCCATGGCGAAGATACCGATGATTGCTGGAACAAAGCTGATACCCGAAAGCAGCGTGGCGCTGCCGAAGGTGAAGCGCTCTGTCCCGGTGATGGGGTCCAGCCCGACCGTGGCGAGCGCCAGACCGGCCAGACCGGCGATCAGCGCCTTTGTCGTCGAACCCGAACCGATCGAGGAGATGGCCGTCACCCCCAGGATGGCCAGCGCGAAATATTCCGGCGGGCCAAAGCTGAGCGCTGCGCGGGCAAGTGGCGGTGCGGCGAACATCAGCACCGTCGTGCCCAGAAGCCCGCCGATTGCCGAGGCGGCGAGAGCCAGGCCCAAGGCCCGACCCGCCTGCCCCTTACGCGCCATCGGGTAGCCATCTAGCGCAGTGCAAGCAGCCTCCGGGCTGCCCGGCGTGTTGAACAGAATCGCCGAAATGGAGCCCCCGAAGGTCGATCCAACATAGACGCCGCCCAGAAGCAAAAGTCCCTCGATCGGCTCGAAGACAAACGTGAACGGGATCAGCAGCGCGACACCGACGATCCCGGTCAGGCCGGGGATCGATCCGAAGGCAATTCCCCAGATCACCGCGAAGATGATCATGACGAAAGAAATTGGCGAGCCCAGCATGTACAGCAGAGCGTCCGAGAAACCTTCAAGCATGGTACGTCCTTTCAGTTACCCGGCGCTCAGAACAGATAACTGCTGAGGCTATAGAAAAACCCGGTTCCGCGCGGCAGCGGCAGCGACAGTCCGTAGGAAAAAAAGCCGATGAGCACGGCCGTGAAGACAGGCGGAAAGATCAGCTTCACCACCCGGTTGCGATAGGGCAGCAGCGGCAGCGCACAATAGAGGAAGGCAAGCGTTGCGATGGCAAAGCCCACGATCTGCAAAGCCCAGAAATACGCGAGTATGAGTGCGGCCATCAGGGCGGTCAGAAGCACCTGCGCCGGGGCGCGGCTGTCGGCCGCGCTGATGGCCTCGGCGCCCTCCGCGGTGCGGGCGCGCCACAGGCGAAGCCCCAGTTGCGCGATCTGCAGCAGGCAGAGCAACGCGATGCCGCCCAGCACCCATTGCGGCCAGGTGCGCGCATCGACCGGGCGCGGCACGCCGATGAGGCGGATGGCTTGCGTAGCGCTCAGAAGGTAGAGCGTGCCAACGAGCATCCCTACAGTTACGGCGAGCTCCGTAAACGTCTCTTTCATGGTTCCTCACTGTCGGAAAGACACCTGCCGGTCAGGCAGCGGCAATCATTGACTGCCGCTGCCATGTTTTTCCTCTGCGTCCGGCGCAAGCTGGGTCAGATCTGGCCCAGCGACTTCAGCACTTCGGTATATACTTGGACCTCGTTTTCCAGGAACTCCTGGAACGCCTCGGGACCAATCAACTCCGAGCGATATTGAAGGCCGCTCTGCTCTTCGATCTTCTTGTAGCTGTCGGCATCGACAGCCTCCTCGAAGATGCTGTAGAGTTTCTCGGCCTTTTCCGGTGCCGCCTCGGATGCAATGGCGACACCGCGCCAGCGACCCAGGGTCACGTCATAACCCAGTTCCTCAGCCGTGGGCACGTCCGGCAACACTGGCAGACGCTCCTCGGAAAAGACGACCAGCGGGACAAGTTCATTCGACTCAAGCGCGCCGCGGACAGGGCCGTATTCCTCGTAAAGCACGTCGATATGACCGCCCAGCACCGCCGCCATCGCTTCGGATGACTTCTCGAACGGGATCAGAGTCAGTTCAGCGCCGGTGGTCGTGTTCCACAGGCCGGCCAGCATCGCGTCAAAGCCGGCAGCGCCGGTGACGCCCAGTTTCAGGTCGCCCGGATTGTCCTTGAGATGCGCAATCAGGTCCTCGATGTTCTGATATTCGCTATCCGGGGCCACATAGAACAACCCTTGGTCGTACTGGATGCGTGCGACGGGCTGGTATTTCGACAGGTCGATCCGACCGAGCGCGTGATTGATGACCTGCTCCGGGCCGATCGCCATCAGGCTGCTACCATCGCCCGGGCGCTGTTCGAAATTGACCGAGGCCGGGATGCCTGCCCCGCCCGAAACCGAGATCGGCACGAGCGACGCGCCGGAGATACTCTTGAACGGTTCACCGATGGCACGAATAAAGCGATCGGTGCCGCCGCCGGGCCCGAACTGATGCACCACTTCCATGGAACCCGAGGGATAATCCTCAGCGGTTGCCGAGATCGGCGCAAGGGCCGTACCGGCGGCGAGGCCCAGGGCCATCAGGGTGCGTTTAAGCATGGTCTGTCGCAATTGTTCTCTCCTCCCTAACAATTGATATATCAATAGCATGTGTTTTATATACCAATCAAGGTTTAAAACACGTAGCATGACCCGAGGGATGGAATTCCATGTTTATCTGGTAGTTAAACGTCTTCCGCCGGGCACTTAAGAAACGCGCGACGCCTAGTCATGGCGTTGCGCCCAGGCGATGGCCTCGTCCAGCGACCGGAAATCGGCAATCGACCGCGCCGGCACATCGGGCGACAGCTCGGTCGCAATCCGCGCCAGCGCATTGCCGCAGCCGACCTCCAGCCAGACGTTGACACCACGCTCCCGCACGGCCTGCATCGTGTAGGACCATCGCAGCGGCGCGCTGATCTGAGCGGTCAGCGCCTCGGCCAAGGCCGGGATGTCCCGGGGAGCCTTGCCGCTCCAGGCAGAGACAAAGCGGCGCGCGGGCTTTTCCAGCGCAGCGTCCAGTGCGACGCGAAAGGGCGGCAGAGCGGCTTCCATCAGCGGACAATGCGAAGCGACGGTCACGTCGATGTCGCGTACCGAGGCCGGTCGATCCTGCAGGGCGTACTTGAGCGCCGCCAGATTGGTGACCGGCCCAGAGATGACCTGGTGTTCGGGTCCGTTGTCGATGGAGACCCAAGCGCCGTGATCGCGGCATAGCGCGTCAAGATCGGAGACCCGGCCACGCACCGCGAACATGGATTGCGGAACGTCCACGGCCTCCTCCATCAGCTCCGCCCGGACTGCCGCGAGCCGGATCGCGGCCTCGGCAGGCAAGGCGCCGGCTGCGGATATCGCCGACACCTCACCGACGCTGTAACCCACAAAGGCAGACGGGGACGGCAGCGACTCCCTGAGTACCGCCCAGCAGGCAAGCGCATGTCCCACGATCAGTGGCTGCGCGCAGCGATTGTCAAAGATGCAGGCATCGTCCGGCAAGTGCCGGTCCTGCAGAGAAAGGCCTGCGGCGTCGCAGGCTTCGCGGACCAGCGACGCCACGGTGTCATCGTCAGGCAGACCAGCGAACATTTCCGGATGCTGCGTTCCCTGCCCCGAGAACATGATCCCGATGCCCATCTCAGATCGCCAGCAACTTCAGGAAAAGCCCGGCGGACAGCATGTCGGCCGTACCGCCCGGACTGAGATTGCGGCGGATGCATTCCTTGTGCAGTGCGACTGCGCGGCGATGGCCCGGTCCGGTCCGCACGCCGCCCAGCCGCAGCACCTGCCGCGCCTCCTGACGGACGAAGCTAAGCCCTTCGGTCCCGCCCCGGTGCAGCAGGTTGGTATCCTCCAGAACAGCCAGGCTGGCGAAAAGCGCGTCCGATGCGGCCGCGCGCGGGTGTCTTCGAAACGTCTCAAGGCGCGGCAGCACCGCGCGTCGGATGGTGGGAAACCCCGCCGCGGCCTCTCCGCGCGCGCCATTGGCGCCGTAGCGGTGGCGCACCTTTTGTCCGTGCGTGATGGGCGCGGCAGAGCGGTCTGTACCGAGCGTCGCTCCCCAGAGCTGCCCGACATCGCACGCAATGTCGACGGGATCCGGCGCTGTGCCGATGGCCATTCTCCGCCCGGCGGCGGCACATAACAGCCCGATGGCAAAAATCGCACCCCGATGCGTGTTGACGCCTTGTGTGGCCGTCAGCATCCGTATTTCCGCGGCGCGCCCCAGATCCCGCAACTCCGCCAGCGGGGCATGATCCGCGCCGGCCTCGGCGATCTCGGGAAAATAGCCCGAGAGCGCGTCGATCGAAGCCAGAAGGGTCTGCGCGTCCATGTCGCGATGGGCCCCGTTGTCGACAAAACTGACAAGGCCCGGCTTTGGATAGCAGGCAAGCTCCAGAAAGAGCGCCAGGGAAGCAAGCCTTCCGATCCGGACCGCCGCCACGCAATGTGGGGCAGGCATGGGTACCACTTGCAACATCAGGCGATCCCGCCCAAGGGATGCGGTTCCAGGCGCGGGCCCTGGAGGTGGCGAACCAAAACCTGCGAGCTCTCTTTCAGGAATTCGCGCAAAGAAATCGCGGCCCGGTCGGCAAGCACCGCTTCGCCGTCGACCCGCGGCGTCGCGCCGGCGATCAGCCGCGAGATGGCGGCCTGCCGATCGCCGGGTGCAAGTCCGTCCAGGCCTTCGACGAGCAGGTCGAGGTCGGAGTTCGCATGAACGTAGCGCAAACCGGTAAGGCCCTGCCATGCCAGCGATCCGTAGACACGGATCCGGAGATTGAAAGCCTGTTCGAGGGTGAAGGCACGCCTCAGCGCCTGCGTCCATCCATCAGGCGCGGCGGCGGCCACATCGCGCAGGCGCGGCGGGCGGCTGCGCCAGACTACCGCATCGAATGGTACGGAAAAGCCGAAACGGCGCTGCGGTGCACCCAAGGGACGGGGCCAGCCCAACTGGCACGCGACGGCCTGCCCCGGCTGCATCCGCTGAACAAAGGGAAAGCCTGCCCCGGCCCATGCCGCCAGTTCCCTGTCCATCGGGGTCCCGCCGAAAAACTTGGGATCGACGAAGACAAGGTCGTGTCGCTGAGGCGAGCGCGATTTCATGCTTGACGCACCAGCTCTGCCACGCAGGCGGCCAGGGTCCGCCCGCCCCGGGCGCGGCCCATGTCGCCTCGCGTGTCATCGGAGTTCGCTTGGGACATGGCGTCGAACGCCGCCTCTAGCCTGTCGGATGTCGGACTTTCCCACAGCTCGGTCAGCGCGCCGATCGCATGGTAATTGCGCACGCCGGGGCCGAGCATCGCAGTTCCCTCGACCAGTTCGGTCAAGCGGTCCTTCGGCACCTTCATGATCCGCGACATCGCGTCGAGGCGCATCACCCGAACCTCTGCCTCGGCCAGCGCGTCACAGCGCGTCGCGGCCATTCCGGTCGCCATGAACCCGCCCGATAGCGCCAGCCTGTGCACGAGGCCCAGCACCCGCGCACCTTCACGGCGTGCCAAGTGAAGGACTTCGGCCAAATGGGCGAGCGCAGCGACATTTCCCAGAAGCTCGTCGCGCAGGCTGAGCCGTTGGCCCGAATTGTCGACCAGAAAGAGAATATCGGCGGGTTTGCTGCCAGGCTCCGCCTCTGCCAGCACGTCCAGCACGGCGCCGGCGAGCCTGGTCGCCTCGTCAATCCCAATCTCGCACTGGTTCACCGTGCCGATGATCCGCAGGTCCCGGTCGTTCAGGCGCCCACGGCCAAAGACCACGTTGCCCTCGTGCTCCAGTGTCCAGTCCGATCCGAACAATTGCTGCAGCAAGGTTTCGGTTGCCTTCATGCCCGTTTTCTCCGTTTACCGTCGACCGCGGCTTGGAACGGGTCGGGTTCAAGTTCGGGCAGCCGCCAGGGATCCGAATGGCCCATCGCCTGCCATATCTCGGTGCCGTCGCGGGCCGCGCCGAACGTATCGATCCGCTGTTTCAACTCGGTATTCCGGGCGCGCAGCGTCTCGAGCGTGATCGCGCGGGATTGGCCCAGGAGGGATACGATTTCCGATCGGAAGGCGCCCGGGTCGTCCGCCACCAGACGGTCCGCGTCACCCATCAGATAGCGGTGCCGCCCGCCCATCGTGCGCCAGACCAGCGCCCGGTCGCGGGCGTCGAATTCACCCGCGCCCTGTGCGCTTTCAATAACCTCGGGACCGGATACCGAAAGCCGGCCTTCCCCGCTCATCACAACCCAGTCGCAGGACCGCGCGGCGATGGACATACCGCCATAACAGCCGTTCGCCGACCCAATCACTGCGATCACCGGCACGCCCGCATCGCGCGCGGTGAAGATTGCACGCTGTATCTCGCCCACGGCAACCAGCCCGGCATTCGCCTCGTGCAGGCGGACGCCGCCGGAATCGGCGAGGATCACGACCGCGTCGGGGGCCCTGTCGGCGGCGCGCAGCAACAGCCCGGTCAGCTTGGCGCCATGCACCTCGCCCACGGCGCCGCCCATGAACGCGCCTTCCTGTGCCGCGACCATGATGTTCCGCCCGTCAAGCCGCGCCTCGCCCACGATCAGCCCGTCATCAAAGGCGCTGGGCATCCCGAAGGTGGCCAGGTGCGGGCTCTTGCGCCGCGCCTCCGGGCCGCAGATTTCCGTAAAGGTTCCCTTGTCGCAGATGCGTGCGATGCGCTGGCGGGCGCTGAGTTCCAGATAGCTTTCCTGGGGGGTGGGCAGCACATCAGACATCGAGCACCTCCGCAATTGCCTGTTGCAGGCGCAGGTTCACCACTGCGGGCGTCGCGCCGCCGTCATTGATCGAGATGCGCAGATCGGCCACCGGGTATTGCGCGGCGAAATCGTCCAGCACGGAGCGCCAGATCTCGTCAAAGCCCTGGGCCGAGGTTTCGACCACGATTTCGCATTTCCCGTCCAGCTCGGCCGGTTCGATCAGCACTTCCAGCTGCCCTGAGCCGACCACGCCGACGATCTGTGCCGCGCGCCGCGTGTTGCCGCGCTTCACGTTGTCAAACTCGAATTCAAGTAATGTCGTCATGCCACTCACCAATTTCTGAAGCGTGCCGGAGGATCGTAAAGCCCGCCCGACCAGCGTACGAGGTCACGCACAGACCTTGCCGCCAGCAACGAGCGGGAGGCCAGCCGCGTGTCGATCCCGATATCGGAAGGATAGCGCACAGCGCCCCGGCGGCGGAGATCGGCAACGCGTTTCGGATCACGCCTGCGGCCTACCTCGGTATAGCCCGCCACCGCGCGAATGGCTTGCTCTCGCTCGTCCGGGCCGCGGCAGAGAAGAAGGTTCGCGATGCCTTCCTCGGTCACGATATGGGTGACATCGTCGCCGTGAATCATGATCGGCGGCAGGTCCATACCGAAACGTTTCTGGATGTCCCATGCGTCCAGACGCTCCGTGAATACGGGCTGGCCACCCTCGCGGAAGGTCTCGACCAGTTGTACGACAAGCTTGCGGCCGCGCTGCGGCGATTCCTGCCCTGTTTCCTCCCGGGCGGCCTGCAGGAACGGGTCCGATGCGTGGCGCCGTGCGCGGCTGTCGCAGCCGAAATTGGGTGCGCCGCCAAAGCCGGTGATCCGGTCGCTCGTCGCGGTCGAGGAATTGCCGGCGGTGTCGATCTGCAGGGTCGAGCCGATGAAGAGATCCGAGAAATGGCCCGCAAGCTGGCAGAACGCCCGGTTCGACCGCAGCGACCCGTCCGGCCCGCAGAAGAAAACGTCCGAGCGTGCGGCAACATAGTCTTCCATACCCAGCTCCGACCCGGCGGAATGGATCGAGGTGATGAACCCGCTCTCCAGCGCCGGGATCAGCGTGGGGCACGGATTGACCGACATGTAGTTGCAGATCTTGCCCAGCAAACCGAGGTCACGGGCATAGGTCGGCAGGATCAGCTCTATCGCGGCCGTGCCAAACCCGATGCCGTGGTTCAGGCGCTGGATGCCATAGGGTTCGTAAATGCCTCGAATCACCATCATCGCCATCAGGATCTGGATTTCCGTGATAGCGGCGGGATCGCGGGTAAAGATCGGCTCGATGTAGTGCGGCCGCGGCGCCTCGACCACGAAATCGGTCCAGTCCGCGGGCACGTCGACACGCGGCACCCGATCGACGATCCGGTTCGCCTGGGCAATGACGATGCCGCTCTTAAAGGCGGTCGCCTCCACGATGGGCGGCGTGTCCTCGGTGTTTGGGCCGGTGTACAGGTTGCCCTCGCGGTCGGCGGCCTCGACCGCGACGACGCTGACGCGCGGCGTCAGGTCCACGAAGTAGCGCGCGTAAAGCTCCAGATAGGTGTGAATGGCGCCGATCTCGATGACGCCGTCCTCGATCAGCTGCGCCATGCGAATGCCCTGCGGCCCCGCGTAGCAGAAATCCAGTCGCTTCGCGACGCCGTGCTCGAAAAGGTCAAGGTGCTGCGGCAATGCCAAGTTCGACTGCACGACATGCAGGTCGTGAATCACCTCGGGGTCAACGTCACTGAGCACTTCCGAAATGAAATCGGCGTGTTTCTGGTTGTTGCCCTCGATGCAGATACGGTCATTCGGACGCAGCACGGACACAAGCAATGTCTCGGCCTGATCGGCGGCGACGATCTTTCCGAGACCGTTTCGGGCGGCTTCATCGAGCCGCGCGGCCTTGTCGTCCGCCAGGGTTCCCCAACTCATATCATTCAAAGCCTGCCTCCCCCGCCACAGTTGATATACCTTAGATATATTTTATCAGAACACGAAGTGCAAGGCGCGCGCGGACGGTTTTGGCACGCAGGGTTTCAAGCTTGTGCTGAAGGTGCTTGTGCAGGGTCGAGGCCAATCCGTCGCCCTCGCGGGCTTCAAGGAAGGGCATGATCACTTAATGCTCTTCGGTGGCTATTTGTTACAACGCCTAGCTGTCATGTCGGCGACGAACCATGCGCGCCGCACCTGGGTGGCCAGCGAGCGATACTGCACCATCAATATCTCGTTGCGGGCAACGACCAGGATGCCTTCGTGGATCTGCTGATTGAGGCCAAAATACTCGGCCAGGCGCCGCGCTTCGAAATGGCCAACCATTTGATCATGAGGCGGGCGCATTCGCGGGGTTCGCCGTCGATGACGTGTTCGCATGCCTGCTCCGCGCGCAGCGCCTCAAAGGGTCGCGCGGGTGAACTCGGAGATATAGTCGATCAGCTTGTCCGACGCCTCGCCCGCTGCCGCCGGGTCGCCCTCGGCGATCTTG